>JAGWLG010000110.1 GCA_028864975.1 Thermoplasmata archaeon | reverse complement strand
TCCACGAAGATCATCTCGGCCGCTTCCCGTAGAGATAGTCGTCGTGGTCTTCGGAAAGTCGATGCGGCTTCCCTCGCCTCTCGGTCAACGGGAAGAGGTCGAAGAGCGGGTCGTTGGGGTCCACAGCGTCCGGGGCCAGGCGCGCATGGAGGGCCTCACGGACGATCTCTTGCATCGACTTCCCTTCATCTTTCGCGCAACGGTGGAGCAACTGGAAGTCCGCCTCGGGGATGCGAGCCTGTACAAGCCTCATGTGTATGATCATACTCATACTGCATAAATCATCTGCGGCCGGAGCAGCATGGCGGACGTGCCTGAGGTCGAGGGTCGGCCGCCGGCGGGGCCGACGATCGCGAAGGGTCGGCTCGGCCCGCCTCGTGCCAGAGGCCACCATCCTAGCCCCGACCGGATTCGCCTACTAATGCGAACAACGTGGGATACACCACCATCGGACGACCTGACCGCTAAGGATCCAACCCTTTCACCGTCGCACGCGACATCATCCAGTCCATCGACTCAGGCTCGCGGGTTCACGGGCTGGAAAGGGAGAGCACCCTCGGAAAAGTTAGGCTGTGGGAACTCTCATAAGATGAGAAAGCTATGACTCCCGTGGACGGGGAGGTCTCAGGACGCGCGCCGAGGGTGTTCGTCTCGCACTGCGAGAGGAACATGGGGCCGACGGAATTCGCTTGCAGGATCATCACGTTGCTCGGATGCGAAGCAGTGCTTGCAGAAGCACAGCCGAAGTTCGCAGCGCCGGTCCGAGGGGTCGTTCACGGAAGCATGGACTCCTGCGACGCTGCGCTGGTGGTTCTCACCCCCGATGATCTCGTGGAAGGGACGGCCCAGCCTTCGCAGAGCGTGGTTGTCGAAGTCGGAAACCTTCAGAGAGACCCCAAGTTGAAGGCACGGTACTTCGTCGTGCTTCAAGCGGACGTTCGCACGGGACCGATGATTCCCGAGACGCACTACCGCTTTGGTGAGGGAGGCTTTGGCCCCATCGCCGTGGCCGTGCTCACAGAGCTCGACGCTATCGGCCTGTTCTTGAACCATTACCGTGTCCCAGGCAGTGACTTTGACCTGGCGAGAATCGGGGCGATGGCCCACCACGCCAGAGGCCTGATACGGGCGGGAGGCCTTCAACCAGAGAATGTGAGGGACCTGGTGGAGAAAATGGGGGAGAGCTTTAAGGAGGCGATGCGCAAGTACATCGAGAGCCCATGATGGATGATCGAAGTTTCCGGGTCCAGTACTTGGCCACGAAAGTTAGCCAAGGCACGGATACCCCTGAGGAGCGGGCTCAGCTCCGACAGCTCGTCGCTCCACGCCCGGCCCCCCCAGTGAACGACGAGTCCGGGACCCTGGTCCTACTCGCCTTGGCTTTCTTGGCGGGGGCCTTCGTGGGGTCGGCGCTCGCCTCCGCAGGCGCTGCTGAGAGTTGAGCGGCTCCCGCGGCGAGAGCGTCCAGCAGGTCTGCCCGCATTCTAGCCCCGACCGGATTCGAACCGGTGTCACAGGCTCCAAAGGCCCGTATGCTTGGCCACTACACCACGGGGCTGCGGAGGGGAGCGAACACCGACGACTCTTGGAACTTCCGCTTCCTCCGGCCACCCTAGGGCGTTCCGCCTCCCCTCAAGGTATATGGCCGGGACCCGCTCGCGGCGGAAGTGCGCGTCCTTCTCCTCGGCAGCGGGGTCCTACCGGTCCCCCCCACGGGCTGGGGAGCGGTGGAACGGGCGGTCGATGGGCTCTCGCGCGGGCTCCGTAGCCTGGGGGTCGAGGCGGACATCCTTCAACGGGTGGGACGCGGCCGTCCAAGCGACGAGTATCGCTTCGCGCTCGCCCTGCCCAAGATGCTACGCCAGGAGCGGTTCGACCTGCTGCACGCGTCGACCCCCGTCGTCGCCAACCGCCTCGTGCTGAAGGGATTGCCGTACGTCTACACCTCGCACTCCCGCCACTGGAACGGCCCCACGCACGGGCTCACCCAGGCCTGGGGGTTCTACCTCGAGAAAAGGGCCTGCTCCCGCGCCCGGGGCACGATCGCCCTCACGAGCGAGGTCGCCGACCTCATGCGACGGGTGCATCCTCCCACGCGGCCCGAGAGGACCCGCGTCATCCCGAACGGCGTGGACCCCTCCTTCTTCCGAGCGGATTGGAGCGTGCGACTGGGTCACCAGGTCCTCGGGGTCGGTGCCGTCCATCCCCGCAAGCGCTGGCATCTTGCCGCCCGGGCCGTGCAAGAGGTCCCCGAAGCGCTCTTGACCATCGTGGGACCGGTGCAGGACCCCGCCTACGCGCAGAGGGTCGTGAAGGAGGGTGGGGGGCCCGAGCGCGTGGTCCTGACGGGCGAAGTGCCGGAGGAGGAATTGCTACGTCGATACGCCACGAGCGACCTCCTGCTTCACCCCAGCGGATCGGAGCTCCTGAGCATCAGCGTGCTCGAAGCCATGGCGAGCTCGCTTCCCGTGGTCGGGACCACGGTGCTCTCGGGGGAGGTCCC
>JAGWLG010000109.1 GCA_028864975.1 Thermoplasmata archaeon | reverse complement strand
GCGAGCGGCCAAGCTCCTCTCCGAGCTCAAGCATCGGGGCACCGTGGAAAGGGTGGGCCGAGGACGGTACCGTTGCTTGCGGCCCTCTGATCGGCCGGACCTGAGAGCCACGGAATGGGCCCGCGTGAGGAGCGTGGTCCTCGAGGGACCGGACCCCAAAGGCTGGACCGGCTCTGCCGCTGTGGAGGTGTGGACGGGGGGTCGCTACCTGGTCGCTCCCCACCCCTTCCTTCGGGTCTTTCATCTTGCGGTCCCCCGCGAAAGGGTCGCCCTCTGGCGGTCCTACCTTCGACGCAGGGGGATCTCCTCCGCCAGCAGGAAGAGGGTGGGCGCCAGCGTGCATCTCACGCCCCGGGAGGAACTCCGTGTCGTCGTCCACCGGGGCGAGCCCGTCATCCCGAGGCGGGAGGTCCTCGCTCTGATCCGGGAGAGTCCGGGACTCTACGCGGACGCGGAGGAACTCGTTGAGGCCTAACGTGGACCCCGCGGTCCGAGAGCGGAGCGTCCTCGCCCTCTTGGATGATTGGCCCTGGAAGCTCGGAGGGGTGCTGATCGGTGGATACGCCCTTGCCGCCTACGATCGCCCCCGCTACTCGGAGGATGTGGATGTCGTGGTCCCGGTTGGTAGGGCCGCGGAGCTCGAAGAGTGGATCTCCGATCGCAGCTACCGACTCGAGAAGAGCTTCACGGTCGCCCCCCGGACGTCCCGAGGGGAAGGTCCTCCGTTGGAGCAAGGAAGAGGTCACGGTGGACCTCCTCATCGGCTCGGTGAGGGACCGTCGAGCCGGGGTCGATGTCCCTGAACCGTGGATCAGCGCGCGACCACGACGGCGCCGCCTGTTCACGATCACGGGAAGCACCACGACCGAGATTTCGGTGGCACGCCCCGAAGCGCTGTGGGTCCTGAAGCTCGCTGCGGGGCGGGACCAGGACCTGACAGACCTCTACGCGATCGCGACGACGCCCGTCGAGGTCGACGAAGTGCGGGCACTCTTTCAGTCCCTGTGGTGCCCCACGCTGGAGACCAAGCTACGAAGGAGCTTCGAGGTCCTGGCCCGGGAGAAGACGTACGAAGACTCCATGTCGCGGCTCGAGACCAAGAGGACCGAGGCGACCCGAGAGGGCTGGCGACGCTTCCGGGACCTGGCCACGCAGATGGTCCCCTCCTGAGGCCAGTTCCTCACGACGCGGGGGCGTTCTTTAGTAGGGCGCTCCGCTCGTGCCTCCCCGTGGTGGACCTCTCGACCAAGGTGGCCGGCGTCCACTTGCCGAGACCCGCTCTGCTCGCCTCCGGCATCTGGGGCGAGAGTGGGACCTCGATGGCCGAGGCCGTCCGCGGTGGAGCCGGCGGAGTGGTCACGAAGTCCATCGGGACCAAGCCCCGCGAAGGCTACCCCAACCCCACGGTCGAGAAGTTCGGGGACTGGGGGATGCTGAACGCCATGGGGCTCCCGAACCCCGGGATGGACGAGTATCCCAAGGAGATCGCCGAGGCCCTCAAGGCTGGGGCCCCCGTCGTGGGGAGCATCTTCGGCGGGGACGCGCAGGAGTTCGCTTCTCTCGCCCGCCGAATGGAGGCGACGGGGGTCCATGCGCTCGAGCTCAACCTCTCCTGCCCGCACGCGAAGGGGTACGGGAGCGAGATCGGTCAGGACCCGCAGGAACTCGCGGAGGTGGTGCGGGCGGTCAAGCACGCGACGGGCCTCCCGGTCTGGGCCAAGATCACTCCGAACACCCACGACCCCGCGCTCCTCGCCGAGGCCGCCGAGAAGGCGGGGGCGGACGCGATCACGGCCATCAACACGGTCCGCGCCATGGCGATCGATCCGGTCCTCAAGCGCCCGGTGCTCGCGCATGGCTCGGGGGGCCTGTCGGGTCCCGCGATCAAGCCCATCGGGCTGGCCTGTGTCTGGCAGATCTTCGAACGGGTGCGCATCCCCATCGTGGGCGTCGGGGGCATCTCGGACGGGAGGGATGCCTACGAGTACGTGCTGGCGGGGGCGAGGGCGCTCGAGCTCGGCACGGCCGTCGCCACGCGAGGGGTGAAGGTCTTCGACGCGGTCCACGCAGAGCTGTCGAAATCGCTGGACGCGGGAGGCTTCCCGAACCTCACGGACGCGGTGGGAGCCGCGCACCGCCGATAGCGTCGCCGACGCTGCGAACTACGGACGCGCCATCTGCCGACCGGGAGCCGGGACGTGGGGCTCCACCTCCCTGGGACCGGGGGAGTGGACCTCGGGAGAGGAGCGCGGTCCCGCCGGACCGCCCCCGCGGTAGGCCCCGGGTTGGCACATGCAGCCGCACTGGAGGCACTGCGTGGGGTACTTCCGAGAGAGGTCTTCCGCGGCCCGTTCGCAATCCTGTGACGTGGCGTGCCCGCAGATGAGGCACGGATGGCTCGGCCTCACAGGAACTCACCGTGCCGTAGAACCCGCGCTGGTCCTTGAGCCTTCAGTGGATTGGGGGACATCCTTTTGCGCCCCCGGGGCCTCGGTCCCCTCCGTGCGAAGCATCGTCCCAGTCGTGGAACGACACTGGGAGACCCCCAGCACGGTCACCCTTCGATTCTCCTATCCTGCCA
>JAGWLG010000108.1 GCA_028864975.1 Thermoplasmata archaeon | reverse complement strand
TGGTCTTGGTCGACCAGGCATACCACGAGGCAGCCGCGATCTACCGCGACGGGGACCGTTCCCGGGAGGATCCCCGACCGTTCCCGGGGACGTGCATCTGCCCGGATTGCCTCGCCTCCTACGTCGGGAACCCCGATCCGGACCCCGCCTACGCGGACGACCCCTGGTGGCTCCGCCGCAGGACCCTCAAGGACCTCCAGGCGCTGAGACCGGACTCCCCGACGAGCCGGGAGGAGGCCTTCCTGTTCGGGACGGCCGGGGTTCACCTGGCGCGCTTCTTGTCGAAGGAGGGGAAGGTCGACCCGGGTCCCATCTCTGCGCTCGCGGACGCGTGGCTGGCGGCGGCCCCGGGACTGCCCCCACTTCGCCGACGGAAGGTAGGCCTCGCGGACGAGGAACTTCGGGTCGCGTGCGAGGTGTTCCGGGGATTCGTGCCGCTCTTCCGCAAGGACATGGAGGGGGCCGAGGAGCACTGGAAGAAGGCCGCCTCCACCGGTAGCGGCGCGTGGTCGGGAGAGGCCAAGAGACAGCTCGAGGCGCTCGAGAAGAAGCAGAGAGAGGCCCTCCAGCTGGATCGCGGTATCGCCCTCGCGAAGGAAGCCCAGGCCGCACACGCCTCGGGAAACGAGACCGAGGAGCTCAGAGCCCTGGAGGAGCTGGCCTCTCTCGAGATTCCGCCTTCGAATGGGGACGAGTGGATACCGACCCGTCGCGCATTCCTTCGCGTGGTCGTGGGAGGCTCCCGCGACCCCTCGGACCTGACCAACGCTCTTGTCGACCAGCGGGACGATCCTCGTCTGAGGACCGCGCTGTGGGACGCCGGCAGGTCCTGGGGGCAGGCCGGGCGGCCGGCAGACGCGATCCGGCTGCTGCGCAAGCTCGGCCCTTCGAAGGACTGGAGCCCCCAGGAGCTCCGCACCTTCGCGAACTGGGCGGGGCAGGCGGGTCAACCCCGCCTTCGGGCCTCCACGCTGCGCATGCTCGCGCGGAAGGACTGTGCCTGCGTTGCCGAGGCTGCCAGAGCCACGGTCGCGGCAGGGGACCTGCTCACCGCCACGTCCTTCCTCTTGGAGGACGCGCGCTCCTCCTGCTGCATCGCGGACCATCGTCGCCAAGCCTACGAGACGGTCCTCGATCTCCCTGGGGCGGAGGTCAAGGAGGTCACCGCGAGGGCCTGGCTCGAGGCCTCCCCCGGGGATCCCTCGGCCCGCGCGGCGGTGGCCCGAGGGGAGAGCGAGGCCCTCCGACGGGCCCAGGCGCGCGCTCGCGAAGCCTCTCGAGAGGCCCTGGCGGCCGCCCGAGACGAGTCGTGGCCAAGGGTGGAGCAGGCCTTGGAGGGGGTCGACGCGGGTCTTCTCACGGACGAGGTGCTTCGGCATCTTGCCCACGCGAAGGTTCAGCTCGGACGTCCCCTGGAAGGGGCTCGCACCCAACTCCTGCGCGGGCAGGAGCCCGAGATTCTCGTCCAGGCCGCCCTATGGTTCCTCCAGGCACGTGAGCCCACCGAAGCTCTCCGAGCGTTGCGTCCCCTCGCAGAAGGGGTGCTGGATGGAGAGGATCCTGCGTGGCTGGGCAACGTGCTCGGCACGGGGTTGCCGGACATCTCGGCCGTCTCCCTCGCAGCGGTCGGTCGTCTGCGGGAAGCCGTTCTCCGGGCACTGGATGGCGGCCTGTTGCGGGCACTCGCGAAGGAGGCTCGGACCAAGGGCGATGAGATCTCCGAGGGACTGGCTCTATGTCGCCTCCAGGGTTCCGAGGGGCTCACCGACGCCGAGCGAACGCGCCTGCCCGCCCTGAGGGACCGACTCCCCCTCGGTCTCAAGGCGAAGGCCGGCGCCCCCCTCGGGGACGAGCGGCGTATCGTCCTCTTGGACACCAATGTGCTGATCGACCTGCTCCTCCAGAAGGTAGGAGAGAACCGGGGGTGCGGCCTGCACCTACGGGAGCAGGTGGCCGACCGGGCACATGAGCTCGGGGCCGACCATGCGACCCTGGCGGTGCCAAGCGTGACCGCGAACGAGTTCCTGGCTCGCGTGGGTGCCCCTCCGGACCCTGACGCGGAGGACGAGCAGGTCGAGGCGCTTGTGGAGGCCGCCGAGGGTCTCGTCGAAGGGTTCAGCTTGGATGGTCTCCTTGGGAGCGAGGTCCGAGCTGGGGATGAGCACCGGGAGCGGGCCGAGACCTTCTTCCGGGCCCATCACGAACGTCTCCAAGAGCTGACCGAGAGCAAGGTTCGAAAGGACCCTGACCGGGCTCCCGAGATCCGCCGCAAGAGACATGGGAGCGGAGCGACCCTTCCCGAGGCTGGTGACATCTGGCTCCTGGCCCAGGCGTTGCGATTGCAGGAGCTCCCTGCCCCCGGCATCTCTTCGGTGTGCATTCTCTCGGACGACCGGGACTTCCGGGACCTGCGCGGGGCGATCCGCGAGGCGTTCGGTATCGAGGTGCTGTGAAGCCGAACTCATCCATGGCCTGCCTCACGAGGGAGGCAGGCGAGGACCCTACCCCGTAGTTCGTCCGAGACCACCGTAACGTCCTTCACCCGGTTCATCGTGGGTGGGGAGACGGGAAGAGGCGGGCCA
>JAGWLG010000107.1 GCA_028864975.1 Thermoplasmata archaeon | reverse complement strand
GCCGTACTCGGGGCTCCGGTAGCCCTCCCGCTCGCGGGAGTGCCAGACCGGGAGGCCCCTCACCAGTCGGGGTGCAGGGGCTCGAGGCATCGGGCTACCTGGGGTCCTGAGGGCGGGAGGCGCTCACTTCCGGGCCCACCCCTCGCAGTGAAGCTTGCCGTAGGCGTTCACCCACGCCCACCACGCCTCGGGACCGTGACGCATCGCTGCTTCGCGGACGCGGAGCCAGGCCGCCACCCGTGGGGCCGCGTCGGCCATGAGGGAGCGGACCTCGCGCGCACCCAGTGCCCCGCCCGTCCCACGGAGATCCTTGAGACGCCCGTTCCCGAAGCAGTAGGCGGTCATTGCGTTCGCCTCCGCACGCGGAGAGGGGCGCTTCGGGTCCATCCCCCCCTGGCTGAAAGCGGCCATCATGTCGACCTTGAGGAGCTTCCTCGTCGCGGGGTCGTACCCTGTCTCGATGATCCACTTCGCGGTCCCCGTGAGCCCTTCGGCGATGCCCTTCAGGTGGGGTGGGAGTTCCTTGAACCAGGCCTCCTCCTGGACCGAGGCCTCCGCGGTTCCTCGTGCCCACACAGGGCGGGCGGGCTTCGGGGCGACCCACGGGAGACCGAGATGTGTCGCCAGGGCAGCGAGGAACCTCTCGCGGTCGGCGCGGGTGAGGAGGTCCAAGTCCTGGGGGTCCACCGGGTAGGAACCGTCCCAGAAGAACAACGAGAGTCGTATCAGAGCCTTCTCGCGGTCGCTGCAGCGGATGCTGTCAATCTCCGCGTTCATTGCAAGGTCCGTGAGCTTCCCTCCGGCCTTCTTGCGGGCCTCGTCCACCACGCTGTTGAGCGTGAACTGGAGGCCCTCGTCCTCGCCGGAGAGGAGGGTCTCGACTGCGCGGTACTCCCGCTGCTTTCGGTCGAGGGGCACACTCGGGCGAGGAGCGAAGGACACTTTGGAGGTTCCGGTCGGTCGTCGCGGGGCGTCGGGGCGGGTTGGTGGAGCTTCGTGGCTCTGCCGGTCTCCCTCGCCGAAGCAGGGAGACCTGTGCGTGGGCTCAGTCGCCGGCGATGTTCTCCAGCAGCTCGAGGAGCTCGCCGTAGTCCGCCCAGAAAGGTATGAGGGCCCGGTAGAGGACGAGGTCGTCGTAGTACGTGGTGCGCTCTCCCTCCTCCAGGGAGACGAACCCGAACGCTCCGTCGGGTCGAACCTCGAGTGCTCCGGCGCGTCGCTTGGCACCATCGTCCTCGATCAGGACGCGCACGTCCTCGCCCTGGAGCTCGCTGCGGCGAAGGCGCTCCAGCACGAACCCGATCTCGACGTCCAGCCCCGAGCGGTTCGCCCCGAACGGCCAGTAGAGCACGAAGCGCCCGACGCCCTGGTCCTCGATGATCCGCGCGAACTTCTCGGCCTTCGGCTGGCCCGCCAGGTCTGGGAAGGACTCCATCACCTCGACGCGTTGACCGTCCTCCCCGAGGCGTGCCGCGAGGGCCCTTCGGATGTCGAGGGGGGAAGGAGGTTCCTTTCCCGCGAGGTGCTCTTGCAGCCACGCAGGGAGCGCGGGGGCGGCATGCCCCGGGGCCCACTTCGAGGGGCCCAGGAGGAAGAGGGCCGGCACCCTACGACACCACCAGGGGATCCACCGTGCGTGGTCCCAGGACCTCGCGCTTGGAGAGGAGGATGGGGTCGAAGGCGCGAAGCGTGTCGAGCAGGGCCTTCCCCTTCGGGGAGAGCTCGAAGGCGATCTTGATCCTGCGACCTTCCCACTTGGCTCCCTGAGGAGCGCGGGTCCACACCAGGTCGAAGATCTCCAGGCGATGGACGATCCGCTGGAACTCCTGAGGGTGGAGCTTCAAGGACGTGCGGACCTGCTCGTAGGAGCCCACGGCCCCCCCTTCGAGGAGCTGGAGGACCCGGCGCGCCTCGGGGTGAGTGAACACGTAGGCCAGGCGGTTGTCGGTTGCCAACATCACTGTGTGTGATGTGGCATGGGGTATATACGCTCTCCCCGAAGGCTCGAGCGTGAGGTCCTCTGCCATCGCTGGAGCGAGGCAGGGGACCGCGGGACGTCAGATGATACGGAAGTCAGGGCCCTTGTCCAGCCGGATGAGTCGCTGGGCGACGAGCAGAACCTTGCGGGCCGCAGACCGTCCGTGCCCACGGAGGCGTGGATACTTGCGAGAGAGCGGGCCCGAGATCCAGCACAGGTCGAGCCCATTGCACGTGCGGGTGCCCGCGCGGGCGATCCCCTCGTTCGTCTTGCGGTGGGTCGGGTACTGCCGATTGAGGTAGCCTCGGAGCCACTCGGCCTCCGGCTCGGTCAGCGTGAGCCTGACCTTGTTCCCGGATTCGGCTACCGTCTCACGGTAGGTCATCTCTGCCCAGGGCTTGTCGACCATCCCCCTCAAGATGGTCCCATGGGGGACATGGGTTTCGGTCCTCTGCGAGGGTGAACGGTGCCCCAAGCCTCCCCCCCACAGGTCACGCTCCAGGTCCTCCACGGCAATCCTGCGGACCCGAATGCCCCACAAGCCAAGCGCCGCTACCCCTGCGGCCGTTCCTCGCGCGGAGTGGCCGGGGCCGGCGGTGGCTCCCGCCTTCTCCGCCGCCTCCACAGGACCACAAGGGGAACCGCGACGACCACCGCGAGGAGGGGAACGACGACCACGAAGAGGAACCC
>JAGWLG010000106.1 GCA_028864975.1 Thermoplasmata archaeon | reverse complement strand
GGCGGTGCCTGGGCTCACCGTGAGACCCGAGAGCTCCACGAGGACCTGAAGCGGAACCTGGGTGGTCCCCGCGGTCCCGAGCAGGCTCGCGTTCAACGTGAGGTTGCCGAACCCGGCGGACGACCCCGCGCTGTAGGTGATCATCGAGCCCGAGGTCGCGGACAGGCTCCCCGGCGCTCCTGAAGGGAGGTGCCAGGTGAACGTGGCCGCCGAAGGACAGGAGGGAGCGCACATGACGGACGCGTTGAGGACCTGGCTGCCGCCGACCGTAAGGACCACGGCGGAAGGGGTCGCGGCGACCGCGGTAACGGCCACCACTTCAACTGGGACCGTCGCGGAGGCAGTCGTCCCGTGCAAGGTCGCGCTGACGGTGATGTTGCCCCATCCTCCCGCGGACCCCGCGGTGAAGGTCGCGGTACCGGGGGCCGAAGTGGACGTGGTCAGGGAGCCCAGGGAAGTGGGCGAAAGGAGCCAGGCGTAGGTCGTCCCCGAAGGGCAAGGGGAGGTCGTGCAGCTCTCGCTCGTGGTCAGCGCCACCGAGGTGCCCGCTCCCATCGTCGACGTCGTGGGGCTGGCCGTGAGCCCCTGCAGGACGTTCGCGAGGACCTGGACCGATACCGCGGAGGAGTGGACGGTGACCCCGTCCAGCGTCGCGTTCGACCAGAACGTGACGCTCCCGCTCGTCCACGTCGAGGTGAAGAGGACCGCGGACCCGGTGGTGGCGTTCAACGCACCCAGCGTGCCTGGCGAGATCCCCCAGGAGTAGGTGCTTCCCCCAGCGCACGTCGCCACGTTGCACGATGGGGTCGCATTGAGGTAGACCGAAGAACCGCCCCCGATCGACGTAGCGGACCGGCTCACGGCCACCGAGGTGATCCCCGCGATCGTCACCGGGACCACCCCGCTCGAGACGGTGTAGGGGGGGACCGTGGCGTTCGCCCAGAGCGAGAAGCTCCCGGGGGTTCCTCCAGGGGTGATCGAGGCGCTGGCGAGGGATGGCGAGACCGTGGCGGTGGTGCTGCTCCACCCCCAGCTTACGTAGGTACCGGAGGGGCAGGTGCTCGTGCAGGTCACGGCCGCGTTCACGATGGCCGCCGCGGCGTTGGTCCAGACCACGACGGGGTTGGGGGAGACCGCGACCCGGACCGGCGCGACCGGGACATCGCTTGACGCAACGAGATAGATCGTTCCCGACCCCAGGACCAGGAGCGAGGTGTTCACGGTGGTCGGGCTGGCGACGACCAGCTTCGGGGTCGAGTTCCAGCCCTGGAAGGTGTAGGCCAAGTGGTTGAGCACCGCCGCGATTGGTACGCTCGTACCCTCCGCCACCCAGACCGAGAGATCGGTGGAAACGGGGATGGAGTTGACCGACGCGGAGGAGACGAGCTCAGGGGGGCTAGCGACGAACGTGACCTTCACCGGGACGGACCCCCAGTGCAGGGTGAGGGCGCCGGAGGCGCTCACGGTAACCTGGAACATGATCCACGAGACGTTGAGGTGGTAGAAGGGGATCGGACCAAATCCGATCGGGAAGGTCACCCCCCCGGTGGTGGTGGCTCCGCTGAGCCGGAAGTACGTGTTCGGATAGGTGATGCCGACGTACGTACCCGCTCCGACATTCACCGTGGTCCCGCTGGTGTAGTTGGTCCCATCGAACCAGAAAGCTCCGCCGGCGGTGGGGCTATCCGAGAGGACCACAGCGTAGGTGGTAAGCGTCGCGACGAGGTTCGCGGTCAGGGTCCCCGTCCCGTTGACCTGGACCGTGCAGATGGACTGGGTCGTGCACGCGTGGTTGACCCAGAGCATGGCCGCGTTCGAGACGGTCCAACTGGAGAACGTGTAGGTGGAGACGCCCCCCAGAGGGAGCACCGCCCCGATCGTGAAGTTCGTCTGCCCGAAGACCGTCTTGGCCGGCGGGGTCACGTCCGACAAGGTCACCGTGTTCCCAGAGGCAACGTAGTTCTGGTCGTCCCAGACGATGCCGCCCCCGGGGCTGCTGACCCCCGAAAGCGTGTCGAGGGTCACGACCGGGCTCTGTTCGAAGTTCGCAATGATGAGGGTGCCGAAGAGCGCACAGGTAGGCCCGGAAGCCGCGAGGCAGGTCCCGTTCTCCTCCACATTGATCCAGGTGCTCGGGTTGAAGTCGCCCAGGACCGCGTTGTCCGAGTAGTACCACCACCGGAACGTGTAGCTCGCGTTGGCCGTTGCCATGAGCGTGTAGGTGCCCGTCGGGAGCGAGACCGTGGGCACGTAGAGGAGCGTCGAGGGGGCGTCATAGGTGACGCCGTTGAAGGTGATGGTTCCTCCGCCTTGGACCAGTAGGTCCACCACAGCCTGCGCCTTCGAGGGGGTGTAATGGGCCGTGATCGTGGCGTGGCCGCCGCCCGAGACCTGGACCCAGGTCATAGGGAACGCCGGCGAGGCGACCGCGTCGATGAGTCCCGAGGCGGACCAGCCGGAGAAGTTGAAGGCGGAATTGGGAAGCGCCTGGACCGAGTAGATCCCCGGAGCGAGGTTCAGAAAGAGGCCGTTGGTCTCGACCAGCGAGGGGCTGCTACCGTAGTTGGGTCCGTCGTAGTACAGGCCGGCGTTGAACACGATCTGTCCGTTCCCCGCGCTGTCGTTGAAGTAGAGCTTGGTCGTCGGGGGCGCCGCCGCCGTGAAGGTCGCGGTCA
>JAGWLG010000105.1 GCA_028864975.1 Thermoplasmata archaeon | reverse complement strand
CGTGAGGATGAACCCGGGAGTGCAGAAACCGCACTGCGTCGCTCCCAGGTCGACGAAGGCCTTCTGGACCGGATGCAGGCCCCCCGGCGGGGCGATCCCCTCGATGGTCGTGATCTCCTGCCCTTCGGCGAGCATGGCCAGCATCAGGCAGGAGAGCTTCGGGACGCCTTCCACGATCACGGTGCAGCACCCGCAGGTGCCCAGGTCGCATCCCCGCTTCGTTCCCGTGAGGTTCAGGTCCTCGCGCAGGGCGTCCAGCAGGATGCGCTGAGGCGGGAGGTGGAGCTCATGCTCCTCGCCGTTCACTCTAAGCTTGACCGGGACTTTCTTGGGCATGGTCGGTGGCGGCCTCCTCCGCCCTCGCGGCGACCTCCTCCTTTCGGACGGAGCTCCTCAGGTCCTGGATGATCTCCCCTGCGATGCTCACGGCGATCTCCTCGGGGGTCTCGGCGCCCATCGGGACGCCGATCGGCGACCTCAGGCGCGACAGGGTCTCCGGGTCGAGACCGCGCGCCTTGAGGGACCTCAACGTGATCTCCCGCTTCGAGCGGCTCGCGATAAGCCCGACGGCGCCGGAGAAGGTGGGGAGCAATCGGAACGCGACCTCCTCGTCCTTCTTCGCGTCGTACCCGAGCAGATAAGCGTGGCTGAAGCGCTCCCCGCTCTTCTCGAGCGTGGAGGGGAGTTCCTGCGGCGCGACCACCCACCGATGGCGGGCGTTCGGGAAACGTTCTGCGCTGACATACTCCCCGCGGTCGTCCGCGACCGAGTGGTCATAGTCGAGGAGGGCGAGCTGTCGGGAGAGCGCGAGCGCGACGTGCCCTCCGCCCCACAGGAGGACGTTGGGCTTCGGGGCCACGTACTCCACCGCCACGTCCACGCTTCCTCCGCAGAGAGACTGCAGCCCACCGGGTTTCCACGCCTTGAGGTCGAACCGGTGCAGCCCTCCCTCGTGGTGGCGCAGCGCCTGGCGCGCTAAGAACCTCACCTTCTCCTCCAGGCCGGCGCCGCCGATGGTGCCCACGATGCGGCCATCCTCCCGAACGAGCATGGCGGCACCCTTCTTCGCGGGGACCGAGCCGTGAGCGTCGACGATGGTCGCGAGCACGTACGGAAAGTGCGCGTCCGAGAGGGCGAGGGCCTCTTTCAGCACGCGGCGGTCCATGCTCAGGGACCTCCCCCGAAGCAACGGGCCACCGCGGCGGCGAAGGCCGCAGGGGTATCGATGTTCTCGACCACGCCGGGGTCGTCCACGGGGATCTCAAGCACTCCGCTGGGGTGGGAACGGGGATATCGGAAAAGGGGGACGTCGTCCGGGAAGGACAGGACCTCGCGTCGTGCCCCATCTCCGACCACCACGGGGTGCCCTCGTCGGCCCCGATAGAGCGGGATCAGCCACTCGGCGGGCGCGTCGGGCCCGGCCGTACGCGAGGTAGCCTTCGAGAGGACGCGGAGGGTCTCGTTGCTCACGAAGGGGTGGTCCACGGGCCAAAGGAGGGTGCCGCCGTGACCCTCTCCTGCGGATCCGAGCCCTCGCTTCACGGACCCCGTGCGGCCCCGCTCCCAACCGGGATGCACGACCGAGGTCGCGCGGGTGCCTTCGACCTCGCGGCGGACTTCTTCTGCCCGCGCGCCAACCACCACCCAGAGGGGGGTCAGGTCCGCTTCCTCGGCGGCGCGGAGCACGTGGCGCAGGACCGTCCGCCCGTCCCCAAGCGGAAGAAGCGCCTTCGGCACGGTGCCCGACCGAAGGGAGGCCCCCGCCGCAAGCACGACACACGCGGGCATCGCGGCGACCGGGAGGCAGGGACCTCGGAAGAACCCTCGGGGTGAGGGCCAGAACAAGGTCCGGGGGTCGGGCGATGGCGAGGGGGGCTTGGAACGGGGGGCCGCGCTTGCCCCCATTGGCTTCAAGGCCCCCTTCGATTTCCTATCCACGAGGTTCGGGGCTTCTCAGCCCACGGGAGATGGCGGTCGGGCAGCGTGGAGGCGTGCGAGGTCCGCCCGCGGGCGGCGGTCCGCCCCCTCCGGCTCCAGGGGTTCCCCCACCCCCCCCACCTCCTCCCGCCCCGGCGGTGCGTCGGAGGGCCGCGCCGACGGCGAAAAAGGGCGGACTAGGGGGGCTCTTCGGCCGCCGCAAGCCCGTCATCATCCCAGGGCGCGAGATGCCCTCCCCGTCGGAAGTGGTCCAAGCCCTGACGCATTGGCCGCACACGGCGGCGCCTCCGCTGCGCGGAGCGATCCCCCTGGACGTCCGGTTCCGCCCGATGACCTTCCCTCACCCTTCCCGCCCACCCTGGCGGTCGTGCGGGCGCTATGCGATCGTCTTCCAGCTGCTCTTCGGGCACAACAACCCGACCCCCATGATCCTGCGGCTCTACCATACCCAATGGTTGCCCTCGGCCGACGCGAGATATGCGGCCATCACGCGCTGGGTCTGGCAGTCACCGCCCGCGCTGAAGGGGGTGTTCGTCGGGACCTGGTACTACCACCAGGGCGCCCACATCATGTTCGCAGGCGCCAACGGTCAGAAGCGGGCGGAGTGGTTCCCGGCGCTCGTGATGGAACGGGCCGTGGGGACCTCGCTCGACGAACACATGCGCATGCTCGATACCCTCGAGCCCGCCGAGCGCGACTGGCGCTACCGACGACTGGTCATGAACGTGATCGGGGTCGCCGACCACCTCCAGGAGGCCGGGATCTCCCACGGGGACATCAG
>JAGWLG010000052.1 GCA_028864975.1 Thermoplasmata archaeon | reverse complement strand
GCGGCCGAGTCCCACCGCAAGGCCTTGCCCTCCCCCACGGTGTTGAACCGATCCGGTTCCGCCTCGGTGAAGGCGCTTCTCACGTCCTACGACGTCGGAAAGGCAGGATAGTTCCGGTCTGTTCTTCCAACATCGCCGGAGCTCGAACCGGCTCCCCAGGAACGGAGCGCGCTGCGCTTGTTCGGGTCCCCGACTACCCAAGGTGGCGAAGGACCTTCACGTCCTCGACCGTGATGAGGCCGCCCTTCACCATCTCGCTGAGTTCCGGTACGATGGCCGTGACCTTCTCCTCGGCTTCCACGACCTCGATGATGAGCGGGAGGTCCTCGCTGAGGCGGAGGACCGAGGCCGAGTGCAGCAAGCTCCGCTTCCCAAACCCGTAGATGCCTCGGTACACCGTCGCACCCCAGAAGCCACGCGCGCGGAGCCTCTCGACGACCACCTGGTAAGCTGGGCGCCCCTGGAACCGGTCGGACTCCCCGAGGTAGATCTTCAGTCGGACAGCCTTCTCGTTCAGCTCCACGTCTGTCCTCCCGCCAGGAGCAAGCCCACACCGGCTCCCAAGAACGCCGCCCCCAGACATATCCCACCGTTCAGCAGGATATTGAACGCCCCCAGCAAGGTCTCTCCACCCCGTAGGAGGGTGACCGTTTCGAGCCCGAAGGTTGAGAACGTGGTGTAGCCTCCGAACACTCCGACGAACAGCAGCGCACGGAGCTCGGGGGAGAAAAGACCCCGCTCGAGAGAGAGGAAGAAGAGCAGGGCGAGCAGGAAGGTCCCGGTGAAGTTCACGGCGAAGGTCCCCCAAGGGAAGTCCGTCCGCGAGAGCGCGCCGCTCACGCCGTATCGAAGGACGCTACCGATCGCTCCGCCGGTTGCCACGAGCGCCACAAGTCTCAGCTGCTGCTGGGTGTCCATGTCCGCCACTCCGGGTCGCCCGGCTCGAAGTAGAAGTCATCAGCCCCGGGCGGGCGCTTGTGGCGGACTTCATCGCCAGCTCTCGGGGAAGCACGTGGCTCTTCATGCTTGCGGTAGAGGGACGCTTTCGCTCTAGCCACGATTCTCCGTCATGGTCCCGAGCCTGCCAGGCAAGGGGGGGATGATCGGCCAGTTGCCCCTTCTCTCCGCCGGCCCCGCGACGACCCGTGCCGCCCCGGGCGTCGGAGACCCCGGAGCGGTTGCCCAGAGATGGGTCTACCTGGCCTGGTGCGAGGCCACGTGCGACTTGAGCGCCTCACGAGCCTTCGCCAGCTTCTCGCGGTGGGCGCGGACCTGCCCTTCCGCCTCTTCCAGGGCCCTTTCGTGGGGCTCCAGGGCCTCCGCGTGCCCGAGGAGCGTGGACTCGTGCTCCTGGAGAGACTGCTCACGCACGTCCAGGCCCATACGGGCCTCTTCGACGACCTTCTGCGCACTCTCCGCGTCCGACCGTCGCTGGCGCGCCTCGGCCTCCACGCGGGAGACCTCGCTCTCCCGTTGCGCGAACTCGGAGAGCCGACGTTCGGTCTCCTGCTGAAGGTTCGTGAGGGAGCGCTCGCGCTCCTCGAGCCGGGCGGCCCGGTCGTGCAGGTCCCGAACGGCGTCGTCGTTGATCTTCCGCAGGCGGGCCTCTTCCTCGGCCAGGGCGGCCTTCCTCTGGTTGACGCCCTCTTCTTCTTCGAGGAGCCCTTTCTCGCGGGTCAGGTGTAGCTTCTCGGACTGCCCGAGCTTCTCTTCACGTCCCGCGAGGGCCTCACGCCACTCCTTGATCTCGTGCTTCTCTTTCTCGACATCGGCGCGCATGGCCTTGAGCTTCTCCTCAAGGGACTTGAGACGGTCTCGGGCCCTTCCGATCTCTTCTGCCGTGGCCTCGACCACGCCTGCGTCCGCGAGCCTCTTCTCGAGGGAGCCCAGCGTGGATTCCCGAGCGGCGACCTGGTGCTCCTTGGTCTCGAGGTGCTTGAGCCGGTCGTCGAACTCCTCTTGGTGCTCGGCGAGCTCCTTGTACGCCGAGACCAGCTCCTTCCCCTTCTCGAGGATGGCCTCTTCCCGCGACTTCAGTTCGTCGGCCGGGCTCGGCTTCCTCGGAGCCGCGGGCTTGGGCCGAGGGGCTGGAGCCTTCTTCGGGACGGGCTTCGACTTCTTTGCCGCGGGCTTGGGCTTCGGCTTTGACTTGGCCATGACCGCTTCCGCTCCTGTTCAGGGAGGAACGGGAGCGGTGTAGGGGAAGATTAGCGTTGCTCTTCTTCCGCGCGCGACGGTAGCGACCGAAGCGCGCTGGGCGCGACCTTCTGGCCTAGCAGCAGCCGCCGCCGCCGGACCCGCAGCCGCAGCTGCCGCCGTTGTCCGAGCTGGCACCGCAGGAGCCGCAGCCCCCGCCGCTCCCCGCCTCGCTCATGGGGAGGGTGGGGTTGGTGATCTTGAAACCGGAGTCTCCGTTCTCCTTGACGAAGTCCACGTTGGCCCCGTTCAAGAAATCGACACTGTAGGGATCCACGACGAAGTTGACGCCGTCGCGCTTCACGACCTCGTCGCCATTCTTGGGCTTGTCGAAGGCCATGCCGAAGGCGGGACCAGAGCCGCCGCCGCAGCAGCCGCCCCCTCCCCCCATCTGGACGAAGACCCGGACAGCCATGCCGGGCTTCTGACCCTTGAGGAGCCCCTTGATCTGCTCGAGGGCGGGGTCCGAGACCACCATGTCGAAGGCGCTCGTCACCGAGACAGGTTCGGGCTTCGCGGAGTCGAGACGGGACACCATGTTCGTTCCAAGCAAATCACGACGCCGCGGTATTTAAGCACCCAGTTGACGGAGAAGCTACACGTCAGCTAGTAGCACGGCCTCGTCGCCCGCCTTTACTGGCCCTTCCTCGAGGACCCGCGCGTACCAGCCTCGCCGGCCGATCGCCTGCTTGAGCAATCCGGTTCCGTAGATGTCCAGATTGTGGCAGGGAGTGCAGGCTCGAGAGATCTGGACCACGGCCCTCCCGACCTTCCAGCGCTGACCCGGGGCCATCTCCGTCTCGACGAGGTCGGAGAGCGTCAGGTTCTCTCCCATCGAACCCGGCCCCACGGGGAACCCCGCCTCGGCATGGGCCTGGATGGACGAAAGGGCGAGAAGGAGAACCGCGGAGTCCGGATCGCCCCGAAGCTTCTCGGTGCGGTAGCGATTGTGATCCCTTTCCAGACCCTCGCGGCTAACCCAGACACTCCCCCCGACGGGCAGCTTCGGCATCCCTCCGCGGGAAGAGGTATTGACCTGAACGATTCGGGCCCGCTTTGGAAGGGGCATGGCGGTCGCTTCAGGCGAAGCTCTTCCCGCAGGAGCAGGTGCTCTTCGCGTTGGGGTTCTTGATCTTGAACCCCGACGCCTCCAGGGAGAGCAGGAAGTCCACGGTGACGCCGTTGAGCACGGGGGCGCTGGCGGGGTCGATGATGACCTTGAGCCCGTCCCCCACGTCGAGCACCTGGTCACCCTCCCCCGCGTCGTCGAACTGCATTCCGTAGGTCAGGCCTGAGCAGCCGCCTCCCTGGACGAACAGGCGCAGCCCCTTGGTCTCTGCCTGGGCCTGCGCGCGGAGCTTGAGGAGCTGCTCGCGCGCCGAGGGTGTGATGGTCAGGTTGACCTCGGTCGGGGGCGGCATGGTCCCGCCGAGCTGGATCAGGGAGCCGGACATACGAACGGATAGGGGGGCCGTCTCTATTTAGAGACTAACTGGCGCGGATATCGGGTGCTGCCCACTCTCGAGCCTTCTTGCCCCAGGCGCGATCCACGCTCGCCCCGTGGAGGGGGGGAACGGCCCGCGAGCGGCTCCTCGTGCCCTGTTGATAGGACGATATACCCATACACACTCTAGTGTGAGCTGCGAAAGCATGGGTGGGGTCAACGATTCTCCCTCACAGGGGGAACGGGGTCGAGGGATTGGGTCGAAGGCACCTTTGGGCCCGTTTGGACCGATCCCCCTTCTAGCACTCATCGCGCTCTTGACGATGTCCCCGTCTTTCTCCCAGGGAGCATCGCCTCCGTCAGTCGCCCTCCCCCACCATGGGGTCTCCCTGGAGGGAGAGTCACCAGACCTCTCCGCCGCTCTCGCCCCGGCTCCCATGTCCCCCGGGGTGGTCGGTAGCGCCGCGCCGCAGACCAGTGCCAATCCCTACTACTTCCAAGAAGGGGCGACTCTGGCCGAGATGGACCATGGTTACTACGCGGGGGTCTCTGGGTGGTACTTCACCATCACCCTCGCCACGAGCCCCTACGCCACCGGTTACGAGTTCAACGGCCGATCCAACACCGGGGACTGGTACCAAGCCATCGTTGGGGACAACTGGCCAGGTTGTAACGCGGGATTCGAGATGCTCTACTCCGATTGGAACGCCGCGGGGTCCAACCTTGGCACCTCGTGTGACCCAAACGTAGGCGCGATGAGCGCAGGCGACAGCGTGGCCCTGGACATCTACGTCGCCACCACGAGTCCCTACCAGGTGTGCATGGAAGTGTACGACTACGCCACGCTGGGCGCAAGCACGGACTGCGTGAACCAGCCGGATCCGGGCTCAACACCCCAGAACAACTACATGGAAATGATGGGCACCGCCGCGGACTCCCACGGATACTTCACGGGCCCGATGACGGAGGTCGTCGACACGACGGCGGCGTCGTGCCTGAGCTACACCTCGCTCCCCGCGATGACGTACCAGTGGGCCTCCGGGTCCCACATTACCGAGTACATCCCGTGGTCCGACGAGTTCCAGTCCGGCATGAGCACCTGCTACATCAACGACGGGCCGCTCCAGGTGCTCGCACCGGCGGACAACAACGCCCATTATTACCAGTCCACCGGGCCCTATGGCTACGGCCCTCACTGGGAGGCCGTGACGAACATCTCCAATGTCAACGTCAACTACTACTGGCAGGTCTGCACGGACTGCACTCCCGCCACACCCATCGTGCCCTCGATCTCCGGACCGACGGGTGGGGACGTCTCGCAGGCCCTATCCTACACTCCGAGCGCCTCCGGAGGCTCGCCATCAGGATACTACTGGTACCTGAACGATGTGTACCAGACCGCCACTACAGGTGCCTGGGTCTGGACCCCTGCGTCGGCCGGCACGTACACCATCTACGCACTCGCGTATGATGCCGCTGCAAACCGTTACGGCCCGTCGAACGTCATCACGGTCACAGTTTCGCCAGCACTGACCATCGGGGCCCCCACCGCCTCTCCCGTGAGCCCTTCGGACCTCGGGCAGACCATCACGTTCACCAGCGCGGTCCCGAGCGGGGGACTTTCGCCGTACGGTTACTCATGGACATCGCTCCCGACGGGCTGCACCAACTCCCTCACGTCGACCGATAGCTGTTCCCCGAGCGCGTCCTCAACCTACACCGTCACCGTCAAGGTGACTGACGGGAACGGCGCGACGGCCTCAGGGTCGATCACGTACGTCGTCAATCCCGCTCTGGTCGCGGGCCCGATCACGCCTGCCTCTCCGACCATCGATAGCGGGCAGTTCCTTCTTCTCACGTCTCATCCAGCCGGCGGGACGACTCCATACTCGGCCTATCAATGGTTCACCGGAACCGCGTGCGGAACCGCGATCACGGGCGCGACGGGTTCGACGTACAATGCGAACCCGGCCAGCACCACTTCGTACTCGTACAAGGTGACCGATAGTGCGTCATCCCCGGTCAGCGTGTGCTCGGCGGTCGATACGGTCTCGGTGAACCTTGCGCTCACGAACCCTGCTCTTTCGCCGACGTCGGAGTCCATCGACAGTGGTCAGTCGGTCAGCTTCAGCGCGAGCTGGACGGGAGGGACCGCTTCGTTCACGGCGAAGCTGGACACCTCGACCTCCAGTTCCTCATGCACGGGTCTGGTGGTGGTGCAGGCCGTCGCGTCCGCAAGCAGTCCCCAAGCCTTCACAGCGGTCGCTCCCACCTCGACCACGTACTACTGTGCCACGATCACGGACAGCAGTGCGGCGGGGTCGGTGACCACGACCACAGGGACCCCGGTGGTGATCACGGTGAACGCCGCGCTGTCCGTGCCCGCGCTCTCCCCGGGATCGGAGTCGATCGACAGCGGCCAGTCGGTGACCTTCTCGGCCAGTTGGTCGGGAGGTACCTCGGCATTCACGGCGAAGCTGGACACGTCGACCTCAAGCTCCTCGTGCACGGGGCTGGTCACGGTTCAGACCGTTCCGTCGGCGACGAGCCCGCAGTCGTTCACGGCGGTCTCTCCCGCGTCGACGACGTACTACTGTGCCACGGTCACGGACAGCAGTGGGTCGGGGGCGGTGACGACCACAACGGCGAGCCCGGTGGTGATCACGGTGAACGCAGCGCTCGTGGCGGGGATCCCGACACCCACGAGCGTCACCATCGACGCGGGCCAGACCAAGGTGCTGACGAATGCTGCAACGGGAGGGACCTCTCCTTTCACGTGGCAGTGGTACGACCCCACGACCTCTCTCACCTGCTCGGCGACCTCTCCGGCCATCGGGGGTGCAACGTCATCGACCTACACTACTCCCAACACGCTTTCCGCGGGGACCTACTACTTCTGCTATCGCGTGACGGACAGCAGTGCCGCTGGAGCTGTGAGTGTCTACTCCTCGACGGACACGGTGGTGGTGAACGCGGTGCTCACCACACCGACGCTCTCGCCCGGATCGGAGTCGATTGACAGCGGCCAGTCCGTGAGCTTCTCCACGACCTGGAGCGGGGGCACCTCCTCGTTCACGGCGAAGCTAGACACGTCGACTTCCAGCGCTTCCTGCACAGGTCTGGTCCTCGTCCAGTCGATCACGTCTGCCGTGAGCCCGCAGTCCTTCACCGCGGTGTCGCCCACCTCGACGACGTACTACTGTGCCTCGATCACGGACAGCAGCGGGGCCGGGGCGGTGACGACCACCACGACGACGCCTGTCGTCATCACCGTAAACGCGGCCTTGAGCGCCCCGACGTTGTCGCCAGGTTCGGAGACCATCGATAATGGTCAGTCGGTCAGCTTCAGCGCGAGTTGGACGGGAGGGACCGCTTCGTTCACGGCGAAGCTGGACACGTCGACCTCGAGCTCCTCATGCACGGGGCTGGTGGTGGTGCAGACGGTTGGGTCGGCCAGCAGTCCCCAAGTCTTCACCGCAGTCGCGCCCACCTCGACGACGTACTACTGTGCCTCGATCACGGACAGTAGCGGGGCGGGGGCGGTGACGACCACGACGGCGAGCCCGGTGGTGATCACGGTGAACTCTGCCCTGGGGGTCCCGACGCTCTCACCGGGGTCACAGACCATCGACAGTGGGCAGTCCGTGACCTTCTCGGTGAGCTGGACCGGAGGGACCTCCTCGTTCACGGCGAAGCTGGACACGTCGACCTCCAGTTCTACCTGCACAGGCTTGGCGGTGGTTCAGACGATAGGGTCTGCCAGCAGCCCACAAACCTTCACCGCGGTCGCGCCGACCTCGACCACGTACTACTGTTCCACGATCACGGACAGCAGTGGAGCCGGGGCGGTGACCACGACGACTTCGAGCCCGGTGGTGATCACGGTGAACGCCGCGCTCTCTGCGCCCACGCTCTCCCCGGGATCGGAGGCGATCGACAGCGGCCAATCAGTGGCGTTCTCGGAGAGCTGGGCGGGAGGGACCTCCTCGTTCACGGCGAAGCTGGACACCTCGACCTCGTCCGCGTCGTGCACAGGCCTGGTCGTCGTGCAGACGATTGCGCCCGCCAGCAGTCCCCAGGCCTTCACCGCGGTCGCGCCGACCTCGACCACGTACTACTGTTCCACGATCACGGACAGCAGCGGAGCGGGAGCGGTGACGACCACGACGGCGAGCCCGGTGGTGATCACGGTGAACGCGGCGCTGGCGGCCGCGGTCCCGACACCCACGAGTGTTGCCATCGACGCGGGCCAGACCGAGGTGCTAACGAATGCGGCGACGGGAGGGACCTCTCCTTTCACGTGGCAGTGGTACGACCCCACGACCTCGGGCACCTGCTCGGCGACCTCTCCGGCCATCGGGGGAGCGACCTCACCGACCTACACCACTCCCAACACCCTGTCCGCGGGGACCTACTACTTCTGCTATCGCGTGACGGACAGCAGTGCCGCGGGAGCCGTGAGCGTCTACTCCTCGACGGACACGGTGGTGGTGAACGCGGCGCTCTCGGCGCCGACGCTCTCGCCCGGGTCGGAATCGATCGACAGTGGACAGTCCGTGAGCTTCTCTGCGAGCTGGAGCGGGGGCACGTCCTCGTTCACGGCGAAGTTGGACACCTCCACCTCGTCCAGCTCGTGCACGGGGCTCGTGATGTTGCAGACGGTCTCGACGGCGGTCAGTCCTCAGTCCTTCACGGCGGTGTCGCCCACGTCGACGACCTCGTACTGCGTTACGATCACGGACAGCAGCGGGGCGGGGCCGGTGACGACCACCACGGCAAGCCCGGTCACGATCTCCGTGAACCCCGCGCTCTCCGCGCCCACGCTCTCACCGAGCTCAGAAACCATCGACAACGGGCAGACGGTGACCTTCTCCGCGTCCTGGGCGGGAGGCACCTCCTCGTTCAATGCCAAGCTCGAGACCTCCACGTCCAGCACGTCGTGCACGGGAATGACCCCGTTGCAGACCATCGCTGCCGCCACAAGCCCCCAAGTCTTCGCCGCGGTAGCTCCTTCCTCGACGACGTACTACTGTGCCACGATCATGGACAGCAGTGCGGCGGGGGCCGTTAGCACGACCACGGCGGCGCCCGTGGTCGTCACGCTGAGCCCAGCGCTCGGCGTCCCGTCGCTCTCTCCGGCTTCCGAGGTGATCGACAACGGGCAGTCGGTCGCCTTTGCGGTCAGTTGGACGGGCGGCACCTCCTCCTTCACGGCGAAGCTGGACACCTCCACTTCCAGCACTTCGTGCATGGGATTGACGTTGGTGCAAACGATTGGGCCCGCGACGAGCCCCCAGGCATTCGCTGCGGTCGCTCCGGCTTCGACGACCTTCTACTGCGCCACGGTCACCGACAGTAGCGGGGCAGGAGCGGTGACCACCACGACTGCGGCCCCGGTAACGCTCTCGGTGAATCCCACGTTGAGTGCCCCGACTCTCGCACCGGGTTCGGAGACCATCGACAACGGGCAGACGGTCGCGTTCACGGCCAGCTGGACCGGGGGCACCACCTCGTTCACCGCGAGGCTGGACACGTCCACCTCGGGCTCATCGTGCATCGGGCTCACGGTGGTTCAGACGGTCGCCTCAGCCACTAGCCCACAGGCGTTCACCGCACTGTCTCCCTCTTCCACGACATACTTTTGCGTCGCCGTGACAGACAGCAGCGGGGCGGGGGCAGTGACCACGACGACCGCCAGCCCTGTGGTCATCACCGTGAACCCCACGCTCGTCGCTGGAGCGATCGCTCCACCCTCCCCCGTTATCGACAGTGGCCAATCGGTCACACTGACCGCGAACCCGTCGGGAGGGACCAGCCCCTATGCTCTGCAGTGGTATTCGGGGGCTTCCTGCACGAACATTTTGACGGGCCAAACGGGACCGACCTACGTCGCCTCCCCTACGGCCAACACGACGTACACCTACACGGTCACGGACAGTGCGCAGACCCCCGTTACGAAGTGTTCCTCAGGGGACGGTGTCGTGGTCCATGCCGACCCCAATCCCATGCCTACCGCGAACCCGAACCCCACCGGGACCGGCGCCAGTACGGTGCTCAATGGCGGGTTCACCGGAGGCACAGGTCCCTACACCTTCGCCTGGAGGTATGGCGACGGTTCTCTGACCCCCTCGGGCTATCAGGACCCCACGCACGTCTTCAACGCCACGGGCACCTTCGTGGTCCGCTTCTGGGTCAACGACTCTGTCGGTGTGAGCATGAGCTCGACGGTCAGCGTAACCGTTACCACCTTGGCGGCCAGCGTTGCGGCGACCCCGAACCCGGTCGACGTGGGCATCCCGGTCGCCTTCTCCGGAGGAGTGAGCGGGGGGGTTAGCCCCTACACGTACGCGTGGCGATTCGGCGACGGGTCCCTTACTCCTTCGCACTACATCTCGCCGACGCACACCTTCAACGCTTCGGGAACGTTCGTGGTCCGTTTCTGGGTCAACGACTCCACGAGCGCGGACTCGCAGGCCACGATGTCCGAGGTCGTCGGTGCGATCCCGTCGGTGGTCGCATCGGTGAGCCCTTCCCCCACGGACGTCGGGGTACCCACCACGTTCCACGGAGCGGGGGCCGGTGGAACTGGCGCAAGCTATCTCTGGCGTTGCAGCGATGGGGCGACGGCCGTCACGCAGGACGACGTCCGCACCTTCAGCGCCCCGGGAGCCGCCACGTGCTGGGTGTGGTACAATGATACCTGGTACCAATCTTCCTCGAGCGTGTCGGTAACGATAAGTGGTGACCCTGCGATGACCTCGGTCACCGGCGCTCCGAGCCCCACGGACGTTGGGGTGGGCGTCGTCCTCTCCGCAATCGGCACGGGGGGCAGTGCCCCCACGAGCTACGCCTGGCGCTGCACCGATGGCTTCACGAGCCTCTCCCAGAGCCCCACTCACCCGTTCTCCCAGCCGGGGAACCCTACCTGCACTGCGTGGTACAACGATTCCCTGCTCTCTTCGGCCGGCTCCGTCTCGCTCACGATCAACGCGGCCCCGACGCTTCCCGCGATCTCGGCGTCTCCCAACCCCGTCGACCCCACCGTGCTGGTCGCGCTGTCCGCGACTGGAAGCGGTGGGACCTCGCCGCAGACCTACGCCTGGCACTGTGCGGATGGGTTCTCTTCCGCGCTCCAGAGCCCGAGCCACGCCTTCGCCGCCACCGGGGTCTATCTCTGCAGGTCCTGGTACAACGATTCGTTCCTAGGTTCGACGAACGCGATGTCCGTCACCGTGGATTCCATTCCCGCCATCACCGGGACGACCGCGAGTCCAAACCCGGTCGACGTTGGGGTGCTCGTCAACTTGGGCATGACCGTGTCCGGGGGGACCGCGCCGACGACCTACGCGTGGCACTGTTCCGACGGTTTCACTTCAGCGTCGCAGAACCCGACCCACACGTTCACCGCCGCAGGGAGCGTGACGTGCTTGACCTGGTACAACGACACGTGGCTCACCTCCCAATCTTCGATAACCGTCACGGTCAACGGGCTCCCATCGGTCACCGCATCAGCCTCCCCCAACCCCACGGACGCCGGCACACCGGTGACCCTCCTGGCCAGCGGAACGGGGGGCACGTCGGCCCTGTACTCTTGGCACTGCACCGATGGCTTCCAATCCTCCTCCCAGAACCCGACACACACATTCACGGCGGTGGGGAGCGAGATGTGTGAGGTCTGGTTTAACGACACTTGGAACCAGGCATCTCAGGGCGTGACGCTCACCCTCAACGTCGCCCCTTCCATCGGTCCTGCCAGCGCCTCGCCCGACCCAGTGGATGTGGGGATGATCGTGAGCCTCGTTGCCAGCGGGTCAGGAGGCACCGCCCCCACGACATACGCCTGGCACTGCACCGACGGCTTCACCTCGACTTCCCAGAGCCCGAACCACGCCTTCCTCGTGCCGGGTTCCCTCGTATGCTGGGCATGGTACAATGACTCGTTCAACACCGCAAGCACCTCGGTAGCGATTACAGTGAAGGCTCTACCAACGGTCGCCTTGACCGTGACGACCCCGATGGTGGACGTGGGGGAGACCGCGAACGTTACGGGGGTCGTTAGCGGAGGGACCGGAGCGACCATCTGCCGGTGGTACGTGAACTCGGTCCGCCAGTCCGGGAGCAACTGCGCCGGGGTCGACATCGCCACGAGTGCGCCTGGGAGCCTCAGCGTGAACGCGACCGTCGTCGATGCGCTCGGTGGGTCGACTTCCTCAACGCCAGTTACCATCTCGGTCGCGGCGGTCCCGACCGCAACAGAGACCCCCTCCACCTCTAGCGTTGACGCCGGTCAATCGGTGACGCTGGCGGCCGCCGTGTCGGGCGGTTCGAGCCCCTTCACCTGCCAGTGGTCGCTCAACAATACGACCCTTGCGGGAGCGACGAGCTGCACGGCCTACATGTTCTCCTCCGCGCGCGGAGGGATATATTGGATCGGGTTCCGGGCCACCGACTCCGCCTCGGGCCCCATGACCGCCTGGGCAAACGCGACGGTCGTCGCCGGCCCGCCCCTGGTCGCCTCCGTCAGTCCCACGAGCGCCACGATGGACGTGGGCATGTCGCAGACCTTCGCCGCCACCGTCGGCGGCGGGGCGTCCCCCTATTCCTATCAGTGGTATCTCAACGGGTCGGTCTTGGCAGGCCAGGTCACCGGCAGCTACCAGCTCGCTCCGACCGGAGCGGGGAGCTTCGCGCTCACCCTGCGGCTCGGCGATGGCCATGGTAACGTCCTCTGGTTCAACGTCACCGCCACGGTCTATGCGCGCCCCTTCGTCGCCATCTCCCCCAGCACCACGACCGAGGTCGGTGTCGGCTCCGTGATGAACTTCAACGCCACCTCGACAGGTGGGGCGCCTCCGACCTCCTACGCCTGGTACGTCAACGGCACGCTCCAGGCGGGGACCTCCAGCGCATCCTTCGCCTTCTCCAGCTCGCATGGCGCGACGTACACCATCCAAGTCGTCCTGATCGACGGCATCGGGCTCCGGGCCTCCTCCGTGAACGTCTCGGTCCAGGTCGTGAGCGTCTCGGTATCTCTCACCTCGCCGACGGGGGGCGGTGAGGTCGGTATCTCCTCGACGTTCACCGCCCAGGGTCAGGGAGGGGCCGGACCCTACCTCTACGCGTGGTTCATCGACGGGAACTTGGTGAGCGGCGACACCACCTCGACCCTCGTGTACCGGCCTACGACCAGCGGGAGCCATACAATCCTCGCAGCGGCGACGGACTCGGGCAACGTCAAAGGATCGGCCAGCACGACGTTCCGCGTGGTCCCGGCGGTCGCCGCGGCCCTCGGTGCCCCGCTCTCACCCATCGACGTGGGGGGCACGACGTGGCTCAACGTCTCCATCACGGGAGGCAGCGGGCCGTTCACGCTCGCCTGGTCGCTGAACGGGGTGGCGTGGTCGGCTCCGGGGACCTCGACCCCGACCTTTGCCTACGCTCCGACGGCCGCCGGCACCTACCGTGTCCAGGTCGTGGTGACCGACGCGCTCGGAGGGACGAGTTCCACGTCGACGGTGTCGGTGGTGGTGAATGCCCTCCCGACCGTTTCGCTGACGGCCAACACCACGAGCGCGAAAGTCGGCTGGGTGGTAGGGCTTCAAGCTTCCGTCGCCCAAGGCACGGCGGGGTTCGTCTATCACTGGACCCTGAACGGCTCCGCTCTTTCCGGAGCCAGCGGTGCGTTCTTCAACTTCACGCCCCGTGGAGCCGGGAACTACACCTTCCAGGTCACCGTGACCGATGCGCGCGGGAACTCTGCCGTCTCCCTGCAGGTGAAGTTGGTAGTGACGGCCGTGCCCTCCGGGACTCGGCCGCATCCGACCGGTGGAGGGTTCCCGCTCACGCTCCTTGCGCTCGCGCTCGCCGCCGTCATCGCCCTCCTCCTGCTGGTGTTGTTCCTCCGTCGGAGGAAGAAGCAGCCCCAGGCGAGTGTCGAGGCAACGTCGGAGCCGACGGCGACCCTGACCGGGGCCACGGAAACCTCGGCAGGGGCCGACCTGATGGCCCCCGTGCCCCCACCGACGAGCGGCGCCCCCGAAGGCACTCCGGAAGCGAACCTGACCCCTGAGGTGACGGAGATCCTGCCACCGCAGCTTCCGCCCCCAGAGGCTGCGGAGCTTCCGCTGACCCCGGTGGCACCACCTCCACCCCCGCCGCCTCCTCCGCCCCCCCCACCGGCCCCTCCCGCCCTCGAAAGCCCCCCGCAGGAGGAGCCCGGGCCCGTCCCTGTGGGCCCGGCGCCGGAGGTTGGCCTGCCGCCACAAGAGCCGCCTCCCCCGGTCGTGGAAGCTCCTGCGCCCGCTGTCGAACCCCAAGGCGGTGTCATTCCGGCGGGAACCTCCCCGGAGTTGCTGGAAGCCGCGGTCGCCGGCGAGGACGAACCCCACCCCCAGGAGTCGGAGTTCCCCCGGTGCCCGAACTGCGGATCCCCGTTGCCCTCCGCTAGGTCAGAGTGCTTCGTCTGCGCTTCGCAAGGGACGGATGCGACCCACAGCAGCCCCCCCTCCCCACCCTCGCCTCCGCCGGTGGAAGAATCGCCACCGCCGGAGGAGCAAGCCTCCCCTGCGCCTCCTCCCCCGGAGCCGCCCGCCCCGCCCGAGCCGTCCAACCCGTGGGAGGCGCAGCAAGCCCCGACGCTTCCGCCTCCCCCGGC
>JAGWLG010000051.1 GCA_028864975.1 Thermoplasmata archaeon | reverse complement strand
CGAGGGTCTTCTTGAAGGCCCGAACGTAGCTCATCTGTAGTGAACAATATTCTCACTACATATTTGGACCTTTCCCCGATAGTGGAGCGATCCTGTCGTTACTCACTACGACGGCCGCTCAAGGCTTGCGGTCAACAATAGGCCGAGGACCCCTCGGGGTGCGTGCAAGCCCTCCGACGCGCCTACGCGATCTCCGAGGCCCGCGGCGCGCCGAGGAGGGAGCGGCTTCCCTACGTGGCCCTGATCGCGGTGGCGGAGGTGAACTTGGGGCATGACCCCGAGGAGGAGCTCAAGCGGGCGCTGGGGGAGGCCCGGGGAAAGTTCCGGGACGAGGAGGCGGCGCTCCTGCGGGCTTACTGCGGACTCCTCAGCACCCGCGGCCGTTCTGCGGAAGCCCTGGAGATGGGGGAGCGGGCCTGCGCCCTCGCCGACCGGGGGAAGAACCTCTCGCTGAGGATGCGCTGCCATCTGGACGTGGCCGGCGCCTACCTGCTTGCGGGAGAGGACCCGGAGAAGGCTCGACAGCACTTGCTCGGGGCGCTGGAGCATCGCGATCGCGTGGTCGGGACTCCTCATCAGACGATCGTGGTCGAGCTCCTCGCGACCCTCGCCGAGGTCGAGTTCAACCGGAGGCGATACCCGGCCGCCCTTGAGCGGGGGGAGGAGGCGCTGAGGGAGGCCCGAAGGACCGGGGCCCGATCGAGCTTGATGATGATCTTGGGCAACGTCGGGGAGTACGCCTGTGGCGCGGGGGCGTACGCCAGGGCGGAGGAGCTCGCCCAAGAACTGCGGAAGTTCGTCGACCGGGGGGGGTCGCACGTACCTGAGACCCACGTCGATCGACTGCAGCTTCGTCTCCTGGAGGCCTCCATCGCCATGGGCCAGGGCCGATGGGAGGAGGCGAGCAGGGCTCTCGACGAGCTGAAGGCGGCCGGGGAGAAGGGCGGAGTTCGCTACTTCGTCGCTCAGGCGCTGGTCGTCGAGGCGGAGCTCGCCCGCCGTAGAGGTGCGGCGACGGAGGTTCGGGAGGTCCTCCGGCGCATCCGTCGGGAGGGACTGATGAAGGTCCTCGGGCAAGAGAACCGGCTCCGTCTTGCCGAGATCGAGAGGTCGGTGGACCCGGCGGCGCCCGGTAGCGGGTGAGCCGGGTCTCGCGTGACCAGGGCGAATCGTACCGGGACCTCGCCCAAGCGGTGGAGGTCCGAGCTGACCTTCTTATGTCTGAGTTCGTGGGCCGGGCCATGCCAGCCGCGAAGAAGCCGAGCGACCGGTCCGGTAAGAGGTCCTCGGGATTCTCCGACGAAGAGCGGTCCGCGATGCGGGAGGCCGTTCGAGAGCAGAAGATCGTATGGGGGAAGGACCGGGAGAAGGACGAGAGGGCGGTGCTCGCCAAGATCGCTGAGTTCCCGGAACCGGATCGCTCGATCGCCAAGCGCCTTCACGCGGTCATCACGTCGACCGCGCCCGAGCTCTCCCCTAGGCTCTGGTACGGGATGCCCGCGTACTCCAAGGGCGGGGACGTGCTCTGCTTCTTCCAGCCGGCGAGCAAGTTCAAGGCGCGCTACGGGACCCTGGGGTTCGGCAACGAGGCGAAGCTCGACGAGGGGCAGATGTGGCCCACCAGCTTTGCGTTGATGCAGATGACCGCAGCGGAAGAGGCGCGGATCGCGGCGCTGCTGAAGAAGGCCGTAAGCTGAGCGCGGAGACCTCGTGGGGTCCGGTCGAGCATCTGCACGCGCTCCCCGCCGCGGGACCTGCCGAAGGCCCCTCGAGGCCCCGTGAGATGAAGCTGACCGCGAAGGGCTCAGGGCAGCCTTCCATTCCTTCCGAAGGTGAGCGCCCGCCCGCCGCCTCCGATTCCTCGAAACCGCGGTGCAGGACCGCCCTGCCCTGGAGTCGTCCGGGTACGGGTGGCCCATCGCTATCATATACTCCACATAGATTCCATATGATAGAATCAGCATGGAGCGTAGGAGAGTAAATCGTGAGACCCTCCTCAAGGTGGCCCGGGGCCGTGTCCTGACCACACGGGACCTCGCTCGTGTCCTCGGGGTCTCCCCCAGGAACGCTGCGAAGACGGCGTTCGACCTCCGGGCTCGCGGCTTCCTCAAGGCGGTCCAGCGAGGCGTGTACGCGGCGGTCCCGCTTGATGTTGAGCCCAGGGGGTTCCACCCCGACCCATTCCTCGCCGTCCATCGTGCCCTGGGCGAGCGTTACGTCTTCAGTCACTTCAGCGCACTGGCGCTCTTAGGAGCCGAGCAGCAGGTCCGCAACGTGATCCACGTGGAGGCCCGCGGAGTGCGCCCGCGCCGCCGCACCGTCGGGGAGACCTCCCTTCGGGTCCATGCTTCACCCGCCCACGCCTGGGAAGGCGTCACCCGGAGGGTGCGGCGAGGAGGGGCGACTTTGCTCGTGACCACCCCCGCGCAGACCCTCGTGGACCTGGCTGGCCTCTCCGGGCCCGAGCAGGACTACGAGGGGACCTTCGAGGCGTTCAGGAGTCTCCTTCCCCGTGTCGACCCGGTCGACCTCTCCCGCGCGGCCCGAGGGGTGAGCAACACGGCGGCCCTCGCCCGGCTCGGCCACTTCCTCGCTCGAGCGGTGGGCGACCCGCCGAAGCTCCGGGGCTTCGAACCGGTGCTTTCCGACCTCGAGCGAGCGGTGGCTCGGTCAAGTCCGAAGTACCTGGGAACGCGGCCTCGCGCTCCGTCCAACCGCTATGACCGTCGCTTCAGGGTCGTATACCCAGAGGTGCGTAGGTGGTCGAAGTAGGCTCGGAGGACCTCTCGAAGGCGCTCAGCGAGGGCTTCCCGCAGGCGACCGCGGAGAAGGTCTGGCGTCTCCTGGGGCTCCTCCGCGAGCTCCAGGCGCGCGTCGCCACTCGCGACAAGTTCACCCTGAAGGGAGGGACCGCGCTCAACGTCTTCCACTGGCCGAAGGCTCCCCGCTTGAGCGTGGATCTGGACCTGATGCCCACGGGGTTCCCGAATGCCGCCCCCCGAACCTCGGTTGCCCCACAAGTTCTTGGACGCGTCCGGCCACCCCCCTCAGGTTCCGTTCCTGAACTGCGGCTTCATCCCCCCTGGGCCCGAAGTGGCCCTCATGTTGGCCACCCCCGAAACCCAAGCGATCCTGCCGAGCCCGAACATGCCCGCCGAGTCGGACGAGGTCGAGTGGGCCCACTGCCCGCTCTGCCTGACGGCCGCTCCCCTCGCCGTTCCCTTCTGCCCTGCATGCGGGGTCGCGTTCGAGGAGGACCTCGTCACCTGTGCGGTCTGTTCCACTCCAGTCGGACCCGAGGCGCGTGTTTGCCCGGCGTGTTCCAACGTGCTGGCGTGAACATCGCGGCTCCGACACGAGGAGGGCGAGCGGGATGGAGAGCGCGGTACTCTCAGGCACGAGCGTCCAGGCGCCGCCGGGACGGGACCTTTCCATCCTGGAGGAGCTCTCGGGACGACCCTCCAAGAGGATGCACGACGCCTCGCTCTTGATCGAGGTCGCAACGGAGGCGCTCCGGATGAACGCCGAGGTGCACTACCTGGGGTCGGACGAGCGGCTGGCCGACATCCGTGCTCTTCTCCAGATGGGAGGGCGGGCGCTGAGGATGCAGGACTGGCGGCTGCCCCCGTTGGGACAGCTCGGGAGGCGCTGCCGGGAGGCCTTTCCCGAGATCCTGGGAGATGCGCCGCTCCTCGCCGCGGCGTTCGGCTACGTCTGCCTTCCCGTGCGCCTCACGGAGAGGATCGTTCACCGCCCCGGAGACAAACCCATGCTGGTGCTCATCGATGGCGTCGCTTCGAACCATCAGGACGTCCACATCGCTCTCAACGCGATCAGCGCGTTCTGCAAGAGGAGCGGGGTGACCGTCGCGATCTTCCCCTGATGGACACCCCTCGCGCGGTCGCCCTCGTGGTGGTCATTCTTCTTGCCGGGCAATGGCGGCCGCAGGGGCCGGCGCGGGGTTCATCTCGCCGCTCGGCCATGGGATCCCAATGGCCCTCCGAGTGTGCTTAGCTGCGGCCAGGCCAACTTCGGACCTTCTGACAGGTGCGCAGCGTGCGGGGCCTTGCTCTCGCTCAGATCACCGTCCACTCGCGACGGTACGGCTAAGGTCGAGCGGGAGAACCGACGCGCGGTCGGGTGGATGGCCATTGTTGGGGGCGTGGTGCTGGTACTGTTCGCGGCGCTGGTGGCCACGTCGTTCACCTGCCTCCTCGTTTCTGGGTCTTGCGACCTGACCGAGCCCTACCTGCTCTTCGTTGCCCCTCCATGCCTCGTGGGGTTCATGCTCCTCTTGTGGGGTTGCGGGCGACTGGGATGAAAGCCGAGACTCCTCAATAGCGACCCGGGCGGGAGGGGCCCCCTCCACCCAGGCTTGCACCTCGCACCCAGGCACGCTCTGGTTCTCGGTGTAGAACGTCGCGAAAACTAGGCCATCTATCGTCGTAGGAAGTACGCCAGTCTTCGTCGCGAAAAGTGGGCCACTTTTCGTCGCGAAAAGTACGCCACCCCTCCCGCCTCTCCCCCGAACCCCCTCGGGGGAGTGGTAGCCTTGCTGCACATGGAAGACTGGGCCTACATCCGCCACCTGCACGACCAGGGCCTCTCGGCCCGCGCCATCGCCAAACGCACCGGGTTCAACCGTACCACGGTCCTGAAGTACCTCGCCTGTCCGCGGGCTCCGGTCTACCGGGCACGCGCCTCCGATCCGGAGCTGCTCCTCCCCTTCCTGGACTACCTCAAAGGTAGACTGGACGAGTTCCCCACCCTCACCACCACCCGCCTCCTGGACGAGGTTCGTGGTCGTGGGTTCACCGGGAGCTACTCCACGCTCCTGCGTGCCCTACGCCCCTTGCGAGCCGCTCGTCTCCCCCTCGCGGTCTACCGCTTCGAGACCCTCCCGGGCCAGCAAGCCCAGGTCGACTGGGCGTTCTTCGGCTGGATCGACGAGGACGGGAAACGCCGACGGCTGGCCGCCTTCATCATGACGCTCGGATACTCCCGAGGTCGCTACGTCGAGTTCGTCACCGATCTCTCCACGGCAACGTTCATCCAGTGTCACCTCCACGCCTTCGACTACTTCGGAGGGTTCCCGCGAGAGGCCCTCTACGACAACACCAAGAACGTGGTGCTGGCCCGGGCCTTCCTCGCCGCGGACAGCGAGTTCAACAAGACCTTCCTGGACTTCGCCGCCTACTACGGTCTGACGGTGCGCTTGTGCGCACCGTACCGAGCCCAGACCAAGGGCAAGGTCGAGCGGAGCGTCCGCGTCGTCCGCCAGGGGTTCTTCGACGGACAGCACTTCTCCTCGCTGCAGGAAGTGAACCTCGAGGCCCTCCGCTGGTGTAACCGGATCAATCAGCGACCCCACGGCACCACGCACATCGCGCCCATCGACCGTCTGGAGGAGGAGCAGCTCACCCCGGTGGCGGGGCGAGCTCCCTATCCCATCGTCCGGACCGTCCGTCGCAAGATCAGCCGCGACTGTTACGTCGACTTCGAGAGGAACCGGTACTCGGTACCGTGGAAGCATGCGGGTCGCGAAGCGACCCTTCGCCTCACCGACGACGGGTTCGTTGTCGAGGTCGACGGCGTGGAGATCTGTCGCCACACCCGTCGCCCCGGCACCGGCCATGTAGTCCAGACCGAAGGCCACCGGGCCGGTCTCCTCGCCGCCATCCGCCAGAAGCCTCCGGTGCGCCAGGCGCGCCTGGAGTCGTTCCAGTCGTTCCCTGAGGTCCCGCGGGTGGAACAGCGGGACCTCTCGGTCTACGACCAAGCCACCCAGGAGAACCCATGAGAAAGAGAGAGCCCGAACGACGCGCCACCCGCCCCGCGACGACCACCCCTTCCCTCGAGCGAGGGAAGGTCCTGGACCCTTCGCCGATCGCTCCGGAGAGCCAGGAGGACCGTTTCCGTGCGCCGGTTCCCGGCGCACACCCCTTCGGAGACGGCCATCTCGCCTACGAGCGGCTCCACGCGAACTTGCTCGGCGTCGGCCTCAAGACCGTGGAGGCCCAGCTCGATGGCTACCTCCAGGGCCCGGGGGTGGACGAGCAGAGCGTGACGGAGATCCTGGACCACCTCCTCCAGGAGGAAGTGAAGGCGAGGGATGCGCTCTCGCTGCAGCTCCGTCTGCAGTTCTCGAAGATCCCGGTGAGGAAGACCCTCGAGGAGTTCGACCTCGCGGCTCAACCCTCGATCGACCCGAAAGTCCTCGAGGAACTCCGGACGCTCCGGTTCGTGCACGACCACGCCAACGTCCTGCTGCTCGGGCCCCCGGGGGTCGGAAAAACGCATCTGGCCGTGGCGCTAGGGTGGGAGGCGCTCCGAGCGGGGTTCTCCGTCTTCTTCGTGAGTGCACCCCGTCTCGTCGAAGACCTCCGCCGAGGGGCGGAGGTGGATCGCCTCGACAGCAAGCTCCGGTTGTACGCGAAGTACGGGGTGCTCATCGTCGACGAGATCGGCTACCTCCCGATGGAGAGGGTGGGAGCGCACCTGTTCTTCCAACTGATCAACGCCCGCTACGAGAAGGGCTCGACGGTGTTCACCTCGAACAAGAGTTTCGCGGAGTGGGGCGAGGTGATGGGGGACACGGCGATCGCCGCGGCGACGCTGGACCGGATCCTGCACCATGCGACGGTCGTCAGCATCAAGGGAGAGAGCTACCGGCTGAGGTCACGGAGGAAGAGCGGACTGCCGACCCCCTCCCCCCTGGCGCCACTGCAAGCTCGAGCGTGAAGGGTAAGTAGAGCGTCGGCCGTCAGGTATCAAGGAGGTGAGGAGACAAGGAGCTGCCTTCGGGGTGGCGTACGATTCGCGACGAGAATCGGCCTAGAATTCTACGACGTTGTACATCGGCATCCTCAAGTCATGGAAGGAGGTCGAGCGAACCGATATGAACGGGCAGGAGATGGAACGGACAAGAAGATCCATGACCCCGCGAGCGCGTCGGTGGCACCAGCCTTCCCACCTGCCATCTCCAAGGGAGCTGGGGAAGCACCCAGGGGAGTGGGTGGCCATCGTGAACCGGAAGATCGTGGCGGCGGGGACGGACCCGAGGAGGGTCCTCGCGGAGGGCCGGACCCGCTCTAGGGGCCTGGAGCCCAGCATGCTTCACGTACCCGCCGGCGAAGTCCAGTTCTTCTAAGGGGGGAGCCCCTTGACAGCTCGTGCCCGTAGGAAGGGGTCGGGCGTCTTTCGTATCGAGTACTCGAAGGTTCGGATTTCCCGGCACACCGACGTGGCCCCCATGGTCCATGTCCGCCTCACGTGGAAGAGCAAGCAGTCGCTTCAGAACCTCCTGATGGACTCGGGAGCGACCTTTACCCTCTTGCCGCCCTGGATCGCCGAGGATCTGGGGCTGGAGCTCGGGGCGCCGCTGCAGGAGCCCGCACGAGGAGTCGGGGGGTCCGTCGTGATCCGCCCCTCCCGGGTCTGCCTGCAGGTCGTCGGGCCTGACACGCTCGGCTTTCCAGGTCGCGTCTGGGTGATGGACCCGATCATGGTCGCGGCAGCGGACGAGGAGGTCCCGACGCCTCTTCTCGGCCGTCGCCCGTTCCTAATGCACCACGAGTTGATCGTGAGAGAGGATCGTCGCGAGCTCGTTCTCCGGGAGCTCTGACCAAGGCCCCCAAATGCGCGACGCGATCATGAACCTACACGGCAGCCAAGCGTAGCATGGGGTCCTAGGGCATGCCCAGCGCCGCTCGTCGCTCCATCCGAGCTTTATCGATCCACCCCTGAAGCTGCTCAGCGGGCTCGGGGTCGCCGAGGAAGACGATAGTGCCGTTGACAACGACCCCGAAGTCTCCTTCCACACGCTCGGTCGTGGCGGCGGCCCCGCCCCTGGCGGCTACGTTCATGTTCATGTCGGGCATTGCGCCCATTCCTAGGCCCCACGGGACGACAAACCCGCCGGAAGGGGCGTCGTAGCTCTCTTGCTGGGTCACCTCGAGCTCTTCGACCTTCTCCAGCGGGACCTCCCACGAGATCTCCCGATGGAGGGAAACCGCATGGGGGGCGGAGAGGAGCAGGACCCGGAGGGAAGTGAGGAGGCCCCGGTCATGGGCTGAGGGGGCGGTCCAATGGGCCACGACCTCTTCCCCGACGGCGAGGGAGCCCGGTGGAAAACCGTGCGTGTGGGTGGGATGGAAGAAGGCCACGACAGCGAGGAAAGGGGAAGGTTCCCATGAGAGCTTTCCTTGACCTGGCTCTCGGTCAACCAAAGCTCTGCTGGTGCAACTCTCGACCTCCGCGGCCTCCCAACGTTCTTGAACGGGAAGGAGGATAGGGCGAACGTCTCGACACGGTGGTGTCCCTCTTGAGCGATGTCTTCGTGGTCTGGAAGAAGAAGTCCGCCCACGTCTTCGACCCCTCGGAGAAAGCGTCCAAGCTCGTCGCCGATACTCTGGACAAGACCTATCCTGAGGAGCTCCCCATGATCGCGCGGTTTGCGCTCCGGCGGCTCGGGAGCGACACGACCCCGCTCGACCTCTCCAAGTCGTTGGCCGACCTGAACGTCGCAGCGGGCGACGTCCTGGTCCTGGAGAAGTCGCATGTCATGGACAGGAGTGACGAGTGGTACGCGGGAGGGGCCGCCATCTACAGCTCGATCATGCTGCTCGCGCTCTCCTACTTGCTCAGCATCGTGTGGCCGGTGGTCCCAGGGGACCTCAGCGCGTCCTCGACCCGCCAGGTGAAGATCAGCTTCCTCCTGTGGCAGATGGGGCCTTTCGCGGTCGGTCCTGAGACGATCCTCCTGCTGGTGGCAGTCCTTTCGGGTGCCGTGGGAGCGTGCATCTACTCGCTGTGGGCGATCACGCACCACTACTCGGCCCTCAAGGACTTCGACCTCGTCTGGATGGGCTGGTACATCCTGAGGCCCCCTCTCGCGGCGGGGCTGGCCTTCGTGGTCTACGTCGCCCTTCGAGCAGGCGTCATCTCGTCGAGCACGAGCGTGCCGAACACGAGCGTTCTCGGGATCGCGGTGATCTGCTTCCTCACCGGGATGTTCGCGGAGCACGCGTTCAGCAAGCTCCAGTCGATCGCGGACACGATCTTTGGTCCTACGCCCGACAGCCCCTCAGGGAAGGCTCCGAAGGCCCCGAGCTGAGCGGGGAGCCTTCTCGGCTCGTCGTGACCCTGCTCGACTCGCTGGGACCGTGCCCAGAGGGCGCGATGCCCTCGCTCGATGGTGGGAGGACACACCCCAGAGCTCGCTGGTGCCAAGCTCCCGGGAGGTTCCAGCCCCGGACTTCTTACGAGCAGACGATTCCACAATCGAGGAGAAGGTTCGCGCAGGAATGGCAGGCGTGGATGAATCGGCCCGAGGCGCGGACCACGAGGCAGTCCTCGGGAGTCCCGGCCTCACAGAACCAGCACACTTCTCGCTTCCCCGACCTCTTCACCTCGGTCCACCGCTCGAAGTCCCAGATGAGCTTCGTCATGGTCGGGTCTAAGATAACACCTCACTTCTGACGCATTAAAAGACCCGAGCGCCGGTGCCCCCGGGATGCCGCCCCGGACGTTCGAAGGGACCAGCGCCTGTGTGAGGGCCGCCCCGCGCCTGAAGGGGTCGAAGGCGCTCCGACTGACCGTACCCAGGATCATCGTCGAGTTCATGGAGCTGAAGCCCGGTGATGCCGTCCACTGGGTCGCGGACAACGTCACGGGCAAGGTGACGGTCGAGCGGACCGAGCGGCCGGTTCGGCGGGGGTAGAACGGTGGTCCCCCACAAGGTCGACCTGACGTCGCTCCTTCGTAGACCATCGACAGGGTCGCGGAGTGCGGCCAAGGAACACCGTAGTAGAGAATTGCACCACTTCGTTCATGAACCTTATGCGACCCTGACCGTCCCGGGGATGCTCGGCAGACGAGTCGCTGTCAGGTCCGAGCCAGACCCGACAGGCTAGGGGGACCGATGGACCAGTTCCTGCCTGTTCTCGACGCCGCCGTACTGGCCGTCGGGGCGATGTTGGCCGCCATGACCCTCTACACCGCCGCTCGCTACCGTGAGCTCCGATTCGCTTTGGTCGGGCTCGCTATCGGCCTCGTGGGGGTCGCCGGCGGCCTGGGGCTGCTCTCCGCGGTGGAGGGAGGCTCCGTCCCCTGGGCCGACCTCGGGTGGGCCCCCTCGCTCGTCCTCCTCGCCGCGGAGGCGCTCCTCTACGTCTCCTTCGTCGCGACACGCTCGCCGACGACCCTTTCGGAGACCGTTACCCGTGGTGGAGAGCCCAACCTCCGAACTGATCCTTGAGTTCGTCCGCTCCCACCCCGCGACGAGCGCTCGAGCCATCCAGCGCGGCCTCTCCCTCGCCTGGGGCCAGACCGCGTTTCATCTGCGGCGCTTGGTCAAGCAGCGGGTCCTCGTCTGCCAGAAGGGGGGACGGAGCGACTACTACTTTCCCCCGGGCTTCCCGGAGGTCGACGGGCGGTTCCTGAAGGCCATGCAGAGCCCGGTCCAGCGGGCCATCCTTGTCTACCTGGCAGCCTCGGGGGAGGGTCTGCGGTTCGGTCGGATCGCGGAGCTGGTCCATCGGACGAACCCCACGGTCTCCTTCCACCTCAGGGCGTTGATGCGGGGGCAGCTGGTCATCCAGGACACGTCGGTCAGTCCCCGTGTCTATCGAGCCGTCCAGGCGGCGACCATCCTTCGGGTCCACACGTCGTTCGTCGAAACGTTCACGGACCGATGGGCGAGCAAGATCTCGGAGACCCTGGCGGGGCTCATGAGGTAGGCGCGAAGGGGGAACCTGGCCCGGGTCGATGGGCCGTGCCCTTCCCTCGGCCCGAAGGGTTCAGCGGAGCGAGGTCCGCCTCCGGGGGGACCCGGCGTGCGCGGATGCCCAGGACGCCGAGGATGACCGCCGCCACCACGACAAGCCCGATGGCCGCGATCGAGAGGATTCCGAGGGTCTGGGGGGCGACTTTGGCGGGGAGGGGGAAGAAGGTGAGCGACGGACCGTACGAGAAGCCGGCGTAGCCCCCGGGTCCACCAAGGGTGAGTAGGATGGCGGCCAAGTTGTTGGAAGCCCCCGACGAGAAGATGCCCGCCTGGGTCGAGACCGAGAGAGAGGTTGGGGCACCTCCACTTGTGGCGGCATTCGGTCCTAGGGCGAGGTTGGCCTCAACGGAGCCGCCTCCCGACTGGGCCTCGCTCAGAGTCGTTGAGCCCGGGGAGTAGGCCACCTCGCTACCGGTCGCGGCCGTAGAATCGAGCTCCACTCCGAGCTGGTCCGAGGAGCTGACCCAGGGCCAACCGGACTCGTTGAGCTCGAAGCTTAGAGAGGAATCGTTGGCCCCGCCCCATCGCAGGTAGAAGGTCAGTGTGACGGAGGCCATCCCGAGGACTTGGGACCCTGCGTGGAACTTCTGCGAACCCGACCCGTACGCCGTGTCGGAGGGGAGCCAGAAGCCGGTGGCGTTGGAGACGGTTGAGCTCAGGCGATCGGTGAACGTAAGGCTCGATGGCCCCTGAACAGACGTGAAGCCGGAGTCAAGGGGACCCGACAGGTCCTGAAGCGAAACAACTGTCCCCGCTCGCGAGACTTCAGCGAGGGAGGCGACGGCGAATCCGAGGGTCTCATTGGAGTCGCCCTGAGTGAACGACCCGACGAAACTCGGCCGGCAGCCGCTAGCGTTAACGGCCAACCCCGCGGGAGTTGTGAAGTACCTGTATCCCCCACAAAGGGTTGCTGCTTGAGTCGCCGCTGCCTTCCGGACCGGGCCGATGTCCCTGACATCAAACGAAAACCCGATGCTTGAAAGTCCGATGAGTAGTGCGAGAGCGACGCCTACGAGGATGGAGTAGCAATCAGCCCCGGTAGAGTTGGTGGCGACAAGGCGTGAAGGCGACAACGTCAAGACATGCGCATTCGAGGAAAAGGCAGTTGTGGTGCAAAACTCAACGGGCCCTCAGTAGACCCATATTGAATCCAGGGTGATGTAGCCATACCCGTCGTTGTTGAAATCGAGGCTTGAGTAGGCGTGAGCCGCGGGGTACGGGGAAACTCCAGGCATGCTCACGTAGACCTCCGCCCAGACGCTACCTCGGGGGGTGAGCACGTTTCCGCTGGACACCGCAACGTTCGTGGAGAAGGACGCTTGGACGAGGGCCGCGTTGTCTCTCTGGGTTTGGCTTGTGTTGCAGACGTTCTCGATTGTGGTGTTGGAGACCTCCCCCGATGACGACCAGCCGACGCCGGAACCGGTGGACTGGTCGTACATTGCACCGGAGGACTGGATCTGGGCCGAGGTGTAGGGCGACCCGGTCGAAGCGCAGTAGGTGCCAATGCTGAGGAAGTCGCTAAAGGTGAAGTTCGCCACCACCGTGTAGTAGGCGCTTCCCGCCTTCCACGCCGTGAACGAGCCACCGTGCGTCCCGATGTTGATCTCGACGATGCCCACGTTCGTGGCGCAGCTTGAGGACTCGTCGGCCCGAGTGGACGCCTTGCCGTAGAAGGAGCCTCCAGAGGCGCTGTCAGAGTACGAGTTCGAGTTCGCGCTGTAACACGCCTGCTGGTTGGTGACGAGGGTTGCCCAGGAACTGCTCCAGGATGTGGTCGTAAAGTCGCCCCCGCACCAGAGGCCGGTGATGTTCCCAGTCCCCCCGCAGGTGTGGGGGTTGTCCGCGCGGGCCGCCGGCGAGGCTGCAACGAACGCGGAGAAGACAAGCACTAGGAGAACCGGGAAGCACGGCCACCGGCGTGCGTGGGCGAGAATGCTTCGTGCTCCAGAATGTGGCCGGTCTGCCTGAACCCCTTGCATGAGCCAACGAGCCTCGACATCCTACATCAATTCGGTCCCGTACAGGGGACAATGTCTACCGAGTGGACACAGTGTCCATGCGGAGACGGGCGGGTCGCAACGCGTTCAAGGAGCGGTCCGGACCTTTGACTCTTCGCGAACGTCCGGTAGAGGACTGCACCACAACGGGTATTCTACCGTAACCGGTTGGTTATCTGGTTTTGCGATGGCGCCCCTGAAGCGACGAAGGTCGGGCGTTTTCCCCGCGTCCGTCCCGGGGGCGCCATCGATTCGCCGTTCGATCAAGCTCCAGGAGTCGACCGTCGAGCGGCTCCTCGACACGGGGTCAATGCGGGACACGATGGACACGCTCATCGTGCGGCTTCTGGACGAGCACGACGAGCGGATCCGCTCCGCCGCTTCGCAGAGAGTGGGTGGGGGCCCTGCGGGGTTCTTCCGGGTGGAGGGGCTGAAGGTTCCCTCTCCGCCGATGCGGGGCGACACTGCGCCTGGGCTAGCTTCTGCCCTCGACGCCACGATCGATCCGTCGCGGAGCGTGTCGGAGCGCCGTCTGCTTGCCCCGAGGTGAAATGTTGCTTGCAGCGACTACCAGTCACCTTGAGGGCGCGAAACACGCGCGCGATCCGCTCGTTCCTCAACCCTTCGCTAGACATGAAGTCTCACTTTGGTCCGATTTGTTATGATGGTAAACTTGTCCGCTTGAGAGGGTAAGTGCAGAATCATCGAGGAATCGAGGGCGAGACCGTTCTTGGGATCGTTATTGTGGCAGTGATACTGTGTGTTGCCGTTGTCGCAGCGAGCTACTCAATTGCCGGCGCGAATCAATCCATCACTCAAGGCAATGACTCCCTTCTCTCTGGCGATTCTTGGATAATACTCATTGCGATAATCGCGGTGGTGATCCTGGCTATCATCGCGTACCTGGTCTTCAGAGGCCGCTGACGAGGACGGGTGGACTCGGGTGAGGGGCGTCACGGTGTCGGGCGCTTCCGTCCGTGTGCAGGTCATCAGACCAATCGCAGCTTTCACGGTCTGAGGTCCACTCATGACCGACTCTCCACCAAGGAACCTCGATCGGTTGATCAGGCTCGCTCCGCTCATATCCCGTCCCGTGGTTGAGCACCGTCAAGCAATCAAGTCCTGCATCGTTCACGAGATTCTTACCACGCTACCGAACCAACAATCGTTCAAGGCCACAGACGTTTGGGAGGCGGTAAAGCTTGAGTCGGGACTCGCGTTCAGCGAGGCGACCATCGCTGCGAGTCTCGCGAAGCTGGTCCAAGCGGGGTCCGTTTCCGACCTGGGAAACGGGCGATTCCAACTTAAGAACGGACCGAAGCTTCCGAGTTTCCACGAACTCACTGAACCCGCTTGGAAGGACTACCTTCCGCAACTACGACAACGATATCCTGACCTCGACGAGCACTTCGCAGATGCCGACGCCCGGGGCATATTTGACGAAGTACTGCTTCGAGTCTTTTCCGAGATTGCCGCAAGTGGGCAGGAACTCTCGAAGCAACTGGAACTCCTGCCGTCCGCGAGCCTCGAGAGAGTAATCGACGCTGCCTCACATGGGAAGAAGTTTGGCAACCGGGCTGCCTTGCGCGAGACGCTCTGCAAGTACCTGCTCAACCCGACTCAGATTCTCTCTGAGCTCTTTGTCGAGATCTACCAGGGTTTGCTCAACTACGACGTTCTCTCCCGTGAGGAGGAGTTCGGCGAAATTGATTTGCGCAGCCAGATTGAGTCGATCCTCGTTGACACAAATGTTTTGGCAGCACTTCTTTGTGAGACTGACTCATTGCACCTGGTCGCTCTCGCCGCGTGTCAGCGGGCGGTGGAGATGGGGATCTCACTGAGGTATCTCGAATCCACGGAGCACGAGTTGAACTCATTGATTCAGGCTTCACTCTTTGAGATGCGGGGCCTATCAATCAA
>JAGWLG010000022.1 GCA_028864975.1 Thermoplasmata archaeon | reverse complement strand
GCCCCTTCGACTCGATGAGCTTGAGGAAGAACCGGAGGTCCACGAGGTGGGATAGGAAGGATTCCTACATATTCTCTACGGTTTTCCTACACTCAGGATTCTCCGAGAGAGGCCGGGTCAATTTGTCGAACCCGGGTCCTGCAAGAAGAAGGTCCATCGCTCGACGCCCTCCAGGAGCTTCGTCAGCCCATCCTCCACATCTGCAGGAGAGGAGGAGCGGGACACCAGTTCTCCCAAGAACTCTCGAAGGGCGCCGCTCTCCACGACCTCAGCGCCCCTGAGCCCTGACGTCCCGAACTTGCGATGGATGGCGACCCTCATCCGCCGGACGCGCTCGGGGTAGTCCACTTCGCCGTCGAGCCGGCGCAGGGCCAGGCCGAGTCGGATGAGCGCGAGGAGCTTGGGGTCCCTGAGGTACTGCTTGTAGAGGCGGTACTCTTGGAGCTTACGCCCTTCCCTGACCGCGGAGAGCGCCACCGGATCGCGGACGAAGGCCGTACGGTGGTCGAGGATACGCAGGGCCAGGGCGTGTATCTTCTCGGGCGCGGCGTCGATGGCCCCGGCGACCGCTCCCCGCGCGAGCGAAGAGAGCGGGTCGGGGTCACTGCTCAATCCCAGTCACCGTACTTCTCGAAGTACCCGTCCAAGCTGACGGGATTGTCTACGAGCACCAGCGCGCTTCCCGGGACCACGCACATGTTGTCGAGGGTCGGCTGCTCGCCGAGGAAGGGGTCCATCCAGGGAGCCCCGTCCTTGGTGACCTTCCCGTCGGGGTCGGCCCCGTACCCGAGTTCCTTGAGCAGGAGCGCCCTCTCATGCCGAGAGAGGTCCTGGATTCTGATGACTTCCATGTCCCAGGGCGTGGCGCAGCCACTTCACCCTGCCTTAAACTTTGTTCGCCCGGTACAGGGCCATTTGGCCGTATAAGAGCGCCGATGGACCCGGCCTGACCGCTTCTGGGCCGGGGGGCTCCGCACCGTGCCGCCGCGAACCGGCTGAGAGCGGAGGGGGGGCCATCCGTCGGACCCGCAGGATGGGCCCGAGGTAGACTTCCTCTCGCACTCTTTGCCGTCCAATCGGCAGGGAGTGATCTCGGCCTCCTTCCCTCCTCCGCCTCCCTGGAGATCCCAGGCCGCGGCGTTATCTCTCCGGGTTCCGTTCCCACCGTGAGTTGATGGCCACCCTACCGTCCTCCGCCGACCCCCTCGTGATCGAGGACCTGACCGTCGCGTACGGGAGCGTCACGGCGGTGGATGGGCTGTCGCTCCGGGTCAGGGCCGGGGAGATCTACGGCCTTCTCGGTTCGAACGGGGCTGGGAAGACCTCCACGATGAAGGCGATCGTGGGACTGGTCCAGCCCGCATCGGGAAGGATCCGCGTGGCCGGTCGGGACCCCGTCTCGGAGGACATGGCCGTGAAGGAGATGGTGGGATACGTTCCGGAGACCGCGCTCCTCTACGACGCGCTCTCCCCTCGGGAGTTCCTGGAGTTCGTGGCCTCGGTCCGTCGGTTACGGTACGACGACTACGGGAGCCTCGTGCACGAGCTCGTCGGAGCTCTCCAGGTCGGGGCCGACATGGACCGGCCCCTGGCCACCCTCTCCAACGGCACCCGTCAGAAGCTCCTGCTCGTGGCGGCGTTCCTCCACCGTCCCCGCTTGCTCGTCCTCGATGAACCGTTCAACAACCTCGACCCCCGCTCGGTGCGCATCATGCGCGACCTTCTGACCGCGTACGTTCGGGAAGGGAACCGCGCGGCCCTCTTCTCCACCCACACCGTGGAGGTCGCGGAGCGCCTCTGCCACCGCCTAGCCATCCTCGACGGGGGGAAGCTCCAGGGCGAAGGGACGCTCGCAGAGCTGCGGACGATGATCCGTCGTCCTGAGGCGACCCTGGAGGATGTCTATCTGGGGCTCACGGCCGAAGGCGAGGCCACGACGCGAGCGATGGAGCTCCTCCGCGGGAAGGCCTGAACACCCAGGAGCGCCGTCGCGGGACCGCTTGGCGAAGGAGCCTCGACCATCATGTCCGTGGAGATCCCGCCCGCATCGTACACGGAACGGGCCCCCCTGGGCTGGAGGGGGGCCCTTCGCATCGCCGAGGTGGTGTACGATGAGTTCTCGTTCCAATCCATCTATGCGCTGAAGCAGGGCAACTCCTCCGTTTACCTCGAGGGGAAGCGGGGGGAGGGGGCGGTCGAACGGGCGCGGCGGCGCGTGGCCCAGTCGAAGGCGATGGTCGCCTTCCTCCTCTTCATGGTCATCTCCGTGGGAGCGATCGGGCTCCGAACGGGAGCGGGAGGGCTCGGGCTCACGCTCACCCCCGTCGACTACGCGACCAGCCTGGTCGCGGGGGAGCTGCTGCTCATCTTCTCGCTCCTCTGGATGACCGGGCTCCAAGTGGCCCCGACCCTGCTCGGTTCGAAGGTCTTCCCGCTCCTCGCGACGCTTCCGCTCTCCCAGAGGGACATGCGGCGGGTCGGGTTCATCGTCTTCCTCAGGATCTTCGACGCGCCGGCCTTGATGGCCACGTTCTACCTTCCGCTGGCGGTCGGACTTGCGACCGGTTCGGTGCTCGCGGCCCTGGTGCTCCTCCCAGGTACGATCATCACCGTGGCGCTCTCCTGCGCGATCTCCCTTGTGACCGCGAGGTTCTTTCTGCTGCGCGTCAGCGGGGCCGAAGGAGGGACCCCGGGCTCGCTCGCGCTGCGGTGGGTCTACCTCCTCCTCTGGAGCCTCCCCAGCCTTGCCATCACCGCGTTCGTCGCCTTCTCGCTCCAGATCCTGGACGTCCTGAGCTTCTGGGAAGCTTCGAACCCCGGGGCGTTCCGCACGATGCTCCTCCTCTACCCTTTCCCCTTCGCCTACCTCACGTCGCTCGCGATCTACCCATCCCTCGACATCTACCACCTGCTCTCGGCGCCCGTCATGTGGCTCTCCGTGGCGCTCTATGCCGCCGCCGCCGCGGTCTCGGTCCATTGGCTCCGTCGGGCCCCGGTCGACCTGTCGCTCGCGGTGCCCCGCAGCTCGAGGGGTCGTCGGGCCGGTGACAGCGAGGTCCGGACCGACTCGCCCTCGGTCGCGATCCTCCACAAGGACCTGCGCATCGCTTCCAGAACCCCCGGATATGCCTTCCTCATCCTCCTGCCCCTCCTCGACGCGTTCATCCTCGGGCTGTCGACTATGCTCTCGCATCCCGACCCGGCCCAGGCCGAGCGCTTCGCCATCGCCGCGGTGACGGTGGCCGCGATGCTCGCGACCTTCTTCGGCCCGGCCTTCTTCGCGACGGAGGTCATGGGGTTCTCGTTCACCAGGACCCTGCCCATCCCCCGCCGTACGCTCCTCTGGGGGAAGGCGTCGCTCATCCTGCTCGTCTACGTCATCGCCTCGCTCCTCGTGATGGGGCTGGTCGCGGCCCGCATCGGGAACCCCATCCCCTTCGCGATCTTCGCTCTGGCCGAGCTTCCCGGCGTCCTCGCAGCCTCGTTCTTCGAACTGGGGGTCCTCTTTCACAAGGCGGAGAAGACCGGGATCCCGGTCGTGAACCTCTACTCGGGAGCCTGGTGGGCGATGCTGGTGGTCTTCCCCGGCCTTCTGGTGGCGGGCATACCCCTGCTGCTCTACCTGCTCGGGCAGAACTATGATAGGGCCTTGGCGGTCCCCTCGATGGTGGTGAGCGCGCTGTTGCTGCTGGTGGCGACCGCAGCCTGGGCCCTCTGGGGGGGCCGGGGCGCGACGGAAGCATGAGGGAGCCCTCGACCCCCGAGGGGAGCGCTCCGCGACCGCTCTCGGAGGAACGCCGGAGGGCGGAGGTTACCTCGGGGCTTCCCAAGCGCTACGACCCGGCCTGCTTCGAGCCGAAGTGGCAGTCCTTCTGGGAGGAGAAGCAGCTCTTCCGTGCTCCCGAGCTCGACGGGGCCGGCCCGCACTGGACCATCGTGTTCCCCCCACCCAACGTGACGGGCGTCCTCACCTTTGGGCACAGTTTGCAGGGGACCACCGAGGACCTTCTCTGCCGCTGGCAGCGGATGAAAGGGCTCCCGACGCTCTTCCTGCCCGGGCTCGACCATGCAGGCGTCGCGACCCAGATGGCGGTGCGCAAGGACCTCGAGAAGAAGGGGGTGAACGTGGGGACCCTCTCGCGTGAGGAGCTCCACGCCAGGATCGAGGAGTGGAGGCACGAGAAGGAGCGCTACATCCGCCGTCAGCTCACGGCCCACGGGCTCTCGATGGACTGGAGCCGGTACGTCTACACCATGGAGCCCCGATACTCGGAGGCGGTCCGTACGGCCTTCCTGACCCTCTACCGCGAGGGGCTCGTCTATCGGGCGGAGCGGATGATCAATTGGGACCCGAAGCTGCGGACCGCGTTGTCCGACCTCGAGGTGATCCCGACGGAGACGCAGGGAAAGCTATGGTACATCCGTTACCCGGACACGGACCCTGCGAGGGCGGCGAGGGGCGAGGGGTTCGTGGTGGCGACCACGCGCCCCGAGACGATCTTCGGCGACGTGGCCGTGGCCGTGAACCCCAAGGACGAGCGCCACGGCCCCTGGGTCGGCCGGAAGGTCCTCCTCCCCCTCACGGACCGCGGAGTACCGATCATCACCGACGAGGCCATCGACCCCACCTTCGGCACGGGCGCGCTCAAGGTGACCCCTTCGCATGACCGTGTGGACCACGAGATCGCGCTGCGGCATCCCGAGCTCCCCTCCAAGCGTGACACGATCGATGACCGAGGGCGGCTCGAGGGGGAGTTCGTGCCCGAGCGCTTCCGGGGCATGGAGCGCTTCGCGGCCCGCAAGGCGATCGTCGAGGAGCTCCGTGGCCAGGGCCTGCTCGTGAAGGAGGAGCTCCACGTGCACAACGTGGGACACTCGGAGCGTAGCGAGGTGCCGATCGAACCCCGTCTCTCGACCCAATGGTTCGTCGATACGTCGAAGATGGGCCTCAGAGCGCTCGAGTCCGTGAGGAAGGGAGAGGTGAGGATCATCCCGGAGCGGTGGCTCAAGACCTACTACAACTTCATGGAGAACCTCGAGCCCTGGTGCATCTCCCGACAGGTGGTCTGGGGCCACGAGATCCCGGTCTGGTACTGCGACCTGTGCAAGGCCCACGACGCCTTCGAGGTCCCCCCGAAGGCCTGTCCCAAGTGTGGCTCGGAAGCGCTCCACCAGGACCCTGACGTGCTCGATACCTGGTTCTCTTCCTGGCTCTGGCCCTTCGCGACGCTGGGCTGGCCGAAGCGGACCGGCGACCTCGCCCGCTACTACCCGGTCTCGGTGCTCGGAACGGGGTCCGACATCGTGTTCTTCTGGGTGGCCCGGATGATCATGGGGGGACTGCAGTTCCTCGACACCCCGCCCTTCCCCTACGTGTACCTGACGGGGATCCTGACCGACCGGCAGGGGCGCAAGCTCTCGAAACACCTAGGGAACTCCCCCGATCCGATCGAGATCATCCAGCAGTGGGGGGCGGACGCGTTCCGGTTCGCCCTCCTCTTCCCCCTCCCGGTCGAGGACGGGGGCGCGTGGGACCCCCAGAAGATGATGGAGGGCTCCCGGAACTTCCTGACGAAGGTGTGGAACCTGACCCGCCTCGTCGAGCCCGCGACTTCCTCTCTCGCGGACAGTTCCCCGCCCCACCTGGAGGAGGCCCCGCTCATGGACCGATGGATCGCGTCCCGTTGGTCGCACACTGCCCAGGAGGTCGAGGACCGCCTCTCGAGGTTCGACCTCACCGGTGCCGCAGGGGTCCTGCATCAGTTCCTCTGGCACGAGCTGGCCGACTGGTGGGCGGAGGCCGCGAAGGAGAGGTTGTCGGGACGCGCGGGGAAGGGCCCCCAGGAACAGGCCGCCCGGACGGGGGCGGCGGTCCTGGAGCGCACGCTCCGGCTCCTCCACCCGTTCGTTCCTCACATCTCCGAGGAGCTCTGGACGCACCTTCCTCACACGGGCGAGAGCCTCGCGGTGGCTGCCTGGCCCTCCGCGGCGGAGCTCCCGAGCGATGTTGGGGCCGAAGCGACGGTCAGCGCCTGGATGGAGATCGCCCGCGGCCTCCGGACGCTGAAGGCCGATGCCCATCTCTCCCCGAGTGCCCGACCCGTGGCGTTCGCCCGCCCGAGGACCGCCGCGGCCGCCGCTCTGCTCCAGGTCCCGGAAGTGGCGGCGGTGACCTGTGCGGTCGCAGGGGCCGCGAGCTTTCAGTTCCTGGCGGGCGATGCCCCACCGGAGGGGGCGCGCGCGCTCGTGACGCCATCGGCCGAGGTGTTCCTCGTTCCTCCCGCCGGGGCGGCGGGCTCGAGCGGGGAGAGCTCGGCGCTCCGCAAGGAGCGCGACCTGGTCTCCGACCTGCTGTCGAAGACGCGAGCGCGGCTCGCCGATGCGACCTTCCGGGGGAAGGCCCCGCCGAAGGTGGTCCAAGAGGTGGAGGCGAAGGAGAAGGAGCTCTCCGAGAGGCTCCGATTGCTCGAGGAGCACTTGCGAGCTCCCGAGACGGAACCCTCCGCATGACCGACCCTCCCCCGCTCCGCTTGGTCGCGTTCGACATGGACGGCACCCTCGTCGACGTGATGAGCTCCTGGGCGGAGGTCCACCGACACTTTCGCGACAACAACGACGAGGCGCTGCGGGCCTTCATGTCGGACCAGATCGACGACGTGGAGTTCACGCGCCGGGACCTCCAGCTCTGGCGCCGGCACAAGCCCGACATCTCCCTGGGGGACCTCCGACGCATCCTCGCCGACGTGCCGCTGATGCCCGGGGCACGGGAGCTCTTCGAAGCGCTGCACGCGAAGGGACTGAGGACGGCGATCGTCAGCGGCGGGCTCGATATCCTCGCCGAGCGGCTGCAGAAGGAGCTCAGCGTCGACGTTGCGCTCGCGAACGGATTCGAGACGGAGAACGGAGGCCGTCTGGTGCGAGGGATCATCCGGGTCCCCGTGAAGAGGAAGGAGCAGGTGCTCCGCGAGCTTCAGACGCGGATGCGGATCGGACCGCAGGAGACGGCCTCCGTCGGGAACTCCGAGATTGACGTGGGGCTCTTCCGGGCCTCCCGGCTCTCGGTCGCCTTCGCGCCCGACGACGAATTGGTCCGACGGCACGCTTCCGTGGTGGTGGAGGAGCGCGACCTCCGGCGGCTCATCCCGATCCTCGCTCCCTGAAGGTCCCCGCGCGCGCGCAGCTATCGAGGCGGTCCGAGGGACCCTGAGGTTCCGTCGGGGAGCCTCGGGCCCCCGGCCCGAAGCTCCACCTCCGATGTCGGCCCCGCCCACGGGAGCTTTATCAGGGGGCCCCGAGTGGGACAGAACGAATGGCGACGGCGACCTACGAGGCTTTGCTCGACCGCGCCCGCTCGCTCCTCCCGGCGACGCCCAAACGGTCCGAGCGGTTCACCGTCCCGACCCCCGAGATGATGTACGACGGCAAGGTCACCGTCGTGCGCAACATGAAGGACATCGGGGACCAGCTCCGACGGGAACCCGAGCACATCCTGAACTTCCTGGCGAAGGAGTTCGGGTGCCCGGGGGTCATGGACGGCCCTCGAGGCGCGCTCAAGAGCAAGATCTCCCAGGACCAGATGGCGACGAAGATCCGGGAGTACACCGACCGGTTCGTCATCTGCAGCGAGTGCCACCGCCCGGACACGCACCTGGACAAGGCCGGGCGCGTGCCGATGCTCGTCTGCGAGGCCTGCGGCGCTCAGCGTCCCGTGCACGTCCGGCGCGTGGCCGTCGCGGAGAAGCCGAAGGGGCCCGTCATCGTGGGCGAGATCTACAAGCTCCCGATCGAGGACATCAGTCGGCGGGGCGACGGGGTGGCGCGGAAGGAAGGGTTCGTCATCTTCGTGACCGGGGCCCGACAGAAGGGGGTCACGGTCAAGGTGAAGATCACGAAGGTCGTGGGGAACACGGGGTTCGGGACCCTGGAGCCCTAGGCCCCAACGGCCACCATGCGGTCCCTCCAGTCCTTTGGGCTCCTCGGGCTCTACGTCGGCTCCCAGCTCACGGCGATCGCGCTCGCCCTCCCGTACATCCACGCGGGGCTCCAGACGAACGCCTCGCCGAACTCCCTCACCAACATCCTTCCCTTCCTGGTCGCCATCGTGGCGATCCCGCTCGTCATCCTTGCGATCGCGAAGTACGCCCCGAACCGCGTCTCGATGATCCGGTTCTTCATCCTGTTCGCGATCGCCCTGTCGCTGATCTTCACCATCGGCCCGACGCTGGACCTCCTGCTGCCCGGACCCTTCGTGATCCAAGGGGGCATCTCGCTCATCGACCTCGGGTTCTACGCCGGGGCCATGGTCACCGCCCTCGTCTTCCTCCTGCTCCTTCTGGAGCCTCAGTGGTACATCGTGGACACGGTGGGCTACCTGGCCGCGGGGAGCCTCACGGCGATCCTGGGCATCTCGCTGGGACTGCTGCCGGTCCTGGTCCTGATGGCGGTGCTGATGGTCTACGATGCAATCGCGGTCTACGGCACCAAACACATGGTCTCGCTGGCCGACGTCGTCTCCGACATGAAGCTCCCGATCCTCCTCGTGATGCCGACGGAGCCGAACTTCGACTACACGAAGAGCGCCCCGATGAAGGAGGCCCGGGCGAAGGTGAAGGCCGCGCCGGAGGAGCGAGAGGCGACGTTCATGGGGCTCGGCGACGTCGTCATCCCGGGCATCCTCGTGGTGAGCGCGTTCGTCAACGTGGCGAAGGGCTCTCCCTTCCTGGGCGGGGTTCCCGCGAACCTTCTCGTCGCGCTCGCGGCGATGTTGGGCTCGCTCCTGGGCTACGCGATCCTGATGTACCTGGTCTCGCGCGGCAACCCGCAGGCGGGCCTGCCCTTCCTGAACGGCTTCGGGATCCTGGGCTACGCGCTTGCGTACCTCGCGCTCTTCCACTTCACAACGCCCCTCCTAGGCATCACGCTCCCGCAGCTCTGAGGCCGGTGGAACTCGAGCGGGGGCGGAGCTCCCCGAGGTCCCGGGGGAGGCGAGAGGGTCCGGGCTTTCGGACTTGGGGGCGAGCTTCCCGAGGACCTGGGTCTCCCTTCGGGCGATCCCCGCCTTCGCCGCGTCGACGCGGCGCTCCTCGTACTGGGGAAGGATCGAGATCGTCCGGGTGAGCCAGATGGATCCCAGGATGAGACGCGCCCCGGTGAAGAAGAGGACGGCCATGACGATGACCCCCGCGCTTGTCGGCGCGTACTTCGCGATGAGGCTCGAGACCCCGAGCGACCCCCCCACGGAAGGCACGAGGAGGATGACCGCCCCGACGGCCACGGAGAGGAGGAAGAGGACACCCAGCAGAAGGCCCACGTAGAACCTGCGCCGCAGCTTGCGGGGCATCGCCTGGACCCGCTCCCCGAAGGACCGCTCCCGTGCGCTCATCCGGCGTGCCAGCCGCACGTGGCCTGGGAGCAGTTCGATCACGGCCTGGAGGCGCTCGGAGGCGACGTGGACCGGTCGCGCGACCAGGGAAACGACCTGGGAGGGAGGCTCCCGCAGCTGATGCAGATGGAGCGAGAAGGGCTCCAAGGCCTCGTCGATGGACCGGGTGGCCATGGTGACGACGAGCGAGGAGCCGACGAACGTCTCGAACCAGGGCCCGAGGGCTTCGATCTCTCTGCGGAGCGCCCGGAGGGTCTCCTCCGCGTCCTTCAGGACCTCGGACGTGGGGTCCGCGCTCGGGGGCACGGGTCTCTCGCCCTGGAGCGGCCCTGGGAAAGCTCGGAGGACCTCCAGTCCTCGTCGAAGGGCGTTCTCGGTGTCCCGGGAGGGGGAGGTGGGGGCCGCGTCCGCCGGGACCATCGACCCCCCGAAGGTCTACGAGGTCTTAACCGGGAGGGGCGACGGGCACCCCCACCCCCTTATGTCCGAACGGGCCTGCGTCGGCCGTCCATGCCGAAGCGGCGCCCCGTCCGCGACCTCGCAGCTCGGGACCTCGCCTCGCCCGGGAAGCTCCTGCGTTCGTTCGACCTCGCGGGCGGGTTCTCCGCGAAGGGGCTCGCCCAGGCCTCCCAGATCCTGGACGGGATGGTGCGCGACCGCGACGGGACCACGTTCCTCTCCTTCCCTGCGGACATCGTGGCCACGGGGACCCGTGGCGTCCTCGCCGAGCTCATCCGGAGGAGGTTCGTCGACGTGGTCATCACGACCTGCGGGACGCTCGACCATGACCTGGCGCGCGCCTGGAGGCCGTACTACGAGGGGGACTGGCTTCTGGACGACCGGGCGCTCGCCCGCCGCCATGTCTACCGTCTCGGGAACGTCGTCATCCCCCAGGACAACTACGGAGGGATCCTCGAACGGAAGATGCGTCCGATCCTCGAGAAGCTCTGGAGGGAGGGCCACCGCAAGGTCTCCACCCGGGAGCTCGTCTGGGCGATCGGGGAGTCGCTCGGCTCTCGCCGGGGGGCGGGGTCGATCTGCCGCGCCGCCTACGAGGCGAAGGTCCCAGTGTACGTGCCGGGTCCGACCGATGGGTCCGTGGGGAGCCAGCTCTGGATGTTCTGGCAGGACCACCGGGAGCTCGCCTTCGACCTGTTCCGGGATGAGCAGGAGCTCTCCGACCTGGTCTTCGAGGCGAAGCGAAGCCATGCCCTGATCCTCGGGGGAGGGATCTCGAAACACCACGTGATCTGGTGGAACCAGTTCCGAGGCGGCCTGGACAGCGCGGTCTACATCACCACGGCGGCCGAGTGGGACGGCTCGCTCTCGGGGGCTCGCCTCCGCGAGGCCGTGAGCTGGGGCAAGGTCAAGCCGAACGCCCGGCAAGTGACCGTCGAAGGGGACGTGACCGTCCTGCTCCCCCTCTTGGTCGGAGGGTTGTTGGAGAGCCGTCCTCCTGTGCGGACCCGAGGCTAGGTGGAGGTTCCAGCACACGGACCCCCGATGGGGGGTCCGGGGAGAGCGCTCAGTTCCACCCACCAGACCGAGTCGCCGCCGGAATCGTAGAGCTCGACGAGACCACTCCCCTGGAGCCATCCCATCGCACAGGAGGACATCGGCAGCGCGGGAGCGTTCGGGTCGAGCGCCACACCCTGGTGGCGCATGGTGGGGTCGACAGCCACCGCATCGATCGGACGGAGCGGGTCCTTGTCGGGGCCGAGTGGATAGATGAGCCCGCGAAGCTCCTCCAGCGCGCAGGTGCTGTTGTTCCCCACGAAGAGGCAGGTCGCCGACCCCCACGTAGCCGGTCGGCCCGAGCCTCCGAAGTAGAGGTCCGAGATCCGATGGTCGGAAGCGAGCGTCGCCTCGCTCGGAAGCTCGGCCACGGTCCAGCTCACCATGCCCACATCCGAGGGAGAGAGCCCCTCTTGGAACCCCTCTAGTAGGGAGGGAGGAGGGTAGACGATGGCCGCATTTGAGGCTACCAGCAGCACGACCCCTCCGATGGCGAAGGCGAGCCCCGCGCGCCGTGGAGCATCGACCGTCGCCAAGCCCGAGAGGACGCGTCCGAGCACCATGGCCACCAACAGGAGCAAGGGGAGGGCGAGGAACTCCACGTGCCGGTCGGGAGGGATCGCCTCGTTCGCCGTGCTCAGGGCGAAGGTGGCCGAGAGCGCGACCGCCCCGAACCAGGCGACCGGTACGGAGCCGTATCGTGTGAGACTCCCGAGGCCCCGGCCTCCTGCGAGGAGAGGAAGCAGGACCAGAAAGGGTGCGAACCAGAGGATGTCGGTCCACGGCACCACGTCCGACGTCCCCGGGAGGGGCCGGACCAAGAGGTAGGAGAGTCCCGCGAGCATCAGGCCCCCCAGGAGCAGCGCGTCGCGGACCGTGTGGGCGCGGCCGGGCCAGTGGGCCTTCCAGAGCGGGCCAGGGCGGAGGAGGAGGCCCTTGCGCCGCACGAGGATGAGGAGGGCGCACACGCCGATCCCGAGCCAGGCAAGGGCCGGTGCGGTCCACAGGGGGGCCCCTGGCAGTCCTTCGGCGACGATCTGCGCGAAGGGAGGGGCGTACACGAACCAGTAGGCGAAGAGGACCCCCGTGAACCCACCCAGGAAGAGCATCTCGCGGGCGGGAAACCTCCGGGACAATCGCCCCGGCGCGTAGAGCTCGAGCCCGACGACGATCCCCAGGGCAGATAGGAGGAAGAAGTAGGAGGAGAGGTGGTGGGTCAGGACCAGCGCCAGGCTCGTGGGGAGGAGCAGTGCCCACCATCGAGGGTCGCGCCGCTGCTCCAGGAGGGTCCAGAGGCCCCCCACCACGAGAAGGTCGCCCAGGGAGGCTGGGGCCGCGTGGGAGAGGACGAAAACCCGGGGGAAGGCGACCGCCACGAGCCCCGCCCCGAGCAGCGCGACAGGTTCCGACGGGTAGAGCCGGCGGAAGAGCAGGTAGACCGGGACCACCGAGAGGGCCGCGAGCGCCGGGACGGCGACCTCAAGCGAGAGCAGCGGGTCGGAACCCGTCGCGCCCGCGACGCCCGCGCCGACCTCGAACATCCCGGGGAAGTAGGGATACCCGAACCCCCAGCCCGTGAACCCCCCGAGAAGGAAGCGACCGTGGGAGAGGAGGGCGCTGGTCAGGAACGCGTACTCTCCGCTATCGGACCCCCAGGAGGAGAAGGAGAGAAGCGGTTCCAAGCCCAGGAACACGCCGAGAAGAACGAACGAGGCCAGGAGGAGGAGTCCCGCGTTCTCAGGGAGAGACCAGCGCAAACGGAGCTGGGAGGGCACCCCGTTGGGCCCTTCACCCCCCCGGTCGGCCATGCCCCCCTGCAGGACATCGGAGACCCCTTTCAGAAGATAGAGGAGCCGAAGAGTGACACGACCTAGCACGCCCCGGACCCTGGATTTTCGTGGCCAAAGGTTCGCCCGCGATGTGCAAACGTTCATCTACCGTCCGACGGCATACTTTGGGAAGCGGGCGGCGCTGGCTGCCCGTTGGAGACAAAACCCGTGAGGCCCATAGTGAGACACCGGATGAGCACCCTCGTCGCCGCGATCGCGTTCCTGTTCTTGGTCTCGATGGGCCTGAGCGCGGGTTCCGCCCACGCTTCCAGCGTGCGCCCAGCGGTGACCGGGAATACGAGTTGGGCCTGGGAGCAGGACTTCGCCTATACCTGCGCCATGCCGACGTGCGGCGCCTACAGCAATCCCAATGTCACCGAAACGGGCTCCGCTCACTTCTGGGCCGAGGTCGTCATCATCTACAACGAGGTCGACAACGGCGGCACCTACTCGGTCTCCGTCGAGAAGGTCCTTCGCGCCTACGCGGGCGGCTCCGTCAGCGTGACCTGCAACGCCAACTGCGGCAGCTTCCCGGTGGGCACCACGATCAACGGCAACGCGACGGCGTCAGCTTGGTACGGCGCGTACGCGAACGCCAACTTCACCTCGAGCTCCCAGGTCTGCGCGGGCAACACCGCCATGTTCTACATGTATGGTGGCGCCGGCAGCGGCTGCCCCGGGCTCTACGGCGGCACGAGCGACAACGACACCTGGTCGCCGGCGCTCGGGCTCATGAACGCGGAGACGAACCAAGCGGCGAACATCACCGCCCAGGCGTCGGTCTCCGGGGGACCGTTCTCGGGGGGCTCGGCCTACTTCTCGGTCAACGCCTCCTTCGGGCTCCAGGCCGCCTTCACGCCGGCGCTCGGGCTTGTGCCCAACCACCTGTGGGGTGGGCCCAACTACGGCGGCGCGATGTCCGCTGGCGAGCAGTGGAGCGCGGCAGCGAACTACACGGGCTCCGCCTCGGGTGGCTTCGGCGCCCACATGTACTACCCCTGCGCGTGGGCCCAGTCGTCGAGCGGTTCGAGCACGGTCTGCTCGAGCAGCGGTGCCCCGCCGCCCACCTGCACGTACCCTAACCCGTGTCCTCCCTACGCGGTGAACAACATCACCAAGAGCTATGCGGCTTCCGGAGCGGGAAGCGGTTCGCTGACCGAGAACGGGGCGGACTACGGCCCCGTGGTCGTGAACAACGGACCGGGCTGCCCGTGCACCTTCCAGGTGATCACGCTCTCGATCCTGGGTCCCCTTGGGATGAGCGACGGGGTCTTCCTGACCCCCGGTGGGACCACGCTCTTCGGGCTGTCCACCCCCGCCCCCGCCACCCCGGTCTTGGGAGGGCTCCACGCAGCGGTCCTGAGCCCCGCCCTCACGATGACCCCGTCGGGCGGCCTGGACTACTCCTCGAGCGGGCACAACGTGGGGTTCTCGAGCAGCAACACCCTGGGCGCGACCTCCACCTACACGGGTGGCATGGCCCCTGGTGGCTCGAGCGGACCCGTCGCCCCGAGCCAGGCGCAGAGCGACGCGAACAACCTGATGTCGCCCCCCAGCGCCTCCAGCGGGACGCCCTGGCTGTTCATGGTCGTGATCGTCGTGGCCGTGGTTGTGGTGGTCGCGGTGGCCGCCGTGATGGTCATGCGCCGGCGCCGCGCGCCCCCGGCGGCAGCTCCGGCCCCCGCGCAGCCCCAGCCCGCGTACGGTGCGTGGCCTCCCCAGCAGCAGGCGCCCGGTGCCCCCCAGCAGGCGCCCCCGCCCGCGTACCGCTAGGCCGGCCAAAGCAGGGGGGCCCCTCGGGGCCCCCCCTAACCTCTTCCCCGAACCTCTTCCGATCTTTCTGACAATTCTTGTGAGATCGGGCACTTCGAGGCCCGGACCCCGAGAGCACCGCGCCGGGGAATGACCTCCTCCCCTCCGATCCATCGTGCCATGGTCTCCCGCACGGGGTGAAGGTCCTCGAACGGAAGGTGAGGGATGCCGCGCTCTCGGCAGTAGGTCAGGAGTCGGTGCCGCGCGAAGACCACATCGGCGACCTCCGCCGCGAACCGGTCGGTGCTCCCGTCGCCGACGAAGACCACCGGGACCTGGTCCTTCGCGTGGTCCCGGACCACCCGCGCCTTGCAGATCCCGCAGAGCCGACAGGTGGGGTGGCCGTAGGGGTGCGCCAGGTGGGGAGTCTCCCCTTCCTCGTCCGCGACAACGGTATCGCAGAAGATGGGGGCACGCACCCCTTCTCGGTCCAGGACGGGGCGGATGTAGAAGTCGAGCCCTCCCGAGACGATGGCGAACGGGATGCCATGCTCCTGGAGAAGGTCGAGCAGCTCGTGAGCCCCCTTCCGAAGGGGAACGTTCCGGACGGTGTACTCCCTCATCTCGGAGATGCGGTCCATGGGGAGGATCTCGACCTCGCGGGCCCACGCCTCCCGCAGGGTGATCTTCCCGGCGTGCAGCTCCAGGTCGACCTCGTGGGCGATCCGGGGCCCGTCAGGCGCGAACTCGCCGACCAGCTCGATCGCGACGTTCGGCTCGACCAGGGTTCCGTCGAAGTCGAGGAGGACCTGGAACTTAGGCGCCGGGGTCGCGGACTTCCTGCGGGGACCCGGTGCGGGCATGAGGGGGACAGGATGCGCGCCGTACAAGGAAATCGATTGCGGAGCAGTTCCAGGGGCCCGGTGGTCAGACCACCTTGTCCCGGCAGCGCTCGCAGGCGAAGAAGACCCGTCCGTCCAAGGCTCGATTGACAAAGACCTGAGGCGGCTTCTCACCGCAGACGTAGCAGGAGACATCGAGCCCGAGCTTCTGGAGGCGCTTCGTCTTGGCCGGGTCCGCCGTCCCTTCGAGCAGATGGGTCATGGTCGTGGGGGGGAGCTCCTGCCCGGACGATGGACACCAGGTTCTTGTGCGCTCCCCTCGTGCTGCGAACGCGATGACGACCGCGGGAGCTCCCTCGCGGCTTCCGCCCGGCGCGGTCGCGCGGGCCATGGCGGTCCTCGTCGCCCTTCGTGTGGTCTACGCCTACAACTGGTTCGATATCGGTCCGGCGTTGGCTCCCGGTCCGCACGGGGTGCTGGCGACCTATCCGGGAATCCCGGTCTCAGCGCTAGGGCTCCCTCTCGCGGCGTTCTTCGCGGGGGCCGCGGTGATGCAGGTCCCGGCGGGGCTTCTTGCGCGTCGGCACGGGACGAAAAGCATCGGGCTCTTGGGGGCCCTGCTCTTAGGGGGGGCGGCGCTGGTCGGAGCGGCCGCTCCGACGTTCCCGGCCCTTCTCGTCCTGCGTTTCCTGGCCGGGGCCGGCGCGGGCATCTTCTTCTCTCCCACCATCGCGCTCGTGGCTTCCCTCTATCCGCCAGGGGAACGCGGCGTCCCCGTCGGCATCTTCTCTTCCGCGTTCGCCGCGGGAGCTGGGCTCGGTACCTTCCTGCCGGCGCTGCTCATCCCACGGTATGGCTGGCAAGTGTCCCTCGCCCTGGGGGGCGCGCTGATGCTCGTGCTCTTCCTCCTGGGTCTTCGCTGGGTCCCCCGCGACACCGGAGCTCCGTCGGCCAGACCCCCCTCGGCCTCAGCGGCCCCGATGGCCGCCCTTCGCTCTAAGGCGGTCTGGGGCATCGGGTTCGCCTTCGTGGGGCTCGAGGGGGCCTCCCTCTCGACCGGTCAGTTCTTCGTCGCCTATGCGCAGCGGCCCCCGCTGCTCTGGGCCCCCGCCCTAGCGGGAGCCGTGGCCTCGCTCTTCGTCTTTCCGAGCCTCTTCGGAGGCCCGGTCGGGGGTCGCCTCACCGAGCGGTTCACGAACCGCAGGACGCAGATGGTCGTCTTCACCGCGCTCCCCGCGCTCCTGCTCCTCCTGATCCCCTACTCGCCGATCGTAGGGGTGGCCGCGATCGCGGCCACGTTCGCCTTCGCCTTCGGCATGGTCTACGCGATGATGTACGTCATCCCACCCTATCTGCCAGGGCTCAGCCAGGAGGACACGCCGCTGGCCATCGGACTCCTGAACGGTATCCAGCTCGCGGGGGGGGCCACGGTGGCGGCCGTGGCGGGGTGGGTCATCGCCACGTATGGCTACTCGATGCTCTGGGTCGCTCTGACGATCTTCATCATCGTTCCTCTCGGGCTCCTCATGCTCGTCCCGAACGCGGACCCTCGGAAACACTCCGTCGCCTTGGACCCTGGGACCGCGTAGGAAGGGGGAGCCCGCATGGTCTCGATCCGTCCCGCCACGCCGGAGGATGCCGAGGCGATCTCGGAGATCCACCGGCTCGAGGTGGTCGAGTGGCGCCAGGTCCGACCCGATGGGAGCCTGGTCCCCTCACGGTACGAGGACCTGACGGACCGGGAGCGTCTTTCCTACGGAGGGGCCTGGATGGTGCCGTCCGCCCTCCGAGCGCACCTCGAGGCGCTACTCGCCGCGGGTCAGTGGACGTTCGTCGCCGAGGAGGATGGGAGGCTCCTGGGAGAGATCGAGGTCTACGTCGGCCCGGACCCCGACATGGGCCGGACCGCGCATATCGACATGCTTGAGGTCAGGAAGGACGAGCAACGAAAGGGGGTCGGACGCCGCCTGGTCGAGGAGGTCCGGCAGCGAGCGGTCGCTCAGGGATGCGAGTCGCTCACGGTCACCCCCGAGCGGACTGCGGTGGAGTTCTACGTGAAGTGCGACCTCCGCGAGGTGGTCGCGAGGGAGAAGGACTTCGAGCTTCCGCTCGGGGAGAGGCTCGGGGCAGGGCAGGTCGAGAGCCAACTCACCCACCTCACGTCCTTCGCGCCGCTCGAACATCGTCCGCTGCTCCTGGGAAGGTTCCAGAGCAGCTTCGCGACCTGGCTCAAGGGCTGGAAGCACCTGGGGGACCCCACCTTCCTCCGGCACGAGGAAGGTTGGTGGCCGAGCGAGGGGACGTACTATCGTCTGACGCAGTTCATGCGCCGAGAGGCGACGGCCGTCCTCCAGGCATGGGTCCCGGGCCCCCAACACCTCCGTGGCGTGCTGGACTCGGCCTCGGTCCGAGCGAAGCAGCTTGGATACGACAGGATCACCACCACGGTCGATACTCGGTTCCTCGGGATGCTGGAGGGACTGGAAGGTACGGTGGGCGACGAGTCCGTGCTGCTCGGTCTCAAGCTGCGATAGCCCGAAGCTTCCCGATCGTCGGGGGTTCACGAGTCGGAAGAATTGAGCTCGCGGTAGAGCTTCGTGTTCGTGGCGTGGAAACGACGGAACCGCTCGAACATCTGGTCATAGAGGGGCCGGTCCTTGGGGTCCGGGGAGAAGGTCCGCACCAGGGTCGCAGCCCCTGCGACCGCGTCGAACGTTGTTGCGCCCGACCCCACGGCCCCGAGGAGGGCCGCCCCTCGGGCCGTCGCGTAGCCAGGGTCCGCGAGGACCTCGACCCTCCGGTCCAGCACGCTCGCGAGGATCTGGCACCAGAGAGGGGAGTTGGCCCCGCCTCCGCCGACACGGATGGGATCCGCGCGATGGCCGGCCAGCTTCTCGACGGGACCGAGGATCCAGCGGGTGTTGTAGGCGACCCCTTCCATGACCGCCCGCAGAACGCGGCCTCGGTCCGAGGACAAGGAGAGGTTGAAGAGCGCCCCTCGGAGATTGCGGTCCTCGACGGGGGCCCGCTCACCGTAGAGCCAGGGGGCGAAGAGGATCCCTCCGGCGCCCGCAGGGGCCTTGGACGCGAGGGCGTCGAGCTCAGGGTAGCTCGGGACGGCCATGCCGTGGCCAAAGAGCAGGTCGCGCGCGTAGGTGAGAGAGCTCCCAGCGGACTCCTGCGTTGCGATGATGGAGAAGCTCCCGGGGACGGCCCCGGGAAGCGAAGCGATGTTGTGGAAGATGTCGGTGCGCTGGAAGGGGACGTGGGCGGTGAGCCACGAGGACGTCCCAAGATAGAGGTGGAACTGGTACGGCCGCGTGCACCAGCTGCCGACGAGCGAGGCCTGCATGTCCCCCGCCCCCGCCACGACCGGGGTGCCGGGTCGTAGCCCGAGCTCCCGCGCGGAGCCTTCGGCGAGCCCGCCAACCTTCTCGACAGAGCTCTTGAGCGGCGGGAACTTCTGAGGAGCGAGCCCGGCCATCCGAAAGAGCGAGGGGTCGTAGACGACGTGCGAGGCGTCCCGGTTGTCGGTCACCCACGTGACGACCGTGTTGTCCCACGAGGCGGAAAAGTTCCCTGTGAGGCGGTGATTGATCCAGTCCTTCGGTTCCAGGAAGCAGAAGGCGGAGCGGTACACCTCGGGTTCCTTCTCTCTCAGGTAGAGGATGTGGGCCAGGGAGTCCTTTCCTGCGTGGGCCGGGGCGCCGCCCGTACGACGCAGCCACCGCAGGAGCTTGTCGAGGCGATAGCCCGAGACGCTCGGGAACCCACCCGTGAGCGTGCGGATGAACGGTTCTCCCCGGGTGTCCATCCAGACGATGGCGCGCCGCAGGGGCTTCCCCTTCGCGTCGACGGCGACCGTCCCGGACCACTGTCCCGTAGCAGCGATCGCCGCGACACGTCCTGGGTCGGCTCGGCTCCGCTCGAGGAGGCCCTTCGTCGCTCGGACCACGCCGCCCCACCAGGCCCCGGGGTCCTGCTCGACCCCACCGTTCGGGAGGAGGACCAGGCGGTATTCCGAGGTCGCTCCTCCGAGCACCTTCCCCGAGACGTTCGTCAGGGCGACCTTGACCGACGAGGTGCCGAGGTCGATGCCCAGGAACAGGGGAGGGTGCTCTCGCCCCGACATCCGCCTTCGCCCTCAGGACCCGTGGTACATCCAGTCGAGGATGGAGTCCAGGAACTCTTCCACCGCATCGTCGGGCATCGTGGAGGCCAGCCCGTAGACGGGGGCGAGGCCCCCCGTGCCGGAGCCGGTCGCGGCCTCCTTCATGGCCCAGCGCAGGTCGCGGAGGAAGGAGCGCACGACGGCGGGGGGCGTCTGGCGAAGGGTGACGGCGAGGTGGAGCCCTGGAGGGTTCTGCAGGCCGTTCAAGAACCAGCCTCGCTGGGAGAGGAGTTCCATGACCTGGTAGACGTCCTGGGGTTCGGTCCGGAACGCGGCCACGATGGGCGACGGCCCCATGAGATGTACCCCCGGGACCTTGGCGACCCCCGAACGGAGCTCCTTCGCGGCGGCGAGGACCTTCTTGGCCAGCTCCAGGTAGCCCTCCTCGCCCAGGGCGAGTAGGGTGGCCCAGGCCGCCGCGACGAGCCCCCCGGGACGGCTCCCCGCCATCGTCGTCGAGAAGTAGATGCCTCCTGGCCAGTGCTTCGCCACATAGTACTGGCGGTGGAGGATCTCCGGGTCCGAGTAGAGGACGACCGAGGTCCCTTTCGGAGCGTACCCGTACTTGTGGGTGTCCGCCGAGATCGAGGTCACCCCGGGGAGTCCGAGGTCGAAGGTGGGCACGTCCTCCCCCAGACGCTTCGCCCATGGGAGGATGAAGCCCCCCAGGCACGCGTCCGTGTGGAACCCCACCCCCGCGTCCTTCGCCACCTCCGACATCTCGCGGATGGGGTCGACCACGCCGTAGGGGAAGCAGGGGGCGGAGCCCACGACCACGGCGGTGTTGGGAGTGATGGCCGTCTTCACGGCTTCGACGTTCGCGGCGTAGTCCTCCGTCAGCGGAACGAGCTTGGGGCGCAGACCGAAGTAGTGGCAGGCCTTGTCGAAGGCGACGTGGGCCGAAACGGGTAGGACGACCTCGGGCTCGGTGATCGACCGCTTCGCTCTCGACCAGTCCCGGTAGGCCTTCATCGCAATCAGGATGCTCTCCGTCCCACCGGAGGTGACCGCGCCTCGGGTCGACGCTCCGCCGCCTAGCATGTGGGCGGTCATGGCGACGATCTCGCTCTCCATCTTCACCAGGCTGGGCCACACGTCAGGGTGGAGAGGGTTCGTGTGGGAGCTCAGCGCGTAGGCTCGGGTCGCGAACTTCGCGTGCTCGCGCTCCCCATGATAGACCGCCCCCGAGACGCGCCCCTTCTTCCAGGGGCCCTCCTCGCCGTGCTCCATCTTGGCCAGGAGGTCCAGGAGCTCCGTTCGAGCGACCCCCTTTGCCGGTAGGGCCGAGAAGGCGGGTAGCTGCCCATCGTACGGGCGGAACCTCTTCTGGACCGCCCCGAGCAGTTCCTCGAGCTCCATCGTCATGCCCCGTAGGGGCCCTATTTCTAAGAGTTCGCACTCCCCGGGGCGGAGACCTGAGAAGCTGTGGAGGGGGGTCCGAGCCACGGGGGCACGGAGTTTCCTGGTCCCCCTCCCCCTTCTTCTCGGCGCTGGGCCGTTCTTGGTGCCTTCATGGGCCCGAGCATCGTGGCCCAGATGCTCTGGCTCACCTTCTCCGCGTTGCCCGCCTGCGGGCCGGCGGTATTCTGTCAGGGGACGAACAACATCACATGGTTGTCGCTCACCTTTCCCGCGGCATACATCGTGATCTCGCTCCCCGTGGGGTACCTGGTCGATGCACGTGGGTTCCGTGTCTCGGTGCTGGTCGGGGCCGCGCTGTTGGCGCTGTCGGGGGCCCTTCGGCCGTTCGCCCCCACCTTTCCGCTCCTCCTGGCCACGCAAGCCGTGGGTGCGCTGGGGCAGCCCTTCATCTTGAACGCGCTCTCCAAGCTCGTACGGGGATGGTTCCCGGAGACCGAGGTCGCCACCGCCACGGGGCTCGGAACGCTCTCCATCTACCTGGGACTCGCGCTCGGCTTCGGGCTCCCCCCGGTCCTCGCGCCTGCCCTGGGAGTTCGTTCGATGCTCGAGCTCTATGCAGGGATCGCGGTGCTCTCCTTCGCGGTCTTCTTCCTGGTGGGGGCCGAGCGGAAGGAGCGGCCGATCTCGGACCGCTCCCCTACGATGCGGGAGATGTTGGGAAGCCTGGGGATACGGAACATCGCCGTCCTCTGCGCCCTCTTCTTCGTCGGGATCGGCATCTTCAACTCGCTCGCCACCTACGTCGTGCCCGTCCTGGGCAGCCGGGGCGTGTCGGCTTCCGATGCCGGTCTCGCGGGCGCCGTCCTGATCGTGGGGGGCATCTTGGGCGCGCTGGTGATGTCCGTGATCGCGGACCGCTATCGCACGCTTCGCCGACCGCTGCTGCTCTCCCTCCTCTTCTCGGTCCCCCTGTGGGCCTTCCTGGGCCTGGTCCGGGGCACGCTCCTCGAAGCGGCAGGGCTCTTCGTTCTCGGGTTCTTCTTCATGTCCACCTTGCCGCTCGGGCTCGAGCTGTCGGTCCGCAGCGTCGGACCCTCGTCGGAGGGTGCGGCGAACGCGATGGTCTGGGAGTTCTCGCAGATCGGAGGAACGGTGGTCGTGCTCGGATTCCTCGGCTTCGGGAGCGCCTACGGCTGGGGCTCCACCTTCTGGTTGGCGGCAGGCTTCTCCGCGCTGATGCTAGGACTCGGTGCGCTCCTTCGGGCGAAGTGAACGAGAGCGTCCCCTCAAGCGTGGCATCCGTCCCATGACCAGAGTAGGGGGAGAACCCTCCGCCATCGTGGAGGTCTGGGCACGACCCGGTGCACGGAAGGAGGAGATCACCTGGGACCCGTGGCGCAAGCGATGGCTGGTTTCGGTCGAGGAGCGGGCGCAAGAGGACGAGGCCAATGTGGCGATCGTTGAGCTGGTCGCGCGCGCGCTCTCCGTAGGAACGTCGAAGATCGAGTGGATGGGGGGTCAGCGCTCGCGTTCGAAGAAGCTCCGCATTTCGGGCCTGTCCCAGAACGAGGCGATGGAGCGGCTGCGGCGTGCCGCAGGAGCCCTACCGAACGTCCCCTAGCGCCTCCCCCAACGTGGTGGAGGTACGTTCCGAAGGACGAGGCCGGGACGACCGAGTGCAGTCCTGCCCCGTTCCTCGTGCAGAGAGTTCATCTCGGGACGAGGAATGGAGGGCTTGGGAGACCCCAATGCAAGGACCGTTCGCACCGATCCTGGGATTGCTCCAGGCCGAGCTGAACGCCGTGATCTCAGGACCCATGGCCCCCATGGTCCGGAGCTACCTGCCCCAGACGTGGGTGTTCGAGACGGACCGGGGCCCCCTGACCCTCGCCGCGGACTCGGTGGGGAGGGTCTCCTCCTTCGCGGGGAGCGTGCAAGAGCGGGACGTGACGATCCGGATCCGGTACGACCGGCTTGTGAGCGCGCTCCAAACACGCGACGCTCGGAGGATCCCTCCGGCGGAGGCCCCGCAGGTGGCGTTCCACTCTCAGAAGGGCAATGTCGCGTTCTCCTTCCTGAGGAACCAGTTCGGCCTCTGAGCGAGGTCTCTGGGCTTGGGGTCGGTCGGACCCCGTTCGCCCTCAGGTCGCCAGGAGCGGGTCCCCTACACGGCTCGCGAGCTTGTGAAGGTGGGACAGGAGCGACTCGAACTCCACATACGGATAGTCCGGCTCCCATCCGCCGACGCTCGCGGTCTGGTGCCGGCGCACCCTCAGCTCTCCGTGAGGGCCGCGCTCGGTCCCCACCCAGCTGGTGAACCAAAGGGGCCGCTCGAACTGGACCCCGTGTCCCCCCTCCTGAAGGACCGCCCAGGTCTGGGGGAGTCGGCCGGCGAGGAGGTCCTCCCCCCAGGTCGCCCTCGCCGCCGTCGCGAGGGGGGAGGGGACGAGGCCCCCGAGCGTCCCGTGCCGCAGCTCCGACGGGAGCGTATCGAACTTCGTCAGGACGAAGATCGGATGCAGCCGCGCACGGCGGTGCAGTCGGTCCGTTCGTTGATAGGTCTCGAGGAGCGCGAGCGAGCTTGCGACCAGGGCATCGAATTTCCTCCAAGGGTGGTAGGCCTTGTCGGAGAGCGAGTCGGTCTCCACCGGCAGCCGTCCCGCGTCCACGAGCACCACCGCGACCTGGCTCGCGAGCTTCTCGCGCAGCCCCTGGTCCCAGACGAAGGATCGGCCTCGAAGCTCGCCCATCGTGTCCAGCGAGGCGACATGCAACTGGAGCTCGCTCGCCCGGCCCGACGACGAGAGCCAGCCATGACCGGAGGAAGCATACCCCAGCACGAAGGAAAGGTCCTCGCGCCGAAGTTCCACCCCGTCAGGGGGAAAGTGGCCGTCCATCAGCGAGGCGTAGATGTCCTTGAGCGCGCGGATCGAGGCGTGGGAGGCGTGCACGCGGAAGCCCTCGGGCGACTGCGAGCCCCAGCGGACCAGGGCGGCGTAAAGGAGCCCCAGGAACGTCGTGGTCCCGGAGGCCCGATCGCTCAGGATGACCGCAGGTGCCATGGTCTCCCCATCTCGGCTCGTCGAAGTTCTTGGAGGGCCTCCGACCTACCTTCGGCCCGGGGGGTCGGGGAGAGGGAGGTCTCCCCTCCTCCGGGGGCGGTCGAAGGCCCTCGGTCCTAGCGTCCTTTCGTGTTCTGGCTCACAGCCCGTACGCCGACGCCACCCGGGCGTAGATCAACGCCTTCGAGCGGAGCGTCGGGAGCGCGGCCTTCTCGATGCTCGCGTCCAGCAGCATCCAGCTCGCGTCCGCGCGGACCCCTCGAGAAGCCGTTGCCAGACGGAAGTGGTTCATGGCGCTCAGCGTGGGGGCGTCGCTGATACAGGGGAACAACGGCACCTCCGCGTCGAGGCACAGCGTCTCGACGATGGCGTAGAGGAGCTCGTTCCGCGCCTCGTTCGTCGCGCCTCGGCAGAGCACGAGCGTCCTCCCGTGGGGGTCGCCCAGGATGCGCGTGACCAACGTGTCCATCGCGGCCTTGGTCATCAGTCGTCGGATCACCGGGACCGCTCCTCCCAGGGTCTCGGAGGGCGCCTGGATGCGCGCGAAGAGCGGCTCCATCGTCCCGCAGATCGTGGGATGGAGACGGTCGTAGTCGACCGCGGCCTTCTCCACGCTGGCCAAGGTGAGCCGGCCGCTGCGCAGCAGGCTCTGGGGGACGATGACCGTGTGGTTCTGGATGGTCGGCCGATTGTACTCGTCTGCCGCTCCCCGACCCAGGATCGAGAGGATGAGCTCCCCGGCGGCGTTCGCCGGGTGGATCATCCGGGCATCGATCACTGTGGACCCGCTGGTCGTCTTCTCCACCCGCACGGGGGTGAAGTGCCCCGCGAGGTGGCGGATGTAGAGCTGGGGGTTGAGTCCCGAGGAGACCGCCCGCGTGCCGTACCCCTTGTCGGGAGAGACCCCGTAGATCCAGTGCTCGAGCCCGATCTCGGAGGCCTCCCCGACCCCGGGGGAGACCCCCGGGGCCGCCAGGAGAACGGGTTGGGTCTGGGCGGGGAGCCCCGGAAGGGCGTCCACCGCACTAAGCGGGGACAGGCTCGGGTTGGGACTGCTGGACATTTTCCCGCTCCACGACCTCGTCGGGCACCTTGTTCGCGACGTTGCGGAAGTGCTCGATGAAGGCCACGTAGTCGTCGTAGGAGAAGTCGGGTTCCGCTCCGCCCTCCGCGCTGAACTCCTTCCGCACGATGCGAGGAGGTCCCACAGGGGCCATCCCGGCCTCCGAGGTCTCGGTCCGCACCCAGCTGAAGAAGTAGGCCGCTTGGTCGAAGTTGACCCCCGCGACCTTCCCGCCTCTCAGTTGGGAGAGCGTCTGCGGAAGGAAGACCCGGAGCAGCGCTTCCGCGTACTCCTTCCTCTTCCGCTTCTGGTCCCCGGAGGGTACGCCCCGGTGGAGCCCGAGCTTCACGAGGACATCGTCGCGGATCGAGTCGAACTTCGAGAGGACGATCGCCGGGTAGATGATCGGGTCCCCGACGTTCAGCCCCTGCGAGCGCATGCGGCTGAACTCCTGGCGCTTGTAGGTCTGGAGCGAGACCAGGAGCGAGGCGACCTCGCTGTCGTACTTCAGCATGTGCTTGAACTGCGGGGAGTCGATCTCGGTGGTCATCTTCGAGCAGTCCACGAGGATCACGACCACGTGGCTCTTCAGGAGCTGCTGGATGATCGGGCTCGCGGCGACCCCGCTGTCGATGAACTCCTGGACATCCTCGCCCGAGACATCGTAGGCCGCGAAGTTGAGCTTCGCGAATGGATGCACCCAGTTCCGTTCTTTCATGTACATAGGGAGTCGCCCGGAGACCGCCTTCCTGTACCCGAAGACGAAGCTGATGTGCGTCATCTCGTCCTTCAGGGTCGCTCCGGGGAATCTGGCGTCCTTCATCCCTTCGTAGACCTGGCTCATGAGCCTCAGGGACTGTAGCGGAGCGTGGAACCGGAAGGAATCCAGTACCCTCGTTCCGTACTTCACCTGGGCCGCGTAGAGCAGTCCCAGAAAGGTCGTCTTTCCGCACGCTCGGTCGCCGAGTATCGCTGCTGGCATGGTCTTCTCTTTCCTCCTCTGTTCGAGCTTCCGCTCCTCGTTGGTTTCTCCGTTCGGTTCGTGCCTGAAGGGGACGGGACCTCAGCTCCGCTGAGCTGGGCTAACTCGGCCTCGATCTCGGGCTTCGGTGCCCCCAGAGGCTCTGGGGACCCGACCCCTTCAGGCGTGGGATGTTGGAGGCGAGCGGGCGCCGCGCGCGGCCAGGGGCCGCGGGGTCTCCGCGAGGGAGGAGGCGTTCGGAGATCGGCAGGCTGCCGCTTCCCGAACGCTCTGGATCCGCAGGGGGCTCGTTCCGGTCATCGGAGGTCACCTACCCGGGAGGAGGCGCCGGTCAGGTCTTGGACGAGCGGGAGGATCTCCGGCGTACGGGCCCGGCGGTCGAGCTCGGAGAGCTTCTGTTCCAGCTTGCGCAACCGCGAGGAGATCTCCCAAAGGGTCCGGTCCAGGTCCTTGGACGTGAGGGCCTCGGCGAGGTGCTCCGCGCTGGGCGCTGGGCCAGCATTGACCGGGACACGGACGATCTCCTTGATCCCCATGGACTGGACGACGATGCCCATCGCGACCAGGTCGGTGGCCGACAGGACCTGGAGCTCGGCTGCCACCTTCTCGCGTTCGGCCTCGAGCAGGTAGGCGCTGATCCGGGCGAGGACGGAGTGGGCATGGCCCTCGATCACGCTGCGGACCAGGCCACGGATCTCGACCTCGCTCTTCCCGAGGAGGTTCTCCGCGGCGGAGCGCAGCCCTTCGGGGTCGCTCGAGATCTTGACCTGGGCCCCGATCCTCAGGTCGACCCGCGTTACCGCCTCCCCTGCCGAGAGGAGGTTCGCCCGCACCGGGACGTCGACGTCGAGGGTCCCGAGCGAGAGCGTCGCCGAGCTGTGGGTCCATGGGAAGATGAACGCGGCGCCCCCGACCACGAACTTCGCCTCTCCGATCCGCGACGTCCTCCCCAGCGGGTCCTTCTGTTGCCGCTTGGACGACGAGCGCCCGAAGATCACCAACGCACGGCTGGGAGGAGCGACGACGAGGAACCTCGAGTAGAGCGCCCAGGCGATGATGGCGAAGGAGAGCGCGCAACCGCTCGCCACCGCGCCGAGGATGGCGACCTCCACAGGGTCCATCGTTGTTCCTCCTGGATCGATCAGAACCGTCCCGGCGACTCGGCCGACGTGCGGTCGGCCCGCACGACACCCTCATCGACGAGAACAGGGGTGAGGCCCGCTCTCGGGGCCTCGGGGATCGCGCTTCCGCTCCTGATAGAGAACAGAGACGCGCACCTCGAGAATTCTCCGAGCTGCGTGCTTCGTGTGACCCTATGTCCTGCGATGTATTTCAACGTATCCAGGCGCATCGCCACTTCCGCGTCGAGGTGCGCTTCGAACGCGTAGAGTGCGCGTCGTCACCTGCCGCGCAGAAACTGTTAAGCCCGCGGAACGCCCTCTCGCATCTGAGGGCGCGCCGTTGGCCCTCGTTCTCCATGTCCCCAGAATCTGCGGTCCACTTGCTCGAGGCCGACCGCCGACGCCGGCGGGAGGAGCAGTGGCAAAAGTGGGAACGGGAGCGCCGCCTTCGAGAGTCGGAGGCCTCGCGCCTGCGGGAGCTGGAGCGGCACCGACCTGCGAGGGTGACCGAGCTTCCGCCTTCGGCACTCCCCGCGACCCCACCCCCACCTCCTTCGCCACCACCCCCGCCTCCTCCGATGGCGCTTGCACCTCCGCCCTCCTCGATGGCAGCGACCCCCGCGTCGGCGGGGGGGACGTCGACCGGGCCGGGGGCGTCCCTCCCGTCTGGCGCGACGGTTCCCTCTAACCTTCCCCTCATCGCGGGAGCCGGCGCGACGTTGTTGCCCTCGGCCGCACCCGCGCCCGCACCTCCCCTCCTCACGACGCCGGTCGCGCCCCCGCGCCCGAGCGCGCCCCCCTCCCCCCTCGTCCCACGTCGCTTCGGCGGACCGGTCCAGAACGACGACGTGCGACGACTCCTCGCGATGGACGCCGCCGAGCGCTTCGACCTGGTCGAGCTCAACGCGCTGCCTCTCGTGGAGATCTCGCGGGAGAGCTTCAACGAGGAGGCGATCCGCGTCCAGCTACGCGAGCGCTCTCGGGCGCTGCTCGAGCGCGTCAAGCAGGAAACGGACGACCTCGCGATCTCCGGCGCATTCTTCCGGGGACTTGTCCTTCAATGGTATCGGGAAAGCCCGACCCTCTCCGGGTGGTCCACCGGCATGCCCGAGAGGTGGGGTGGGCTCTTCGCGGACTCCCGCGCCGCGGGGGGACGGCTGCAACCTTGGCTGGTCCGACGGCTCTTGACGCTCGCTCACGGGGGGCACGACGCTCCTCCGCTCTCCGGGAAGCTGCTCAAGCACCTGGGGCGGGGGAGGAAGGAGGAGCACTATCTGGAGCGGCCTCCAGCGCAGACCTGGGCCGCCGAGGCCGCGCAGGCGATCCTCGATGACCTGGCCCTGCATCCTCACGTTCCCGGCGCCGCCCGCATCGCGCTCGTCCGGCTGAGCGAGCTCGCCCAACGTCGACAGGTGGAGAACATCAACCAGGCGTTGGGTCTCCTCTTGGACGGGCCGGAGCGTGGGCCCTTCGTGCTGCTCCATCCGAACCGCTACCCTGACTGCGAGCTCGTGACCGTTCGCCCGCCCCCACCGGGCTCGAGCGGAGCTGCGCTCTCCTACACCCTCCACCTTCAACGCCTCACCCTTCCCGCCGCGGTCCCTGGGGTCCCGGCGACCGAGGCTCTCGCGGCAGCCTCCTCCTCTCTCGGGGCCGAGGGGGTTCCGGCGATGGCGGACGGCGGCAACCCCTGGGAAGCGCAGGAACGCACCTCGGAGTCCTGGGGCGCCCTTCTCCGTGAGCTCGCTCGGGCCAAGCAGCACCTTCCCCCACCGCCGAAGGACTACCGTCAGCGCGCGGTCTATCGCACGCTGAGGGACGTGGTCGTGAGCGAACCCGTGGCCCGAGCGTCGTTCCACGCCACACGCTGGAGAGGCAGGCCTTCGGGCCTTCTCCTGCTGAGCACGCTGCTCACCGAAGGTCACCTCGAGCCGGAGGTCTCCACCGACTACGAGTACCTGGACTCGGAGCTGAGCGATCTAGAGGACGGGAAGCCGGAGCGGATGCCCGATCCCCCTCAATGGAAGGTGCCGGGCGGGACGGTGGTCCGAGAGGGCGATTTCCAGCGGGGCTACCGCTATCGGTTCACGCGCCAGGGATGACCGCTCGGTGTTGTGACGGCGAGAGGGACCCCAGGGTGAATGCGACTCACCCTTCGTTCGTCGGGCCGAGGTAGAGCTAGCGACGCCGTTTCAGACGCCTGCTCGTGTAAGCCCGAGACTCGTTCGCGACTCGCTGGAACTGTGCACGCTGTTCCTTGATACTGAGCGGTCGAGGTCCAGCGAGGCTCTTTCGGATCGCGAGAGAATCCTCGGCGGAGGACCCTACGGCGATAGATGTGGCCGTAGGCGTGGAGCCGGACGGTCGCAGGCTAGGACCCTCGATCATGCTGTCCACCCACCTCACATCCTCCGAGTTGCCCAAGAGTTCCGCGACCCGCCGCGCCCGTCTCAGATGGAACACGGTCGCGTCGCGCGTGGTGGCGGAGCTCGCGGCCTCCAGCGCGGCCTCGTACTCCGGCAGGTAGATGCCCCGCCGGACGCGGGTCAGGACCGAACGCAACGCTGACGTGTCCCTCTTTCCCTCGCTCTTCTGAGCCGCTACGAGGGCGGCCTGAAGCTCCAGCTCAGCTTGGACAAGATCCCGACGGCGCAGGAAGCGGACCGCGTTCGACGCGTGAAGCGAAGCCTGCTGATCGAAGGTCTTGCACGCTTTCGGACCCCTGAGACGAAGCAGCAAACGGGCCTTCGGCCAAGCGCGCTTCAGCTCGGAGAGCTGGTCATCTCGCCCAGAGGCGGGCCCCTGTTGGCCAAGAAAGAGCGGGGACATCCAGGGAGCTCGAGGAAGTGGATGCAACACTTGCCTTGAATCTGACGGGCCGGGACTGACCCGTCGGGGATCGTGGAGCGAATAGCGGCGTCCATTTCCTCACTCCACGAGGGTCTCCATAGAGCACCGCGAAAACTGCGCACGTCTCTGGGAGCTTTCGTGCGGTCGGAGGGGGGCCGAGAGCGAGACCACCCACCACCAGCATCGCTCGCGGGCGACCGCCAAGGCGTCGTGCGAGTCCCAGGGAGGCGCGCGCGGCGGTTGAAGGTGGTTCCCGAGGCCAAAGGTCACTGATGGAACGACCGAACTAGCGGGCGACCTGGCCGAGTCCCCGGACCCTGCGGGACCGAGCGGCCACCGGCATCGGCCGCAGGTCGTTACGACGGGCCCACTCCCCGAGCTGCTCGAAGATCTCCTCGAGCTGGGCGGTCTTCGCCGTTCCCTGGTAGTCCACGCGGGGAGGGATCTCGGCGTAGGCGGTCCGGGTGAGGAACCCCGCCCCCACGAGGTCGCGAAGGCGGGACGTGAGCGTGTTCGGAGAGAGTTCGAGACGACGCTGAAGGTCGAGGAACCGGTGAGGCCCAGGCTCCTCCGAGAAGATACGGAGGATGTCGAGGACGTACGGCTTCCCGAGGAACGCCATCAGGTCCTCCAAGGGACAGCCCCGGGAGCGGCGGGTCGGGTAGGCGGTCGAGGGGGACAGGACCGAGGTGGAGGTGGCCGCCGCGGTCGCGGAGGTCGACGTCATGGCTTGACTATCCCGTTAAAAGGGATAACACTATCACTTTGGAAGCAGCCGCCCCCTTGGCCCCGAACGACCGCAACGCTTGGACGGAAACGCAAGCGCGCGCCTGCGCAACCCTCATACGATGTGGGTAAATCCCACATCGCTCATGCAGAAGTTCGCCCTCGTCTGGGTCCTGGGGATCGCCCTGCTCTGTCTCTTGGGGGGGGCCTTCGCCGGGTTCGAGCTCCGCCCCGCTCCGGTCCCTTCCACCCCTGCCGCGGGCTCCCCGGCCCTCTCGGTGGCCGCGGCCGGGACCCTCGCGACCGCCTTCGGTCAGGTGGGCAGTCTGCTCGTGAACGACACACCCGGGGCGCAGGACCCCCCCTCCGCGCAGACCTACCAGGGGAGCATCGCGGCGCTTGACCAGCTCCTCCCCCCCGTCTCCGGGAGCTTCGACGTGGCCGCTACGGCGGACTTCCGCTTGATCCCCCAGGTGCTCGAGCCGAAGTACGCCGGGTGGGAGCTCGTCTTCGCTTCCAATCCCGAGGTCCTCTGCTACGACCCCTCAGCGGGTGCGCTCTCGGGCATCAATGCCACGAACTGGCCCACCCTGGTGGAGCGGTCCGGGGTCGTAATGGGGGTCGCCAACGCCAGCGCCGACCCCAACGGCTACAACGAGATCTTCGTGCTGCAGCTGGAGGACCAGCTTCTCCAGGGCGGGGTCCCTTCGCTCTACCAGCACTTCTTCTCGGGGGCGATCGGTACGCTCGCCACGCCCAGTCCGACGAACGCCAAGGTCGAGCCGGAGACCCAAGTGGCGAGCCTCCTCGCAGCCCACACGGTCCAGGTGTTCATCACCTATCGGTCCTACGCGATCACCCACCACCTGAGCTTCGTGGCCTTCGACCCCCGCGTGGCGCTCGGGCAGCTCGATGGGAGCGACATCTCCTTCTACGCGCAAGCTAGCACGGCGGTCCTGACCTCCTCGGGAGGGACCCAGAAGGTGGTCGGGGCACCGGTGGCCTACGCGGTCACCGTTCCCTCGAACGCTCCGAACGCCACCCTGGGGGACCTCTTCGTGACGACGCTCCTCTCACCGGGGGGGAGTGCCATCCTCACCGCCGATGGCTTCGAACCCCTCTTTCCCGCCTACTCGCAGGGCACGGGCCTTCCACCGTCGCTCGCTCCCGAGGGCATTCCGCTCCCTCCCGACCTTAGCGGACTCCTCCCCTAGAGGCAAGGCATGAGTGAAAGGGGGGAGGCCCCCCCTCGGTCGGGCGCGATAGGAGGATGGGCCTCCATCCTCCCCTCGGCCTCTGTCGCCGGGCTCGCGGGGGTGCTCGTCGTCCTCTTGCTCCTCCCGCTCTTCGCGCTGCTGACCTCGGTCCCTCCGATGGCCATCCTGCGTGCGGCCGGGAGCCCCGCGGTCGAGGTCTCCTTAGGGTTCACGGTCCTGGCCAGCCTCCTCGCTCTCGCCGGCTCGGTGGTCTTCGGGCTGCCCTTGGGCTACGTGCTCGCACGACGGCGATTCCCAGGGCGGGAGGTCATCGAGTCGATCGTCCTCCTCCCCCTGGTGCTGCCCCACCTCATCGCGGGGCTCGCGCTGTTGATGGTCTTCGGACCCGACGCGCCCTTGGGGAGGTTCCTCGCCACCTTGGGCATCCCGGTCTGGGACACGATCTGGGGCGTGGTCGCCGTCATGGGCTACGTCAGCACCTCGTACGTGGTCTCGGCGAGCATGACCGCGTTCCGGGCCGTGGACCCTGAGATGGTCGGCGTGGCGCGGACCCTGGGCGCCTCTCGTGGGGACGTGTTCCTTCAGATCACCCTTCCCCTCTCCCTACGTGGGATCCTGGGGGGAATGGGGCTCTCCTGGGCGCGGAGCTTGAGCGAGATCGGTGGACTCCTCGTCCTCGGCTATACGGTCTATCCGTGGCCCGCGGGGGCGAACCAGCCCGTTTGGAACCCCATCTCGGTGCTGATCTTCGAGACGTACCAGATCTCTCCCCCCCAGGCGCTCGCCATGGCGGCGCTCCTGCTGCTCTTCGCGCTCAGCGCTTTCCTGGGCATGCGGGTGCTCGAGTGGGCCTTACGGGCCCGTGGCGCGCCGCGGGAGTCTCGGGCATGAACTCGCCCTGGGTCGCTCTGGAGGGGCTCCGGGCAGGCTATCCCGGCTTCGAGCTGGGACCGGTCGACCTCTCGATGGGACGTCGGGAGGTGGTCGTGGTCGTGGGCCCCAGCGGGAGCGGCAAGACGACCCTGCTTCGTTGCCTGGCGGGGCTGGCGCGGAACTCGGGAGGTCGGCTCCTGTGGGAGGGCCGGGATGTCACCTCGACCTCCCCGGAGCACCGCAACGTCGGCTACGTGCCGCAGGGGCTCTCCCTCTTCCCCCACCGAACGGTCGAGCAGAACGTGGGGTTCGCGAAGGAGACCCTCGGCGCTCCCACGCCGGACCGCGAGGTCCGCGCTCTGCTGGAGCGCTTCGAGCTCACATCGCTCGCTCGTCGACGGCCGCATGAGCTCAGCGGGGGGCAGCGCCAGCGGGTCGCCATGGCCCGGGCGCTTGCTGCGCACCCGCGGCTCCTCCTCTGGGATGAGCCGCTCTCGGGATTGGATGTGCTCGCTCGCGACGACCTCGTCCAGATGATGCTCGAGGTCACCTCGCAGCAGGACGTGGCGCTCCTCCTGGTCACCCACGATCCCTCGGTGGCCTTCTCCGTTGCGGACCGATTCCTCCTCCTGCACGGAGGCTCGGTGCGCTTCCTCGGGGACCCCGAGCGCCTCATGTCCTCGCCTTGCGACGCGTTCTCGGCCCGGTTCGCGGGCTACGAGAACGTGCTTTCCACCCAGGACCTCGCCGCGGCGTCGGGGGCGCCCTGGGCCCGTCCGTGGCTCGATCGCGCCGGACCCGAGGGGATCGCCTGCTCCGCGGAACGGCTCTCCTTTGTCCAGGAAGAAGGCCGGGGCCGTCTTCCCGCGGTCGTCCGCTGGGTGCATCGAGACCCGCTCGGCTGGCGCGTCGGGCTCGAGTGCGGACCCTGGAGGCTCGAGCAGCACCTTCGTCCGCCCCTCGCTCCGCCCGAGGTCCGGCAAAGAGGGTGGGTCGAGGTCGACGAGCGACACCTCCTTCCGCTGCGAGGCCTGGAGGAGGGCCGTGGGAACTAGGACCGTGGAACGGGAGATGCTCGCCACCCCCGTGGACATCTCGCTCCTGCGAGCGCTCGAGGCGGAGGGGAACCTAGTGTCGGCCTGCCAGTCCCTCGGGATCTCGCGGGACCGCGGCACCTATCGACTGAGCCGGCTCGCGCGGCTCGCGGGAGGGCCTGTCGTCACGGCGCAGCGGGGGGGACGTACCCCCGGAGGCACACGGCTGAACTCCCGCGGAAGAAAGGTGCTCGAAGGGGGCGTCGGCCCCCTGGGCCCCGTCGCGCATCCGGGAGGTCCCGGGGCCGTTCGACCCCTCCGGGGCACCTGGCATGCCCGACCCGAACCGCACGTCGACCTCTCCCCTTCGTTGAGCCTCGTCGTCGGGTTCCGCGCTCGGGAGGGCGAGCGTGTGGGCCTCCGGGTCGATCCCGAGTCCATCCTGGTGGCCAAGGCAGAGTTCTCCACCAGCGCCAGGAACGTCCTGCATGGCATCGTGACGAGCCTCCGAAGGGGTCCAGGCTGGGAGACCGTTCTCGGAGTGCGCGTGGGTTCGACCGTGCTCTCGGTCGCGGTGACACCGTCCTCCGTCCACCGGCTCCGGATCCATCCGGGAGCGAGACTCCATCTCTACGTGAAGGCCACCGCGGTGCGACGGGCCTGAACGGCCTCGGCTCCCGCGTGACCCCCCCTCGACCCGCCCCGCGGGGGCACTCATTCCTGACGGCGTGCTGGTCTGCGGGCTGCCAAGGGCAGGGCGGTTCGTCCCTCCGACGGAACGGCAGACCCCGAGCATCCCCCTCATACGTGGAGGGCGCCAGCGACGGAGTATGCCACGAGCTCGGCGAGGAGCAATGCCCCGACCGCGGTCGCCACGGTCATGATGCGGCGAACCCCTGACCGAGGGACGGGGTGCCCGCCAGGAAGGAGCGGAAACCCGGCCAGGGCTCCGTAGGTCCAAGCCGCTACGCCCCCGAACGTGAGGAAGGCCAGGGGCTGTGCGCCCCGACCCACGACGATCTCGATGAGGACCCCCGCGACGGCCCCGCTCCAAAACCCATCGAGAGCGTCCGATCCCCATCGTCGCTGCGCGGCGAGGACCGCCACCCCCATGACGAAGAAACCGGGCACGGAGCGAAGCCAGTCGTCGGCCAGAGAGGTCGCGTGTCCGCCCAGACCTCCTCCGACCGCGAACGCCAGGGCCTCCTCGAGGAGGCTCAGGGCCAGGACCGCTCCAAGATATCTCGCAGCTCCGCGCGCACGAGGGCGACCATCTGCGAGATGGAGAGAGAGGCCCATGCACAGGGTCCAGGGAAGCAGGTAGAGGATGACGCCGGGAGGGGCCGCTCGAAGGAGGGCCAACCCTCCCCAGAACACCATCTCCCCAAGAAGCACGACCACGACGAGCGTGGGAAGCCTGCCGGCCCACCGTCGAGAAAGGAGGGGGGTCGAGCCGGGGCAGAGGGGAGGCTCGCCGGGCTTGGAGAGCATGGATCGGCCCGGCACACCGCTAGTCTTACTTGCCTTGTGGGTCTCGCCGCGACGAGGCCGGGCCATGAAGTGGGTCACTCGAGAGAAAGCGCGCGTCGACCGGATCGCCTGCCCCTGGGTCATCCGAAAGTTCGTGGACAGGGAGGCGGAGTTCCTCTACGTCCCGAAGGACAAGGTCCTGGAGGTCGCCAAGAAGCAGGGGGCGACCCCGTTCGACACCCCCGGCGCCGAGCTCTTCCACTACGAGGAGAACGGGAAGTCCTTCGTGAGCTTCGATGCCGTCATTCGGAAGTACAAGTTGACGGACCCTGCCCTGCTCGAGCTCGCCAAGATCGTCCGTGTCGCCGACGGGGGTTCGGGGGAGGATGCCGAGGCCGCCGGGCTCGAGGCTGCGGCGACGGGGTTCCGGCTCATCGCCAAGGACGACCATGAGAACCAGCGTCTACAGTTCCCTCTCTACGACGCCCTCTACGCGTACTGCAAGTGGAAGGTCGAGGAGAAAGGGAAGCTCGAACATACCGGTCACTGACGCGCCCCGGGGCGACCTCCCGTGGGTCGTCCCTGGCCGCCATGCTCAAGCGCTGGACCGGGGCAGGACCCTAACGGAGCGCCTCGTAATGGAGGAGAATCTCCCCATCCTCCCCGGGCTTCGTCTCGATGAGCTTGAGGGTGCACTGGGGGTCCATCGGGCCCCAGTACCGAGGCCCCTTTCCATACACCACCGGCATGACGAAGAACCAATAGTCGTCGGCGAGGTTACGTCGCAGGCACTCCCGAACCACGGCGGGCCCCCCTTCCAGCATGATGTTCCCGCCCTTCTCGTGCCGCAGCTTGGTCAGGATCCGGGCGAGATCCCCGTGAAGGATCCGGGAATCCTCCCAGTCGGTGGTCTTGAGACGATGGGAGAGGCAGATCTTCTCCACACGGTCCAGATACCGCCGGTACGCGAGAAGCCACTTCTGTTCACCGGGCTTCCGTGCCTTCTCGCTCCACGTTCGCTGGTGCCCCAGGAAGGATCGGCGGCCCATGATGACCGTGGTGACGTCGTCAAATCGGTCGAACCACATGTGACGGAACAGCGCGTTGACCTCCTTCGACGGCCGTTCCGAGCCCGGGTACTTCGGGAATTCGCCGCGCCCGTCCAACGTCATGTACGCGTTCGCTGTGATCCTTCGCATCTTTCCTTCACCCGATCGAGCGGAGCCTCGCGATCCCCCTAAGGCGGGCGCTCCCCCTTATATGTGCGCAAATAGACATATATCCCATTGGATATGCAAATGACGTGGTCGACGTCTTTCGCCTCCTTGCAGAGCCCTCCCGAAGGCAACTGCTCGATGCGCTCCGCAACGGCGAGCGCTCCGTCAACGAATTGGTCGGTGCGACCCACATGTCCCAGCCTTCGGTGTCGAAGCAGCTCCGCATCCTCAGGGTCTCGGGCATGGTCTCGCTCCGTGCCTCGGGCCGCCAACACCTCTACTCCGTTCGAGGACGATCGCTCCGCGAGGCGTCCGAGTGGCTTTCCTACTACGAACACTTCTGGCAGGAGGGCTTGAGCCGGATGGACAAGGCCCTCCAACGGGAGCCCAAGCCGGGGACGCGGAGGAAGCCGTGAGTCAACGTGGGGGGTCTGAGGTCGCGATCCGGATCGAAAGAACCCTGCACGCCCCTCCGGACCGTGTGTTCCGCGCTTTTCTCGATCCCGACCTGATGCGTCAGTGGGTGACCCCAGATGATCTGGACCTCGAACGGATCACCGTGGACCCGCGCGTCGGTGGACGCATCGAGGTGTGGCATGCTCGGAATGGCCTCAGCACGGGGAAGTTCGAGGGGCGCTTCGTCAAGATCGACCCACCCCGAGAGCTGGTCTACCATTGGGCGTTCGTGGGTACCGAGCCCGAGAAGGGAGAATACTACGATACCCTGGTCAGGGTCATGCTCGTTCCTTGGGCCGAGGGGCAGACGAAGATCACGGTGGTCCACGAACGGTTGGAAGAGCTTCGTCGGGGAGCCCCTCACGTCTATCCCCGGCTTGTCCCCGGTTGGGAGAACTGCCTGGACAAGCTCGAGAGAGCGGCACGCTCGACCCCCGCGAACCGTCCCTGAACCTCGGAAGCTCACCGGGTCGAGACCTATGGAACGCGACGGGTCTGCGGGGGTTCGTCATGCTCCATGGACGGGTCCCTCGCTCTTGGCGGCCGGGTCCCAGGGTCCACGGCCTCCGGGGGCCAGTCACGGATCCACCCGTCAGGGACGACCCCGCACCGGTCGAAGAGAGCGTCGGCCTCGGTGCGGAGCACCGAGCCTCGCGAGGGATCGCCGTGGGCGAGCTCCCATCGGGCCAGCGAGGCCTTGACCTGGGCCTCCGCCAGGGCGTCGCCCGCCTCCTTCGACACCTGGAGCGCCTCGTCCAATCGCCTTCGCGCCTCCGCGGCTTCCCCCAACGCCTCGTGGAGCCAGCTGCGGAGCAAAGGGAGCCCTTGCCGGGCTTGCGGCCCCTCTGACCCTCCCGCGCCGCTGGCCGCGCGCTCGAGCTCCGATAGGGCCTCGCGGGGAGCCCCCTCCACCAGGAGGGCCTCCGCGAGGATGAGCCGACAGGAGGATTCCTGCTCGTGATAGTCCAGGCGTGCGAACGTGGTCAGGGCCTCTTCTAGGCTCGCCCGCGCCTCGTTCGTACGACGTTCACGCAGGAGCGCCTCCCCCATCATGTGGAGGGTCGCTCCGACCTGCGTAGGGAGGTCGAAGCGTTCGGCCAGCCGTCGCGCCTCCCGCGCCACGCTCATCGCCTCCTCCGTCTCCCCGGCAAGGAGGAGCACGAACCCAAGGTTGACCATGGCGCTGCAGGCCGTGCGGTGGTCACCCGTGCGCCGGGTCGCCTCTAGGACGTCCTTCCAGCCGAGCCGGGCCATCGCAAGGTCGCCCGCCGACCAGGCCATCTGGGCCCCCAGCGAGGCCTGCATGCCTTCCAGACGGGCCCATCCTGTCCTTTCGGTCACCGCGCGGAGCTTCGTGAGCCATGTCCCAAGCTCGGCCCTCCGTCCAAGCTGACTGAGGGCCCAGCCCCCGCAATAGAGCGCCCACGCCCGGTCCCAGTCATCCCCCGCGACACCCGCCCAGTGCAGCGCGTCCTCCGCCGATGCCAGCGACGCCGCGTGATCGTGGGCGAACAGTCCCAGAAGGGACCTGCTCTGGAGGATCGCCAGCCTGACCTTCGGGGGAGGACCCCCCGGGATCCCCTCCACTTCGAGCTGGAGGGCGTCCAGGCGCTTCCCTCCTTCCCCCGGGTCGATGTTGACGAGGGTGCTCACGCACCTCGCGCCGACCTCCCATCGGATCTCGTCCGATGGCCGGAGCGCGAGAAGTCCCTCATAGATCCGCAGCAAGGGGCGCGAGGAACCCGACGCTCGCCCGAGCCGTAAGGCGACCTCCAGGCCCTCTCTGACGCGCGTGTCCACCGACACTCCTGAGAGCTCCAGCATCTCCTGCAGCCATCGGTGGTAGCGCTCCACGGTCTCCGGGCCCTGAGCCATGATGGCCCGCTCCAGCGCCTTCCGCACCCAAGGTAGGCCTCGTTCCGCGTTGTGGGCGTCGTGGTAGAGACGGGCCACCGTCCCCTCCTCCTGGGGGCGGCTCGACCCCCACCAGTCGGCCAGGCGCAGCGACCTTTCCCTCAGCTCCGGTTCCGGCTGCTCTGCGAGGAGGACCTCCCAGAGGAGAGGGTGCGAGAAGGACCACCCCTCTCCGCCCCCGAGACCCCGTCCGACGAGACCCTGCTCGTCCTGCAGGCGCTCCAATGCGCGTTCCACGTCCGTCGTGTCTCTTCCGAGCGCCGCCGCGATCGGCGGAAGGTCGAACTCACTTCCCGCGTCCGCCCCCCACTCCAACATCTCCCGCCCCTCTTTCGTGATGCCCTGTAGACGTCGCGACACTAGCCGACGAAGCGTGTCGGGTAGGGCAGGAGGGCCGTCCCGGCGAGACCCGTCCGCCTTCGCAAGGACGTTCACCCCCAGCCGTCCGCCGTCGCGCCGGAGATGCCCCTCTGCGGCGAGCTGTCGCAGGGTCTCTTGGAGGAAGAACGGGTTTCCCCCGGACCTTCGGAAGAGGGCGCGGAAGCTGTCGTCCTCCTCTCCGAGCCCAAGAGGAAGACCGAACAGAGCACGGGCCATCTGTTGGGCCTCGTCCTCGGCCAGGCCCGAGAGGGGGAGACGGCGCAACGTCCCGTCGTGCTCCATCCCCTCGAGCGTCTCCCGCAAGGACTGCCCTTCCGCAGGGTCGGCCCGTTCCTCCTCCGTCCGTAGCGTGGCCAGCAGGGTCACCGAGGCGGACCGGAGGTTCCGTGCCAGGAAGCGGGCTGCCCGCAGGGAATCCGCGTCGGCCCACTGCAGGTCGTCGAGCACGATCAGGATCGGCCGGAGATGGGCCGTCTCCTCGATCGTGTCGAGATATCGGAGCATCGTCGTCGAGGAGGGCTCGGGGGCGCCGGGAGAGAGCGCCTCAGGGACCGGACGACGGAGGACGTGGGCATCCGCTTCCACGAGCATGACCTGACGGTCATCGAACGCCGTCGGATTGAGGGAGAGGAGAAGATGTCCTCCGCTCTCCTCCGCCGAATCGCGGAGGAACTGGATGAGCCGCAGCAAGGCGGGAAAACCGTTCTGGCTCGCGAGGTAGCCGAGCCCGCCCATCGCGATGACGCTGCCGCGACGGGCCGAAAGATGCGCAGCGAGCCGGTGCCCGAGCTCATCCATGAGCAGGGGAGAGGATTGGTCGGACCTCTCCTCCTTCGAGAGACCGAGGAGCTCCGCGGAAGGGTGGAGCGCTGGCAGACGGGCGCGGAGCCGCCGAGATGGCTCGCGGGCGACGAGGAGGCAGGGGGTCCGCGCAGACAGGAGGGCGGCCTCCTCGAACACGCGGGCGGGGCGGTCCTCCTCGAAGACGACGAGCGACGGCAAGGGATCAGGGAGGCTCGCGGGGCTCAGCTCCCCACGGTCCTGAAGGGGACGGAGGGCTTGCTGGAACACGAAGAAGGGCGTAAGGACCTCCTTCAAGCAGTGGCCGGAGAGGACCCGGAAGCCCCTCTGGGACGACTCCTCCTGAACCTCCCGGACGAGGCGGGTCTTCCCCATCCCCGCGGGTCCCTCTACGACCCAGGCGCTTCCCTTCCCGGCCTTCGCGTCCTCCAGGGCACGGACCAGCAGAGCGAGCTCCCGGGTTCGGCCCACGAACAACGTCTCGGCGGCGGCGGGGAGAGCGTGGGCGGGCCCCGTTTCCGCGGATTCGGCCACATTCCCGGGAGCGAGGTCTAGGAGTCAACGGTTTCGGCCGAGGGGTCTGAACCAAAGCCCGCCACAGGTGGATCAGGGGGACTCGGCCCTACCCACGCCTCTCCGCCGACGTGGAGGAGTTCCGAGGGGCCCCACCGCCGTCCCGGTTCCCCTGGGTCGAATACCCGGCCACTTGCCCCACACTTGCGGAATGGGGGTGAGGCCGGGAGGTGTCGTCCGTCACTCGAGGGACCCGACACCTGTAGACTCGAACCCTTTCGGGCTCGAATCCACCACGGGCCTGCAGGGGTTCAAACCAATAATGGTATGAACCCATCCTCTCTCGAAGATGGATGCAACCAACCCTCCGGTTCCGAGATGAACCGCGCCCGAGGGATTCCGTCAGGCTATCAGCCATCGCGAGTAATGAAGGCGGCTCTGGTCGAGAGGGGGCCGGCCGGGCGCGCGATAGGCCTTCGCTGGTTCGGCTGCCTGTGTCCTGCACGCGCATCTCCTGACATCTGCCCGTCGGAGCCCCCGCGGAAGAGAACCCAGCCGGTGAGTGCTGAATGCTCCCCGTTGGCGCCTGTCCGGGGCTGTAGCGCGATGTGCGACGCGCGACGAGGGGGACCCCGGCGCCTGCGGTCGCGTCCCCAAACTGATTGGTGTCGAGGTCTTGGGCCCTTGCCAAGCCGTCCGCCTTGCCAAGCCATTCTAAACGGGGGGTGTGTCTCGGCAAGGCCGCATGGCAAGGTGTCTTGGCAAGGAGCATGGCATGGTTGTCCGGGCCAACGAATCTACCTGTCCTTCGACTCCTCTCGAGTGTAGCGCTCAGAACGACGACCACTCCTGAATCACCCCTGCGCGGCGGGAGGACCCGTTCGCGAAGCGAACGGGAGGACCCGCCGCCCGTGCGGTGGCGGGGGAGCCCTTTCCCCCACGCACCCTACCCTTCCGCATCCTTACCAAGCGTGGGGGAGAGGGCGGAGGCGGGTGGGTAGGAGAGGGGGCGACGCTAAACGATCACAAGCAACTTGGGGCCTTTCCGGGGGCCCGGGCGCGGCCCTTCCGCAGGTTCTTCAGACAGGGCGACTACCGGGGGGGAGGTGGGACGTGCGGGGGGAGCTTGAATCGATTTGCACCTGGTACCGCTACAATGCTGAGGTTCGGCCGAAGTACCTCGCGGCGATATCGCGGCTCCCGGCGAGCAAGCGCCGGCTGAACGACGGGGCATCGTTCCCCCTGTTCGAGATCTTCCTGCACGTCCTCGACGCCTATCGGTGGTGGTTCAGGTACGTCTACACCGACACGGTGCGCCTGTTCCCGTCCGGCCGCCTTCGAACGAGCATCCGGACCGTTGAGGGTGCCCGACGGGCCATGTCTCGGACCACGCGGGAAGTGCTCCAGTTCGTCTTGCGGCTGAAGGAGCGAGACTTGGATCGCGTCATCGAATTCAACGCCCCGGTCGACGATGGGTGGACTCGATGGCGCAGGGAGCGTGTCACACTGCGGGCCATGCTTTGGCACATGGTCGAGGAGGAGCTCCAGCATCGAGGGGAGATGAACGCCCTGCTGTGGCGCCATGGGATCGAGCCCCCCGTTACGGAGTTCCATGAGTGGTCCCATGGCTGGGCCCCTGTGAAGTGAAGCGAGAACCGAGGGTCTCGGCACGAACATGTAGGGGAGACGCGGTCACGTACGCGTGGCGACCTCGCTGTGCCACGGATGCGGGCTCCCATGGCCTCTCGGGTCAACGGATGCTGACGAGGATCCACGAGCAGGGATATCGGAAGAGTCAGGTCGCCCTCGTTGTTCGGTGTGCGGACGGGTACTACGGAAAGCAGCGCTCAGCGCACCGATTTCGCGTCGGTCGCGGTTCTGACGGGACTGAGACCACACCGCACAATCGCGACCGAACACCAACTTCAAGACTCAAGAGAGCGATGCCATTAGCGACGTCCCGGAGGTCGTGAAACTCCGGGTGGCGCGAGCGGCGTGACTCACCACGCCCGCCGGGGGGAGGGGGCGACCCCTCCCCTCGTTACCCCCCCCAGAATGCGTGAGACGCGAGCGGAGGGATTCGAACCCTCGGGGTGCAAGCACCCACCGGGTTTCCAACGAGTTACCCCGCCTTCGGCCCGGCGCCTTCAACCGCTCGGCCACACCCGCGGAGGGAGGAGACCCGTCAAGCGCCGATCCGCTGACGGAGCTGGACGGACCCCGATTGGTCCGTCCGAGGCCTCCCTCACAAAGGGAGGGAGGCCGTAGACCCCGGGTGCCTCAGGGCCCGAGCACCGCCATCGACGCGTTGCGGGCGAGGGGCCCCCCATCCCGGCCACAAACCGAAGGACCGGGGCACGGGGCCCCTCGCGAGGCCGCGTCCTCAGGGCCCCAAGACGACCATGGACGCGGCCGAACCAAGGGAGAGCTGGAGCCTGCCCCGGTATTCCTTGACCCAAGCGCCCGCGAGCCGCACGCGCTGCCCCGCCTGGAGCTTCGTGGTCTGCGGACCCCACAAGACGAGCTTCACGGTGCCGCTCGCGTCCTGGAGCACGGCGTCGGCGACCTCTGCGGGACCTCGGGAGGTGACGACCTCACGGGTGGGACCCACGGAGGCCACGGTCGCCTCAAGGCTCGCTTCGCTGTTCGCGCGGAGCGCGGCAATCCCGGGCGCGGCGGGGGCGGCGCCGATAGGTCGGCCGCAGGTGGGGCAGGTGGTGCGTTCGGCGTTGTTGGCGTGCTCGGAGGCGGTGTTTCCGCTCTGCTCGGACATCGATGAGATCGTCCGAGAGGAGCTCAAGGGCCACGCTGGCCGAACTTGTACCCGTAACCGCGCGCGTCGATGACGTCCAGAAGGTTCCCGTCGGGATCGGCGAGGGTGGCGAAGTCCCGCCCCTCCTGGGCGGGCTCAACCATCGCGGCTCCCAGCCCGAGGAGCCTCTGGGTCTCGGCCTTCCAGTCGCTGGAGTAGAGGTCAAGATGGAACCTGCCTTCCGGCCCCGGGACCTCGGCCTTTTCGGGGGCCTGCTGGATGGCGATGTTGGGGCCACTCTTGAACGGATCGCGAAGGAGCGCCCAGTCCCCAAGGGGTTCTCGCGGCACGTAGTGCAGCGCCTCGCACCAGAACTTCACCAACCGGTGGAACGAGGAGGGCTTGGTCTCTATCACGACGCTTCCTACCCACAACCTGCCGGGCTCACTCATGACCATGACATCCATGGACAGTGGATGAACCCCGCGGCGATTCCTGGAGGCGCGTCCCAGGGCCGCCGTAGGCGGCCCGTGCGCACGAAGGGCGCACCTCGTGCACTCGGCCCGAAGGGGCGAGTGCGCGGATGATTGTCTGGACTGTGGCCACGATCCGTTCAACCTGCTCGTGCAGGATGGTCAGCTCCAGTTGGTGCGGCCGAGGGGCGACCCCCAGGCGTCGCTCCGAGGCCGCCCGCGGCCCCCAACTGGTCAGCTGCCCCTCTCCGGTGACCGGGACGGCCCCACGGACAATGCGTGCGGTTTTTGTGTTGAGGGGACTATCGACATGCGTGGATGGCGTTGCACCGAGCCCCTGGGGCTCTCAGTCGCCTGAGCCGGTCGAACAGCCGGGACCTCCTCCTTCGAATGGGCTCGCGTCGTGGGGGGCAAGTCAGTCCGAACCGCCCGTCCGGGCACCGCACTCGGCAGCCCCCAAGGGAAGTCACCGACTGCTTGTTCTGATCGCGGTCGTAGCAGTCGCGGCTTTGGCCGTCTCGTCGGCGACGCTCTTCCTCGTTTTCAACGGCTCTCTGGGCGGTCACGGGGCAGGCAATGGTCCGGGAGGCGGCCCCCCAGGCAGCCCCCCCCCGGGAGCGACCGTTTACAACGACACGGTGTCGGTACCCGCGATGGGCTGGGAGCCAGCCAATCGTAGTGTCTTCGTGGGGAACATCTGGGAAAAGAACATCAGCTTCAATTCGGAGACCTTCTCCATGACTTGGCACATCTCCGGTCGACTCTCTTTCTTCTGGGGTGACTTCGGTGACCCGTGCTATGCCTTCACCAACTGCACAGAACTCTGGGGTACTGCCCTATCAGACCAGTCGAACAGGACCGGATGGGGAAGTTCCTCCATCAGTCGAACCACACTCTCGGGCCCCTGGGCGAACGCATCCTTCCTCAGAGCGTGGAATTACTGGAACGCGACATCCTCGATCACGTTCGAAGCCTGGTGGAATGGCACGGGCCCGGAGGGTTTCTTCTCGGGGAGCCTGCTGGTGCCACCTACGGGACGGGTCTCCGCATGGATGGAGGACTGCATTTCAGTCCCCAGTGGAGGGATGTCGTGTTACGTGACTTCGCCACCGGATGCCCAAATGGTTCAGGCTCCGGAGTCGACCAAGCTCAACACCACAACCCGTTGGTTCGTCGAACTCACGGGTTCTCCGAACGGCTCTATTTGCGTAGGCTGGATTGGGAACTTCTCCTACGCCCCGAGCATTTGGACCGGCGGTCCGACCAGTAGCATCAGTCCAAACGGCACGTCGCACGAGGTGTTCGTGCCAGGACCAGGGACATGGGTCTCAATCACCGGGCCTCCGTTCCTGACGCCAAGTTCGCACTGGTTTCCCACCACGGTCCTCCGATGCAACGCACCTTTCTCGTCGTACATCACGGTGAAATCATGGACCGAGGTATTGCCTGCGTAGGGCGTGTCGTCACCTGCACTCAGCCAGGGGACAGGGGGTTAACCCAGACGGCGAGACTGATGGAGGTCGGGCGATCGCAGCCACTACCACTCGCTACCCTGGGCCGAGTGCTTCCCCTCGTGGCCCTTGTGTCGCTGGCAGAAGTCGGAAAACTCACTCTTATCTCCAAAACGACGAACCGCCCCGCAGGTGGGGACCCGGCTCCAGCCAAGACTCTGGGACGCCGCCAGCTCCTTGCGGAGAACCTCGGGACGACAAGGAAACAGGTCGGTGCGGTACTGCCCCTGCCACACGGAGTAGATTCGGAGTGGGACCCGCTTCCCGCCGAGGAGCTTGAGCAGTCTATCGAGGTCTGACTTGGAGCTCGAGTAGCTTTCGTCGGTCCCATCGGGCCAAACCACGGCGAACCATAGCCCACCACCTGATTGAATCGGGAGGAACTCCTCCTCGTTTGGTCGAAACCTTCCTGAGCTCACTACAACATCCTCCTGGACACCTAGAGAACCTGCCTGGAAGTCCCTATCGCACGAAGAAACGAAAGCGCCGGCCCCCGCCCCCCGGGGAGGGGGCCGGCGCAACGCCGGGGGAGCGGGGTCCCTCACCCGTCGTTCCACTCCGAGCCCGGCAGGATCGCGACCTCCCGGGCCCGGACCTCGCTCAACCAATCCGCGGGGGTCGCCAGGACCTCCTCGACGTCCGCAACGTCCACGGGCCGCGCCCAGGCGTGCCACCCGTGGCAGTAGCTGCACATCCCATCGCGCGGGGTCCCCCTGGCCCGGATGGGGACTCCGTTGGTCTCCGCGTGGGGGCATAGCTCGTCCGGTGTCACGTGGTGGACCGCGCAGAACAGGGTGAGCTTGGTCTGGTCGCGGGCGAGAACCGTCTCGAGCCCCGGATGGGCCTGGATGACCGCCCGTGCGGCCCGGACGCGCCCCTGGCGCTCCCGCTCGGCCTGGGCCTGGACCCGCTGGTCGTCCTCGCGGGAGTCGTCGGGGAGCCCTGCCGTGACGTCCAAGGCCGAAAACGCCCGACCGTTTTCGGCGAGGACTCGCCCAACCCCGCCGGGTGAGTCCGAAAGGCTGAACCGGGCGCTCTCGCGCCCCTGGACGCCCCGGGCCCCGTACGCCTCCACGGAGGCCTTCGCGTGGTCCCGCTTGCGCATGGGGGACGCGGGCTCGCGCGGCTGGCGGCGTTGGCGGACCTCGACCGCGAGGCCCAACCCCTCGAGCGTCCCGATGTCCGACCCGAGGACAACCCCCGTCCACTCGCGGGCGGTGGGGTCCCACCGGAGATGGAGGGCCTTGAGCTCCGACCTGTGGTCATAGGAGGCAGGCCCCGCCCCGACCGAGATGAGCCACCACCCGACCCAGTGGTGTGTAGGAATTTGTTGATGGCGAGGGGAACCTCTCCCCTGTTGGGAACCGCAAGAACCCAAAGGAGAGAGGCCCGTGAATGGAGAGACACCCCCCGCCATAGACTTTGGTCATCTGCTGAACCGCGCCAAGCACCTGGGCACCCAGGACCTACGCACCGTCATGGAACGGACCCAGGAGGACCTCCTGGACGACCTTCGGAGGGTGCGCCAGGAGGACGGGAGGTGCCGCTACGGTCTCTGGGGCGGCTATGAACGCAGCTTCCGCACGAGCATGGGACCCCTGGTCGTGCGGGTCCGACGGGTGAGGGACCGGGTCGCCGGGAAGACGTTCATCCCTCTCCTCCAGGCCCTGGGCCTGGGGAAGAAGCGCTACACCCCCGATGTGCGACTTCCCTGCGCCGAGCACGCCCTCACGGGCACGTACCCGGAGGCCTCTCGTCTGATGGAAAGGGTCCTGGGCTATCGCATCCCCCATCGGACCATCTGGAACTTCGTCAAGGAACTGGCCCAGGTGGTCGAGAGAACCCTCCAGAGGGACCCCCCGCCCCCTGTCGAGGTGAAGCTGGGACAGAACCACTCCACGGACTCGACGTTCGTGAGGGGACGGAAGAGGAAGCAGCAGCTCGAGGTGGAGGCGGGGATCCGCCAAGGGCAGGACCACCGAGTCGAGCTGGTCAACGTTCGGGTCGGCGCACCCCCGGGGGCCTCTCTCGAGGGGGAGGAGGTCCAGAAGCTCACCACCGACGATGCCCCGGGGCTGCGAGCGTTCGGGGCGGAGTACCAGCAGTTGTGCCACGTCCATTTCTGTCGCCATCTGAACGATCTCCTCGGCGACGAGGGGATGAGCCTCGAGGAGAGGGAACGGGTCGTAGGTCCGGTCCGGGGTCTCCTGGCCCATCTGCGGAACTCGGTGGAGTTCCACCGCCACGATGGGAACGGGGTGGCGGTGACGGAGAGGGTGCGGGCCACCCTCCAGGAGCTCGGGGCCCTGGGCCATCGTCTGGAGCAGGGAGGGTGCCCTCAGTCGGCCCGATTCGTCCTTCGGGAGATGCGGGCCCTGGTGGTCTTCGCCGAGGTGGGAGGAGGGCTCTGGATGCCCGCCACCTCGAATGCGGTGGAGAGGGTGATGGGAGCGATCGCGGACCGTTGTAAGCGGAAGTGGGCCCACTGGGGCTCGGGACTGAGGAACCTTGTCCTGACGATGCTGGTGCGGAGGTTCCGTCCGAGGGTGTGGGGGCTGGCAGTCCGTCGGTATCTGAGGTGGGGAGTCCAGGCCTGAGCCACTCCACCCCTCTTCTAGCGGCGTCCCCCGAAGGGGGACCGCGGGCGGCAGGCCGAGCGGTAGCTCTCGGTCCGCCTATCGGCGGACAAGCGAAGGGTCCGGGAGCGGAGCGACCAAGCGAGCGGTAGCGAGCTCAGGCGGACCTCCGCGAGGCCCCGCGAGGGGGCCGTAGAATACTTGAGGTCAGGAGACTACCCAAACACGTTCCTGACAGGGGCGACATCAACAGGTTTCGTCACACTACCCCCGACCCTCGGCGTGGGGGATCCTTCCTTGCAGAGCAGGCAGGGGTGTTCGGCCCCCGTGCAGGCCGGGCAGTTCGGCTGCTCGGGTTGGCAGGTGCACGGCTCCCACTCCCCCATCCCCATCTTCCTCTCCCCGAGTTCGGGGGTGGGGAGGCACCCGCTCGCGGTGGTCGTTCGGCTCTCGGCGTTCGTGGCGCCTTCCGCGCACGTGGCTGTCATCGCCCGAAGGGTTGACGGGCGACCCCACCCCTTCGAGCCGCCTCAGAGGCGGACGCGAAGCGGGTCGCTGGCGACGCGAGGTCGCGATATGCGTCCTCGTTCCGCCGAGGACCTTACGCGACCTCGCCGAGCGGAGCGAGGGAACGTCCCGCGACCTCGGAGGGAGTGCGGTCGGCCGTTGAGGCTTCAGCCCGATGACAGCCACGTGCGGCCCGGCGACACGAACGCACCCCGCGACGACGAACGGCCAGCGCGAGCACCCGCCGCCCCGCCCCCGAACGGCGGCGTGCCCCAGGCCCGCACGCATCCGATACGATGACGGTGAAGAAGGGAAGGGAGCGACGCGCGTGGAGCCATTGCTCTCGTTCGCGCCGTCAGCGGGGGGGCGGGGCCCGCCCAAGTGCGAGATAACTGTGAGCGGGGTCTCTGGGGCGAACACGGACGGGTGGCGGCGAGTTCGCCTGCGAGGTGTGGAGGTCAGGATCAGTCGCGCATCCTGGCGTGGAGGACGAAGAGGACGAGCGGAGCCATTACCCATAGGAAGCCGGCAAGCCCGATCTCTCCCTGGGTGACCCCCAACAAGGGAGGATTGACGTAGATTCTCGAGAGCAGGAAAAGCGTGCCCAACGGGTTGAGAAGCTCGAACTGGTTTGCCACGGACTGTGCCGAGACCCAGGAGCCCCCGGGTAATGCTTGGACATAACTTATCAGAAAGTTGTCTAGGAAGGTCCAGCCAACCTCGAAGCCGAGGAACAGCCCGAACGCTGTCCCTAGGACCACCACGTGCGAACGAGAGAACCGCGACAGGAGCATGACCAACCCGCTGAACGCCCCGACCTCGACCAGCACGGCCCCGAGGGTGGCCAGAAGGACGGAGGCGGGGAGGTAAACCCCCAGCACCGAATGGATCTCGACGGAGATGACGGCGAGCGAGACGACCAAGGATACCGCCAGGGTCACGAGCACGGCCGCCCATCTCGAGAGAGCCAACCCCTCGCGGCTGATCGGTCCGCATTGGGTGGTCTCCAGGACGCCGGAGATTCGGTCCCGAGCATAGAGCGCGTAGGCGGCGACGATGGCCATGAAGGGTGCGATGAGCCCAACGTACTCGCTCATGAAGGAGAAGGTCAGGCTGTCAGCCTGATTGACGAGCAGTCCGGTGGGTACGGGTGCGAAGTCGCTCGCCGAGAGGTTGGTGTCCTCCAGCAGGATCTGGCCCGTTGGCGAAAAGATTTCCAACTGGACCACCTTATCACTCGTGCAGCTGTAGCACCCTGTCCACGTGGCGTTGGGCACGGCGAACGAGAAGACCTGTGCGTCTCCTCGGAATGTCCCCAACCGATGCATCGCGCTCTCAGGAAGCGGAGGGAAGGGGTTGGGCCCACCCATTGCCCGACCCGAGGCATTGAACGCCCCTGCCCAGAAGGCCTGGTCACCAGTGGGGGAGGTCCCGTTTGGCCCAAGGAAGAAGAGCAGGAGCTGCGGGCTGGGGATCGATGAGTCGAGACCCACGAGGGTCCAAGTCCCCCAGGCAAGTGAGTGTACGCTCCCGGGTGGTCCCGTGGCGATTGCCGTCGTGTTGCCGCCTGAGAAGAGGCATCCTTCGCCCCATCCGGACGAACTGGCGTTCGGGTCTATGGCAAAGAACGAGTAAACGTAGTCCGCGACAGGGAGGCGCGCCACGAGTTGAGAACTACCGTTGGGGGCGGTGTGACCTTCGAAGTAGATTGGGGGGGACCCAGGCGAGCCAGCAGCTGTGCTGAGGGAGATGTTCGTAAGGACCCCGGCAATCGGCAGAGCGTGTTGGTCGTGGACGTGAACCACGAAGTGGTACGCGCCGTCGACGTACCATGCGACCTCCTCGCAAGACTCGTAGTTTCTTCCACTAGCCACGTGGAAAGTGGTCACGATTCCCATCGAGATCACCACCAAGAGGACGGTGATTGCAAAGAGGGCCGGGTTGAGCAGGCCCCTCCGTAGCTCGTAGAGGAATCCCCGGAGGGGGAACGGGAGACGCGTCACGGGGCCCCTCGGCTCTCCCCGGGCGGATGCCCGTCTTCGTGTGGCCGCCCCACTGCCTCGAAGAAGTATGACTCAAGCGTGCGCTTCTCGGACCCAATCTCGGATACTCGGTATCCGCGACGCACGAGCTCGGCCGTTACCTCCGCTGGGGCCCCCCTCGCTCCGATGATGTACACGACCCGGCCTTCCCGCTGAACTGTCCCGAAGGAGGCCAGGAGCTCCAACACCCCGTCATCGAGGTTTTCGATTGTGATTTTGAGGACTCTCGCCGATGAGGAGCGGAGCTCCTCCGGACCCAAGATTCGCACGCCGCGGCCATGGTGGATGATTGCCACGCGGTCCGCGACCTGCTCCACCTCGGAAAGGATGTGCGAGGAGAGGAGGACCCCCTTCCCCTCGGACCGATGCCGGACCACGAGTTCCCGAACATAGCGCACACCCTCGGGGTCGAGTCCGTTGAGGACCTCGTCGAGCAGGAGGAGGGGGGGGTCCCCCAGGAGCGCCCGTGCGAGCGCGAACCGCTTCTTCATCCCTTGGGAGAAGGTGCGAAAGCGTTTGCGCTCCTGACCCTGAAGACCGACCTCCGACAGGAGTTTGAGGCAGAGTTCTCTCCCAGACGTGCCGCTCAGGCCGTAGAACCCGGCGTGGTAGCGAAGGAGCGGGAGGGCCCTCGCCCCGGGTTCGAAGAGCGGAGTCTCCGGGACCCATCCGGCCTGCCGGCCGGCCTCAGTCTTCTCTCGCACGACGTCGTGACCGTTGACCAGGATGCGGCCAGCGCTGGGGAGGGCTACCCCTGCGGCGACGCGAATCGTGGTCGTCTTCCCCGCCCCATTCAGCCCGACTAGCCCCAGGATTTCGCCCCGCCTCACTTCCAGATCGAGGGACTGGATGGCAGGCTCGGCAGACCTAGAGTAGCACTTGTAGAGGCCTCTCACCTCAAGCAAGGGAAAGGACATGGACCTCCTAAGGAAGTGTTCCGTGTCTCAAAGCTTTCTCTTGTCCTCGTTCCCCCAGGACCGCAACTAGCCGGAGCATGCTAGACGACTTCGCGCGGGGCTCACGCGCCCAGCCCGGAGGGCATCGGGTCAGGTAGGGAAGGAGGCTCGTGGGACCTCCCCACTCGCGACTGCCCTCCGGGCATCGGCGTAAGGCGGGGCAGTGAAGCCCCGCCCACGGGACGCAGCAACCGAGTCTTAGCACGTGTTGCCAGACCCATCTCCCGTCGAGGCCAGGCATGGCGTATAGGCCGAGTTGTTGTACATCTGCGGGTAGGCGCTGGGTCCCGACGCCAGGCCGGTGTAGGAGCAGTCGTTGCCGTTGCCGCCCGACGACGCGCAACCCCCCACGTCGAAGTCGATCGAATTTCGGTAGTGGGTCTCAACAACCTGCTCGTCTGAGACCAGCCAGGTCAGCGTTTGGCAAGGGCTTGAGCCAGAACCGCACTGAGAACCTGTGTCCTCCAAGTGGAACTTGTAGTTGTTGTTCCCGCACGAGCTCCCTGAGAGTGTGCACCAGGTCGCCCAATTGATGTTGTGGGGGTAGTTATACTGCCACTGCCAGAGGTCGCTCGAGCAAGCCGAATTCTGGAAGCATCCCGCATTGATCAGCCCGTAGTAGTAGTCCGCAGACGCCCAGTTGCCGTTCTCGTAGCCGTTCGATTGACCGTTGGCGGAGTCCGGCGCGTAGTACCTCATGTTCTCCGCTCCACCACTGCACGATCCGCACGTGTCCGCGTCGTGGAGGACCGCGTAGTTCGAGGCCTGTCCAAGGCCCCCCACGTTGCTGCAGAAGAGCCCCGGACAGTTTCCGCCGTTGTTGCAGGTCTCACCGTCGCAGATGTAATAGGAACCCGATGTGTAGGTCGTCTCCCAGAGATACCAGGTCAGGGACCCCCCAGAAGGATTCGATCGACATCCGGTGATGGTGCCGGACACGTCGCCGGGATAGTTGTTCCCGAACGACCAAGGGCCGAAGTTCGTTGACCCTTCCTGCTTCGCGTATGGTGTACCTGTCGTGGGGCAATTTCCCCCCGTCAAGTCGTCCGGCGTGATATTCTTGGCGGAGACCCATGACGTACCGTAGCCGCCGGGAATAGGGCCGTAGGGAGAGTAGACTGGCACGTGGTTGAAGTACCCGACTGGTGGTTGGGAGGCGGCCGGGCTGACCAGGGGTGTTGAGGATTTCTCGAAGACGGAGTGATTCGCAGTCGGCACCGGGTGACCGAGCGAGCCGCCAGGAACGAGCAGGATTCCCAAGAGGAACATCACTGCCCCCCATGCCCACATTCTCGGTCGTCTTGGTCGTCGCTGTCGAACCCCTTCGCTGGATGCAGAAGCCTGCATGACTCCGCACATCGCTGGCGGGTAGATACACGACGATGCCGAGAAAGCTGGACTCAAGAGGTAAGGATAGCCATTAATTCGCGACACGAGGATCCACAGTGGCCAAACCCTCCCTCTCCGCCAAGGAGAGACTCCGGCATCAAGCGTCCCGTGCGCGTGGCTACTCAGGCGGGAGGGCTTCAGGGCTGGTGGGCCTGCCAATCACGAATGTCCGTGGGCCTGATCGAGCGACGAGCCGTTTCGCTTTCTCTCGCTCGACCTTTTCGCGAATGGCCTCCCGAACAAAGTCGGACCTGTCGACCCAGCGATTTGATGCCTCGATCTCGATCACCATCTCGTCGTGCGACTGCTTCGGAACCCGGATCATCATCGGGACAAGCGCGACCTTCGTCACCTTCACGCCGGGCATGAGTGCTCCAAGAAAGGAGGGCAGGAGTACCCGAGAGCCCAACCTGGACATACTACTTGCGGTGGTCGGGACGAGTTGGCGGGAAGCACTCCCGAAGGAGGAATAGCGATCGTGTGGGATTGTGGCCCCTACGCTCCAATAACGTCGGCCCGGATCTGAGGACAGCCACGTGCGGCCCGAGGAGCCACGAGCCCCGAGGGAAGACTCGCCCCGAGGGGTGAGTCTGGTACCGGTGACACGAACGGTCCCCGCCGAGGACGAGGGGCAGCCGCCTCGTCCGAGGGAGGCCCTGTCCGAGCCCCCAACGTCAACAGGCCGACGAGGACAGGGCCGGTAACCCGAACGGCCACCGCGAGCACCCGCCGCCCCACCCCCGAACGGGCCCACGCGCCCGAAGGGCGCGTCGGGGGGCCGAAGGCCCCCCACAAGGGGAGAGAGTCAGGGAGAGGGGGACCGAGACGAAGGTCTCGCAGCCCCCGCTCCCTGTTGGGGCCCTTCGTGGCGAGGAGGAGCCGAGGTGGGAGCTCGAGGGAGGGGGCGGCGGTGGAGGTCCCTCCCTCGATCGGGGCACTTCGGGGGCGGGTGGCGGGGTGGGGGTCGAGAGGGGGAGGACCGCCCGAGGGTCCTCCCCCCGGGGGGGCGAGGCGCCGAGGCGGGGCGCCGAATCAGCAGGCTCTCTGAGTCTGGCGAAGGATGCCCGGCATCGCGCAAATCCGATGTTGCCCCTCGATTTGTGTCCCGATCAATGCTCAGGGTACCCCGGCGGTGAGTTAGCTAGACGCCTCGAGGAGGTGAATCACAGCGACAATGTTGTTGTAGACGTACTCCACAATGTCAGGGTAGGGCACTGATTCCAGCCCCTCAGTCTTCGAGTATCGGTGGAGAATATCGAGCGTGGAGGCCAGAATCTCCTTGATCGACCTGGCATTGTCCTCGCGGATTTCGAGGGCATGCCCCTCGAAGCCCCTCAGGATGCTCTTCCTCACCTCCTCCCGAAGCATTCTCGGCCCCGGCTTCCCACCGGACTCAACCGGGGGAGACGGAATCGTCAGGTGGTTCATGATGAGGATTCGAAGCTGAAGCGTCGCGTCTCGCGTTTTCCCTTTGAGGAGAAGCTCACGCGCGTCCTGGAGTTTCTTGTGCAGGTCGTCTTGGTTGGAGACGACCGGAACCACCTTGGATTGAATCTCCTCCAGTACGCTCTCCTCTATGGCAATCTCTGGGGTCTCCCTGTGGTCCGTCTTTACGTAGAGAATCGCCTGGCCGGTGAGCGGCACCTCCCACAGGTGGATGCCGGCATCAGTCCCTTGGTGGGGGCTCAGCGCCACAATCGCGGACTTCGGAGTCAGTAGCAGCCTCCCTTTGGTCCAACTCTCGACCAGTAACCGGACAACGCTTGGCGTCAGCGGAATCGCAAGGCGAAGCCCGTAGAGAGCGGGTGTCTCAAGGGGGAACACCCCAACCTCGGACTTCCTTCCACTCTTGCCTTGGAAGGTGACTCCAACTAGGCCGCTGACAGTCGCGCCGGCGACTGGGGCGGTCGCCCAGGGCCGTGGCTTCTCCGAGGTAAGCTTGTTCCTGAGGGTCTCCGATTCCAAGCGCAAGTGCAGCATCAGGTTAGGGTACGCCCACGGCACGACCCACTCCGGAGACTCCACAGTGGCTTGCGTGAACAAGATCTTCGAGCCGACGAAGAAGGTCGAGTCGATTACGGGAGTCGCTGTCTCGGACGGAACGGAACGCTGAACCGTCACCCGCCGAACCTCGCCGGACATGTCTGACGGGATTGGTGCCTTAATCATATTCCTGTCGATTATGGTCGCCTGAGCACCTCTCGCCGTCCTACAGCGCGAATCGAAACGAGAGCTCCGACCGCTACCATCCTCATCCTGGCTCTCCTGCATCCTGCGGTGCCTCCATCAACCGTCTTCAGCCCGCGGCGAACAGTTGCCACCGAGGCTCCTCCAGCGGCGTATGTCGATTGCCCTGCAACGCTGCGCGAACCTCTCAGAGGTTCCGCTCTTTCGTGTGGGAGATGAGGTGGACCGGGACCCCGGCTCGACGAGCACACGCAACCATGACTGCCGTCCCACGGCTGGAGTTCAGATCGTCTGTGAAGGCGAGGACCTGGTCGGGACGCCCCTCGTCCAACATCCTCTGGTTGCGCAGAGGTCCCGCGGCGCGGCCGTGCTTCTCCCAGTCCGCGGGGAAGGGGAGCACGGGGATACCGAGCTGCTCGGCCGCCCGGCGTGAGAGGGTGTCCGCCCCCGGGGCCTCTCCCTCAATGACCAAGTCCACGCACTGGAGCGTTGCGAGCTCGTGGAGAATCTTCTCACCGTCGGTCCAGTCTCGGGAGCCGCAGATCAGCAGGCGCATGGGTCCTCAGAGGCTGAGGAGCCATGCGCCCATGAGGGCTCGGGTGGAGCAGACGTGGGAGGACGAAAGAGTGGCCCGTAAGGTTCACCTGGTCGACCGCCCATCCTCGACACTGAGGCATCCCGAATGGACTGGTCCCCCGAAGAGGTCCGGGCGGCCGTCCAGGCTTACTTCGAGATGCTCCGTCGTGAGGCCACAGGGATTCCCTTCACCAAGGCGGACTTCAACCGCGAGGTGCGGAAGGTCTGCAAGGACCGTACCAAGGCCTCCGTGGAGCTGAAGTTTCAGAACGTCAGCGCGATCCTGGAGGAGAATCACCTCCCCAGGGTCGAAGGGTACGCTCCGAGACACAACTACCAGAACCTGTTGGCCGAGCAGGTCGTCGATTACCTCCAGAACGCGCCGTTCCTCGAGCCCCCGGAGCCCCCGAAGGTCGCCCCCGATGCTCCCCGCCCCACGGACTGGAGGGCGTTCATCGTTCCTCGCCCAGCGCTCAAGCCACCGCCACCGCCGAAGGTCCGGCTACCACCTCAACTCTTCTGCAAGGTCGATTACGCGGCGCGCGATGCCGCGAACCGCTCCTTGGGCCTCGCGGGCGAGCGGTTCATCATCGAGCTCGAGAAGGATCGCTTGCGGACCCTTGGCCATGAGAATCTCGCGCGCAAGGTTGTCCACGCATCCCAGGAGGAAGGGGACGGGCTAGGGTTCGACATCCGCTCCTTCAACGACGCAGGTGATCCCCGACTCATCGAGGTGAAGACGACACGCCTGGGTCCCCGCGCGCCGTTCTTTATGTCGCCGGGAGAGGTCGACTTCGCCCGGACGTGCGCGGATGGCTATCAGCTCGCCCGGCTCTTCCAGTGGGGAAGGCAACCGAAGATGTTCCTCCTCGGGGCAGATGACGTATCCCACCTTCGGATGGAACCCCAGCAATTCCGCTGTTGGGTTTAGTCGCTCGAGTCCCCGACCAGTCCGCTACATCAGCCGCCCCCACACCTGTCTGTCGAACCTCGCGAACCCTCTCGGGTCCCTCGGCGACTTCGCTTGGGGTGAAAATCACCGGCCGCGCCGCTTCGCCTTGCGCGGGGGAGCTCGGTGCCTCGGGGAGACCCGGGTGCCCCTGGCTGTCGGGTGCGAACGAGACGTTTCACCGCCACCAATGGCGTTACCGGTAACGACGCCTGCGATATTGCTCAAGCCGTCTTCGAATCCCCTGTCGCAATCAGGAGCGCCGGTGCGAGCATGCACGAGTTCGTGAAGGAGAGTGCCGGCAAAGAAGGGGACGCTCCGAAGTGCCGAACGCTTCACGACGATCATGCCGTTGCCCCAACACCCCTCGGCGTCCCCGAACGTGGTCGAGGAGACCCGCATCGTCTCGGAGATTCGAATCTCGCGCACCATCGAGGGTCTGCCTCCGGCCAGGGAAAGGATCCTTGGGAGAGTATCGTAGACTTGCCTCTCCCTCGCCGTGAGCTCCCCCACCTTGACAAAGTTGTACTCGAAGCTCTCGTTGTACTCGGTCTCGAATTGGCCGAGGTCCCTGATGACGTTCCCCGAGATGTCAAGCTGACCGGCGATCCTGGCCTTGAGGACGTCGGGAACTTGGACTATGGTGAACCCACCGTGCTTCGCCTCGTCGACCAACATGGGTGCGTCCTGCATCTCCTTCGCGGTTAGAAAGACCGACCGTGAGTTCGCGTTCAGGGTCTTGACCGCATGTTCCTGCACATCAACCCACCCAAGCTCATCGTGGATGCGGCCCGACGAGTACTCTTGCAGATCCACCATCATCGATTGGGCGACCTTGACCGAACGAGATGCGAGGAGGATTGCCTTGACCCGGTCTGTGTAGGCTCCTCGCCCTACATTCGACCGTTCGCGGTTCAGGGCCTTGGTCAGCTGCTTGGTCAATGAGGTGATGTTGTACCCGAAGAGGAAGTTCTCCTCCAGCGCTACACGGACGCCCTTGATGTAGATGCGAGCCGGGCCATTCGCCCTCTGGACCACCGAGCCGTACGAAGTCTCTTCGATGACATGGTCTCCCGAGAATCGAAGGAACAGACCTTTCGCCTTTTCCATCTCTCCCTCTGGGACCCCTTCCAGCAGAAACTCTGTCCCTCGAAGGCCTGGATCCGGCGCCCTCGCGACGAAGGCATGGAGCGTGCGCACATCGTCAAAGCCTGCCTTGGCAGAGATTCCCGTCGTGATGTCACCGTGGCGAGATTGCATGCGGGTCGACACGCCCCTCCGGTGGAGGGTCGCCAGTGCGTCCTTGAGACCTATGCCGAAGTGCCCGATGCAGGCAGGGTTCGTGAGCTTCTCAGAGTTCTCTTTCTGGGTCAAGTGTTCGTACCGGAGTCCCCGCCCGAAGTCCCGGATGACCCACCGGCCCGGGGCGAGGTTACGGACCTGCACCTCCTCGGTCTTGGAGAGTAGCTGCTCGTCCAGGGCGTTCGCGATGATCTCGCGTAACGCGTGGTGAACTTCCCAGTTCTCGAGGATCTCTTCGATGTTCAGGTCGAAGGGTTGACCCTGCTCCGCCTCACTTCCCGGCATGTACCCACTCGCCTCAACCCGGCGTCACGGGAACGAACGTTGGAATGTGCTTCAAACCTCCGGCCCGGCGGCAAGCCGACCCCAAACTTGTGCCACGAATCGGCGCCGCCCTCTGGGGTCACGCGGTGACTTCGTGTGGCCACACGCTCGGACCACTGCCCAGGCCACGTCCTCCCGGAACCCTCTACGCTTGAGCCACCCCGCGACCCGGAACTCGGTCATGGAGCGGTCCACTCCGCCGTTAGGGTGCCGGGCCCCTTCCTCGAAGGTCCCTCGTGTGTCGGGGTCCCCGCGAATGGCCGTGAGGGCGCGTTCGATCTCCGTGGGGTCCGCCGCGGGCACTTCGGGCGCCGCGTCCGCCGCCCCGACCCCCAGCGAGCGTGGGCTCGCTGGGAAGGACGAGGATTGGGACTGCGCCCACCTCTTCTCCCACGCCGCAGCAA
>JAGWLG010000050.1 GCA_028864975.1 Thermoplasmata archaeon | reverse complement strand
AGAAGGAGGTAGCCGTCCTTGGCGTCCCACACCATGCTCGCGTCGTACCGGGGGGAGGCAGAGTGGGAGAGGTGAAGATTCGTCCAAGATCCCGCAGAGTACGTCCAGGTGTCGTTCAACAGCACGCTCCCATCGAATCCGCCGAAGAGGACGAGGTAGCCGTCCGTGGGATCGAACGCCATCACAGCGCCCTGGCGTGCGCTTGGGGAAACCGCGGGCTGGAGTTTCGACCAGACCCCACTCGAAAGCGCCCAGGTGTCGTTGTAGAACGTAGGCAACCCGGGAGTTCCACCGAACATGACCGTATAGCCATCGACCGGGTCGAAGGCCATAGCCGCGTCCCCACGAGGTTCCGGACCGCATGACGAACAGATCTCCGTCCAATTGCCGAAGATGGGCTGGTAGACCTGAACGGAGACCGATCCTGTGGCGCTCGCCCCGGTGGTGTCGTTTGCCCAGAGCCTGGCGGTGTATGATCCAACACGCGCGTAAGCGTGTGACGGTGCAGACAAGATCGAGAAGCTACCATCACCGAACCTCCAGCTCCACGTGTACGTCCCGCTGCCTCCCGTGGTTACCGAGGAGAACTGGAAGTTCGTTCCGAGGGGGCCACTCCGCGGGGAAACCGAGGCATTCGTGGAGAGTGGAGGCGGTGGGGATACGGTGATTACCAAGACGTTGCTCATGGCGGTGGATCCGAGAGAGTCGGTCACATTGGCCCACGCATAGTAGGTGCCCGCAGAGGAGTAAGTGTGTACGAGGGTCTGCGTGGCAGCCACGTTTCCGTCCCCAAGGTGCCAGGAGAAGGTCGAGTAGGTACCACTTCCCCCCGACGGTGTGGAGGCAAGTGATACCGTGAGCGGAGCGCGTCCGCTCAGGGGGGACCCCGAAGCGCTGACCATCAGCGGGCCCGGCGCAATCCCGACCCCAGGCGACCAGAGCCCGTCCGCACCGGCAGAGTAGGTTCCCGTGACGATAAGCTCCCGGCCGAGAATGGGGTCGAACCCTCCCAAACTCCCCGAGTCGGTAGAGGGCGGAGTTGCAGAGGGCACCCCCATGTTACTCCAGCTCGTACCCCCCCAGGTGTACTCGTCGGAGTCCACTCCGCCGGTGTAGCAGCCGTAGGAGACGACCGTATCAATGGACGGGTCTGGGTCGAAAGCCAAGATGGGATCATTGCAGCCATAGGGCGACGACATGGCCGAGTAAGTGCCTCCAACGAATGTGGAGAACCCGTAGCTGGTTCCGAGGGCAAGGACAAGGTAGCCATGCACTGGGTCCCAAACAGCGTTCCCCGTGTTGCAGTTCGAAGCCGGAGCCGGTGCCGAGAGCTGGGTTACCGTGTTGTTGATGATTGCGTAAGTGTCGCCATTTCCGCCGGTTGAGATCCACCATACGTAGTGATCCATTGGGTCCCAGGCCGAAAGGCCGTAACAGCTGCCCTGCGCGAACGACCCAATCCGGGTCATGTTCCCGTGCGCGTAGGTGAAGAAGCACACGTAGCCCGAAGGCGCGCAAGTTCCCTGGGCCTGAACGGTCACATCGATGACTCCGTCTTGCCAATTGTACGCTGCACCGATGATCCACTCGTTGGCCCCAAGTCGGCTCGACATGTTACGCATCTCAGGGCCGACTCGCCATGTGCTATTGCCAGCGTAGAAGTAGTAGAGATGGTTCGAAGCCGAGTTCGGGTCCCAGTAGGTGTCCAGATGCTCGGCCTGGTCCCAGACCAGGTAGCCACCGCCCGCATCCGAAGCTGAGACGTTCGCTGGGCTCGAGAACTGCTTCCAAGTAGGAGCAAGCCCGCCTGCCGAGCTTGCGTGAGGAGACGCTTGAGTACCTGGGCGTGCCCCCAGTCCGGGTTGGGGAAGGGCGACGAGGAGCGTGATTGCGGCAACCAGGATCAGGCTCGATCGGGTCCTCATCCAAAAGCGTCGGTTCGCGCTGTAGCTCGGCGCAGAGTTGTGGTTTCCGCGGGACATGGCGGGAGGGAGTCGGTCCGTGAACTACAAGAACGGGTCGGCGTACGCTCACTGTACGCGGTGCCGCGAATGCTACAGTTTGACAGGGGCGTGACCCGGTGTCCCGAGGCGTGACCCCGGCCGAGGCGGCGGTGGTCCGCTCGCTACTCGCGTGCGAGGACCTGCCTGAGCGGGACCGGATCCGAGGCAGTGGAATCCCTCCCCGAACTTTCACCGACGTCCGGGGTCGGGTTCTCTCGGAGGGGTGGATCGTGGACCGGTATCTACCGCAGCCCGGCCTCCTCGAGCTCCCCTTTGTCACTCTGATTCTGGCCGAACCCTTCGTCGAGCACGCCAGCGCAGTTCTGGAGACCTGGTCAGCCGACCCCCGTATCGTCCTCCTCTGGACCTCTCCGCAGGGCCTGCTGGCGGTCAGGCTCGGAAGCTCGCCCAAGCCCTCTCTGCCGGGCATCCGCGATGTCTCGGACGGGAGGGCGCTCCGACGGCAATTCGCTCTAACCCTCGACACGCGTGCTGCTCAGCTCCCGATCTACTTCGATTTCGAAGCCGCTTGGAGTCGAGCGGTTGGGCTTCAGGGAAGCCTCGCCTACCCCCATGGCTGGACCTCGGTCCCTCGCGAACCCGGGGCAACGGCCCCTCGGCTTCCATCAGCTCCTGCTAGGGTCTCGGTCGCTGGGCTCGTCAACCGGCCCTTCGAGGTGGAAAGCTCCGGACGGCCTCCCAACCTCAACGCACCCTTCTTCCTCCCGCGTTCGCAGGTCCGGGCCCTGGAGCAAGGCTGGGTCCACCGACGTGTCTTCCTCGACCCCGTGCACCTCTCTGCTCTTCAAGCCCCTCGTATCGAAAACCTGGTCTTCATCCATGGTAGGATGCTGCGAGGCTCGCTCCCGGACCGCCTCCTCGAGGAGCTGGTCACGCGCTGCCTCGTGACCCCCTACCTGTACGCGTCCGACGGGACGAGCCTGATCCTCGGCGCGGTCTCCCCGCTCCCGCCTTCCACCGTCTCAAGCTCCGCGCCGCGCACATCGGTGTCGGCAACCTTGGGGAACTACCTGGAAGGCATCGAGGTTACCCGCGTCCCGCTGACCTCGCTCAGGGCTCCCGTGAACCACCGCTACGACCGATTGGTCCGTTCGTAGGCGCCCGCGCCTCTCAGAACAGGTCCCTCAGATGGTCCCCTTCCCCCGAAGGGGGTATGGGCTTGCGCTCTCCAGGAGCCGTGGGGCCGGCGGGTGAGGGGGGAGCCCACGCACCGACCCCGGAAATGGGAGCAGGAGGGGGCGGCACCCGTCGGGAGCGGCGGCGTGCCTCGTAGGTGACCGCGAGGATGATCGCCAACGCCGCGACCACCAGGAGGACGACCACGGTCCAGCCGAGCGTCGCCGGGAGCCCGAAGGGCCCCGTCGGGCTCGTGGTCTTCTGGTTCGGCCCCAGGACATGGATGGTGACCGAGCCTGTCTGTGTCGAACCGGCCGCATCCGTAACCGTGAGCTCAAAGGTGTAGCTCCCGGTGACCGTCGGCTTGCAGGAGAGCGAGGTCAGCCCTGAGGCCGAGCACCAGGTAGGGAGCGTGGACCAGCTGACGACGTACCCGCCATGTCCGCCGGTGATGGCGGCGGAGATCAGGGTCGAGTTCCCAAGATAGAACTGGCTGGGATTCGCGTTCAAGGCGACCTGAAGAGGCCCTCCACCCGAGAACGCGGTCAGGTTCCAGGTGCGCACCGCCGTGTGGTCGGCCGCGTCGGTGACCGTCAGCTTCGCAGAGTAGCTCCCCGCGACCGTGTAGGTGTGGGTCGGGGAGGCTACGTTGCTCGTCCCACCGTCGCCGAACACCCACGCGTAGGCGTAGGGTCCCACCCCACCCGTGACCGAGCTCGTGAACGCCGTGACCAGAGGGGTCGCCCCGAGCGTGACGTTCGCGGACATGTCGACCTGCAGGAGGATCGAGATCTGCAGCGAGCCATACGCGGTGATCCCGTTCGCGTCCCGGACGGAGAGGACCACCGTGAAGGGCCCGTTGGTGGCAAAGATGTGCGTGATGTTCGCGAGGTTGCCGCCCAGCCCTCCATCCCCGAAGTTCCAGGCGTAGGTGTAGGGTCCCAGGCCGCCGCTCACCGTGGAGGTGAAAGCGACCGGGCTTCCAAGCACCGCGGGGTTCGGGCTCGCCTGGAGCGAGACCACCATTGGGGGGAGGATGACCACCGAGGCCTGAGCGGAAGCGGATTGTGAGACCGAGTCGTTCGCCCAGACTGTGGCGACGTAAGTCCCGGCCCGAGCATAGGTGTGGTTCACCTTTGGGCCCATCCCGGAGGCGAGGCTCCCGTCGCCGAAGGCGAACGCGTAGGATATGGAGCCCGCCCCTCCGCTCGAGGTCGCGGTGAGGTCGACCGGGGACCCTGAGTCGGTCGGGCTCGGGGCCGCGGTCAGGGAGACGGAGAGGGGTGGAGGGCTCCAGGGGCCGTAGATCCAGGTCGAGTTGTCGATCGTTCCCGGTTGACCGTTCCCGAACATGATGACCCCACCGGCCGACGCGTCGTAGGTCATGCCCATGTCCCCGTTCGTGCCGGCGTTCGTCGCGGTGGTGACCTGCGTCCAGGTCCCCGCCTTGAACGCCCAAGAGTCCGAGAGGCTGACCGCCCCCGTGGTGCCGCCGTACATGACCGCGTAGCCCAGCGCGGGGTCGTCGCTGAAGCCCTGAAGCCCGTTCCAGCGCGCCGCAGGAGAGGTGGATGGGAAGATCTCCGTCCAGGTCCCGCCCTTGAACAGCCAGGTGTCGCCAAGCGCGGCATAGTTGGGCGCCGCTCCTCCGAAGAGGACGACCTCGCTGTCCGCCGAATCGTAGGTCAGCGGCGCCCAACCACGGGCCGAAGGGACGCTCGCGGGGGTAAGCTCTGTCCATGTCCCCCCCAGGAACTTCCAGGTGTCGCCCAAGACGGACTTGCAGGTGACGTAGCATCCCCCGAAGAGGAGGACGTAGCCATCGGCCGCGTCCCAGACCATGCTCCCGTCGTACCGTGTCGCGGGCGCGTGTGGGGTCGAGAGCTCCGTCCAGTCCTGGGTGACTGGGGAGAAGGCCCAGGTCTCGTTGTGGGTGATCCGATTGCCGTCGAGCCCCCCGAACAGGACAAACTCGTGGTCGGTCGGGTCCCAGACCAGGTCCGCTCCCTGGAGCCCGACGGGAGTGTGGGCCGGGTGGAGCTGCGTCCATACCCCGTTATGGAACATCCAGGTGTCATTGAGCCGCGGGCCGTAGGAGGGGCCCGACCCCCCACCGAAGAGCAGGGTGTAGCCATCCACAGGGTCGTAGGCGAGCGGGGCGTCGCCGCGAGGGGAGGGCCCGCAGGCCGCGCAGATCTCCGTCCAGTTGTGGAAGATCGGTTGGTAGACCGTGAAGCTCGTCGTGGACGAGACCTTTCCGGAGGCCGAGTCATTGACCCACACATCAACGCTGTAGGTGCCGACCGCGGAGGGGGAGCATGGGAGGCTGGCGACATTGGTGCTCGTGCAGCCCGCCGGGAGACCGCTGTACGCGTAGTGATAGGGCGCTGTGCCTCCGACCGCCTGGACGGTCAGGGTCGTGGACCCTCCGAGGGGGATTACCGCGGGACTCGCCACGAACTGCTGGATGCCGAGCGGGGCGACCCACGGCCCGAAGATCCAGGTGGCATTGTCGATGGGGCTCCCACCCCCGAAGATGATCATGCCCCCCGCCGACGCATCGTAGACGCTCCCCATGTCACCGTTCAGGCCCGGGGAGACCGCTGTGGTGAACGGGGTCCAGCTCCCCCCTCGGAACGCCCACGTCTGAGGGAAGCTGGTCGTGTCGTTCCCGCCCCCATACATGACCGCATATCCGACAGCGGGGTCGTCGTTGAACCCCTGGATGCCGTTGAAGCGGGGCGAAGGGGAGAGGGCGGGGAAGATCTGGGTCCAGCTCCCAGCGTGGAAGGTCCACGTGTCGCCCAGTGGCACGTAGTTCGGGGCCGCTCCCCCGAAGAGCACGACCTCGTTGTCGGCAGAGTCGTAGGACATCGGGGCCCACCCCCGAGAGGACGGAGCGGTCGCCGGCGAAAGTTCGGTCCAGGTCCCTCCGACGAACGTCCACGTGTCGCCGAGGGTAGGCTTGCAGGTGACCAGGCACCCTCCGAAGAGCAGGGCGTATCCATCCGAGGTGTCCCAGACCATGCTCCCGTCGTATCGAGGCACGGGGGCGTGAGGGGTCGAGAGCTCGGTCCAGTCCAGGGTGGTCGGGGAGAAGACCCACGTCTCGTTGTGGGTGACCCTGCCGGTATCCAGGCCTCCGAAGAGGACGAACTCATGGTCCACCGGGTCCCAGACCAGGTCGGGCCCCTGCATCGGGACCGGGGCCCTCGAGGGGTGGAGCTGGTTCCAGAGGCCGTTCCTGAACATCCAGGTGTCGTTGTAGAGGTTGGACACCGACGTGCCACCGGCGAAGAGCAGGGTGTAGCCGTCGATGGGGTCGTAGGCGATCGGGTCGTCGCCCCGGGGCAGGGGTCCGCAGGTCGCACAGATCTCGGTCCAGTTGCGGAAGATCGGGGCGTACACGTCGAGGGTGGTCGTTGCGGAGACCGTGCCCGACGCCGTGTCGTTCACGTAGACGCGCGTCGTCGAGGTCCCGGGGGCCGCTGGCGCGCAACTGAGCAAGGCGGTGTTCGCCGACGAGCATCCCTTCGGGAGCCCGGCGTAGGCGAAGGTGTAGGGAGGGGTGCCCCCCTTCGCGACGACCGAGAAGGTTACGCTTTGGCCTAGTGCGACCCCCGAACTTGACGCGGAGAAGGAGGAGATGCCGAGCGGGGTCGGTACGGTATCGTGGTAGAGCCAAGTGTTGTTGTCGACACAGTTGTTGCACCCGATGGTCCCACCGAAGCCCATGACGCCCGCCTGCGCGGGGTCATCCGCAAGAAGAGGACCGCCCGCGGGGGAGACCGCAGGAGAGAGCTGGGTCCACGCTCCCGAGGCCCACGACCAAGTGTCAAGGAGGATCGTGCCGTTGTCCGAGCCGCCGAACATCATCGCGTACCCGAGCGACGCGTCGAAGACCATGTTCAGCCCGCCACAACGTGCCGCGGGGCGTGCGGAGGGGTAGATCTGGGTCCAGAGCCCCGCGTGGTAGGTCCAGGTGTCGGCGAGCGAAACGTAGCTCGGGGCGCACCCGCCAAAGATCACGACATCGCCGTCCGCCGTGTCGAACGTCATCGGGACCCATCCCCGGGTCGAGGGCGACGTGGTCGGAGTGAGCTGGGTCCAGCCCCCCCCGAGGAACTTCCAGGTGTCGCCAAAGGTCGACGCGCAACCGACCTGGCAGCCGCCAAAGAGCAGGACATAGCCGTCGGAGGCATCCCACACCATCGCCGTGTCGTAGCGCGGGGCGGGGGCATGGGGCGTGGAGAGCGCTGTCCAGTTCCCGCCGACGAAAACCCAGGTGTCGTTCAGAACGTTCCGGGAGTTGTCCAGGCCACCGAACAGCACCACCTCGTGGTCCGTGGGGTCGTAGACCATCTCGGCACCCTGACGAGCCGTGGGGGAGGTCACGGGGTGCAGCAGCGTCCAGTTCCCGTTCTCGAACTTCCAGGTGTCCCCTAGGCGGACACTCGAGGCATCCCCCCCGCCGAAGAGGAGGGTGTACCCAAGCGCGGGGTCGTAGGTCTCCGCCGAGTCCCCTCGAGGCGAGGGCCCGCACGACGGGCACAGCTGGGTCCAGGTCGTTCCGACCGAGGCGAGGGAAGAGGCGACCTCACGTGTCCCGACCACCTCGGTAGGTTCACCGGGGGGAGATGAGGAGAGCGCCGCGTGGGGTGACGCCCCGCTGGGCAGCAGCATGAGTAGCACCGCGGCCCAAACCCCGACCAGCAACAGCCTCCCAAGGGTTCGCCTTCGGAGATCGTTCACGCGTGAGGCAGGAAGCCAGGGGCCCGCTCCTGGGGTCATGGTGACGGTCCAGGGGGACCGCGAACTACATGAACGGGGCGGCTTCGGGAACCTCGAAACGTGGCCGCACGTGCTACGTTCTCTCAGGGGGGTCCCCGGGCTTGCGCAACCTCACCGCGGGGGAGGCGTCGGTGGTGCGGGCCATGCTGGCCGCCCTTCCCTCCTCGGAGCGGGAGCGGATCCAGGAGTCCGGCATCCCCCCCCGCACCTTCCGAGGCATCCGGTCGAGGGCCTACGAGGAGGGATGGATCGTCGACCGTTACCTGCCCGACCCCGTCATGGTCTCGCGTCCGTTCCTGACGTTCGTCCTCGGCGAGCCGTTCGTCGAGCGCTTCAGCGCCGTGATCGAGTCGTGGGGCGCCGACCCCCGCGTGGTGCACTTCTGGAAGGGTCCCCAGTACGTCTTCGTGGTCCTGGCGACCTCAGAGACGAACGTCAGGGTCCCGGGAGTCCAGGAGGTTTCGGACGTCAGCGCGCTCCGCAGGCACTCAGCCCTCACCGTCGATAGCCGCAGTTCAGGGCTCCCGGTCTACTTCGACTTCGAGGGGTCCTGGGGGCGTTGGGCTGGACTGACCGGGTCCCTCGCCTACCCTCACGGATGGAGGTCGAGCGTGAGATCCGAAGGTGACGAAGCGGCGCAGATCTCACCCGGCGCCCGCTCCACGCTCGCTGGGCTCGTGCGTCGCCCCTTCGAGCTCGAGGCGCAGGGGCGGAGCGCGGTGCATGCGGCCCCTTTCTTCGTCCCCCGTTCGCAGCGCAGAGCGATGGAGCGCGGATGGGTCCAGCGGCGGGTGTTCCTCGACCCGCAGAAGCTCCTTCAGATGGGGGGATGGAAGGTCGAGAACCTGGCCTTCGTCCAGGGCGAGCTTCTCCCCAAGAGCGAGCCTCTCGCGCTCCTCCACGCGCTGGTCGACGGCTGCCGGTTGAGCCCTTTCCTGTTCGCGTGCGATGGACGGCGACTCCTGCTAGGCTCTCTCGCCGCCGCGGGTCCCGCGCCCGAGAAGCCGGGAGTCCCCCGGGCCTCGGTCTCCGCGACGCTGGAGTCCTTCCTGAAGGGGATCGAGGTCTTCCGGACCCCCCTCACCGGGCTCGTGACGCCCGTCAACCACCGGTACGACCGGATGCTCGGAGCGCCTTCGCGCCCGTAGCGACCGCGACCCGAGCCGCGCTCGACGCCCGCGGAGGAACGGCGGAAGTACCGTCCACCTCAGGCGAACATGCCGACGGTCTCTTTACCGGTGTCTTCCTCGCCGATGACCTTCTCGATGGCGCGCTCGAAGTCCGACATGTTGACCGCGTCGCGCTCCTCCCGGATGGCCCACATCCCGGCCTCCGTGCATATCGACTTGATGTCGGCGCCGGTCGACCCGTCGCACCGGGCGGCGAGCGCCTCCCAGTCGATGGCGTCCTTCAGGCTCATCCCACGGGAATGGATCTTGAAGATCTCGACGCGCCCCTGGAACGAGGGGACCGGGATCTCCACGATCCGGTCGAACCGGCCGGGGCGCAGCAGCGCCTCGTCGAGGATGTCGGGGCGGTTCGTCGCCGCGGTGATCTTGACATTGGAGAGGGGCTCGAACCCATCCATCTCAGCGAGGAGCTGCATCAAGGTCCTCTGGACCTCGCGGTCCCCCGAGGTCGCGACCTCCAGGCGCTTCGCGCCGATGGAGTCGATCTCGTCGATGAAGATGATCGTCGGGGCCTTCTCGCGGGCCAACTGGAAGAGCTCGCGGACCAGGCGCGCTCCCTCGCCGATGTACTTCTGGACCAGCTCGCTCCCCACGAGCCGGATGAACGTGGCATGAGTGTGGTGGGCGACCGCCTTCGCGATCATGGTCTTCCCCGTTCCGGGGGGCCCGATCAGCAGGACCCCCTTCGGAGGCTCGACCCCGACTTTACGGTAGAGCTCGCCGCGCAGGAGCGGGTACTCCACGGCCTCGCGGATCTCCCGGATCTGGTCGCCAAGTCCACCGATGTCCTCGTAGGAGATCCCAGGACGCGAAACGATCTCGCTCGCGGTCACCAGGGGATCGAGGGAAGCCGGAAGGACCCCCATCACCGCCAGGGTCTGCTTGTTGAGCGCGACGCGGCTCCCCACCGAGATCTTCTCGTGCTCGACGGTCTCCGCCGCGTTCACGACGAAGTCGGGTCCCGTCGAGCTCTTCACGACGAGCCGTCCGTCCGTCAGCACGTCGCGGACGGTCCCGACGATGAGCGGAGGATAGCGCAGGCGGTCCAGCTCGGTCTTGAGCCGCTTGACCTCACGCTGCAGGCGGAGGATCTCCGCCTCCATGTAGTGGCGCTCGCTCTCGACGCGCTTGATCGCTTCCGCGAGCTGGTTGTTCCGAAGCTCTAGGAAGTTCAGCCGGTCGTAGGTCTCCTCGCGGCCGGAGGGAGCCGCTTCATTCTCGGCCATGGAAGAACGGTTTCCCCTTCGGCTGCCGGTCGGACAACCTACTGACGATAGAAGAGCCCCCGCGTTATAAAGCGGTTTAGAAATATTTCAGCGTGTCCTCAACTCGGGTGCCCAGCTTTCCGATCGGTCCCCCACGGCGCTTCCCGGCTAGGGCCGTCGGCACGCCGGTTCTTCTTTAGGGATGGCTCTTGAACAGGCGGATGCCCCCACCGGTCCCTCCATCGGGCTCGTGGGCCGCCGCCTTCGCCCCTGGCCACGTCACCGGGATCTTCGAACCGGTGCTCGCCCCCTCGGACCCCCTCGCTCGGGGATCCCTTGGGGCAGGTGTCGTACTAGATCTGGGGGCAAGGGCGCGTGCCCACGTGTGGCCGGTCGCCCCCGGGACCGGCCGGGTCGAGGTCTCCGACCGAGGGCGCCCCGCCTCCCTGCCGATCACCGAGCGGGCCGTGGCGAACCTTCCCGGGGCCAAGGACCACCTTGTCCGGGTGGAACTGGTGCACGAGCTCCCCATCGCCCAAGGGCTAAGCATGAGCGCGGCGGGCTCCCTCGCGTCTGCGCTCGCCGCCGCGACCGCGATGGGGCTTCCCCCAGAGGCGGCCCACGCCGCGGCCCACCGGGCGGAGATCGAGCTGCACGGAGGCCTAGGCGGGGTCCCCGCCATCCTTGGCGGGGGGCTGGAGGTCCGCAGGACCGCCGGGCTCCCTCCTCACGGCCACATCGAGCGGACGATGTTCCAGCTCGGGTTCTTCCTGGCGACCACGGGAGCCTCGCTCCCCTCCCCTCCACTGCTCTCCGACCCGGCGTTCCTGGAACGCGTGAGCTCGGCCGCGCAGCGCTGGGTACGCACCCTAGGCTCCCCGCCGCTCCGATGGGACGACGCCCTGCAGGTCTTCGAGCGCTTCACCGATGATCTTGGTCTCGCTCCCTCGGCGTTGCGGGTGGTCATCGCGTCGTTGCGGGAACAGGGGTGTCGCGCGGCCCAAGCGATGCTGGGGAACACGCTGTTGACATGGGCCCCCGATGAGGAGGCCGAGATGCGGCTCCTATCCACGCTCCGCAGGGCGCACCTCACGCCCTGGAGGGTGCACGTGGGCTCGCGGGGGGCCGCTCCCCTTACCCTGCACCCCCCCTAGGGCGCCCTCGAACGAGAGGTAATCCTCAAGAAGGGCCCCCTCTGGGGGATTCGCCCATGACCCGCAAGCCGAACCGGATGTACCGGGAGATCGAGGGACAGATCTACACCCGGACCGAGTACATGGGAGGCATCCCTCACTGTCGGATCACGCAGTTCGACACGGGGAACCCCCACCAGCGGTACAAGTACCAGTTCACGCTCCGAGCCGAGGAGGCCTGCAACGTCCAGGACCGTGCGCTCGAGGCCGCCCGGGTCTCCATCGTCCGGGTGATGGACAAGGCCGCTTCGAACAACTTCCACATCAAGGTCCGACGCTATCCCCACGCGATCCTGCGCGAACACAAGATGGCCACGGGGGCCGGCGCGGACCGTATCTCGGACGGAATGCGCGGAGCTTTCGGCAAGCCCGTGGGCCACGCCGTGCGCGCGCAGATCAACGAGCCGCTCATCACGCTCTCCTGCCGTTCCGAGAACATCCCGGAGGCCAAGGAGGCCCTGAGGAAGGCCGCATGCAAGCTGCCCACCCCCACGCGCGTCGAGGTCATCGAGCACGCGGGCCTGGTCGAAGAGACGCGCTACGCGGCCATCGCGCCCCTCATCGAGGAGAAGAAGAAGGAGGAGGCCGCACCCGTCGAAGGAGCGGCCGCCGAGGGGGCTGCGGCCGAGGGCGAGAAGAAGGAAGAGGGCGCCGGCGGGAAGAAGGAGAAGGAAGAGGCCGGCGGCAAGAAGGGCGAGGCGGCGGGAAAGAAGGCCGAGCCCGCGAAGGCCGAGGCGGGCGGGAAGGCCGCCGCTCCGGCCAAGAAGGGCAAGTAGCCCTCTCCCTTCCGTCCTGAGAGCGCGGGCGCCGACCATCGCGTCCGCCACCGGAGGGCCTGTGGAAGAGGAAGGCGCAACGTTCTGCGTTCAGTGCGGGGCCACCTCACCTCCGTTCCTGGGCGCGCTCTGCCTGAGTTGCTTCACCGCACGGACGCCGCTCGTTGTCCTGCCTCCGTACATCGATGTCGTCCTCTGTTCGACCTGCGGGTCCCGGCAGGTCGGGAACCACTGGGAGAAGGTACGCTCCGACCGGCCCGAGGAGGTCCGCCGCTCGGACCTTGAGCGCAGCCTCTCGGTGACACAGCCCGCCCGCTTGCGGCGGGTCTCCTGGGAGGTGAGCGGCCACAATCCCCGTCTACGGGAGGTCGAAGCGAAGGTCGTCGTGGAGGTCGAGGGGCAGGAGGTCGAGGTCCCCGCACGGACCGAGGTGCACATCATCCTCCACAGTTGCCCCGACTGCAGCCGTCGAGGGGGTCGCTACTTCACGGCCCGCATCCAGCTTCGCGCAGCGGAGGAGGGTTCGCCTCGCGACCTGCGCGAGTTCAAGTCCTGGGCCTACGAGCTCTGGCAAGCCCACCTCCGCGCGTGCTCCGAGAAGCAGCGCGAGGCCGTGAGCCGGGAGGAGGAGCTCAAGGAGGGCTGGGACATCTTCTTCGCCGACACAGCCGCCGCCCGCGCGGTGGCCCGTTCCTTCAAGGAACGTGTCGGGGCCTCCGCCAAGGAGACCGCCTCGCTGTGGGGGATGAAGAACGGGCGGGAGGTGCATCGGCTGACCTTCCTCCTTCGACTTCCCCCGGTCGCGGTGGGCGACCATCTGGAGGACGCGGGGCATCTCTGGGAGGTCTCCTCGGTCGGGAGCAAGGGGACCATCGATCTCGTGGACGTGCAGGAGGGCGGGCATCGCAAGCTCGAGCGCGCGGAGGTGGCCCGGATGCGTCTGGTCTCCGGTCCCCGGGGACGGCAGCCCTTGCCCCTGGTCTTTCCCGCGCAGGGGCCACCGTTCGCGCGCGACCCGACCTCGGGAGAGTCGCTCCCGCTTCACGGCGTGCTCCCCCCTCCCCCCTCGCCGGAAGAGGGAGTCCAGGAAGGCCGGGAGCCCTCGCGCTATCCCCTCGTCCTCGGGGAAAAGGAAGCCTGGTGGGCCCCCCACGGGGGCGGCCGGGGCCGAGAGGACCGCCGCAACTCGAAAGGTTAGTATTTTAACCGCACCGTCAATCGCTCTCGGTAGGGAACCGCCGATGTCGAAGATCAGCCTCCTCAAGAAGCACGACGACGAGACGCTGGAAGAGACCCAGGTCCTGGACCTGGGGGCCATGCACTGGGAGGACGAGCAGGCCGCGCTCGCGAACGCGAAGAGCACCATCCGCTGCGCGGAGATCTTCCGGTTCGAGGACCTGCAGACCATCACGAAGTACTGCTACGGCGGGGACGTGGTCCTCTTGGACTACACGTCGATCGCCAACGACCAGGTGACCCTGAACCGGATGAACGCGGAATTGAAGAACGTCATCCGCGACACCGGCGGCGACGTGGCGGGGATTGGGAAGAACCTCCTCGCGATCACCCCTTCGGGGATCAAGATCGACCGCCACAAGGTCCGCGCTGGGTTCTGAAGGACCTGTCCCGCCATCCGAGGCTCCGTCGAATCCCTCGGACGCGTCCGGGGGAACGTCACGGCGACCGTGTCCGGCAAACCCTCGCCCTCGCTCGGCGGTGGAAGGTCCTGGGGAAGGGCCCGGCCCCATCCAAGAGGAATGGGTTGGAGACCTCGCAGAGCGGACCCGTAATCCTTACTCGCCCTCGCCCTGATGTCCTTCCTCGTGCCCGCAGCCTCCCTTCCCGCCCCTGGAACGCAAAGCGACCGGTTCTATTCGATCTGGAGGCCTCTGCTCCAGTTCGTGAGCCGTTCGGAGGATCTCCGATCCACGGTCGACTTCCTTCATGGAGAGTACTTGCCGATGGAGGACGTCGTACCGGTCCGCGACCTCCTGTGGTCGCGTCCTGAGCTCCTTGAACGGTTCGTCGGATCGCACCGGGATGGCCTCTCGGAGGCGGACCGCGCGCTGGTGCTCTCCTGGAAGCACCGGGTCAAGGGGAAGTTCATCATCGTGCGGCACAAGAAGGACCACTCGGTGTTCCTGGGCGGCGACGAGGAGAACCGCGGCGTCTACGCCGTCCACCCCCTCCTCAGCCCGTTCGACGAAGTGGTAGGGCCTTACCTTCCCAGGGCCGTGGAGGGCGTGCTCCTCCCGTTCGAAGGAAGGATCGCCTACGACGGTCTCCTCAGCACCTTCAACTTCTCCTTCGGGCCCGGGATCCGTCGAACGTTCCTGGAGGACTACGAGAAGGCCCTCTCGCGGGATGGGCTCATCACCTCGCTCCCCCGTCGGACCGGGGCGGCCGAACCCTCGGAGCGCCTTCCCCACATCCGTCGGCGGAACCGCAAGCTGCTCGAGGGATTCCGTCGCGGGTGCTACCGTGGAGGCCTCTCCTCACGTACCGTCGAAAAGGAGGTGGCGTGGGTCTCCGC
>JAGWLG010000049.1 GCA_028864975.1 Thermoplasmata archaeon | reverse complement strand
ATCCCAGGATAATAACCCTCACCGTCGCATGACCCTTCGGTGTGAGGTGACCCCATCCGGCCCTGGTATTGACTGAGCACTATTCCTTTCAGATTATTCCGCGACCGGGCGCCATCATCTCCATGCCGCCGGGCCCTACACCAGGGGATGGGTGGGGCCTCTGGATCGGTGGGCAGCCTATCGTTCAACCGTCGACAGGCTCTGGGACGGCTCAACCCGGGTCACGTACCCCATGTTCTGCCGAGGCCTGGAAGAACGGCGCCACAGGCTCCCCACCGCGCTGAAGGCCAAACTCTCGAATCCCTCCCCAGCCACCTACAGCCGGGTCTGGACGACCTTCTGCAAGGACCACCGATTCCGGCGATTCCATCCCACCGCGCTCCTCCGGATCCTCGCGGAAGGGGTCGCCGAGGGGGCTTGGGACTCCGCGGCCCCTGCGCGTTCCGTCGTCACGACGGCAGGCCGCTACCTTTCGAGACGCGGGGCGATCCCACCCACGCCCGACCGCCTTCGGAGATTCCTCCAGACGCTCCGCGGCAGGCTCCACCGCCAGTCTCGACTCGAACGACAGGCCTTCCTTGCCCGCGCAGCCGGGACCGCGATGTCACGACGGGCTCTTCCACGTAGGGTCGTCGTGGTTCGAGAGCTTCTGCGCTTTCCTCCTGCGGCTCACGGCAAGCCCAACCTCGACAGGCTCGTCGCGGAGAGCACCTGCCGGCGGGAGGTCCAGGAGACCCTCCGGTCCATGGGGCTCTCCCAAGAACGCCTCCTCGACCACCCCGCCTGCGAGGAGCTCTACGACTTCTTCGAACGCAGGGCCAACAGCACCCTGGACCGTTGGGAGGAGAAACAGGTCCTCCACGCCCATCGATTCTACCTCGCGTTCCGTGGCCAGCAGGCCTTGGACAACTGCCTGTACATCTTCGCGCGGCGGTGCAGCTCGATCCGCAAGAGGTCCAAGAAGCAGGCGAAGGAGAGCATCGCCGAGGCCAGCCAAGCCCTCTTCGAGCGCGGGGACCTCAAGTTCCAGCCCCTCTATCGAGCCCTTCTGGGCTCGACCCGGGCCGGCCCCCCCAAGAGGTTCCACCGGTTCCGGCCCTTGGCCAGGACCCTGGCCGAGCATGAGAAGGAGGTACGCTCCCGCCGGGGTTTCTACCGCATCCTCGCCAGGAAGGCCGTCGTCGCCCGACAGATGGTCCCCCACCTGCGAGGCGTTGCCTTCGAGGGGAAGGACGCCCACGCACGAACCGTGGTGGCCATCCTCCCGGAGGTCCTCGAGGTGCAGCCCTTCCGAACACCCGTTCCGGCCCACCTCCGGTGGCGCCTGAGATTCCTCCCTGTCCCGGACGAGCTGATGACCGAGCGTCGTGTCTTCGACACCATCGTCCTGCTCACGCTGGCCGACATGCTGTGGGCCAGAAGGGTGGTCTGCCCCGCCTCCCGTCAGTTCAGGGACGAATGGAAGCCCATGCGAGACGTGAGCCCTTCCTCCCCGGCCCCTCTCGTCGAGGCCCTGGCGACGATTCGACGGGAGATCGGACAGACATGGACGGAGTTGGCGCAAGCTCCACGAGGCCTGGCCATCGAAGGTGGACGACTGATCGGGCGACGCCCGTCACGGAAGTGGGAGAAAGCGCAGGAGCGGGCCAACGAGCGCGCCCGGCAACGATTCCTAAGCGGTGTCCCGGACGTCACCCCTGCCAGAGTACTCCGTGACGTTCACGGGTGGACAGACTTCCTGGAGGCGTTCGCCCCAAAGCATCCCGAGGCGCGACGACTGCCGAAGCTGGAGCGGGAGACCCAGGCCATCGCCTGCATCCTGGCCCGGGCCATGGACGTGGGGGTCCGGGCGATGTCCGGCCTCTTCTCCAAGCGGATGACCGTGGGGAAGCTGAAGAACTTCGATGAGGTCCATCTGACCGCGCCGGCGTTGCGGGTGGCCCTTCGACAGTTGCTGGAGGCCTGGGAGCGGGAGAGGCTGGGACTCCCGTGGGGAGACGGGAAAGGGTCGGCGGCGGACGGGAAGTCCGTGATCTCCTCGGAGAAAACGCTCCAGTCGGGCTTCCACCCTCGGCACAAGAAGGTGGGGATGACCGTGTACTGGATGATTCGGAACGATGGCATCGCCGTGCAGATGGGGCTGATCTCGCCGAGGGAATGGGAATCGTGGTACCTTCTCTCCTCGATTCTCGAGCCCTTCGGAGGGACGAGCCCGGAATGGGCGGCCGGAGACACGCACGGGCAACACCTGGCGCTGTGGGCGCTCTCCCTCCTGATGGGCAAGAGGATCATGGCCCGCTTCCGTGGCCTCGGGAAGGTGAAGCTCTACTATGACGGGTCCGCGGAGGGACTTCCCGTCGAGGGGGTGGGACAGATCGACTGGCGAAAGATCGAGCGTGCGCTCCCCTCGCTGGCGCGGTTGGTGAAGGCGTTGCAGGAGGGCAAGGTCCACGCCCGGGACGTTCTCCGGGCCTGGAACATCTACGACGAGGAGGGGAGGAACGTCAGCGAGGCCCTTCGGGAGCTGGGGAAGGCCGTGCGTACCATCTACGTCCTGAGGTACGCCCTCTCCCCCGATCTCCGGCGCCAGGTGCGGGAGTCGTGCAACCGGGTGGAGCGGTGGAACTTCTTCGAGACGGATGTGAACTGGGGTCACGCGGGCCGAATGCAAACCCGGGACCCACGTCGCCAGGAGGTGAACGTCCTGTGCCGGGTCCTGCTGATGAACTCAATCGTGTTCTGGACGGCCAAGAGGTACGGCTCGAAGCTACGAAAGATCCCTGCGGCCACGCCCGTGATGTGGGACCACGTGGCCCTGATGGGGAAACAGGGGTTCACCTAGGACGGCTCCACTATCGGAGAAACGGGGAAAACGCGAAAGAAGTTGTTCTCAGTCAATACCAGGGCCATCCAGGGAGCGGCGCCTTGGAGGCCTCGTGACCCCGGCGATTTGAGACCCCCTTCTGCAACGGCGTACCGGTTGCGCATCGAAGGCGAAACGTTCTCCATGGACCCCTCAGGCCCACGGAACCTTGCACAGCCTCGCTGGCGCCAACCTCGAAGTCCTCTTCTGAGGTGCCAGGAGAGGGACGCGGCGGGTGTCTTCCGTTCAACGAGCTCGCCGTCGGACGGGCTCCGCCGGCCGCGCGTCGGGCGCGTCGGCCTCCAGGGTGAGGTAACGGAAGCCGGTCCCAGCGCCTTCGAGATGCGCTCGATGGCGTCAGCGCACCCTTCGGACGTTGCGCGGGCGGTCTCTCCCGCCAGCGCCCTCACGGGGGTGGCTGTCGCCGCCGTCGTCCGGCCCCCCTCGGGGCGTTTATTACCCCCTACGACGATTACTTCCTTCGCTGGGGGTCGAGACGGACCCGTCCCTGTTTTCCTCGGGGGGCCGGGTTCAGGGGAGCCTTGGCGAGACGAAACAAGAAGGAGTGATGAGAAGAATGGAAGCGAACGGACCGAAGACGACCACTCGACGGAGAATTCGGCGATCCAGCGTATATGTGGCGACCATTGTCAGCATGCTGGCGATGGTGGGGGGGTTCGCGCTGGCCGCGTTCACGACAACCTTGTCGTTTCCGACAGGCCAGGGTACAAGCGGTGGCACGGCCAGCTCTAGTACCGCTCCGGGAGTGACGATGGGTAGTCTGCAGACGCTAACCCTTGGCACGCTGCCAGGTCAGGCGGCGGGGACCCAGACCACTAGCACTGTTGGCTTCGACGGCACTGCTCAAGCGCTCTGTACCACGTCAGGCTGTACCGCCTACCAAGACACACAAGCCAGCGGTACCAACGTTCCTACAGCCGGAGACTACTTCGAGGAGGTTCCGATGACCGTCGCTCTGGCAACCACCGGCTCCGCGAACAACGCGTTTGACATCGAAATAATTGTCATCATGTCCTCTCCAGCAGCCACCGCTGTTGGATACGGATACCTTGGGCAGGGAGCCATCCCTTCGAGCTCCCCGCCTAGCTCGATTGGAGAGACGGTGTTCATCGACCTCGGCACACTTACGTCAATGCCCACAATTACATCGGTGACCGTGATCCTGAACAACTGTGGTTCGACCACAACTTGTCCGTAGGCACAGCGGCAAGAAGAAGCGTACAGGCAGCCAGCGGTCCAACCTCTTCCTCCCCCCGCCCTCCGGGGCGGGGGGCAGAACCCTTTCCCCCCATTCTTGGGAGGCCCCATTCCGGCGTCCAGACTTCATCTTGAGCGACTCCAGATGCACGGAACTCCGTGCACTCGTCAATGCACCCTCAGAACGGCGAGAGACTCACCGTCGGAGTTTCGGGAAAGGGCTATGTGCCGGGGGCGGGATTTGAACCCGCGAGGCGACGTCACGCCCCGCCGAGGCGGCGCCATGGCGCCTGACCGTCGACGCAGCCTCGGTCCCCTTGCCGCTCGGGCACCCCGGCATGCAAGTCGTGCGGCCGGGGGTTTTGAAGTCGAAGGGGACCCCGTGGTTCCGTGAGATGTGCATGCGCCAGAGGTCGGGACGGTGCTCTCCTGACCATACCGAGGCCCACGTGGGCGACGGCGTACCGGGGGTGTCCCACCAGGAAGAGCTCGGGAAGTTCCATCACTTCCCGGTGGGGGATCGCGGACTGGCAGACCTTCCCAGGGTCCTCGCCGTGGAGGGAGGGGGCCCTCAACCCGCGCCCCCGACCGCCCTTATGCCCTGGGGGCTTCCCTCCCGCTGTGACCCCCCGCTGGGCCGCCGAGCGAAGACGGGACCCCTACTACCGGGCCGCGCAGCGAGAGGGCCTTCGCTCGAGGGCGGCCTTCAAGCTGCTCTTCCTTCAGGACCGGTTCCACCTCCTCCGGCCGGGACAGCGCATCTTGGACCTGGGCGCCTCTCCCGGGGGGTGGAGTCTCGTGGCCCGGGACCTGGCGGGGCGCCAGGGAGAGGTCGTGAGCGTCGACCTTCGCGCTTTCGAGCCCATCGACGGGGTGACGTTCATCCGGGGCCGCGTAGGCGACCCCCGCGTGATCGAGCGGCTGGGGAAGGAACCGTTCGATGTCTGCCTGTCGGACATGGCTCCCTCCGTGAGCGGGAACTACGACGTCGACCACGCGCGGAGCGTCGAGCTCGCCGAGCTGGCCCTCGGCCTCGCCGAGAAGGTCCTCCGCCCCGGGGGGAGCATCGCCGTCAAGGTCTTCCAGGGGGACCTGACCGAGGAGCTTCGACGCAAGATGGGAACGCTCTTCGAGCGCGTGGACGCGACCAAGCCCCCGGCCTCTCGCGATGCCTCCTCCGAGATGTACCTCATCGGTCGGAGGTTCCGTGGCGCCCGAGCGCCTGTCGGCGCGCCTTCCGAGGAGCCCTCGCCCCCCTCCCCGGCGGAGGATAGGAACGCGGCGTAGAGAGGGCCCCATCCCGCTGGACCCGCCCCCGGCCGACCCCTTCCTGCCCGAGTGGAGGAGCCGTGCTCGGCGCATGGCGGCCGAGGTCGACTGCTCCGACGCCCGGGTCCGGAGGGCCCTCTCCCTCGTCCCTCGCCATCTCTTCCTCGACGAGCGGTGGCGGGAGCAAGCCTACGCCGACACCCCTCTGCCCGTCGGACCCGAGGCGACGATCTCCGCTCCCCACATGGTCGCGCTCCAGTTGGAGTGGGCTTTGCTCTCCCCCGGGCTGAAGGTGCTTGAAGTGGGCAGCGGGTGTGGGTACCTGCTGGCCCTGCTCGACCTCCTGGTGGTCCCGGGAGGGAAGGTCCGCGGCGTGGAGTTCGAACGCGAGCTGGCTGAGCGGTCCGAGCGGACGCTGAGGTCGATCGCGCCCGGGCGCGAGGTCCGAGTGAGGATCGGTGACGGCGAGGAAGGCTGGCCCCAGGAGGGACCCTTCGACCGCATCGTCGTCTCCTACGCCGTGAGGGGAGCCCTACCGGCCGCCTTGGCCCATCAGCTCGTGGAGGGAGGTTACCTCATCGTTCCCTGGGGGGAGGGGGAGCTGACCTACCTCGAGCGGCTATGCCGACGGGGAGAGGGGCTCCGAAGGGACCTGAGAGGTCCTCCCTGCCTGTTCGTCCCCAGCAAGTCCCGACAGGGTCGACCTCCCTCGAGTGACCAGCCACAGAAATACCATAATCTAAAATATCATTAATGATAATCCAACGTCGTGAAGTTTGTTGACCGGTCCTCCGAGCGGGAGCTCCTTCAGAACCTACTCACGGCACGACCTCCGCAGTTCGTCCGAGTGGCGGGACGACGGCGCGTGGGGAAGACCGCCCTCCTCCGAGAGATCCTCCCCACGACCGGCGCCCTCTACCTGGTCGCGGACCCGGGGGAACGGGAGGTCCAACTGCGGGCGCTCTGGTCCCAGCTCGCGCTCGCGACCCGTCGCCCGGTCCCCCCGGATCCCACCTGGGAGGGGTTCCTGGACGAGCTCGAGCGGTCGGGGGCCAGGAGCGTCATCCTCGACGAGTTCCAGAACCTGATCGGACGCGACCTCCATGTCGCGGGTCAGGTCCAGCGCCGTTGGGAAGCCCGCTGGCACGAGCAGGGCCCTCACCTCGTCGTCTCCGGTAGCAGCGTGGGGATGATGCAGGCGCTCTCGCGGTATCGGTCGGGTCCGTTCTACGGACGGCTGACCCGCGACCTCCACCTCCACCCTTTCTCCTACGCGGCGGTGCGGCTCCTCTACCCTGAGCTCAAGGAGCCTGAGCGTGTCGTGCGCTTCGCGATCTTCGGCCGAACCCCGTACTACCACCAGCAAAGCGTGGGGCGATCGCGAGAGGAGGCTCTGCGGGCCTCGATGCTCGAGCCGGGGCTCCCGCTCCTGGACGAGCCGCAAGGGCTCCTCGCCGAGGAGACCCGGGAGCCGACGCGCTACCACAGCATCCTGAGCGAGGTGGCGCGCGGAGGGCGCTCGGTCCGCGAGCTCGAATCTCGGCTCGGGGTCGCCTCGGGGGGCCTCGCCCCCTACCTGCGGCTCCTGAGCGGCGACCTCGACCTCCTCGAGGCCGAAACCCCCATCTGTGGTCTCTCCAAGCGAACGCGCTACCAGGTCCATGACCCCTTCTTTCGCTTCTACTACCGGTTCATCGTCCCGCTCCGAGCCAGCATCGACTCCGGACACGGTCGAGAGGCCTGGGCGCAGGTCCGCGGCGAGCTCGACGGCTACGTGGGGAAGGTGTTCGAGGACGTCGCACGCGAGGCCCTCCGGGAGGCCCCCCGTGAGGGACGGTTCGCCGGCGTCCCTCGATTCACGGAGGTCGGGCGCTGGTGGAACCGCGTGGGGGAGGAGATCGACCTGGTCGGGCGCTCGGCGAAGGAGATCTGGGCAGGGGAGGTGACCTGGTCCCAGCGGCCCGTGTCGGAAGCGGACGTGCGCGGCCTTCGGAGGAAGGTCCTTCTCCTGGAGCGCACCGATCACCTCCCCGTGCGACCCTTCTGGGTCGCCCGAGGGCCGGTCGCTCCGGGGGCCGAGGAGCTGTTGGCCCAGGAAGGGGGGAAGGTCTTTGCGCTCACCGACCTGGAAGCGGGGTTCGATCGCCTCCGACCTTAGGCGCCGTTCTCCGGATCGTGGAAGATCGTGGTAGGGCCAAGTCGTTCCAGACCTCCGTACTTCGCGCGCATCTCCGACCTCCCTCCTTGGACACGAGCCCAGGGATCGCGCCCTTGGGCCTGCTGACGGTGGTGTCGCTCCGCCCCGTGCCTCGCGGGCACGGCGCCAGATCAGTTCTTCCGCGCCCCCGGAGAGCGGCTCGCGCGCTCGGCGAGTACATTCCCCTCTTCCGTCGTCGGCGCGGAAGGGTGAACTTCCCGCAGCTTTCTCTTCTCCCGCGACCTCGTGGAGCCCCGGGACCGCTGGTGGGTCCTGCCCCGGGAGGTCGACTTCCCCGGGCATTCCTCTGTCCGAGGAGGTCGAAATGGCGCTCTGAGAAGCTCGTAAGGTTTAACTCAAAGGCCCCATAGGCCGCGCGCGCGCCCGGGCGACCGGGGGTCTTCGGGATGATCCGGTTCGGTCCTGCAGGTATCCCACTCTCCTGCAAGGGCAGGACGCTGCGGGACGGGATCTCCGACATCCATTCGCTGGGTCTCACGGCGATGGAGGTCCAGTTCATCAAGGTCAACGCGCACACCCGCCCGGCGAGCGAGGAGGAGATCGGGAAGCGCCCCTACGACATCCCCAACGAGCTGATTGTCGAGGTGGCGACCGGTTCGCGGCCGGACCAGGCGCCCGACCCTGCCGCGCTCCTTCAGCCCATCCCCCGCAAGGCGAACGTGACCGTCCTCTCCTGGTTCCTCGCGAAGAGCTACGCCGACCTCCAACAGGCTCGCGTCCTCTCCCGCGCCGTCGACGTCCATCTCGCGCTGCACGCGCCCTACTACGTCGACTTCGCAAGCTCCCCCTCCGCTCGCGAACGCACCCTGCGGCAGTACCGATGGGCGGCCGCGCTCGCCCAGGCCCTGGGCGCCGAGACGATGGTGGGGCACCTGGGGTTCTACGGGACCTCCGACCACGACGCCTCCTTCGAGCGCACGCGCAACGACCTGAAGGACCTCCGAAAGTGGCTCGACCGCGTCGACCACGGGGAGCTCCGACTGGGGATCGAGCCCTCGGGACACCCCGAGGTCTTCGGCACGCGCGAGGAGATCCTCCAGCTCGCCCGCGAGGTCAAGGGGCTCGTGCCCGTCCTCAACCTGGCCCATATCGCGGCCCGGGAGGGCAAGAACTTCTCGGACAAGGTCGAGCTCCACAAGCTGGTCGATGACTTCGTCGAGGCGAGCCGGGGCAACCTCTACCTCAACTTCTCCGGCGTCGAGTTCTACGCCCAGGGCGACTTCCGCTTGACCCCGATCAAGCGCGGAGCGGTCCACTTCGACTCCGTCGCCGATGTGCTCGCCGAGCGCGAGTACGACGGGACGGTGATCTCCTCTTCGCCGCTGCTCGAGCACGACGCGATGTACATGAAGCTCCTGTACGAGCGGGCGCTGGCGAAGCGCTTCGCGAAGAAGCATGCGCCCCCTCCCCCGACCCCGGCGGTCCCTGTCAAGAGCGCGAAGCCCACCAAGGCCGCCAAGCCCGCGAAGGGTAAGCCCGCCGCAAAGCCCAAAGGGAAGGTCCCGGCGCAGGCTAAGCCCAAGGCGAAGCCCAAGCCGAAACCGAAACCGAAACCGAAGCCCAAGGGGAAACCGGCGTCGAAGGGGTCCCATGCCCGGAAGCGATAGGGCTTCCTCGGCCTCCTCGACCCCCGGCGGGGTGTTCCAACGCGCGGTCGACTACATCGGGGTGCGGGTCACGGAGGCGATCGCCCGGATCGACCCGGCGCGGGTCTCCCGTGCCGTGCAGATGGTCCAGAAAGCCCCCCAGGTCTTCGTCTATGGGGCCGGTCGGAGCGGGATCATCGCACGGGCCTTCGCCATGCGGTTGGTCCAGACCGGGGTGACCGCCTACGTCATCGGGGAGTCCGTGACCCCCATCGTCCGCAAAGGGGACCTGGTGGTGATCTTCTCGAACCGAGGGGAGAGCCAGTCCTCGCTGCAGACCGCGAACATCGTTCGACGGGAAGGGGCGGACCTGATCGTCGTGACCTCCCGTGGTAACAGCAAGCTCTCCCACGCTGCGAACATCCTGCTCGAGCTCGACTTCCCGGAGGAGAAGGACCGTCCCACCCTCTCCCCACTCGGGACGCTCTTCGAGTCCGGTAGCCTGCGCCTCGCGGACGGGATCATCGCCGAGCTTATGCAGGTGCGCGGCGAGACCGAAGAGTCCCTGCGGCAGCGGCACGCCATCATGGTCTAAGCGCGGCTGCCGGGGACACTTCCCTTCCCCGGTACTGCGCTGCCCGTCGTTCTCGTGTCCGACTTCGGTCGTCGTGGGGCGTAGGGAACTGGGCTGACGGGTACGAGACGGCATCGCTCGCCCGTCGGCCTGTGGGAAAGGAACAAGGTGCAGCGGTGGTCACGCGAGGATGCGCGGAAGCCTGCCCTTGAGGAACGGGACGAGACGTACCCTGTACTTCTGGAACGCTACCGTGTCGATCGGCTTGAGCAGGAGGGGGCGCGCGTCCCCCCCTTGAAGACGAGATGTGGGCCGAAGGCCGGGTCCCGGACCAGACCCCGAAGAAGAGCGTGGAGCCGAACATCCTTCTCTAGGAGCTCCTGGTCTTTCACGCCCAGGTGCTGGGCGAGCATCGAAACGAAAGACCTCACAGGCGTTCCTCCACGATCCGACGGAGTTCCTCCGGGTAGTGGGGTAGGTAACGGCGGACCCGACGAGCATCCACCTCGGCCAGATGCTCGGTCCAGTTCCCGGTGGGAGGGTGCCCCTTCTTCGACCGCCAGAAGTCCAAGTAGGCAAGGTCGAGGACGGTCTTCTCAGGGTCGCTGACTCGGTAGGATCCCCTCCGGACGAGTCCGAAGACGAAGAGCCCGGGGTCCCACTTGTGGATCACGAAACGCCGGCTCCCTATCGGAACCCCGCGAATGCGGTAGAACGAGCGGCTCACGACCGTCTCCTCACGGCGGTCCTCGTGCGTGAGCCCGTGCAGGCGCAAGGCGGTCTCGAGACCAAAGTACCACGCCCCGATCCCCTTGGCCCGGGCCGCGAGGGCGAAGAGCTCGAGGGGGTCGTGCCGCTCAGTACCCAGCCTCACCTCCTCAGGGGTCCTCACGTAGTAGAAGCCTCGGAAGAGGGGGACGAGGTAGCCCTCCCGGCGCAGGTGACGGAGGGCGTGCTCGGGTCGGGCCCCGATGCGCCCGGCCATCTCGGAGAGCTCCCTCGTGGTGAGCAGTTCGCGCCCCTCCCGGACCGAGACCTCCCAGAGGACTGCGCTCGTGGTCCTTGCAGTCATATCACATGCGGACGTAAAGTGTCCCTCTGTGATATAACTTGCCCAAGGCCGACCCTGCGCAACGTGGAGGGAGGCCAGCTTCCTCGGAGCCTCCTCCCTTGGGCGCGAGGCGCGAGAAAGGCGACATCGTTACCGGCGGCCGCCCCACGGAAAGCCATAACTCCGACCCCCGCCGTCCTCTCCGCGTGTCCGACCTCGGGACCGGGGAGTCGCGGAGGTACTGCAGTGTCTGCGGTTACCTCTCCTCCGAGCCGATGAGCGGCTGTCCCCGTTGCTCGATGAGCACGACGCACGTTCCCCAGGTCGCCCCGACGCCGGTGCTGTTCGCACCGGAATGGTCACCCACGGTGCGCGCGGGGCGCGGTCCGCCCGCGTGGATCGTCATTGGCCTTCTGCTCGCGCTCGTCATCCTGGTGATCGTGGTCACCCTGGCGGTGGACGGGGTGTTCAGCCCGACCCCGGGGAGCCTCCTCGCTTCGGTCGTTCCGCCGGGCGCGGTGCCGTCCCTCGCCTAGCGATCGACCCAAGTCCCAAGGCGGTGACGACGGACGCGGGCGGTGAGAGGTCCTGCTCGCGGGCCCCTGGCCTGGGGAAGATCGACCGAAGATCGGTCGACCTCGAGCTCCCACGCTCGACGTTCCCTGAGCCTCGACCCCCCCTTAGGGTTCAGGGGAGTTCCTTCACGGTGAAGAAACAGGGGAGGGTCATCGTCGAAGCGACCCCGGGGACCTCCCGTAGCTTCTCGACGACGAGGCGCCCGATCGCCTCCAAGCTCTCCCCTCGCACCTTGAGCAGCATGTCCCACTCGCCCGCGATGATGTGGACCTCCTGCACGCCAGGCAGCCGACCCGCCGACTCGGCGACCGCACGCTGGGTGACCTTTCCGCTCTTCTCGAAGCTGACAAGGACGAAGGCGGCGGTCCCCAATCCCTCGAGGGAGGCATCGGTGATGACGGTGAACCGTCGGATGACACCGTCGTGCTTCAGCCGCTCGAGCCGGTCGTGCAACGTGACGCGAGGCACGCCAAGGCGCGAGGAGAGGGCGGTGAGCGTCGCGCGCCCGTCGCGTTTGAGCTCCTCGAGGAGCTTGCGGTCCTTCTCCTTGAGCGCCATCGTCCTCCTCGGTCCTGACGAGACCCCGTCCTCCGTCACGCCTGGGACGTGCCGACGTTCCGTGTGGGGCTCGGCTTCGGGAACGCCATGGGGGGGCCGTCTCTTGAACCTACGCTCGTTCGTCCAGGGACCTCACGGTCGGGTCGGTGACGCGAGGAGGCCGGCGCACGCCGAGCATCTCGGGGGGCCGAACGCAAGGGGTCCGTGGGAGCGCCGAAGGCATCAGCTTAAGATGTGGAACGTGTGGCCCTTCTTCGTGCCCAAGGCCGAGAAGAAGAGCGACACGACCTCCTTGGTCCCGATCCCGACGCGGTTCTTCGTGTCGAGCGGCCGGGCGATCAACAAGACGAGCGAGCTCAACGCCTTCGACTTGGCGCTCCTCAAGGCCGGGATCGGCGAACAGAACTTGGTCTCGGTCTCCTCCGTGCTCCCGGACGGGATCCGTCAGGTGGACCGGCAGGTGCTGCCGATGGGGGCCATCACGCACTGCGTCCTGGCCCGCCACCAGGGCGGCGAAGGGGAGGTCATCAGCGCAGGCATCGCCTACGGGTTCCGAACCGACGGCCACGGGGGCTACGTGGCCGAGGGCCACATCCACGGGACCCAGAAGGCGCTCAAGGAGTTCCTACGCTGGCGCATGCAGGAGATCGCCCATTTCCGCGGGGTCGAGCTCCGCAAGATCTTCTACCGGACCGAAGAGCTCTCGATCCCGATGGACCACTACGGGGTCTGCATCGCGGCCTGCGTCTTCTTGCGCTGAGGACGGAGCTCGCTAGAGCGTGACCTGCCCCGTCGTGGCCGCGCCGTAGCTGTAGGCGCGCAGGATGTCCCCGCTCCCGGAGAGCGGGAAGCTCGAGACGAGCTCGAGGGTGTACCCGGAGGAGACCGACACCGACCCCGCGAACCCGTTCCAGCTCGTGCAGAACTCGCAGGCGGGATAGATGTCGAGGTTGGCGGAGGAGCTTCGGAGGAGGGCATCCCATCCACCCCCCGCGGGAGGCAGGATGCACCCGGTGTAGGGCGGGGCGCAGAAGCTGACGGCGCCGGGATTCAGATAGGTGGAGTTAGGCTCAAGGAGCGCGAGCGAGAGGTTCGTGGTGGTCATGAGCGGTGTCGAGGGGATGGACAGGCTCAAGTTCTCGAAGTACGCGACGCTCCCTGCGGAGGACCCGCTCGAGACGACCGAGAAGGTGACGGGGTAGGCGTTCAGGTGCGAGCTCCTGACCGTCGTGGTCCCATTGTACCAGTAGTCGCGCAACAGATGGCCGTTGTCGCCGCGCAAGAAGACGGTCAGGGAACTGAAGGCGTAGGTCCCCGGCGTCGAGGGCACGGCGGAGCTGTACGAGAACCACCACTCCGGGACCACGTTCGGATAGCTCAGGTAGACCATCTCGGAGACCCCCGTGACCGAGGAGAGGGGATGGGCGCTGAGGAAGGTCGACCCACCATCCAGCTGGGCCTGCGCCTGGGCGGTTCCCGAGTCCGTGAGGTTCGCGGGGAGCGGGGCGGCGAACGAGGAACAGACCCCCTCGGGATCGAGCTGGACCTGGACCGTTCCGGAGTCGTTCCACACGGTCATCGTGACCTGGTGGGCCCAAGTGGTCTGGAACGGTACCGAGACGAAGGTGAAGTACCACAGGTAGGCGGTCCCTTGCCCCAGAAGGCCGGTCCCGTTCGGCGAGAACCCCATCAAGCGGCAGGGCCCCCAAAAGGGCTGATTGAAGACGACCCCAGGGTCGACCATCTGGGCGAAGGCCACTTGCCAGCTGGTCGAACCGCCGCGGCTCGCCAGGCTCGAGTTCGCGACGTTCAGCGCCTGGCGGTAGGTGAGGGCGGTCGGAGCCCCACCCCCTCCTCCCCCGTTCTTCCCGGAGGGGCTCAGGTTCAGCACTCCGGTCAGCAGGAGAAGGACCAGCAGCACGACGACCGCGACCGCGGCCACGGCGACGTAGATGGGCGTCCGTGAGCGTCGTTTCACCGGCGGCGCGGCCCAGGCGGGGCCCGTCGGCGGTGGAGCGTACTGCGGTGCCCCGTAGCCGGGAGGCGGAGGGTAGTACGGCTCGCTCGACGGCGGAGGATAGGGAGCTCCCGGTGGTGGATAGTTTCCGCTGGGGTCGTACATGGGTCAGGCCCTCCCGGGCCCACTCACGAACCGTCGTCTCCCCTATTTCATCCTCGGGGTGGAGGCGCGAGCGCGCTCAGATCAGGCGCCGCAGCAGGATCTTGTCCTCGAGGCTCGCGTCGATCTTGAGCTTCCCCGAGTAGAGGGCTTTGATCGGACCCAACTCCTTCTTGACCAGGCTCTGGAAGGTCCCGGTGTCCGTCGTGATCTTGACCTGAGGGGAGACACCGTTACCGCTGTGCGGGGGTCCCAACTTCCCCTCCTTGAGCTCGAGGGTGAAGGGTCCCGCATCCGTGAAGTTGAGCTGGATGATCCGGTGCTTGTCCTCCAGCTCCTGGCGGATCCCCGGGCTCTCCTGGGTGCGCCGGTTGAAACGCTCGACGAGGGAGACCAGGAGCTCCTCGATCATCATCGGAAGGTCTCGAGCGGGCGGAGCCGAGTACCGCTCTTAAGCGTGTCGAGCGTGGACCAGGAACGACGCACGCACGAGGGCAACGTCGCCCCTTCGCGGAGGAAACGACCGACGAACTCCCGGGTGAGCGGGTCGGAGGGGTACCCCGACCCCATCCGCCGCAAGCTCTCCTCCTGCAGGCGGGCGAGGGCCCGGTCGCGCACGACCTTCGCGACGATGCTCGCCGCCCCGACCACGGGGAGGTCGCGGTCGGCCTTGTGCCGCGCGACGACCCGCCCGCGCCATCCCCGCGCCGCCGCGCGCCGCTCGAGCTCCCGACCGAAGCGTGCCGCGTCCGGGTCGCACGCATCGGCGTACACCTCCTCGGGCGACAGCCGCACCACGAGGCGCGCCATCATGGAGAGCTCGAGCTCGTTGAGCCGGCCCCGGTCGACGTAGCGGTCGACGAGCGCCGGTTCGGCCCGGGGAGCGGCCGCCCTTCCCAGCCGTTGGAGCGCATGATAGATCCGCTCGCGTTCCGCGGC
>JAGWLG010000104.1 GCA_028864975.1 Thermoplasmata archaeon | reverse complement strand
GCGAGCACCCTGACGGCCGGCACGACCTACGCCTTCGAACTCCAGGTCACAGATGCCGCAACGATCGCCGAGGTCACGACCTCGCTCTCCTCCGCCACGGTCTCGGTCAGCACGCCGCTCCTGCCGCCCTCGACCCCGACGGTCACCGCGACCTCCATCGACCAGGATCAGTCGTTGGGGGTCAGTGCCAATCTTCCGTCCTCGGGTACGCCCGGCTATGTTTGGACCTGGGAGATCAAGCAGAACACGGGAGCCTACGCCCCTGCGACCCAGTGTTCGGTGAATGGAGGCTCGGGAGGAGGGGCGGGTGCGCTCGAGACCTGCTCGGTCTCGCCTGGAGCGCTCTCTTCGGGCTCGACCTACACCTTCGAGCTCTACGTCCACGATAGCGCGACGGTCGCCGAGGTCCAGACCTCCTCGGCCTCAGCCTCGGTCGCCGTGGCGGGTGCGCTCGTGGCGGGGGCCATCTCCCCGGCTCCGGTCTACCTGGACAATGGTCAGTCCATCACGCTGACGGCGGGCTCCTCCGGAGGGACCGGGCCCTGGACCTTCCAGTGGTTCACCGGCTCCTCGTGTACGAGCCCGATCGGCGGTGCGACCTCGAACACGTTCGTGGCGGGGGGATCCGTCACGACCACGTACTACTACCAGGTCACGGACAGCGCCGCCACTCCCGAATCCCGGTGCTCCGCCGGGGACAGGGTTGCCGTCAGCCCTGCCTTGACCCAGCCCGCGACCCCCAGTGTGAGCGTCAGCGCCCTGGACGCGGATCAGACCTCCTCGGCCTCAGGTTCGATCCCTACGACGGGGACCTCCCCCTACTCGTGGCAGTGGTGGGTCTCCGTGAACGGCAACCCCTTCGCCGCGGCGACCCAATGTACGGCGAACGCGGGGAGCGGAGGAGCCGCCGGAGCGGCCGTAACCTGCTCGATGGGCTCGAACGCGCTCTCCGCAGGGTCCAGCTACGCCTTCGAACTCCAGGTGACCGACGGGGCCACCACCGCTGAGAGCCTGACCTCTTCCTCCTCCTCCGCGATCAGCGTCAGTTCGGCCCTGGCGAACGCGCCAACCCCCATCGTGAGCGCGACCCGGCTCGATCAGGACCAGGTGGTCACCATCTCGAGCTCCATCCCCACCAGCGGTACCCCGACCTACACGTGGAGCTGGGAAGTGTCCCAGAACAGCAACCCCTACGCGCTCGCTTCCTCCTGTTCCACGGACGGTGGGACCGGTACCGCGGGGGGGACCGCGGAGACCTGTACGATCGCCTCAGGCCTCCTATCCGCGGGGTCCAGCTATGTGTTCGAGCTCGAGGTGGCGGACAGTGCCACAAACTCCGAGCGGACCTTCTCGGCCCCATCGTCTTCCATTGCGGTCGCCAGCGCGCTCGTCGCCGGCCCGAGCTCTCCCTTCGCTCCCCTCCTGGACCTCGGCCAATCGGTCACGCTGAGCGTCGGGGCCTCGGGAGGGACCTCGACCTGGTCCTACCAGTGGTTCACCGGCGCTTCCTGCACCAGCCCGATCGGCGGTGCCACCGCCACGACCTACGTAGCCAGTCCCACGGTCACGACCACCTACTACTACCAGGTCACGGACAGTGCGAGCTCCGCCGAAGTTCGTTGCTCTCCAGGAAACAATGTCGCGGTGAGCCCGGCCCTGACCGCGCCGTCCGCCCCCGTGCCCAACGCGGCCGTGATCGACGACAACCAGACGCTGAAGGTCTCCGGCTTCATCCCGACGACCGGCACGGCCCCCTACAGCTGGTCCTGGAGGGTCTCGGTCGGGGGCGGTCCCTTCGCGGCGACGACCCAGTGTGCCGTGAACTCGGGGGCCGGTGCCGTCGCGGGGACCGGCGAAACCTGCTTGATCGTCGGGAACAGCTTGAGCGTCGGATCCAACTACGCCTTCGAGCTGGAGGTCTCCGATGGTGCGACCACCCCGGAAAGTCAGACCTCCGGGTCCTCGAGCGCTACCGCGGTGAGCTCGACGCTCACGCCTCCGGCTTCCCCGACGGTGAGCGGCACCTACCTGGACACGGACCAGGCCCTCACCGTCTCCGGGGCGCTCTCCTCGACCGGGACCTCCCCCTACGCCTGGGCTTGGCTGATCTCGATCAACGGGGGCTCCGACGTCCCGGCTACGCAGTGCGCCACCAACAGCGGGACCGGAGGGGCCCCTTCGGCGAGCGAGACCTGCGCGATCACGGGCGGGGTCCTGGCCGCCGGGACCACCTACTCGTTCGAGCTGAGCGTAACGGACAGTGCTTCGAGTCCCGAGACCAGTCCCTCGACCGCCTCGGCGACCGTCTTCGCGGCCGCGCCGCTCACCGCGGCGGCGATCGCTCCGTCCTCCCCCACGCTGGATGCGGGCCAGTCGGTCACCTTGACGGCAGGACGCACCGGGGGGATCGCTCCGTTCTCCTTCCAGTGGTACCTCGGGGCCTCGTGTACGACTCCGATCGCCGGGGCCATCTCCTCCACCTATCTCGCGGCGCCAGCCAGCACGACGAGCTACTACTACGCTGTCGTGGACAGCGCCAGCACCCCGGAGTCGGCCTGCTCGGCGGGCGACACGGTCGGTGTGAACGCTGCCCTGACCGCCCCCGGTGCGCCGACCATCAGCGATGCGTACCTCGACGCCGACCAGGCCATGACGGTCTCGGGCACCATCCCGTCCACCGGCACCGGTCCCTACGCCTGGGCCTGGCTGTTGCCGCTCAGCTCGGGTGCTGTGGTCCTAGCCACGCAGTGCACGGTCAGCAGCGGGAAAGGCGCCGTTGCAGGAGCGCTCGAGACCTGCGCGATCCCAGGAGGGGCCTTGACCGCCGGCAGCACGTACAACTTCGAACTGACGGTCAACGACAGCGCGTGGGTGTCCGAGACGCAGACCTC
>JAGWLG010000021.1 GCA_028864975.1 Thermoplasmata archaeon | reverse complement strand
GTGGAGTGAAAGGTCTTCCTCGAGAAGTCCAGGTCCCCGGCGTACGTGTGGTCTGAGGTTCTCCTCGGAGGATCACCCTTGCTGTCCAGGTCGAGTTCAGGAATCTACAGGAGGTGAGGAACCAAGGTCATACCCCTGGAGAGGGGTGCTGAGAATCCGCGACGAAAAGTGATGACTTTTGTACGATTGTGTACACCTCACGGGAGATACGCCGCATCGGGAGACCCTCTCCCGAAGCGGAACCCGGTTTGCCGAATACAGTTGGCTAGGATGGTCGGATTCGGAGACGCCACGCGACGCAAGCCCTATTGCGGCCAAGTTCAGGGGCACCCACCGACTGACGCGGAAAGTGTGTAGGCGGTGGTGGTGCCGACAGCGGAACCAGACCATATAGTTCCCCCGTCTATGAAGAGTTCTCCGTCCGCGTAGTCGTAATCCATCCCCGCGTAGGCGCGTGCTGTGGGGGAGGACACCGGGTAAAGCTGTGTGAAAGTCCCGGCGTGATACTTCCAAGTGTTCGAGTTGAGGCTTGTGCCAGATATCGTCGCGCTGTTGCTGCCGCCGAACATGACCACATAGCCGCAAGCTGCGTCGTACGCAATCGACGCCCCGAACAGTGCCCCTGGGGGTGCTACGGTTGTCGCAACCTGTTTTGCGGTCACCGCCGAAGCTGAGGTCAAGGTCACCTGCCACGCGTAACCCGCAGTATCGTACAAGAGATCGTAGCCATCGGCCGGATCCCAAACAAGCGCCTGTCCAGCTTGGGTGCCGCTCGACGGGACCAAATCCGTAGGACATGTGATGACTGTTCCTGAGGGATTCTGGCAGGTGAGGGTCATCACGACAGTGGCGAAGTACTCGGTTGCAGTCGTGACGAAGACTCCCTTGTTGTCGAAGAATAGGCCCAAGTCTGCCGGGTAGCTGCTCCCTCCGGGGTACAGCGGCCAGAACCCCATCTGGGCCGCACCGGCGGGGTTCGTGAAATCCGCAGTAAATGGGCACCGCCAATCTTTCAGAACGTTGGCCAGTCCATCAGCGTGACTGAAGCCACATTGGTAGTGGTTCGTGCCGCCATCCATGAATAGATCCTCTCCTCCGAAGGTATAGACTGTCGGGCCACGGTTGTAGGCAACCGGCCCCCAGAAATTGCCCATCGCTCCCCCCGGTACCGTTTGTGCGGGAGGACAAGTTGTCCCGCAGTTGGCGCTAGTGTATCCCAAGAATGTGAGCACGGGATAGCTATAACTCGAGGTCAGCGAGAGCTTGTAGGTGGCTGACGACGCCGCGTTCACTTGCAGGAGGAGATACTGATCTGACACGTCCCAACTGACCCACGTCTCCGTTGACTGAGCGGCCGTAGGGCACGTGCTGCACCATCCGGTCTCCGTGTCGACCTCACTCCAGGTAATGGGTGTGTGCTGCCAAATTGTATTCACGGTCAGGCTCCCTGTCGCTTGCAGGAAGGACGAACCAGCGGCGACTCCGGTTGCAACGACGGACACTGCGATCAGGACATGGGCCCATGATACCCTCTTGGGCGCCGTGATGGTGACCCGGATCGGAGGTAGTCGGATTCGCTTCATCGCCTCTAGTAGCCTCACAGAGTCGGAGTGTCATCGCCTCGATTCGCCCGTGCCATTGTAGGGGTCGAGCTCGAAGCAGGTGGAACATCCGTTCCACCCGCCCACTCGACGGGTGGGAGTGGGGCGAAGTCTGCCGTTTCGTAGTGGGACAGTTCCCTCACAGGCCCACCTCGTAGAATGGTCCTCCCGGGGGATAGAGCTTGGTGTGCAACTGGTGGGGTTCTCATCCTGGGGGACGTCCTGCACCAACGTCTATGGGTTGTGCGCCGTGAACGAGATTGTGTAGGTCGTGTAGGTCGAACAGGAAGAGAGGCAACTCGAGGCCTGCATGCCTACGAATCCGAAGGAGAACGTGAAGACGGGAACCGTCGTGCTTGCAGTGCTGACGGACTTAGTAATTGCTCCGCTACCCAATGAGCAGGCGCCGCCAGTGATGAGCCCAGAGGAGACCGCGTCCCATGCCCAGACAGTGCCTCCGCCTGCGGGCTCGTAAAGCTGGTTGGGACTGGATCCGGCGCAGGCGGTTCCCGTCGTGGGATCAGTGCTTGCCGAGGCCAGCGTCTGAGAGAAGACGACCGCGTAGGTCGCGGTGGCTCCGGGAGCTGTATTAGTAACGGTTAGGGTTACCACGGTCGTTCCGGCTGGCAAGGCCGTGCAGAAGAGGGAGACCTCGCCAACGAGATATTCCTGCGTTCCACTGCCTGCTCCATAGGCGTACGCGGTAATCGAGGCCGTTGGAGCCACCGGACCCACTTGGTACGCCTGCAGAGTGGAGGTCGAGATGTATGGGGTGCCAGTCGGGACGCCCGAACCAGCCACTACTTGATTCCAGAAGGGGCCTTGCTCGAAGCCACACAACATCCCAGCGGTGGGGGCACCGCTTGTGGAAATCGTGGACATGAAGCTTCCGAAGACAGTACCCGAAGCGATACCAATCGCCGAACCGAGGAGAAGGAGGGCGTGGGCACGGTTTAGGCGTCTACGCAAGCGGGGAACCCGTCCACCTCCGCCCCGAATCCAGTGCCCATCGAGCTCGCGGGACCGGGACCCTACCCCTGGAAATGATTGACCTGGGGTCGCAAGGGACAAGACCGCAAGTCCCGGGGCTTGTTCCGCCACTTCATGTCGTGAGGCACTCACAGGTGGGAGTCGTCCCTGCACGGTCCCTCCTTGATGCCTACCTCTGGAGAGCGCGGGATCTGCCCCTGGGGCCATGCCCATACCGAAGCTTCCCAACCGCTAGCAGCGCTCCACCGGCCACCCCCGCGATGCCAACCACATAGGGCCCGAAGCGTGAGAGCTGGGCTTCCACAGCGAGCAAGACCGCTGGAGCTCCGGATGGGGGTGGGCTTCCACCATAGTCGAACAGCACCGATATATGGAGGAGCCCCCCCTGGAGAGCGAGGATTGACAGGTTTAGGGCTCGAAGGTTGGGGGAGGGGAGCGGCATTGTGCCAGGGAACTCCTGTGCACTAAGATTTGTGGACCAAGTGTCGTTGTACTCCACCATCGGATTCGACACGAGACCGGATCCACCTTGAACCGTCAAAGTAATCGGCACGGGGACCAGCTTGTTCCCGAACGCGTCGAAGACCGGGGCGGACCCAACGAGGGAGTTCGAGAGGGCACTGGACCAGGAGGCGCCGAGAACGGTGCCTTGGAATCGAGCGGTGGAACGTGCCCCCTCGATTTGGAGACCACTCGCAACGAGCAGGTCACCACCCGAGTACCCGAACACGCTTGCCAGGCGAATCGTTCCGGGTGCCACGCTAGAGCCCGCTGACCCGAGTCCCACCGGCCGCGAGCCGTCAGAGACATCAGTGACCTCGTACAAAGCGCCATCCGAGGTCTCGAACACCGCCCGGGTTGTTCCGCCCGACTGAGGCAAGGCAAGGATGCCAACAACCCCCGAGTTCGATAACGGTAATCCCTGAGCTTGGTTCCAACTTTTCCAAGGCCAACCAGAGTCAAACACTGCGCCGGTGGACGAGCCCACGATCAGAAGGGTACCGGAGTCGTTGAAGGACATGCTCCGAGCATCGACCCCCGGGGGCAGGACGAGCGAGGCTACGTGGGTAAAGTTCGCCCCCGAGAGCGAGAAGACGTCGATGTTCGATCCGCACCCAGCTGCCAGAAGATTGTCACCGTTAGCCTCCTGAAAGGTAGAAACAGGGACCGAGCACGACTTCCCGAAGTTGAAGAGCGGAGCCAGAATGCTTCCCCAGCCGCCAGCCGCCCCAGTACCGGTGTAGTTGCTTACCTCGAGGGTTCCGTCCGCAGTTCCAGCGATTAGGGCAGGGAATCCGTTCGAGAATCGCGCAATGTCAAGCCCGGTGACCGCGGGGGCTGTGGTGAGATCCTGCGCGACTTTGATCGTTTCCTCCACCCAGACACCGGTTCGAGTCTGATTGAGCACGAACAACAAGGGCCCGCTCGCAGAAATCAGGGAGACCGAGTACGCCGAATAGGGGAGCGAGGATGCGAGCGTTTGCGTGACTGGGCTCGAGTAGCCCAGCGGGAAGGTCCCCGAATAAACCAACCCCTCATCGGGGGCGAAATCGAAGAAACGAAGAGACCCGTCTTCAGTGCCGGCGGCGATCATCGTGGACCCGTTAGGTTCTGGGGCCGCGCCGAGAGAAGTGATGGTGCTCGCGGTCACCGCGCTAGGGATGGGCACGAGGGGAAGATAGTCCTGTCTTCCGTTGATCGAGAGAACGGGGTTCGAGCCGACTGTGAACAGGACGCTGTAGTTCCCGGACAGTGGGCCGGCCGACGGTGCAACGGATACCGCCCCTCCATAGATGGAGGACCCTTGCGGAATAAGTATCCTTGAGACTGTCGAGTTGTTGCCCGCGATGATCTGGCTGCTGCCGGCAAACGAAGTGACCTCGCCCGCCGTGGATGGCCATCGCCAAATCGATGCCCCACTGGTCCCGATTGTTATTCCCCCAGGCCCCGGCTGGAATGCCTCGGGAGTCTGAAGTTGGAGCGATGCTGCTCTCAACTGAAAGCCGGGAATCGTGGGGGCCGCAATGGAGAGGTTCGTATCAATCCCTCCCACGAGAACGAGCGTCTGCCCCATCCGCAGGCTCTCTGATGTCGTGGCACCGGCCAGCGGAAAGCAGAGGACGGCTGAGAGGTTGAGGAGAATCACCAGTCCGGGTGAAATGGCCTGTTTCCGTGTGTACGTCAATCGGACACCGACTCCACGAACCGGGGGTCCAAGGCGGAGGGCTCGCTGCCTTGGACCCCGTTTCGCGGCGATTTCTGGCATCACCCCAAGCGCGTCGCCCACCTAGGTCGCCGTCGTGGTCAACGAGAACGATGACGTGGTCAAGGTCGAGGCTGCACCTCCGATGGCGAAGCTCACGATCCCATAGTAGATGACGGTCGAGGACACAGTGAGCGACGACACAATAGTGGTGCCTGGAGCCGTAGTGCCCACATTCGTTCCGCAGGTTCCCAATGCTGTGCCCCCGGACATCACGTTGTAGACGAAGTTATTGCCAGAAGCATCCTTGTCGTTTGGGAGAAAGACCGGTTCCGACAAGGCATCGCAGGTAGCTTGCACCGGTGTGGTGGCGCAAGCTCCACCGACGGCAACCGGGAAGGCCGTTGGAGTATCGGCGCCCGGTCCGCAGTACGTAATGCTCGGGGCCGTTCCACTGAGGAAGGGCGGGTTAGCGGTACTCGCTTCCACATCCGCGTACATCCATACCAGGTTCGTAGGCGCGGTAGTTGTGGTCCCATAGACCGAGATGGTCCCAGTCAGCGCTACATTCTCGCAAGCGATGTCGACTTCCCCATCAAGGTACTCGTACCCACTGGAGCCTACCTCGAACGCGTTAACCGTGACGGTGAGCGTGGAATAGAGAGTCGGACTGCTCGTGCCAGCAATTGCAGTTGTTCCCGTGACGGTGAGGTAGGAAGCCGTGTCCTTTGTATTCGCATTCCCCGTGTCAAAGCCACACGCGGCGATGGAGGTTGGGGTCCCGGTGCCGTTCAGCGAAGCCGTACCCGAGCCTGAAACGAACTGCGTTCCCGCCACTAGCCCAGGTATGACCGCCAGTACTGCAACCAGGAGCCCGAGCTTGGCTCCCCGTCGCCGAGTCGTTCCGCCGAAACTGTCGCTCACGGCCCACTTCATCTTCGACATGCTTGGTTTTCCCCCTGGGTTCTTCGGATTCGTTGCCGTGCCTGGACACGGCACGGAAGATATGGTCACATTCTGTATATGAACGAGCCGGGTCGGCCCGGGCCGCCGCAGGACTAAATAGTTCAATGCGTACGCACACGCACTCCATTTACTCCCTCTATCGGTGACCAAGGGGGCGCGCCTCTCACCCGATCTCTTCGTGCAATACGCAATGCACACACTCAGCCGTAGCGCATTGCACCCCTGGAGGGGGGCCGAACGGCGCTTGGCACACTTCGGAGATCCCGTGGGGGTTGAGCTCATCGACCCAGGATTTTCGTAGGCCATCACCCTATTTTGGGGTGATGCTGAAGGGCTGGTTGCGCAGAGTGCGGGTGGCCACGCATTGGGTCACGCATGGTTTGCCAAGTCGAGGATAGGCGCGCCTCTATCCCGGGGGCCGCCCGTGCGGGAGAAGGGCTTGGATCATCTCGACTCCTCCTGCGCCGCGAGCCCCGCTTCGAGGCAAGCGGCGCGCTCTTGCCGGAACCGTCCCCAGCTGGGGTTAGGGTCGAGAGCTATCGTCTAGGTAAGATTGATTACCTTGCCATCCCGTGCCTTCTCCTGCCCGATGGCATTCGAGCAGGCCGAGCATGGACGATCCCTCGCTGATGCACTGCTACCGCTGTGGTTGGGTATGGAGACCCCGCGGGGCTGAGGTGAGGCTCTGCCCACGATGCAAGTCTCGGAAGTGGGAGGTCCCCGAGCTGCACGTGATCCGGCCGGGAAAGGGCCTCGGGGTCCGCGACCTGAAACCCGATCAGCGAAGCACGATCCTCGAGATCTGCGAGCGTCACGGGGCACGGAACGTCCGCGTGTTCGGGTCCTTCGCCCGGCAGCAGGCGACCCCGAAGTCTGATCTGGACCTGCTCGTAGCTCTGGACCCTGGGACGAGCCTGTTCGACCAGGCCTCCCTGGAGATCGATCTCGAGGAGGTCCTCGGCCGAAAGGTGGACGTTGTCCCGGAGCGAGGACTGAGGTGGACCATCCGCCCTCAGGTTCTGTTCGAGGCCGTTCCTCTATGAGCGAGAAAGTGGACAGGGACCTGATCTCGGACATCCTGGATCGCATCGAGCGCATCGAGTCCGTGACCCGAGGCGTGGACCTTGCCGCGTTCGAGCGGGATTGGAAGCTCCAGGACATCGTGATGAGGAACCTCGAGGTGATGGGGGAGGCCGCTGGGAGGGTCTCCGACAGGACCCAACGCCGACACCCCGAGGTCCCCTGGAGGCCGATGAGGGCCGCGCGAAACGTTCTGATCCACCAGTATGGCAAGGTGGACCTCCGCGCGGTCTGGAACGCCGTCGAGCTTCTCCCCTCGATCAAGAAGGCCCTGAGAGTCGTGAAACTGGGCTGAGGCCGACCTGAAGCTCTGCCCCGACAACACGGTGGACCGGGCTCGACATGGACGTGTCGGGGTCCGAGTGCCGTGGAGGTCGTACCTCGCGAACCCCGGCCTACGTGGGTCGCCTCCGTGACGGACCTCCCACGGTCCCTGATGGCTGCACGTACCCGATTCCTCAGATGCCGTGGTAGGTACTGGGGTGATGGGACCGCCGTCGGCACCATCGAATAGCGGCTTCGGTCAGCCTCACGGACGAGCCGCCGACCCATCGATGTTTCTGCGCGACCGAGGCTGCTTGCCAAGGAGACGGGTCGGAAATGCCCCAGGCAGGGTTCGCCTTTCCCGACATCCAGGCACGTGGTGGCGAGCCCCGTCGCCTCCCGCGACGGCGTCAGGCGGACTCTGCAGGAGTTCCTCCACCACGAGAACCTTGCAACAACGATGCGGTCTCTGGAAACGAACCCCGCACGTCACGGGGGGGCTCGACCGCGTAGCTGGGCTGCTGGCTTGGGGGAGCCCGCGAGAGGAGGTGGAGGGGCCTCGGGGCGAGCCGTGATCCCGAGGGGGCGAGGGCGCGCCCGCGCCCTCCCACGAGGGAGAGCGAGCGGAGGGTGAAGGACCGCGCCGGGTGACCGCGTGCAGCGATCCTCCCCATTGAACCTCCTCGTGCGAATCGATACCTGAACTTACACAACGAAACAAAATCCAACAGCCCAGTGCACGGCCGTCCGCCCCAATTACCTCGAGAACCGCAGGAAGACCGAGTCGGGCGCGGCTCGAGGCGCTCTTCCAGGATTGCGAATGAGGGGGCACTCTTGGCCCTCGCGGCGGGGGGCATGTAATCCCCAGGGGCGGTCGTCCAGGTGGCCGTCTCAGAGAGCTGGACAGGGCCCAACTCGCCCCAATTTTCGGGGGATGTCCACGCGGGTCGAAGTGATGGCCCAAGCCCCTACCGGGCGAAGGCGGCCGAGAGGTGGTCGAGGGTGAGGGAGAACCCTCCCGAGCGTCGAAGGGCCTTCTCGGCCCCTTCGTCCACCCCTCCGCGTGACAGGAGGAACGGCCGCACCACCTTGTCGGGGAAACGGCCGAGGAAGGGAAGCTTCTCGAGAAGGCGATAGACCGTGCGCTCGCCCTCAGGTTGGGAGGACCACTTCACCTCCCCCACCCAGACCTCGCGCTCCCCCACGGCCACCACGTCGATCTCATTGCCGGTGCGATCCCACCAGCGGCCAAGCTGGCGCGCGTCCAGCCGGCGTCCCTCTACCTCCGGGCGTCCGGCCAACCACTCGAGGGCGACCTCCTCGAAGACCTGCCCCACGTACGACTCGAGGTCCTGCTCGATCCTGCGACGGACCTCTTCCACGTGGCCCTGAGCGATGAGGTCGAGGTGGGGACCGATGAACCGGTAGTAGAAACGTAACATCGGGTCGAGCAGCTGGTAGCGTCCCAGCCGTTGGGCGCGCAGAACGGGTTGGCTGCGCTGGAGCAGGTCCATGTCGTTCTCGAGAATGCGGAGGTAGTACGAGAGGCCCCCGTGCGGGACCCCGAGCCGGGTCTCGAGGTCGTGGAGCGAAGGGGTGCCCGCGCCCACCTGCTGGAGGATGCTGTTCGCCCTCGTCGGGTCCGAGAACTCCTGCCGCAGAAGGGCCTCGGGCTCGTCGCGAAGCGGTGCCTGTGGCAAGAGGAAGGCCAGCTCGATGGCCTCGCCCAGGGTCTTCCGCAGCGCGAACGACTGATAGAAGGGCGTGCCGCCGAACACCGCGAAACGGCGGACCCTCTCCTCTTCGGGAAGCTGGGGATGGAAGTCACGGGCCTCCCGGTAGGGGAGCGGGCGGACATGGAAGTCCGCGGTCAACCGCCCGAAGAGCGGGGCCCCCTTCGCATCGGAGAGACGTTGCATCATGCCGATGCTGCTGCCGCACAGGATGAGGCTCGGTCCGGTCCTCTGCCATCGACGGTCCCAGCGGTCTTGGAGGCGGCTCAAGAATGGCGACCCGGAACGCAGCAGGTTCTGGAACTCGTCGAACACCACCAGCGGCCTGCGGTCCTCCTCGAGGTCGTCCAGGAAGGTGTCCCACGATCCGTAGACCTTCGGACCCGCTCCCAGGCCGGCGCTCAGCTGGCCCCCCAGGGCCTGAAGCTGGAGCGGGGGCTCAAGGTCGGGGACGAGGAGGTAGCGTGCTTCTCGCCCCTCGAGGAACTTGAGCAGCAGATCGGTCTTTCCGACACGTCGTCGCCCCAGGACCCTTACCATCTGCGGTCGGTCGATCGAAAGGTACTTCGAGAGATGTTCCAGCTCGACGAGGCGGCCTACGAACACATGGATGTAATTACATCCTTATTACTTAAGTATTCCATCCAATCAGGTGGTCACCATCCTGGCCTCGCGGGGATCGGGGCTCTGAAGACGCTCACCGGACCGCACCCGCCCCCCCCCAAACATCCGGGTGGTCGCCGGTGGGGTCGAGCTCTCGGACCGTCCCGCGTAGCTGGATGCCTCCCCGATCTCCCGACCTCTTCTCCGTGGCGCGGTGCGAGCTCGGCGAGTTCGCTCCGGCCGAAACGCGCGTCGCCTTGGAGTCCCCCGTCGCGAAGATTGGAGGGACCGGGAAGTGGACACCCAATGGCGTGTAGGAGGTCCACTCGTTGCCACATGGGTATTCGTACCTCGTCCGATGCATCGCCTCCGCCTCCTGCGCCGAGGGCTGAGCGCTCAGTAGTGTACCCGTTTCATGTCATCCCCCCGAAGCGGGCTCCTGAGCCCCCCCTGGTGGGGCGCGATGGTAGAGGAACTGCCCGACGGTCCACAGGTGGTCCGTTCGCCCCAGGACAATCTTTGGCGACCTCTTCTCCCAGATTGCGCCGTGAGGTAGTTCCCCCGGGGCGTGCCGCATCCTCAACCCGCGGTGGGGCCGGCAGAAGTGCTCCAGGGCCAGCGCGACCCGAAGGGAGTGGTGGAACGACTCCTTCACCCTCGAGAACCCGAGGGTGTTCCGTACCAGGCAACCGTTGTCGGCCTGGAGCTTCCCGTTCTGCCGCTCGATGACGCTCGCGTTCACCTTCTCGCTGACCGGGCTCCCTGCCAGAGCCTTCGTCACGGCGGTCTCACCCCCGAGGCGGTTTTCCCGGGTGACCTTCACCACCCGGTTCTCCTCCCGCTCCTTGTGCACCACCGTCTAGAGGAGCCCCGGGGGAGGGATCTTCACCGGGAGCGGGAACCGCCCCCGCTCCCGTAGAGGTAGCGGTCGTGGTTCTCGGCTGCGTCGTCCACCCTCCCGGTCGACCTGACCAGCGGGAAGGCCGTCCAGATCGGGTCCTTCGGGTCGACCTTGTCGAGGAGCATCTTGGCTCGCAGCGCCTCTCGGACGTACTGACGGACGGTCTTCCGCTCCTGCTTGGCCTTGCGTGTGGGTAGGGCGAACTCCCCCTCGGGCAGTTGGGCCCGAACCAGCTTCATTGCGAATGACAGATGGCTTGTGGGTAATAACCAATCCAGGCTCTCCCGGCCCTCGCCGTCCGGCCCCCCCCTTGCCCAGCGAGAGGTTCATCTTCCCTCACCCTTTCTTAGGGGTGATGTCCCTCGAGGTCAAGGCCATCGGGGGCCGCTTCTACCTGTACGAGGTCCAGTACTCGTGGGACCGGAAGAAAGGACGCTCCCGAAAGCGAACGGTCCGCTACCTGGGGCCCTGCGACCCCGCGGGAAAGCTGCTGCGCCGCCCCAGGATCGCGACCGAGGCCTTGCGGGCCGTCGAACCCGTGGGGGCCCCCGCCGCCCTCTATGCCCAGGCCGTCGATCTCGACGTCGTGCGGGTCGCAGAGGAGACGCTCGGGCTCTCCCGCCGCACGGCCGCTTTTCTGTTGGCGCTCGCGATTGATGCGGCTACCGGCCCTCGCGCCCCGGGGGTCCTCGAGAGCTGGGTGGCTCGAGGGCCCCTCTCCTGGTGGGAACCCTCCCTGAGGGGGGCGTCCCTCGGCCCGCTGATGACCGAACTTCGAGAGAAGCTCCACCCAGGGACCCATGCGGAGGGCCCCTCCCCTCGGGCGGCCTTCGAAGCTGGGTTGACCCGGGCTTGGACCTCCCGCGCTCTCGTGCCCGAGCCTCCAGGAGCCTTTGTCGAAGCTCGCGCTCCCGAGGGACCTGGCGTTGACGGATCGGAGTCGAGCCCCCCCGCCTACGGCGTGGTCCTCTCTCGCGCATCCTTGCTCCCCATGTCCATCCTTCCCGTGGAGGCGGGGCTGGCGGGTCGTGACCTGCCTGCCCTCATGGGCGCCCTCCGAGGAGCCCTGCCTCGAGGTACCCCTCTCGTGGAAGTCCTGCCCATCCCCACCGAGGGGTCGCTCAGTGAGGTCGTCCAGGCAGGGCTCCATGTGGTCGGTTCCCTCGGAGGAGCTTCGAAGGAGGTTTGGAAGTTTACCGGTCGGCAGGCGGCGGTCCTCGCCCAAGGGCCCCCCCTCTCGATCGTGGGGCCCCGCGGAGGGCTCCTGGCGTACGACCTCGAGGAGAGCGTCATGGGGCACCGGCTCCGGCTAGGGGTGTTGGAGGACCCCGGTTGGAGGGAGCGAGAGAGGTGGGAGCGCGCCTCTCTCCTGGCCGAATGGTCGGCACCCATTCCTGACGCGCTGAGGCCCGCCCTCGCCCGGGAGCTGGAGGGGGCCCTGGCCTCGGCTCGTGGGCGCCGGGGTGCCCGCATGGACCCGGAGAAGATCCGGGAGGTGCAGGAGAGGGACGGGAGGTGGGTCGTCTTCTCCACCGACCTTCGGGTGGACGTGCCATCGATGATCCAACTCCTGGAGCGACGCCGCATCCTCCAGCGGATCCTTCGCGGCCCATCGGTGGCTGTCGAACCGTGGAAGTTGAGGTACGGAGCGGTGACGCTCTGGGAGCTAGGGGCGACCATCGGCTTCCTCGCCAGCCTCCTCTGGGGGTGGGCGGAGCGACGGCTGCGCACGGACCGACCGGAAGCGTCGCTCGAGACGGTCCTCGAGGCCCTTGGCGGCGTCTCGGCGGTCGGATGGAGCAGCAAGAGGACAGGCCTGTCCTGGTTCGCTCCTCTCGGCGCAGATGAGGAGCGACTGCTCCGTGCGCTCGGCGCGACCTCCTACATCCCAAGGTAGGCTAGGGCCCTGAAGGAGAAGGCTGGGCCGCTCCGGGGTCCATCGGAAGAGAGGGCCCTCAAGGACCCTTATCAGGCGGGACGAGGCTTCCGGGGTGCGGTCTTGTGCGGAGAAGCGCGATGGCCTCCCGGGCCTCCTTGATACGCGGGGCGAGGGTTTCCTCGACACCGAGGTGCTGAGCGACCTCCTCGACCTTTGTGAGGAGGTCCGGGGGGACCCCTGCGCCAACATCGCGGAGGATCTTCTGGACATAGATCGGCCAGTCGGGGATCGCGAGCCGCATGTACCATGCGATCTCGGGCGCGGCCACGGGCCCCGCCTCGGTCCTCGAACTCCGGTGTCGTCGAACGTAGTCGATGAACTCGTCCGGCGATAGCTTCCCGCAGAAAGATAGGGGGTGCAGGAGCTCGACATCGACCCAGTGGTCCTCCACCCGGAACTCGCACCCCCCCATCGTCCCGACGCTCTCGACGTTCCGGGCGAGGGGGTGCTTCTTCAAGATGGCCAGCGCCCCGCGGTAGTCCTTGAGAGCGACCAGGAAGTCCAGGTCCTCTGTACCGACCGCGTACTGCCGCTCGAGGCTGGCCCCGCCCACGAGGATGTGCTGGATCCCGGCCTTGTCCAGCTCGCGAGTGACGAACTTGAGGTCGTCGAGGATCAAGGCAAGAGCCCCCCGGGGAGATTGGAACGATCATGGCGTTGGAGGCCGGCCGCGTCGAGCATCCGTCCCTGCGGAACGAAGGGAAGTTGCTCGTGCAGTCGCACCAGGGTCGCCTCCTCCTCGACATCCTCCTGAAGGATCCGCTTGAGCATGCGCCGGTCGTCGAGGAGGTCGCGGTTCCGCAGGAAGACCGCCCGTGCGGCGAGGACATCGAACTTGAGGAGGGCGACCACGATGTCCTCCACCCCAGGTCGTAGGAGGGCGGACGAGGAGAGGAACTCTGACCGCGCGAAGGGCGTGCTCACCGCGGAGGTGAGTACCGAGGCGACGAGGAGGCGAGACGGGAAGGAGATGGGGTACCCCAGCATCGTGACGAGTCGAGAGGTGAGGAGGTAGACGGGAAACCCCTCGGCCCGAGCCCGATCTACATCCTCCTGGCTCTCGAGCTGGAGGCGGTACCTCGAAACAGGGCGGTGAGGAGGCCGCTCCTCGAGGACCAGGATGGCCCTCGCGCAGAGGCTGAGCGGCCGTTCGGGGTGGAGCGAAACGAGGGTGTTCATCTTGTGATAAATGTCTACTTAAGTATAAATACTTACAATGGCACGACAGCCAACACATTCACTCGCACGATGACCTAAGGGCCGCCCCACCCCGGGGGGAAGCCGATCCTCGAGGACGAAGATCGCCCTGGCACCGGGCTCGAGCGGTCCTCGAGCGGGAACGGCGACCGGGCGCGACGGAACTCGTACAACGCTCATATCTCCATGTCGCGTAATATCTACGCGAATGTCGAGCCTCGAGAACCACCTCCAGCGGGCCGAGGAGTTCCTCGCGCAGGCCAACGTCTCCGACCTTCGCGCTCCCAAGGTCGAGATGTGGTTCCTCGCCGCCTATCACCTCATCGAGGCCTGCGCGGCGAAGGCTCGTCTCCACATCATGAAACACCAGAAGGTCGCGGACGAGTTGCGGCGCAACCCGACCATTCTGGGCGAGGATTCGGACCGCGTCGCCGAGGCCTTTCGTTACCTGGACCATGTGGCCCGCAGCAAGTTCGTCTATGGGGCATCAGGGTCCGAGGAGGACTTCCAGGAGGCCCGTAGCAACTTCGCGCTGATCGAGGAGATATGTCGACGACACCTCCGTTGAGCCTTCCTCGGTTCGACCTCGCGCTGACCGAGATCCAGAGGCGACTGGGCGAGATCCGCGGCGTGCGCAACGTCGTGCTCTTCGGCTCGGTCGCGCGGGGGACCCCCACCCCCGGGAGCGACGTCGACCTGCTCATCGACTGCACAAAGGAGGCGCGCAGGCCGGTCTTCCTCGCGCTGTTCGGCATCGAGCGAACGCACGGCATCTCCATCTCGCCCGTCTTCGTGCCCCATGAAGAGCTCGAACGCACGGACCGGCAGTTCTTGGAATCGGTCCTGCGAGATGGCCGCCCTCTCGTCGGGGCGATGCCCCGGCTGACCCCCTCCGACCTCGGGCTCAGGCCGTTCCGCGCGGTGTCCTACTGGGCGGAGAAGCTCCCGCCGGCCCGCAGGGCTCGCTTCCTCCGAGAGCTGGACGGGTCCCGGACCCGAAAGAGGGTCGGGAAGCGCAACTACGTGTCGCAGCGGCAGGGGCTCATCGAGCGCTCCGGCGGATGGCGTGCCGGCAGGGGAGCGGTCATGGTCCCGGAGGCCGCGTGGCCGTCGCTCGACGAGGTCTTTGGTCGCTTTGGGGTGCGCCGCACGGCGATCGCGGTCTGGGTCCAGGAGCCATAGTCGCCGTTCCTCCGCCTCCGTCCTCCGTAGCGGGACCGCTCGTTCACGCCAAGGACCTCGGCGGCGTGTCGGCGATCGGATAGAGCGGCAAGAGGACGGGCTTGTCCTGGTCCAGCCCTCTCGGCGCGGGCGACGTGCGGCTGCTCCGCGCGCTCCGCGCGGCCGCTGTTGCGCGGGTTGCGTGCCCGCGCTCGTTCTCTCTCAGTTTTTCACTTGCGAAGCATCGAACATGCGTGTCGACACCACCTTACAAATACGTGACCCGATACATCTTCCATGAGCCCTGGCCGCCTGCCTCGCCACTGCCCTCCGGAAGCGACAGAACCCGCCCTCCCGGTCCCGCGCTACGCACCTCGGGACCGCCGGACGAGGGCCCCCTGGGCCACGCGCCTCTTGGCCGTCATCCTCGTGGGGGTGTTCGTCGCCTCCGGGGCCGCCTTCGCGGTGGCTCCTCCTTCCTCGCTATCGACGGTGTCGAACGAGGCCCTTCTCTCGTCCTCTCCCCCAGGTGGGGCCGGGCTCGTCGGGATCGCCTCGGCTCCGGGTGCGGGGGGTCCTATCTCCCCCAGTTCCGCTCCCGCCTCCGCGACCCAGGTCGTTCTCTCTCCCTCGGGCTCCGGGTCCGGCACCCCCCCACCCGCGTTCACGGTCGGGTCCACCACGACCCCGTCGCTCTCGGGGGAAGGCGGCACGATCGTCGTGGGTCCTTCGACCCCTTCGCCCGGGGCAACGGGTCCTGCGCAAGGGCCCTCGGGGTCGTCCGGTCCCTCGGGAAGCGCCGCGGGGAACGGCGGCCCCTTCTCAGGGCCCGAGGTCCCCTTCGCCGGGACGGCCTCGCTGGTCGTCCTGCCGGGGACCGCCGGGGTCGGCGCCTACATCAACTTCGACGCCTCCGGATTCACTTCATCCTCCCCCATCTCGATCACCTGGGCGCAGGGCACGCCCTGCTCGGGCACCACCGACGCGAGCGGGGACTACTCGTGCAGCATCCTGGTGCCCCCCACCCCTGCCGGTCTCTGGACGTTCACGGGCACGGACGGCGCCGGGCGTACGGGGACCACCTCGCTACAGGTCTACCCCACGCTGACGTCCTCCGCGGCGGAGGTGGCGCCGGGAACCTCGGTTACTTTCACCGGCAGCGGGTTCGGTGGTAGCCAAAGCGTAACGGTGAGCTGGCCGGTTGGGACGGCGTGCACCGCCACGACCTCGACGAGCGGCGCGTTCAGCTGCTCTTACACGATCCCGGTCGTGACGCTACCGACCGGGTACGCCTTCACCGCCACCGACGCGGCGTCGAACACCGCGAGCGTCGAGGTGATCGCCACGACCGGGGTCGCAGCCTTGATCGCCCCGGCGCACGGGAGTGTCGGAAGCTCCGTCCAGGTGCAGGGAGTGGGGTTCGCGCCGTACTCGTCCATCACGGTGAAGGACGCCCTCTCGAACACGGTCTGCACCTCGGGCACCAACGGGGCCGGGGCGGTGGGGTGTAGCTGGACCCTGGGGGCGAGCCCCGCGGGGAGCGCGACGTTCACCGTCGCGGACGCCTCGGGCAGCACGACGACCGTCACCTTCCAGGTCGATCCCTCCCTTTCCTCCACGACCGCCGGGGGACCGCCGGGGACCTCCCTCTCCTTCTCGGGGACCGGGTTCGGCGCCTCTTCGACCGTGACCCTCCGGTGGACGGGAGGGACCGTCTGCTCCGTTGCCGCCTCCACTGCCGGCAGCTTTGGTCCCTGCGCCTTCACGATCCCCGCGGGGGCCCGCGCCGGGGACTACAACTTCACGGCGACCGACGTGGCGGGCGACCAGGCCGGTGAGGTCCTCCAGGTCGCCTCCCCTCCGGCCCTCCTCGTGGTCCCGGGGAACGCCACGGTCGGTCATCAGGTGAGCTTCTACGGTAGCGGGTTCGCCCCCTCCGCGGGGGTCTCCGTCGTGGGCCCGGGGGGCACCGTCTGCACGGTAGGCACGGACAGCCAGGGGGCCTTCAGTTGCGCGTTCACGGTCCCCGCGGAAGCGTTCGGCCCCTACACCGCGACGGCCTCCGACGGGTCCGGCCACTCGGCCTCTTCGACCGTCTTCGTCGTGGCCTCGGCCTCCCTCTCGACCGCGGGCGTGGGGCCGGGGGGCTCGGACGCCCTCGTGGGCACAGGGTTCGCTGCCTCGACCTCGGTCTCGGTCTCAGCAGCTTGGGCCGGGGTCCTCTGCACCCTCACGACCTCCGCGCAGGGCGGCTTCCCGTGCAACTTCATCGTCCCGCTGGGCACCGCTCCGGGGTCGTACGTGGTCAACGCCACGGACGCGGTCGGGCACACCGCTGGTGTCAAGGTCTCCGTACTCGCCACCCCGAGCCTGAGCGTAACCCCCGCGACCGCCCCCGTCAACTCCCAGGTCACGTTCGACGGGAGCGGCTTCGCGCCCAGCGTGGGCACCTCGATCTACGCCTGGGTCGGAGGGATCTGCAGCGTCACCCCCGCTGCCGACGGGACGTTCAGTACCTCCTGCATCCTTCCTGACACGCCCGCCGGGGGGGTGGCCATCACCGCAGCGGACAGCGCGGGCGATATCGCCACGACGACGTTCTACGCGACGGCGGTGCTGACCGGGTCGACCTCGGCCGGTCCCGTAGGGACCCCCATCGACCTCGCCGCTCGGGGCCTCCACGGCAATGCCTCCGTCACGGTGAGCTGGTCGCCGGGGACCGCGTGCACGGGGTTCGCGAACCGCCTGGGCGACTTCGGGTGCTCCTTCACGATCCCCTCGGGCACCGCGAGCGGGCCGTACGTCTTCAGCGTCTCGGACGGCCAGGGGAGCACCGCGGCGCTCCCCTGGACCGTGACGCCGGCCCCCGCGGTCGCCGCCAGTGCCTCGGAAGTGACCGTGGGGCAGGGCCTCACGTTCTTCGGTAGCGGCTTCGTGGGAGGGTCGAGCGTGGGCCTGACCGGGCTCTCGACCGACCTCTGCTCGACGACCGCGAACGGGCTCGGCAGCTTCAGCTGCGGCCTGTCGGTCCCCTCTACCCCGCCCGGGAGCTACACCTTCACGGCGACCGACGCCTACGGGAACTCCGCCTCGGGGACCCTGACGGTGGTCCCGTCGCTCTCCTCGAGTCCCACCTCGATCGGACCGGGGGGGACCGTCGAGTTCCAGGGCTCAGGGTTCGCCTCCTCTTCCGCGGTCGCGCTCACCTGGATCGGGGGCACGGCCTGCACGACCACGTCGGACGGCAGCGGCGACCTGCTCTGCACGTTCGCCGTGCCGGCGTCGACGGCCCCGGGTACCTACGCCTTCACGGCCCGCGACGCTTCCGGGAACCTCGCTTCGGCTCTGGAGACGGTGGGAAGCGTCTCCGGAGCGTCGGTCGAGCTCTCCCTGCCGGGGGGCGTGCCGGGCGTACAGCTCTGGGTCAATGGCAGCGGGTTCGCTCCCGCCTCGTCGGTCACGGTCTCGGGGGCCACAGGCACGCTCTGCACGGCCACCTCGGATGCCGGAGGCTCCTTCAGTTGCGTCGCCACGGTCCCTGCCGGGTGGACCCCAGGCACGTGGGCGATCACGGCCGCCGACGCGGCGGGGACGAGCGCCGCCGCCCTCTTCGAGGTCCTTCCCCCGGCCCTGTTGATGCTCAACCCGGGCGTGCAGACCCCTGGGCAAGGGCTGAGCGCCTTCGGGGAGGGATTCCTCCCAGGGGGCGGGCTCTCGGTGCAGTGGAGCGGCGGAACGCTCTGCGGCGCGACCGTGGACGCCCACGGGGAGTGGAACTGCGGGGCCAGCCTCCCTTCGAGGGTCGTCGGGGGCACCTACATCTTCACCGCGTGGGACTCGGCGGGCCACTCGGCCACCTCCTCCGTGCTGGTGGAGGCGACACTCTCTGCTTCGATCGCCGGAGGCCCACCCGGCAGCGTCGTCCAGTTCAGCGGCGACGGGTACGCGGGAAGCACTGCGGTGACCGTCGCCTGGGGCGGCGGAACGGCCTGCGTCGGGACCAGCACGGTGGACGGGCATTTCGTCTGCGCCTTCACGGTCCCCGCAGGGACGGCCCCCGCGACCTACGGGTTCACCGCCTCGGATGGGAAAGGGAACGGAGCGTCGACGAAGCTGCACGTCGGCCCCATGCCGTCCCTCACCGTCACCCCCGGCCAAGGGGCCCCCGGGACGCCGGCCTCGTTCATCGTTTCGGGGTTCCTCGCCAGCTCCACCATCACGGTGAGCTGGGGGAACGGCGTCGCCTGCGGCGTGTCCACGGACGCCCTGGGGGACGGCAGCTGCTCCTTCCCGGTCCCGGCGGTGCATGTCGGCCTGGACACGGTGAAGGCGACGGACCCCTCCGGCGACACGGCCTCCACGACCTTCAATGTCGTGCCGGGGCTCACCGAAAGCCTCTCCGGCGCCTCCGCCGGTAGCGGCGTGCTCTTCCAGGGAGAGGGCTATGCCGGCGGTTCGCTGGTCTCGGTGACCTACGCCGGAGGCACCGCGTGCTCCTCCACCACGGGCGCCACGGGGAGCTTCTCCTGCCAGGCCACGGTGGCGGCCGGTACACCGCCCGGGGACTACATCTTCACCGCCAAGGACGCGTCCAACGACCTGGCCACGATCCTTTTCCAGGTCACGGGCTCCGCTCCCGTGCTCTCGGCCACGCCCGGCGTGGTCACTCCGGGGGCCAACGTCGAGCTCGTCGGCAACGGCTTCGGGTCCAACGTCTACTGGTGGATCACCTCGCTCTCCTGGACCGGCGGTGGCATCTGCCAGCCAGGGACCAACGTCTTCGGGTCGTTCAGCTGTGGCCTCACCATCCCCTCGGGCCAGCCGGGAGGGTCCTACGTCTTCTCGTTCAACGACGGGGAGGGGCACCAGGCCTCGACCACGGTCGTCATCGCCCCGAGCCTCACCGTCTCCTCGACCACGGCCCCCACGGGGGATGCGCTCGTCTTCTCGGGGAGCAGCTTCCCCGCCTCCACCGCGGTCGCCGTGAGCTGGACCCCAGGGACAGCCTGCACGGCCACCACGGACACCCACGGGAGCTTCGCGTGCACGCTGGTCGTGCCGGGCGGGACCGCTCCCGGTAGCTACACGTTCGACGCCATCGCGGGGGGCCTCTCCTCCGCCACCTCCGCCCGGGTCGTGGGCGCCCCCTCCTTCCAGGTGCTGCCCGGGGCCGGCCCGGAGGGGAGCTCCATCTTCTCCTCCGGCAACGGGTTCCTGGCCGGATCGGCCACCTCCGTGATCAGCGCGGCGGGCGTCGCCTGCAACGTCTGGTACGGGGCAGGCTCCGACGGCTCCTTCACCTGCGGGTTCTCGCTCTCGGGGCTCCCAGCAGGGGGCCAGACCCTGACCGCCCGCGATGGGAACGGCGACGCGGCGACCGCCATGTTCACGGTGGTCCCCGAGCTCTCCCTCTCCCTCTCCTCCGGGGGCCTGGGTACCTCCTTCGTGATCTCCGGGACCGGGTACGCGGCCTCCTCCACGGTGACCGTGACCTGGGACGCTGGTACCGCGTGCACGGCGACGACGGACCGCTTCGGCTCCTTCGCCTGCGTCTTCAGCATCGGACCGACGACCGCTCCCGGTTCCCACGGATTCACCGGGAGGGACGCGAGCGGCAACTTCGCCGGCAACGTCTTCACGGTCACCACCACGCGTGAGCTGCAGTCCTCTCCCCCGTCGGGCCAGGCCGGGACGTCCGTCCTCTTCGAGGGTTCCGGGTTCGCCGTCAGCTCCTCGATCACCCTCGCCTGGACCCAGGGGACCGCGTGCACCGCGACCTCGAGCGCCCAGGGCGCCTTCTCCTGCACGTTCGCCATCCCGGCGGGCACCGCCGCAGGGGCGTACGGGTTCACGGCGACCGACGGCTCCGGCGGGACGGCCAGCACGACGTTCACCGTGGTGACCGCTGCGGCCCCGTCGCTCTCGGTCACCCCCTCCTCTGGCCCCGTGGGGGCTTCCTTCGACTTCACCGGCAGCGCTTTCACGCCTTCCTCCGGGGTCCAGGTCTCGTGGAGCGGGGGCGGGGTCTGCGGGGCCTACACCTCGACCTCGGGGACCTTCAGCTGCACCGCCGTCGTCCCCGCCATGCCCGCGGGCCCCGAGGCGTTCACCGCCGTCGATGGCGCGGGGCTCTCGGCGGTCGTGAGCTTTACGGTGAACCCCCGGCTGGTGGGATCCCCCACGGGAGGGCCCGGAGGGACCTCGATCGAGTTCCGGGGGACCGGCTTCGCCGCCTCCGGGAGCGTCAGCGTGACCTGGAGCGGGGGGACCGCCTGCACGACCTCGACGGACAGCGCCGGGTCCTTCCTCTGCTTCTACGTCCTGCCGGTGGGGACGGCCGCGGGGTCGACCACGTTCACGGCCACGGACGGTCTCGGGCATTCCTCCCCTGTCGTCTTCCAGGTCACCGGCACGCCGGCGCTCTCTCCCAGCCCGAACCACGGGCCGGTCGGCACCTCCATCTCGCTCTCGGGGAGCGGGTTCGCCATCTCCTCCGGGGTCGTCGTTTCGCTCCTGGGGAACGTCGAGTGCACGGTCACGACCGACTCGGCCGGGGCCTTCTCGTGCGGGTTCCAGCTTCCCCCCACCCCGGCGGGGTCCGTCGCGATCACCGCCACGGACGGGGAAGGGAACACGGCCTCCACGCCGTTCATCGTCGACCCTTCCCTCACCTCCTCCATCCCCGGCGGCCCGAGCGGGATCCAGGTCGTCTTCTCCGGTACCGGCTATGGCGCCAGCCTGACCGTCTCGGTTACATGGACCTCCGGGACGGCGTGCTCGACGACGACCGACGTCCAGGGCTCGTTCAGCTGCTCCTACGTCCTGCCGGGGGGGACCACCGTCGGCTCCTACGCGTTCACCGGGACGGACTCCGCCACGAACACCGCGAGCCTGCTCTTCGAGGCCACGGGGACGACCGGCCTCACCGAGAGCACGAGTTCGGGACCGGTCGGGACCTCGGTCGCGTTCAGCGCGACCGGGCTCGTGCCCAACGTCCCCTACTGGAAGGGGGGCTTGATCTCCTGGTCCTACGGGACGCCGTGCGACCCCGGGACCTCAGCGACCGGGACGTTCACCTGCTCGTTCAACCTCCCGGCCGTCCCGCACGGGACCTACACCTTCACCGCCTCGGACGGGTACGGCGACCAGCCCACGCAGACGTTCACCGTGACCCCGGCGCTCGGGGAATCGGTCGTGGGAGGCCCCACCGGGACCCCGGTCGAGTTCCAGGGGACGGGATACGCCGCCGGGTCGGCGGTCTCCGTGACCTGGACCTCGGGCACGGCGTGCACGGCCACGACCGACACCGGGGGGAGCTTCGGCTGCGTCTACTCGATCCCCTCGGGGACCACGACGGGGAGCTACGCCTTCACGGGGACGGACGCCTCCACGAACACCGCGACGGTCTTCTTCCAGGTAACGGGGAGCCCGACGCTCACCCCCAGCCCCCTCTCCGGTCCCGTGGGGACGTCCATCACCCTCAGCGCGAGCGGGCTCGTGAGCTCTGTGGCGGCCCAGTTCTACGGTTCGCAAGGCCAGATCTGCTCGGTGACGACGAGCGCCACGGGGACGGCCTCTTGCGGGTTCACCCTTCCCGCGACTCCCGCGGGGACGATCTCGCTCTTCGTCCAGGACGCCTACGGGAACACCGCCGCCACTCCGTTCGTGGTCACGAGCTCGCTCGCCATCGCTCCGGGGAGCGGCCCCGCCGGCACCACCGTCGTCCTGACGGGGAGCGGGTTCGGGGCCTACTCGGCGACCACCGTGACCTGGACCGGGGGTGGCCCGAGCCCCTGCTCCCTCACCTCGGGTGGCCTGGGGAGCTTCCTCTGCACGTTCCTGGTACCGGTGGGCACCGCCCCAGGGGGCTACACTTTCACCGCGACCGACGCTTCCTCCAACACCGCGTCGTCCTCCTTCACGGTGAACCCCACAAGCCCTCCCGTCCTCAGCCTCTCCACCAGCTCCGCGACCTTCGGGACGGGGGTAGAGGTGCAAGGCACGGGCTTCGCGGTCCGGTCGCCGGTCACGGTCTCCTGGACGTGGGGGACGCTCTGCACCGGTACCACCGATGGTGAGGGCGCCTTCTCGTGCACCTTCTTCGTCGGGAGCGTCCCCTACGGCGCCCACACGGTCACGGCGACGGACGGCGCCTCGAACACCGCGACCGCGTCGCTCCAGGTGAACGGGATGCTGTCGGTCGCTCCGGGAGAAGGCCGCGTGGGGACGGTCCTCTCCTTCTCGGTGACCGGCCTCACCGCCTCGGCCCCCCTGTGGCTCAACTGGAGCCGAGGGGTGGCCTGCACGGGGACGACGAGCGCTCTGGGCGCTTTCTCCTGCCCCTACTCCGTCCCGACAGGGACCGCCCCCGGGACGTATGGCTTCACCGCGACCGACCGCCCGGGCCACACGGCCGGCACCACCTTCCAGGTCGTCTCGCCCGCCCTTGCCCTCTCCCCCACCTCCGGACCCCAAGGGGGCACCGTCGTTGCCACGGGGACCTACTTCGCGGCCTTGAGCTCCGTCTGGCTCAACTGGAGCCGGGGCACGGCCTGCACGGCGACGACGAACTCGGTGGGCGAGTTCTCCTGCTCCTTCGTCCTGCCCCTCGCGGTCCCCGCCGGGACCTACACCTTCACCGCCACCGACCGTCCGGGGAACTCCGCCACGGCCTCGTTCACCCTGCTCTCGCCGAACCTGGCCGAGACGCCCGGGCAAGGTCCGACCGGCACCTCGGTCACCTTCGCGGGAAGCGGGTTCGCCGCCTCCTCCTCGTTCACCGTCACCTGGAGCGGGGGCACGGCCTGCTCGGGGACGACCAACGCGCAAGGGGTCTTCACCTGCAGCTACACGATCCCCCTCACGACCTCCGCCGGCAGCTACACGTTCACGGCGACCGACGGAGTGGGGAACACGGCCGGCGTTCCCTTCACGGTCACCACCCCGATGCTCACGGCGGTGCCCCCCGGGGGCCCGTCGGGGATCGTCCTGACGATCGAGGGGAGCGGCTTCACCGTCTCCTCCACGGTCACCGTGACCTGGCCTTCGGGAACGGTCTGCTCCGTCGCGACGACCCCCACCGGGACCTTCGTCTGCACGTTCACCCTGCCCGCGGGCCTCGCGGTCGGGTCGTACGGGTTCTCGGCGACCGACGCGGCCGGGGCGGGCGCGACGCTGCTCGTGGTGGCGACGGGGACGACCACGCTCCTCGTCTCCGTCAGCGTGGCGACCCCGGGCACCTCGGTCGCCTTCTACGGCACCGGTTACGTCCCCGGCGCCAACGTCGTCGTGGTGGGCCCGATCGGGAACGGCTGTTCGGGCGGGGCGAGCTCCACCGGGACGTTCAGCTGCGGGCTCACCCTGCCCGGCACCCCCTTCGGTACCGACACGTTCACGGCGAGCGACGGGTGGGACGACTTCGCCTCCACCTCGTTCAAGGTCGTGCCGGTGATCTCGGCCACGGTCTACGGTCTCGCGGCCGTGAACGCGCCGGCGGGTTCCACCGTGGACTTCCGCGGCGCGGGGTTCGCCGCGTCCTCCGCGATCACGCTGACCTGGGATGGAGGGGCTCCCGGGTGCACCGCGACCTCCGACCTTGCCGGGTCCTTCTCCTGCTCCTGGACCGTCCCCAAGGGGACGGTCCCAGGTTCCTACGGGTTCACGGCGGTGGATGGGGCGGGGAACGCGGCCTCGCTCAAGTTCTATGCAGGGGGCTTCCCCCAGCTCTCGGTCTCCCCGGGGACCGTCCCCGCGGGAACGGCCGTCACGATCGGGGCGAGCGGCTTCCTGGGTAACGTACCCTGGTGGGAGACCTGGATCAACTGGACCTACGGCAACATCTGCAATCCGGGGACCTCGAGCATCGGCCGTCTCGGTCCATGCACTTACACGATTCCCTCCTACGTGCCGGACGGACGCTACGGGGTCACCGCGGCCGACATCTACGGCGACTTCGCCAACGGGACCGTGGTCGTGGGCCCGTCCCTCACGGCCGCCCCCACCGGCGTGGCGACAGGGGGGACCGTGACCTTCACGGGAGCCGGGTTCTCCGCGCTGACCTCGGTTACCCTCACGTGGTCCGGCGGGACCCTCTGCACGCTCAACACCGCGCCGGACGGCTCGTTCTCCTGCCGGTGGTCGGTCCCAGCGGCGACCGCCCCCGGCACCTACGACTTCGGGGCCAGGGACTCGAACGGCCACCAGGCCTCGGTGGTCGTAACGGTGGTGCCGGCTCCCGAGGTGTCCGCCTCTCCCTCCACGACGGAGGTGGGCGCCAGCGTGAACGTCGTGGGTTCGGGGTTCGGTCCCTCCGTTGGACAGTACGTCACGGTCTCGTGGAACTACGGGACCCTCTGCAGCGTCTGGTCGAACGGGCTCTACGGGGTGTTCAGCTGCTCCTTCACGGTCCCCACCTTGCCGGCAGGTAGGTACCTCCTCACCGCGACCGACTCTGCCGGGGACGTTGCCACGACCAACCTCACACTGACGCCGACGGCGACGGTCCTCCCGGCCCAGGGAGGCATCGGCGCCTCGGTGACCGTCTCGGGCCTCGGCTTCGCGGCGCTCTCCTCCGTCCAGGTCCGCTGGAGCCGCGGCCTCGTCTGCACCGCTCTCACGGACGTCCAGGGCACGTTCAGCTGCACGTTCACCGTACCCGTGGGGACCCCGGGAGGCTCCTATGCCCTGGTCGCCACCGACGCGAGCGGGAACCAGGGGAGCACGCCGTTCACGGTCAGCCCCGGCGCCGCCGCCGCCCTGGCCGTCGCTCCCGCGGGGGGCCCGGCGGGACTGCATGCGGTGCTCTCGGGGACCGGCTTCGCGGCGAGCTCCGCGGTCACGGTCTCTTGGAGCGGAGGGACGGCCTGCACCGCCACGACGGACCCGACGGGGAGCTTCACTTGCGTCTTCGTGGTCCCGGTCGGCACCGCCCCGGGGACCTACGGGCTCACCGCCACCGACGGGTCGGGCGACACGTCTTCGGCGGTGCTCGCGGTCTCGAGCGGGGCGCCCCTCCTCGTCCTCTCGGCGCCGAGCGGGACCTCAGGGAGCCCGCTCTACCTCTACATGACGGGCTTCGCCTTCTCGAGCACGGTCACGGTGACCGCTCCCGGGTGGGGCGCCGTTTGCACGGGGACGGCGACGGGAGGGGACTTCAGCTGCACGTACACGCTCCCTACCTGGGTCGGGGGCGGCGTGCGGCTCACGGCCAACGACAGCTACGGCGACACGGCTTGGGCCGTGTTCAACGTGGTGCCGGTCCTCTCCCTGTCGCTGCCGGGGGGAGCCCCCGGCACGCTCGTCCAGGTGCAGGGAGCGAGCTTCGCCGCCAGCGCGTCCGTGACCGTCAACCTCCCGAGCAGCCTCTTCTGCACGGCGACCACCGACCCCCTGGGGAGCTTCTCCTGCTCCGCCCGGGTCCCGGCAGGGACCCCAGCGGGAGAGATCTCCATCGACGCGTCGGACAGCTCGGGGAACCGCGCGGCCTCGCTCTTCTACTCGACCGGGGCGCCCACGCTCTCGGTCCTCCCGGGAGAGGGTCCGGTGGGGAGCTCGCTCTCGTTCCAAGCCACGGGGTTCCCGGCGAACTCCCTCCTCTCCCTCGGCTGGGCGGAGGGGAACGTCTGCCAGACCACGTCCGACGGGACGGGCCAGGCGAGCTGTTCGCTCACGATCGCGGATACTCCGGCGGGGGCGACGCTGTTCACCATGGCGGACTCCTGGGGCGACAGTGCCACCACGACGTTCTCGGTCTTCCCGACGCTCGCCCTCTCGGTCTACGCCGGACCCACGGGCACCACCCTTGACGCGACCGCGCGCGGCTTCGCCCCCTCGGCGCCGGCCACGGTCTGGGTCAAGGGAACGGCGGTCTGCACGACGACCACCACCCCGCTCGGGGACCTGAGCTGCACCTTCGTCGTGCCCTCGGGCTGGCCCGTAGGCAGTCTGGAGGTGTTGGGCAGCGTGTCCGGTCTCACCGCCTCGGCCATCTTCTTCGTCACGGCCTCGCTCTCGCTGGCCCTCTCCCCATCGACCGGGCCGGTGGGGACCCCGATCACGTTCGTTGGCTCGGGCTTCCTGCCGCAGGCCGGTGTCACGGTCAGCTGGCTCGAAGGGATCGCCTGCGGGACGACGGCGGACGCCCTGGGGAGCTTCACCTGCTCCTTCACCCTCCCGGACGCGCCGGCGGGCTCGACCTCCTTCAGCGCCACTGACGGCAGCGGCGGTACGGCCACCGCGAGCTTCACGGTCACTCCGAGCTTCGCGGACAGCCCGAAGGGCGGACCCGTCGGGACCCTGGTCACCTTCACGGGGACCGGGTTCGCCTCCCTCTCCTCGACCACCGTCACCTACTCCGGGGGCACTGCCTGCACGGCCACGACGGACTCCCGGGGGGACCTCACGTGCACCTTCAGCGTCCCCGCAGGGACGGCCGTCGGGAGCTACGTCATGACCGCCACCGACGCCAGCGGCAACAAGGCCAGCGCGCTCTTCGAGGCGACGGGGACGACCACGCTCTCGGTCACCCCGACGGCGACGGTCGGGTCGACCGTGACCCTCACCGGGGCCGGTTTCGCGCCGAACCTCCCCTGGTACGGGGTCGGCATCAGCTGGACCTACGGCTCCGGCTGCTCCACCGGTACCTCTCCCAGCGGGACGTTCACCTGCTCCTTCGTCCTTCCGACGGTCCCCGGGGTGAGCTACCTCTTCACGGCCACGGACACCGACGGGAACACGGCCAGTGCGACGATGACCGTCGTCGCTGCGCTCTCGGTCGGACCCGCGGGAGGGCCCATCGGGTCCGAGGCGACCTTCCGCGGCAACGGGTTCCATGCCAGCTCCTCGATCACGGTGACCTGGACCTCCGGGACCGCCTGCACAGGAAGCTCGGACCTTGACGGGGTCTTCTCCTGCGTGTTCACGGTGCCCACCGGCACCGCCGTCGGCGGGTACACGTTCACCGCGACCGACGGGAGCGGCAACAGCGCCACCACCTCCTTCTACGCGACGGGAACGACAGTGTTGACGGCGTCCGTGACGACAGGTCCCTACGGGACCGGCCTCACCCTGTCGGGTACGGGCTACACCTCGAGCGTCCCCTTCACCATCCTCTTCCAGGGAGGGGGGTTCGACCTGGTGGTCTGCAGCAGCCAGGGCTGGCCGTACAACGCCCCGGACACGACGAGCGCAGGGACCCTCTCCTGCTCGTGGTCCCTCCCCGCGGTGCCTGCCGGCACCTACACCTTCACGGCGCGCGACCAGGATGGGATCTCGGCCTCGGCGAGCTTCACGGCCACCCCCTCGCTCGTCCTCTCCGCCCCCGGAGGCCCTGTCGGGGCCCCGGTGAAGTTCACCGGCTACGGCTTCGCCGCCGCGAGCGCGGTCACGGTCTCCTGGTCGGGCGGGACGGCCTGCACCGCGACGACGGCGGGGAACGGGACGTTCTCCTGCGCGTTCTCGCCCGGGGCGACCCCTGCGGGGAGCTACGTCTTCACCGCGACCGACGCCGCCTCCAACAGTGCCACGGGGAGCTACACGATCTACACCTTGGTCTCCGCGAGCCCGGACACGGGACAGCCCGGTAGCGCCTTCACCGTGAGCGGGTCAGGCTACGCCGCGAGCGGGTCGATCACCGTCACCTGGTTCGGGGGCGGGACGCTCTGCACGGCCACGGCGACCACCTCGGGGAGCTTCTCGTGCGCGGCCACGGTGCCCGCGGGAGCGACGAGCGGGACCCACTCCGTCGTCGCCTCGGACGGCACCCATTCGGCCTCGGTGCCCTTCTACGTCGCGACCCCGGCGCTCACGGTCTCCTCGCCTTCGGGGGCGGTGGGGATCCCCCTCACCTTCTCGGGGACGGCGTTCACCGCGACCTCCTCCTACACGCTTACCTGGAGCGGGGGGACGGCCTGTTCGGGGACGACCTCCGCCTCGGGCACGTTCTCCTGCTCGTTCACGGTCCCGACGGGGACGAGCCCCGCAGGGTACACCTTCACCGCGAAGGACGCCGCCTCGCTCACGGCCTCGGTCGGCTTCACGGTCACCACGCCCGGCGTCGCGGTCTCGGTACCCGGGGCCCCGCCGGGGGTCGAGGTCTTCCTGAACGGCGTCGGCTTCTCGCCGGGGGTCGCCCTCACCGTGACCTGGGCGCCGGGGACCGCCTGTTCGCTCACCACGAGCTCGCTGGGGGGCTTCACCTGCAACTTCGTGATCCCCGGGGGGACCGCTGCCGGGACCTACGCGTTCCGCGCCACCGACGCCTACGGGGCCAGCGCGACCGTGGGCTTCTACGTGACGGGGGCCCCCGGGCTCACCCTCAACCCCACCGTGGGGATCGTCGGGGACTCCGTCTCGTTCACCGCGGGCGGATACGTCGTCGGGTCGAACGTCGCCATCTCCTGGACCGGAGGCAGCGTCTGCGGAGGCACGGCCGACAGCCAGGGCTCCATGAGCTGCTCGTTCACCGTCCCGGCCGAGCCTGCCGGGACCTACACGTTCACGGCCGCGGACACCTACGGCGACCACGCCAGCGCGACCTTCCAGCTCACCTCCTCCCTCTACGAGGAGGAGGGGGGCCAGACGATCACGGGCGGACCGGTGGGCAGCCGTATCACCTTCAGCGGCACCGCCTTCGGCGCGGGGAGGACGGCGACGGTCTCCTGGCCGGCCGGGACCGCCTGCACGTCGACGGTGGCGGCCAACGGGGACTTCACCTGCTCGTTCACGATCCCTGTCGGGACGGCGTCGGGAAGCTACGCCTTCACGGCGAACGACGGGGCCGGCGACACGGCCAGCGTCCTGTTCGAGGTGACGGGGGCGGCGACAACGCTCGCCGACTCCCCCAGCTCCGGCCCGGTCGGCACGTCGGTCACCTTCACCGGGAACGGGTTCGCCTCCAACGCCCCCTGGTGGGAGGACTCGCTCACCTGGTACCAGGGCGGGGTGTGCAACCCCGGGACGAGCGCCACCGGGAGCTTCACTTGCTCGCTCTCGATCCCCGTGGGGACCCCGGCCGGGACGTACACGTTCGTGGCGGCCGATGCCTTCGGCGACACGGCCAGCACGACGTTCACGGTCGTGACCGCGACGCTCACGGCCTCGCTCCCGGGCGGCCCCATCGGCACCAGCATCGACTTCTCGGGTCGGGGGTACGCCGCCGTCTCGGCCCTCACGCTCACCTGGAGCGGGGGGACGGCGTGCTCGCTCACCACCAACCGACAGGGGGACTTCACCTGCGTCTTCGTCGTCCCCGCCGGGACGATCACGGGGACCTACGCGTTCACCGCCACCGACGCCTCGTCGAACAGCGCCTCGGTCTCCTTCGTGGTGACCGGGACGACCTCGCTCACGGCGACCCCCTCGACCGGACCGGGGGGCACCTCGGTCACCTTCGCGGGGACCGGCTTCGTTCCGAACGTCAACTGGTGGCAGACCGCCATCTCGTGGGCGGGCGGCACCGCCTGCCAGCCGGGGACCGACGGAACGGGCAGTTTCAGCTGCGGATTCACGATCCCTGCCCGCACCGCGATCGGGACGTACACGTTCACGGCGGTGGACGGGGACGGCAACTCGGCCTCGGCGACCTTCACGGTCCAGCCGCCGGCGCTCTCGCTCTCGCCGACGGGAGGGCCCCCCGGGACCGCGGTGGCCGTCTCCGGCACGGGCTTCCTGCGCTCCTCGCCGATCACCGTCACCTGGTCGGGCGGTACCGTCTGCACCTCGACCACGGACCGCACCGGCTCTTTCTCGTGCGACTTCACGATCCCTGCCGGGACCGCGGCGGGCTCCTACACGTTCACCGCGGCGGACGGGGCGTCGAACACGGCGACGGCGACGTTCAAGGTGACCGCTCCCGCCTTGCTCACGGTCTCCCCCGCCTCCGCCGCGGTGGGCACCACGATCACGATCACCGCCTCGGGGTTCGTGCCGGGCGACTGGCTGAACATCGCGTGGTCGGGCGGCGTGGTCTGCTACGGGGGCCTCTCCGCGGCCGGGACCCTGTCCTGCTCGATCAACGTCTGGAGCCTCCCGCATGGTCCGGTGGTGCTCACCGCGACGGACTCTTCGGGGACGACCGCCTCCACCACGTTCCAGGTGCTGGCGAGCCTCACCGCGAGCCCCGGCGCCGCACCAAACGGGGCGACGAGCACGCTCTCAGGGACCGGCTTCACGGCCGGGTCCTCCGTCTCCGTGACGTGGACGCCCGGGACCGCCTGCACCGCGACCGCGGACACGCAGGGGAGCTTCTCCTGCCTCTTCACGGTCCCCGCGGGGACCGCGGCCGGCAGCTACACCCTGACCGCGACCGACGGCAGCGGCGTGAGCGCCACCTCCCCCTTCCAGGCCTTGGGAGCGCTCTCCCTCCTGCTCGCTCCCGCGTCGGGCGCCCCCGGGAGCTCGGTCCTCGTGACCGGGACGGGCTTTGTCCCGTCGACCTGGGACACCGCCCAGTGGGTGCGGACCGGAGCGACCCTCTGCTCCGCGACCAGCTCCGCGACCGGGACCTTCTCGTGCACCTTCACGGTCCCGACCACGGGGCAGGGGACCTACAACGTGACGGGCTTCGACGGCCAGGGGAACAGCGCCCAGGCGCAGTTCACCGTGGTCCCGGCGCTCACGGACAGCCCGTCGTTCGGCACGGTCGGCACCTCCGTGGTCTTCTCGGGCGCCGCCTTCCGGGCCTTCTCCTCGATCTCGCTCACCTGGAGCGGCGGGACGGCCTGCACGAGCGCGGCCGGCCACTCGGGGCAGTTCCAGTGCACCTTCACGATCCCGGTCGGGACCTCCGGCGGTCCTCACACCTTCACCGCGACGGACGGGGCAGGCAACACCGCTTCCGTGGTCTTCACCGAGACCGCGCTCGTGCTCTCCCCGACCTTGGGGCCGGTGGGGACCTCGGTGACCTTCACCGCGGAAGGCTTCCACCCCTCGACCTCCATCTCCATCGCCTGGAGCGGAGGGACGACCTGTTCGGGGACCACCGACACCCTCGGGTCGTTCAGCTGTTCGGCGGCGGCCCCTGCGGCCCCGGCGGGGATGGTGCTCTTCACGGCGTCTGACACCCTGGGCTCGACAGCCTCGGCCACGTTCCAGATCACTACGGCGGTCGCCGTCAGCCCCACCACCGGACCCGTGGGCACGACCCTCGCCATCACCGGGACCGGGTTCGCCGCCACCTCGGCGGTGAGCGTGACCTACGACCAGGGGACCCTGTGCACCGCGACCACGAGCGCGGCGGGTTCCTTCTCGTGCACCGGGGCGCTCGCCGCGGACACGGTGGGGGCGCACACCCTGACCGCCGTGGACGCGAGCTCGAACTCCGCCAGCACGACCTTCACCGTGGTGGCCGCGTTGTCCGCGTCCCCCTCGGCCGGACCGGCGGGGACCGCCGCGACCTTCTCCGGGACCGGGTTCCACGCCACCTCGGCGATCACCCTCACCTGGGTCGGCGGGACCGCCTGCACGACCGCTTCGAGCGCGGTGGGGAGCTTCTCGTGCGTCTTCACCATCCCCGTCGGGACCGCCGGAGGGACCTACCTCTTCAACGCCAAGGACGCCTCCATGGTGAGTGCCGACACCAACTTCACGGTGAGCGACCTGGTCGCCTCCCCCACCTCTGGCCCCCTCGGGACCGTGGTGGCCTTCACGGCGACAGGCTTTGCCTCGTCCTCGGCGATGACGATCACGTGGAGCGGCGGGACGGCCTGCTCGGGGACGACCTCGGGCACGGGGAGCTACAGCTGCACGTTCACGATCCCGTCGGGGACAGCGCCCGGCCCCTACACCTTCACGGCGACGGACGGCTCGGGGAACACCGGGACCACGATCTTCACCGTGACCCCGACGCTCTCCGACGCCCCCACCTCCGGACCGGTGGGCACCTCCATCACCTTCACCGGGAGCAATTTCGCCGCGAGCTCCACGGTCGTCGTGACCTGGTCGGGCGGGACGGCCTGTTCGGGGACCTCCTCCGCCAACGGAGCTTTCAGCTGCACCTTCTCCGTGCCTTCGGGGACGGTGGGGGGCCCCTACACCTTCACGGGCAAGGACGGGAGCGGGAACACGGCCACCGCGACCTTCACCGTGGTGGGATCGCTCGCGATCTCCCCTCCGAGCGGACCGACAGGTTCGGTGCTCCTCCTCACGGGAGCCGGGTTCGGAGCGTCCGACGCGTACACGGTGACCTGGACCTACGGCACGGTCTGCACCGGGACCACGGGCGTGACGGGGGCCTTCTCCTGCTCCTTCACCGTGCCCGCGACTCCCGCCGGGAGCTACACCTTCAGCGCCTCCGACCTCTCAGGGGCGACCGGCTCTGCCACCTTCACGGTGGTCCCCGCCCTCTCGGTCTCGCCGACGTCCGGACCTGTGGGGACCTCCCTGGTGTTCACGGGCACGGGCTACGCGGCCTCCAGCCCGACCACGGTCACGAGTTCGGGAGGCACTGCTTGCACGGCCACGACCGACACGACGGGATCGTTCACCTGCTCCTACGTCCTGACGGCCACCCCCGCGGGGGCGACGAGCTTCACGGGGACCGACGGGGCTTCGAACTCGGCCACGGCCGTCTTCACGGTGACCCCCTCGATCTCCTTGGCCCCCACTTCGGGAGCCGCCGGTGCTTCGGTGGCGGTCTCCGGGAGCGGGTTCGCCGCGTCCTCCGCGGTCACCGCGACCGCCTTCGGAGGGACAGCGTGCACGGCGACGACCGACGCGTTCGGGACGTTCAGCTGCTCCTTCACCGTGCCGTCGACCCCCGTCGGGTCCTACACCGTGACCGCGACGGACTCCGCCTCGAACGCGGCCTCCGCGAGCTTCTACGTCCGACCGGGGCTCTCCCCCACCCCTACGTCCGGTGCAGTGGGGTCGACCTTCACGCTGGCGGGGACCGGATTCGCGGCCTCGACCTCCGTGACGGTGACCTCCTCCCTCGGCGGCGGCACGACGACCACGGACGCCGCTGGGGCCTTCTCGATGACCCTCACGGTCGCCGCGGGTACCGTCGGCGGCACCTACTCGATCAACGCCACCGACACGTCGGGCCACTACGCCCTGACGAGCTTCCTCGTCATGCCCTCGTTGTCGGTCAGTCCGATGGGCGGACCGGTCGGCACGGTCGCGACGTTCGCCGCGACGGGCTTCCCCGCCTCGACCGCCTACACGCTCACCTGGAGCGGGGGTACCGCCTGCAGCGGGACGACGACCGCCACCGGGACGTTCGGTTGCACCTACACCATCCCCGTGGGCACCGCGGGGGGCCCCTACGTGTTCTCGGCGAGGACCACAGGGTCCACCGCCACCGCCACGTTCACCGTGACGTACATTTCGGTGAGCCCGGCCTCCGGCCCCGTTGGGACCTCGCTCGCCTTCACCGCGGGAGGGTATGCCCCAACCTCGTCGTTCACGGTGACCTGGAGCGGCGGGACCGCCTGCAGCGGCACGACCACCGCCACCGGGACCTTCAGCTGCTCGTTCACGCTCCCGGCGGTGCCCGCCGGCGCGGTCACCTTCACCGGGACCGACGGGGCCGGAACGAGCGCCTCGACGACGTTCACGGTGACCCCTGCCCTCTCGGCCAGCCCTACCTCAGGACCGGTGGGGACCTCGATCACCTTCTCCGGGACCGGCTTCGCGGCCACCTCGGCCCTGGCCGTCAGCTGGTCGGGAGGGACCGCCTGCACCGCGACGAGCTCGGCCACGGGGTCCTTCAGCTGCTCCTTCGCCCTGACCGCCGCTGCCGCGGGCCCGTACACGTTCACCGCGACGGACGCCTCGTCCGACTCGGCCGCTGCGACCTTCACGGTCACCCCGGCACTGGGCGTTTCGCCCGTCTCCTCGACGCTGCCGGTGACGCTCACGTTCACCGGGAGCGGCTTCGCCGCCACCTCGGCGGTCACGGTGAGCTGGTCGGGAGGCAGCGCCTGCACGGCCACCTCGTCCGCCTCCGGCGGCTTCTCCTGCACGTTCGCCGTACCCCCGAGCCCCGCCGGGAGCATCACCTTCACGGCGACGGACGCCGCCTCGAACACGGCGACCGCGTCTTTCACGGTCCTTCCGTCGGTGTCGGTCGCGCCCGGGAGCGGGACGGTCGGCAGCTCGCTCGTCTTCTCCGGGACCGGCTTTGCGGCGAGCTCGACGACCGTGGTCTCCTGGACGGGAGGGACGGCGTGCTCGGCCACGAGCTCGGCCGTCGGCTCGTTCACCTGCACCTTCGCGCTGACGCCCGCACCCGCCGGGGCCCTGACCTTCACCGCGACGGACTCGGGGTCGAACAGCGCCTCGACGACGTTCACGGTGACCCCGTCCCTCTCCGTCGCGCCGACCTCAGGACCTGTCGGGACCTCGGTCGTCCTCTCGGGGGAAGGGTTCGCCGCCACCTCCGCCGTCTCCGTCAACTGGGCGGGCGGGACCCCCTGCACCGCGACTACGGGGACCAGCGGGGCGTTCACCTGTACGTTCGTCCTGAAGCCGACCGTCGCGGGGGCGCTGCTCCTCACGGCGACGGACGCCTCCTCCAACAGCGCCACCGCCACGTTCACCGTGACCTCCTTGCTGACCACGTCCCCCACTTCCGGCGCCGCGGGAACCACGGTCGCCTTCATCGGCAGCGGGTTCGCAGCCAGCTCCACGGTTGGCGTCCTCTGGACGGGAGGTACAGCCTGCCAGGGGACCTCGGGCCCGACGGGCTCCTTCTCCTGCTCGTTCGTGCTGCCGGGCTCTGCTTCCCCGGGGGCGACCACGTTCACGGCCACCGACCTCGCAGGGAACACCGCCACGGCCTCGTTCACGGTGCTCGGGACCCCGTCGGTGAGCCCGCCGGCGGCGAGCCCGGCCTCGGTGGACGTCGGGGGCTCGGTCTCCTTCACGACCACCGCCTCGGGCGGCAGCGGGACCTACACCACCTACGCGTGGACGGAGAGCGGAACGGGGCTCGGCTGCGTGCTCGCGAACGCCGCCAAGATCACCTGTTCGCCGACGACCGCGGGGAACTACACGGTCGCCGTGACGGTGACCGACTCCAACGGGGTCGTCTCGGCCTCCGCGACCTCCTCCAACTTCGAGGTCTTCGGTCTACCGGTCGCGGGTCGGCCCCTGGGGGTCCCCGCCTCGGTGGACGTCGGCCAGTCCGTGAACTTCACCGTGGACGCGTGGGGAGGGAGCGGCGCCATCGCCACCTACACGTGGACGGAGAGCGCCTCCGCTCTGGGATGCGCCCTCGCCAACGCGGCCACGATCACCTGCGTGCCGACGGCCGCCGGTAGCTATACGGTGAGCGTAACGGTCACGGACGCGAACGGAGGGGCCTCCTCGGCATCGACCTCCGCCGCGCTGACGGTCTCCCCGGCGCTCTCCGTCCCCGCCCCCACGGCGAGCCCTTCGACGCTGGACGTCGGGGGCACGACGACCCTCAGTTCCGCCTCGAGCGGGGGTTCGGGAGGGGACACGTACATCTGGACCGGCCTCCCTGCGGGGTGCACCGGCTCCGGGGCGAGCTTCTCCTGCACCCCGACGGCCGCCGGAACGTTCTCGGTCGCCGTCGAGGTGAAGGACGCTAACGGTCGGTCCGTCGTATCTCCCGCCCTTAGCCTCACCGTGAACTCGGCGGTCGCGGTCACGGCCTCCGCAAGCCCGACGAGTGGCGACACCTCTACCTCTTTCGCGTTCTCCGCGACGGCGTCGGGAGGGACCGCGCCGCTCACCTACACGTGGAGGTTCGGGGACGGAGGGCGCGGGAGCGGAGCCACGGCCTCCCACACCTTCTCGGCCGCGGGCACCTATACGGTGCGCGTCTGGGCCAACGACTCGGCGGGGGGGTCGAGCTCGGCCGCCGTAACGGTGACCGTGGCTTCGAGCGGAGGGGGAGGGAAGATCCTCGGGCTGCCCTCGATCGAGGCCTACGGGCTCTTCGGGGCCCTGGCCATCGTCGTGGTCATCGCGCTGCTCCTCATGCTCCTGCGGCGGCGGAAGGGCGGGGTCCGCCCTCGAGCAGAACCCCCCGTGAGCGAGCCCTCGTTGTCCGTTCCGAGCGTTCCTTCCGGGCCCGGGGCCGCGGCCGCCCCGCCGCCTGTCGCGACCTCCCCACCCCCTCCGTCCTCCGCTCCGCCACCTTCGGACGTCCCGAACCCGACCCCTTACTCGGCCATTCCCGCGACGAACCTCCCGAAACCTTCCTCAGAGGCTCCGTTCCCACCGGGGGGGCCGATCTCCTCGTCCAACGCGGGGTCCAAGACGCCGATCTTTTGCTCGGAATGCGGGGCAAGCAACGATCGCGAGGCGACCGCATGCTCGTCGTGCGGCGCGGGGCTGAACGTCTAGTTCGGGTCTCGCTCGCCCGAGGGGCTAGGATCCCGACCCCTGCCCCGGCGAAGGACCGGGGCCCCCCGGCGGCGCGTGACGATCGCTCCCGAACGGAGAAATACTCTGGCTCCTCCTTCCGTCACCCGACCCGGTGAACCATGCCGACAAACTCTTCCTCCGCCCCCGCTCCTTCCGACTGACTCGGCGGGGCCGGGACGACCCCTGAGGCTTCTCGTCTCCGTCTTCGACGGTTGCTGAAGCACCTCTCCGAGGTCAAGGGCCGTCCGAACGAGATGGTCACGCTCTACGTGCCGCCCAGCCGACGCGTCGAGGATGCGACGGCCCGCATCCAGTCGGAAGCGGTCCAGGCCGAGAACGTCAAGAGCCGCCAGACCCGAACCGCGATCACGACCGCGCTAGGTCGGCTCACCTCGCTCCTCCGTCAGTTCAAGGAGACCCCTCCTCACGGTCTCGCTTGTTTCGTGGGAGGGGACGAGGAGATCATTATCGAACCCCCTGACCCGGTCCAGACCTACCTCTACCGGTGCGGCTCCGGTTTCGTGCTCGACCCCCTGGAGGCGATGGCGCGCGACCCGGAGGTGTACGGTCTCATCGTCATGGATCGAGCCGAGGCCAGTTTTGGATGGCTCCGTGGGACTAGAATCGCTGAAGTCGACTCTTTCGAAAGTAATCTCATGGGAAAGCACCACATGGGTGGACAGAGTGCGCAGCGCTTCCAGCGCATCATGGAAGGCGAGACCCTCGGTTGGTTGAGGAAGGTCGGTGAGCGGTCGAACCGCATCTTCCTCTCCGAGATCGACAACGTCCTCGGGGTCTTCGTGGGGGGGCCTGGGGCGATGAAGGAGGACTTCGTGGAGCGCGGGGAGCTCGACTACCGGATCCGGCAGAAGATCGTGACCCCCCTCTTCTCCACAGGGTACACCAACGAGCACGGTCTCAAGGAGCTCTCGGAGGCCGCCTCGCAGACGCGGCAGGACATGGCGATGGCGAGAGAGAAGGCCGTCCTGGGCCGCTTCTTGACCGAGGTCCGGACCGGCTCGAAAGCCACCTATGGAGAGTCCCAGGTGAAGGAGGCTCTCTCCTCGGGTCGCGTCGACGCGCTGCTGATCTCCGAGGACCGTGACGATGCCCCCGAGCTCGTGGCCCAGGCGGAGGCCGCGGGGGCCAAGGCCCACCTCATCTCCTCGGCCACGGACGAGGGGAGGGCCCTGCTCAAGGGCTACGGCGGCCTCGCCGCGATGCTCCGGTGGTAGGGGGGACTTCGGTCGAATGCGGGAGGAACCCCTCCTCCTGGCGGGCGACAAGTTCCATTAGTCGCCCGTGCCCTCCCTTTGGGCGGGGCGTCGAGGCCGGGACCATGTTCTCCCTCAATCCCCTGGAATCCTACCTGATCACGACGCTGCTCTTCCCGGCGGCCGTCGCCGCCGGGCTCACGTGGTTCATCGCGACCTCGCGCGCGAACGCGCTCCGGGCGATGGTGACCGCCGACCACGCGGAGTCGGACATGCACAACGAGCGCCTGGACCCGGTCACGTCCAAGAACGCGGAGTACCTGCTCTTCGCCCTGCTCTTCAACCTGACCTACCTGACCGTGAACCCGCTCCAGGTCAACGAGCTCCTGTTCCACTCCCCGGTCTTCTACGCCATCGCCATCGCGCTCTTCCTCGCGGGGCTCTTCGTCATCCTGAGCTTCGAGCTCCGCTTCCTTCCACGTCGTTTCTCGATCCTCGGGGTCGCCTTCGCTGCCGTGGGCACGGTGGTCATCACGGCGACGATCCGCTTCGGGTTCGCGCAGGGGACGGCGACAGGGTCCGCGACGGGGTCCGCTACAGGGTCCGCGACCGGGACCGCCGCCGGCTACCTTCTCGGAAGCTCGGTCAGCATGATCTTGGTCCCCGTGGTTCTGGTGGCCTCGGCCTGGACCCTGGCCGGGGTCGCGCTCGTGGCAGAGCGATGGAGCGACCGCTGGACCCTCCCCTTCCGTATCCCCATGGACCGTCCCTACAAGCTCCTCGTGCTGGGCATCGCCCTTGGGTGGGTCGGCATCGTGGTCTCGCTCATCCCCACGATGATCCTTCTCGCCACGGCCCACTGAGCCGCGCCCGGCGAAAGCACGCATTTCTTGGGCGAGGCCGCCCCCGGCAGCCGTCAGCCTTTTCCCCCCCACCTCCGTCAGGGAAGCGTGGCCCAGGGGTATCCTGGGGGCTACGGTCCCCAGGCGGGAGCGAGCGGAAGCCAGCCCTTGGAGTTCTCCCTTTGCGAGTTCTGCGGTCGGGAGCTACCCTCCCGTATGCTGGACACCCACAAGAACCGCGTCCACAACGTCCCTCTTCCGAAGCCTCCTCCCCGCCCGCCGGGAGCCCCGGACCCCTCCGTTCCTCCGTGGGTCTCGGACCAGGGCACTCCCCGAGGGGCGCCGGGAGGCGCATCCCGGTTCCCTCCCTCCGCAGCCACCGCGGTCCCCCCTCCCCCGGTCCGTCCTGCGACTGCCTCGGCCCCCCCCGGGGGCCCGGCCGGGCCGTCCCCTTCCACCGCTTCCCCTCCTTCTCCCTCCTCCCCCCCGCTCCCGAACACGGCCGTTCCCACCGCGCCCGACGTGCCCATCTCGGCGCTCATCTCGGGACATGCCCCTCCCCCCGTGGGGCATCCGCTTCCCCCCCCTCCTCCAGGATGGTCAGCCCCTGGGTCGCCAGCGATCGGAGCGCCTCGCGCCGCGGTGGCGGCCCCACCCACCGTCGCCGAGCCCGCCATTGCGCCCACTCCCCCCGTGCTCAGCGAGGGGGGGGCCGCGCCTCCCGAGGGGGAGCCGGAGCCGGTGCCCGAGGCAACTCCTGAGCAGGTCCCGCAGATCGTCGCCGAGGCGTCAGGCTCGACCGCCGATGGGACCGTCGAGGCGACCGCGGAGGCCTCGCCAGACGTCCCCGCGGAGGTCCAAGGCGACGTAGAACCGGAGACCGTGACCGCCGTCGATTCGGACGATGGAGAGACGGCCGCGCCCTCCGAGCCCCTCCCTGCGGGAGAGGTCCCTCCCCACGAGCACGAGGTCCCCGAACACGAGCACGACCTGCCAGAGCACCAACACGATCTCCCCCAGCACGACCATGCGCTCCCCGAGCACAAACATCCGGCCGAGGAGCACGAGCACCCGCTACCGGAGCACGAGCATCCCATCGCCGAGCACGAGCACGAGGTGGTGGACCATGAACACGACCTTCCGGAGCACAAGCACGAACCGCTGGAGCACGAGCATCCTCTCCCCGAACACCAGCACGAGGTCGCCGAGCACGAGCACGAACTGCCCGAGCACGAGCACGAGACGACTTCGCACGAGCACGACGCCTACCGCGGGCTGTTCAACACGCAGGGCGCGGACATTGTGGCCATCAAGCAGATCGTCCAGGGACTGAACCAGCGCCTGCTCGAACGGGACCAGGAGATCGCCCGTCTGAAGAAGAACATGGACGACTCCGAACAGGTCCGGGAGGCGCTCGCCCGTGAGGTGGCGCTCGTGCGCGCGGACCGGGAGAAGCAGGCGCAGACCATGCCCGTGGTCGTGTACGACGCGGAGGAGAAACGCGTGGCCTCGGTGAACCTCTTCGCATCGGGGCATGGCGAGGCACTCGAGAAGCTGGTCGGGGCGATGATCCACTCCTGGCAGAACGAGGGGAAGGCGGTCGACGTCTCGGGGTTGCCCCCGCAGATGTCGGTCAAGGTCCGGGATGATCCCCAGGGGCGGGGCTTCGAGCTTTTCGCGAGCCCGGTCCTCTTCCTGAGGGTCACGAGCAAGGAGCGCGAGGCGCTGGCAGAGCTTCCCACGGTAGTGAGCCACCCCGACCGCCCACGAGCGGCTCCGCCCCTCGCCCCCGCTCCGCCCCCACCTCCACCGGCTTCGCCGGAGCGAAAGGAGCGGCGGCCCGGCGAGGACCGGATCCGGTAGTCCGAGGCAGGCCGCCCTTCGGCAGCCCCCGGACCCCGGGCGCGCCTATCCCATGGGGGGCGGCGGCCACGGCGCGGGGGGCTCCCCCATCGCCGGCGCGGGCGGCGGAGGAGGAGCTTCGGCAGGAGGGCTCGCCGGAGGAGGTGGAGGGGAGGGCGCGGGCGGGGGGGGCGGGCTCGCCGCGACATCCGCGGAGGGGGCCGCCGCGCCGACTGCAGGAGCCGGCTCGGGAGCCGCCGCCGGCTTGGGTCTCTTCTTGCGCAGGAGGAGCACCAGGAGGAGGACCGCCACGACGGCCACGATCAGGCCCACAATGAGGTACGGGTTGGTGAAGACGTTAGCCCCGCTGCCGCCCGCGGTGGGGCCGGGGTTCACCGTGAGCGTGGTCTGGGCCGACCCTGACTTGCCGGCGCTATCGGCCACGTTCACGTGGATGGTGAACGTGCCGGAGGCGGCCGGGGCGCACGACAGGGTCGCGGAGTTCGAGCTCGAACAGCCGCTCGGAAGCCCCGTCCAGGTGTAGGTGTACGGGGCCGTCCCGGCGCTGACCGTCGCGGTCAAGGCGGACGACTGTCCTATGGTGACCGTCGTCGGGCTCGCGGAGAGCGAGACGGTCAAGGTCCCGGAAGAGGCGGTGACCGTCAGGGACGCGCTCGCGGAGCCTGAGTGGCCTGCGGTGTCGGTCACGGAAAGGGTCACCGAGACCGTCCCCGACGCGGTCGGGGTGCACGAGAGGGTCGCGGTGTTGGCGCTCGAGCAACCGCCGGGGAGGCCGGTCCAGCTGTAGGTGTAAGGGGCGCTCCCGCCGCTGACCGTCCCGGTGAGCGTCGTGGTCTGTCCTGTGTAGAGGGTGGCGGGGCTCGCCACGAGGCCCACCGTGAGACCGCCCGACCCTGAGGGGTTGACCACGAGCGACGCCGCCGAACTGGTCGCGCTCCCATGGCCCCCGTCGACCACCGAGACCTTCGTCGCGAAGGTCCCGGCGGCTGTCGGAGTGCACGTGATCGAGGTCGCGTTGGAGGCGGTGCACCCTGTCGGGAGGCTGGTCCAGCTGTAGGTGGCCCAGGGGGCGGCCACGGTCGCCGTCGTAGAGATCCTCAGCGAGGCGCCGACGGTCACGGGGTTCGGGCTACCGGTAGGCGTCGAAAGCGTCGGAGCGGCGAGAACGTTCCAGGAGAAGGCGGCGCTCGTCACGCTCCAGCCGTTCGCGTCGACGACCTTGAGGGTGACCGAGGCGGCCCCCGCCGCCGAGGGCGTGCAGGGGGTCGTGGCCGCGTTGGCCCCGGTGCAACCGGAGGGGAGGCCGGACCAGGTGTAGGTGTTCCCGCCGGCCCCTCCACCGACCGCGGAGGTCAGCGTCGCGGCGACGCCGACATCGACCAGGTAGGGGGCGACCGAGGGGGTCGGGACCGTCAGGGCGGGCGACACGACGAGGGTCAGGAGCCCGCTCTTGCTCGCGCCGCCCACCGAGTCCGTGATGTTCATCCCGACGTGGAACGTCCCCGCCGCCGTCGGGGTGCACATGAACGAGGTCGCGGACGAGCTGCAGCCGGGGGGGAGGCCGGACCATGCGTAGGTGTACGAGCCCGAGCCGCCGGAGGCCGTCACCGCGAGGGTGGTCCCCTGCCCCACGTCGACGGCCGCGGGGGTCGCCGTCGGGGTCGTGACCGAGGGACCGGCGCTCACCGTGAAGGAGAGCGCGGAGGAGAGGACAGGGTAACCGTTCCCGTCGATCACCGTGACCGCGACGGAGCTCGTCCCGGCCGCGCTGGGCGTGCAGGGGAGCGGGTCCACGTTAGAGGTCGAGCAGCCGGTGGGGAGCCCCGACCAATAGTAGCTGTAGGTCCCGTGGCCTCCGCTCGCGGTCGTCGCGAAGGAGGTGGCCTGACCCGCTTCCACGGTCGAGGGGGTCGCAACGGGGGTGGAGGCCGTTGGGTCCGCGTAGACCGTGAACGAGAAGCTCGCGCTCGTCGAGGTCCCTCCGTTGCTGTCGGTGACCGTCGCCGTGATCGTGGACGTGGCCGCGATCGTCGGAACGCACGCGAGCAGGGAGATGTTCGACGAGGCGCACCCGATCGTGGTGAGGCCGGACCAGGAGATCGTCGTACCCCCGGAGCCGCCCGAGACGGTCGTGGAGAAGGTGACCCCCTGCCCCATGTCCACCGAGGTCAAGTTCGCGCTCGGGGTCGTGGCGGTGGGCACCGCGAAGACGGTGTAGGAGGCCGAGGTGGAGGTAGCGGTCCCTCCGTTCGAGTCCGTCACCGTGACGGAGACCGTGAAGCTCCCCGCCGCGGTGGGAATACAGGTGATCGACGCGGTGGTGGAGGTGGCGCACCCCAAGTTCGTGGAGGAGGGGGTCCAGCTGTAGCTCGAGTAGGTCCCGGAGCCGCCGCCGGGCGTGGTCGAGAAGGTCACGGTCCCTCCGACGTCCACGGACCACTTGTTGGGGGCGGGGGTGCTCGCGGTGACGGCGGAATCGACGGTCAGGGTCCCGCTCGTCGCGAGCGGAGAGACTCCGCCATTGCTATCGGTGACCTTCGCGCCGATGGTGTAGCTCCCGGACGCGGTAGGGGTGCAGCCGTCCGTGGAGGTGGTGGAAACCGCGCATCCCAGGTTCACCGAGGAGGGCGTCCAAGCGTAGCTGGTGTAGGTCCCCGTACCGCCCGACGCGGTCGCCGTGGCGGTCACGGTCTGCCCCACGTCGATCGTGGTGGCGCTCCAGCCGATCGAGACGCTGGTCCGGCCGTAGACGACGACCGCAGGGGCGTAGAGCGTGGGCGAGAGCCCGCCGACGGAGTCGGTGGTGGAGCCCCAGATGTGGTAGGTCCCCGCCGCGGTCGGGGCGCAGGTGACCCCGAGCATGTTGCCCGAGACATATCCGCTACAACCGAAGTTGGGGGAGCTCTGGTAGGCCGCGAAGGTGTACGTGGGCCACCCCCCCGCCGCGTACGAGCTGAAGGTCACCGACTGCCCCACATCGATGGAGGTGGCGTTCTGCGTCCACGGGGTGAGGAAGGGGTCCTTGTTGACCGCCACGGGGATCTCGGGGAGCGCGTTCCCTCCCTGGGAGTTGGCTGGGACACAGACGCCACCGGAGTACTCGTCCCAGTAGCTGCTCGCGCCCCCCGCGGTGTAGTTCCCGATGCCCCAGTAGGTGTGGGTCTCGTTCAGGATGTTCGGGTAGAGGCCCGCCAGCGCCCCTGCGCAGCTGGTCACGTTGTAGGCGCTGCCATCTCCGTAGTCGTACTGGACCGTGCACCACCAGATCTGGCGGATATTGCATTGGCTGTTGAGGTCCGAGAGGGTCTCCTTGGCCGGGACCCCGACATCGGCGTGGAGCTTGGCGGGGGAGGCCGTGGGGGGGGCGAGCGGCACGACGCCCTGGGAGACGCTCCCGATCCACGTGGCCCACGTAAGACCAGAAACGATGTACTCCCCGGCGCCCCAGGCGACGCTGGGGTTGTCAGGGTCGGGAGCGACCGTGAAGTAGTCCCCGTAACGGCACGCCCCGCTACCGCAGTAGCTGTCCGACGCCGTCCCGTAGACCTCGTTGGCTCCCTCGTAGGCGTTCGCCGCGTAGGTGCGGTTCCGCGAGAGCATCTCGAGCGTCGGGTACACCGAGGTCGAGGACCAACCATGGAACATGAGCTGGTCGCCGTTGAGGTCGGTGCCGGTCGCCGGGTAGTAGACATGGTTCCCCGGCGCGCCCGCGTAGCTGTAGTTCTGGACCACGGTGTTCGTCGCGGTGTTGATGCTCACGTACCAAGGGCATCCCTGAGGGCCGGAGCACGAGTTCTCGAAGGAGAAGTAGAGCAGCCCGTTCGCCCACATCCCGGTCATCTCCTGGTTGCCGCTCAGGGCGACCGAGACGGTGGTCGAGGTCCCCGGTTGCGGCGCGTCGGGCGGGGCCGTGAGGGCGGGCCACTTGTAGACCGTCGAGTTGAGCCAGGGCCCCCTGACCCCGGGGACCCACTGGACCCAGTAGACCAGGATTTGCCCGGATCCACAGGTGGTGCAGACGTAGTACTGGGTAGCGGTCGTGTTCGCTCCCCACTGGGGCACCGGGTGGACAGCAGAATCGGCCGCGCTGTACCAGTACCAACCCGTGGCTGCGGCCCCGGACTCGAGCACCGCACGGTCCCAGGCGAACCACTGGGCCTGGACGAAGCCCCCCACGTTGGTGAAAACGTTCCCGCCGTAGGCGATGACCGTGTCGCTGACCCCTAGCACAGGGCGGTCCAAGAAGTCGTTCGCCGGGATGGCGGTGAGGTTGTAGACGTACCAGCCGCCCAAGGAGTCGTTCGTCACGGAGATCCCGAGCCACACGGTGCCGTAGGTGAAGTCGTCGACCGAGAGGAGGAACTGTCCGCCGCCTCGAGTGTCGTAGAGGACTTGAGGGTCGCCGTAAGCGGCGTTCCCCACATTGAAGATCGTACTGAAGCTGAAGGGGGTGGCCAAGACGGTGCCGTTCTTCGCCCAGACCTGCATGACGTCATTGACCGCTTCGACCACCTGGGTCCGGCCCACGGCCATGGACACATCGGGAGGGACGTAGCCCGAAGACGCACTGGTGATCCCCTGCCAACCCGGCGCCCAGGACGTGGTGTCCGGGTGGCCTTGGAAGTGGGTCGACCCCGAGGACGCACCAATCGAGGTCGTGGGAACCAGACGGCTCGTGTCGGTACCTCCCGAGGCCGAGGTGGGAGCTTGACAGGGCATGGTCGCGGGGACCAAGGAGAGGGGCAGAGAGGAGGGGACGGAAGAGGAGACCCCCGTGCGGAGGTCCGAGGAGGGCGCGGGCAGGGGCGTGAGCGGACAAGCGACGGGGTGATCGCGAAGGACATCTCGCACGCTTGGGACCACTACCGCGGCTCCGACGTGCGCCGAATGCGCGACAAGCCCGGAGGTGCCCGATGGGGAGGCCGAAGCGGCACCCACGAGGGGACCGGAGGGGGCGACCGAAGGAGCGGTCGGCGCGGAAGGGAGGACCGGACGCGCCAAGGAGGTCGGCGCGAGCATGACCATGACCACGAGGACCCATAGGGCCGTGCGAACGGCACGCCGAACTGGGAGGGTAGAGAGGGCGGTCAGGGCGGCCAGCGGGGAGCGCGCGTGCGCAGCGGGGACCATCGGTGCTGTGGCTCGGGATTCGGATGCATATTAATCTCTCGGAACTGCCCCCCCTGGGGTTGTTGCCCAAACAGGGCGGGGCGCACCCCTCGACGAGCGCGTCCCGGACCGCTCGGAGCCCGCTCCTGCTTCGGACATTGGTCGAGGATGAGAGAGGTCGCCGCCCACCATCTTGCCGAACTCTTCCGGTGTCCACGCTTTCAGACTGAGCGGTCGGACGTACCCCTTCGAGCCCCCTTCGATCCACTGCCGGTTGAGCACCTCGTCGCTCGGCCCGTCGATGATCAAGGCCAGTTCGTGCAGGCCCGAGCTGAAGTTGGTCTCCTTGATCCTTTCCCCGACCTTCTGGAAGGCCTCCCGACCTGCCCGGAGATTTGAAAGGCTTCCGCGCAGGGCACACTGGATAAGGGATGGTGGATATCGGGAGAACATGCCCCCAGGAGGCTCGAGAGGGTCGAAGGGGGATGAGCCCGGGCCTGCGTCGGCGCGCGAGGAGCTCACGCGATTCCTCCCCCGGGTCGTCGCTCACCTGCGGGCCCTCGACCCTGCAACGGCCGCAACGGCCCGCAAGGCCCTGCTTGCCCAGGGCGAGCGGATCCACGAGCGGCTCCCGGAGGAACTGCGGACCGGGCCTGAGTACGAAGGGCTGGTCAAGGCGCTGGCCCAACTGCGGAAGGCGCACGGTGAGGGCGCTGCCCCGTCTTCGGGGGAGAAGCTCGAGGGGAGCGCCGAGGCCGAGCTCGCCTCCCTCAAGGCCCGCTACGAGCAGGCCGTTCGGGAAGGGGTCCGCCGTCAGATCGAGGACCAGCTCGAAGACGTACGCGCGCGGCACGAGCGAGATGTGCACGCCCTGAACGCCGCCCTGGGCGAGTCCAAGGGCGCACGCGAGCTGGCGGAGAAGGCCCGGGCCGAGGCCGAGCGGAAGCAGCACTCGGCCGTCCTGACGCTCCAGGCGATCCGAGAAGAGATGGAGCGAGAGCTGGGCGCGCGTTGGAAGAAGGCGGAGGGCGAGCTCGTCGAGGAGAGGGCCGAGAAGAAGAAGCTCATCGAGGAGCGCTCCGCTCTCCTCAAGCAACTCGCGGAGGCCCAGTCGCGTCACCAGGAGAAGGTGGACCGGCTCTCCTCCCTGCGAGGCGCCGAGATGGCGCAGAAGGGCCGGGCCGAGAAGCTCGAGGCCGAGCTGGGGGACGCCCACGAGGCGCTCCATCAGGGCGCGGAGGACTTCGACAGCCTACGGGAGGAGGTGGAGGACCTCATGGCGCGCGTGGAGACCCTGAAGGAATCCGTCAGGACCTTCGGCGAGGCGGCGAGGAGGAAGCTTCCGCGGGAGGGGCGGCACGACGGGCGGCGTCGCGCAGGCTCCGAAAATGCGCCGTAGGGCGCCCGCCGCGGGTCGACCGTTCTGAAGGGGTGTCTGGACCTCGTCAGATTCTCGGGGCGAGGAGCGCGACGGCAGGAAACGGTCCGCAGCCGCACGAAAAGCGTATCCGGTTGTGAGGGCCGAAGTGCGACCTAGCACCAACGGAGGTCCGAGGCCATGCCGGCACCCACCCCACCTGGGCGACGAGGTGCGGTCCTCCTGCCGATGGCCCGCGTGCCCGGCGTGGGGCGGTCGTGTGGGATGGAGCGGCCCCAAGGCGTTGGCCAGTGTAGGCCACCCCCCCAGGCATCGCCCTTCGGTCGATACCTCATCGCAGAGGGGCCTTCCTGGCGGAAAGAGCGTTCCTCAACGGAGTACCCGAGGGAGGATCGCGACCCCCACCCCCTCGGCTACCCTTCTCTGGCCGCGGTCGAAGGAGAGGAGCGGTGCGGTGAGGTGTTTGGCGAGCTCAACGTAGAGCATGTCGTAAACCGTGGCCCGATGGGTCCGGGCGAGCCGCAGCGCCGGTCCCAACAGCGCTCTTTGGGGCTGCAGATCGATCCCCGCTTCCGTCATCTCCAGGAGAGAGTCGATCTTCTGCCCTGCGAGGCTTTCGGTGATCCGAGCCTGCCGAAGGGCGGTCAGAATCGCGTTCCCTGACTCCGTGAGCGCGAGCTCGAGGGTGCACCAGTCCTCTCGGAGCACCTGCGCCGTCGTTTCCCACCCTTCCTCCCGGAGCAGGTAGCCCGAGAGCGCAGAGGCATCAATGACGATCACGGTCCTCTCGGACGAGCGCCGCCGCCGTGCCGCGGGGCAGTGTGGGATGAGCGGCGAGCCGTCGCTCGATCCTCTCGAGGGCCGTCCTCCTTCGGCGTCGGCGGACCTCCTGTTGTAGGAAGGCCCGGATCTCGGCAGCCCAGTTTACCTCGGGCCTCATACGACGCATCTCTTCCCAGAGCGTCCGAGGAACCTTGATACTTACTACAGAGTTCTCTGGCATGACTTACTAGTGGCACTACCACTTCATAAACCTTGACGGTGTCCCATCGATGGTCACAGGCATCAAGGCGACCTGGTGTGCGTGTGGGTCCGGCCAGGAGCCCGCGGCACCGGCCCCCACACAGGTGCTTCGCTCCCGGGACCTTACCCGCCGACCACCTTGCCGAACTCTTCGGGGGTCCAGGCCTTCAGGCTCAGGGTCCGGATGTACCCCTTCGAGCCGACGTCGATCATGAGACGGTTGAACACGTCGTCGTTGGGCGCGTCGATGACGACCACCAGGTCGTGCGGGCCCATGGTGAACCAGGCGTCCTTGATCTTTGCCCCGACCTTCTGGAACGCTTCCCGGCTCGCCTGGAGGCGCTTCGGCGCGTCCTTGTAGGTCTTGATCCCCTGCTCGGTCCAGTTCACGAGTACGACGTAGGTGGGCATGCCAAGGCGACCTCGTGCCGCTACAAAGTCCTTCCTCGGTGCAGCGGCCGGGGTCCCACGTGGAGCCGCCTCTCCTCTCCCCTTTTAACCCGCGCTCTCCTCTCCCAAGCACGGCGTTGAGCATGGACCCGAAGATCGTCGAAACCAAGAACAACTCCCTGAAGGGCTCGATGCTCGTCGTCGGGTTCCCCACCCACGGGCTCGTGGGGTCCGTCGCCGTGAGCTACCTCCGCCACTCCCTGGACATGTCCCCCGTCGCGTACATGGTGAGCGAGGAGTTCCCCCCCACGGTGGTCATGGAGGGCGGGGTCGTGAGCCCCCCCGTCCGCTTCTATGCGAGCCGCACGGTCTGCGGGGTCAACAAGAAATGCAACCAGCTGGTCGCGGTCCTCTCCGACATCCAGCCCTCTCCCGGGCTTCTCAATCCTATCGGCAAGTCGCTCCTCGACTACGCCGAGAAGAAGGGGATCGACCTGGTCGTGGCCCTCGAAGGGCAACCCGTGGAGGAGACCTCCGGCGAGGACGTGCGGGTCGTCGCGATGGCCAACAAGGCCGCCGCGCCGCTCCTCGAGACCTACAGCTTCGAGAAAGCGGACGGCCTGGTCACGGGCTTCGCGGGGGCGCTCCTGCTCTCCAGCGTGGACCGCTCCACTCCGGTCCTCTGCCTGGTGTCGCAGGCCCACCGGGGGCACCCCGACGCTCGCGCCGCGGCCCGGATCCTCGAGGTCATCAATCCCATGGTCCCGATGCTGGTCTTCGACACCAAGCCGCTCCGCCGCAAGGCGACGGAGATCGAGACCGAGCTCCGCAAGAACATGGCCCAGCAGGCCGAGTCGATGAAGACGCTCAAGGAGCCGCAGGCCGGCGGCGAGATGTATCGCTAACCGACCGGTCGCCGACGATTGATGGTTCATTCTTTGGGACGAGGATGAAGCGAAAGGAGAACTGGCTCTCGGGGAAGTCCTGTCCGGAGTGTGGCGGACGACTTCGGGGAGAGCTACGTCCGTTCTCGATGCGTCACGTGTTCTTCGGGAACTACCCCTTCCACGTGTGCGTCAAGTGCGGCGATGTGCTGACCCCGCTCGAGACCTACCGACGGCTCGAGAAGGTCGCGCGGGCCAAGCGGCTGTTCGGCAGGGTGGGAGTGGCCTCGGGGGGCCCCCATGCCGTGACCACCGAAAAGGGCGCGAGGGCCGCGGCATGAGGTCCGCCCGCCCTCCAGGATAGACCATCTCCAGCTCATCCTGCGTGCGCCGACGGTTGCGACACGGGCACGCTTTCCCATTTAATAGGCCCCGGGCCTAGACCTCGCGTCCATGTCCTCGACGGAACCACGCGCGGACTCCTCCTACGCGTTGGAGCCCATCGCGGGAGGGGAGGTCTTCCTTCGCAACTTCCACCCGCGCGACATCCCTCGGCTCGGGGAGATCGTCGCGGAAGCGCTCCGCGAGCACTACGAGCCCTCGCTCTACCTCTCGCTCTCTCAGCAATGGCCCCAGGGCTTCCTCATCGCCCAGGACCGGATGGGGGTCCCCCAGGGGTTCCTCCTAGGCGTGAACCAGGTGCCGGGTGAGGCCCGGGTGCTCATGTTCGCCGTGGACGGCCGTTGGAGGGACCGGGGGGTCGGAGCCCACCTCATGGAGTCCTTCCTCCAGCGGTGCAAGTCCCGGGGCATGGCCCGGGTGACCCTGGAGGTACGCGTCGGGAACGCGACCGCGATCCGGTTCTACACGCGGTTCGGGTTCTCCGTCAACGACCTTCTACGGGGGTATTATTCGGACGGAGAGAATGGTTACCAGATGAGCAGGGACCTCTGATAGGTCGCCGCCGTTCCACACGCACGCTATTTACGGGGGGGAAAGTCCCCCCGACCCCAACCATGCCCGACGAATGGCCCCTCGCCTCGGACCTGATGACCTCCGACCCGATCACGTTGGACGTCGAGGACACCCTTTCCCGCGCCCTGGGGATCATGCGGAGCAAGCACATCCACGAGATCCCGTTGCTCCGAGCGAAGAGGCTCGCGGGGATGGTCACCTACGACGCGCTCGGGCGACGGCACACCCTCGCCCTTTCGACCAAGCTCGAGCACGTGATGGTCCTCCCCCCGACGATCCCTCCGAACCTCTCGTTCCCCGAGATCGCGGAGCGCCTGCTCGCCTCGGGCAGGCGGGCGGCCTGCGTGGTCGACTCGAAGAGCGGCAAGCTCCTGGGAGTCGTCTCCCGCACGGACCTGGTCCGTGCGCTCCCGACACTTCCTCGCCTCGCCGAACACTCGGTCGCCGAGGTGATGAGCCCCGCCAACGTGGTCGTCCAGGCGGACGATCCCTGCCGGAGCCTCTTCTCGCTGGTCCGGGAGCTCGAGGAGCATCCTCTCCCCGTGGTCGATGGCGGCCAACGGCTCGTCGGGGCCGTGAGCTTGACCGACATCGGGAACGCCTTCTGGCGCCCCATGGAGGGTGGGAAGAAGGACCCCGGCCTGGAGACGGTCCCCGAGGACGCCCGCGTGCAGAGCATCATGACCCGCCCCCCGCTCACCGTCCCCCGCCGCTCGACCGCGGGCGAGGCAGCGCGCCTGATGACGAAGAACCGCTCCTCCTCCGTCTTCGTCGCCGAAGGGGAGGCCGCGATGGGGCTCGTTTCCCAGGCGGACCTCTTGGGGCTCGCGGTGCGCCACGCCCCCGACGCCTCGGGGGTCTACATCCAGATCAGCGGGCTCACGGCCGGGAGCGACCCCACCCTCATGACCGACCTCGACGCGGTCCTCTCGAAGGGGCTCAAGCGCATCGCCCGGGCCGAAGCCCCTCGAATGCTCTCGGTCCACGTCGTCTCCCATCCGACCAAGGGACTGGGTGCGATGTCGCTCGAGGCTCGCCTGCACGGTCCGAGCCGGATCTACAACGCCTCCCGCACCGACTACAACCTGTTGAAGGCCGCGGCCGACGTGATGGAGGAGCTCGAACGGCAGGTCCGCGGGGTCAAGGCCGAGGACCGAGAGCGCTCTCGGGGCCACGCGCGCCGCATGGTCCCCGGCGAGAGCTCCGAGCTGATCGCGGACCCCGAGCTCGAACAGAAGATCCCGGAGTCGCTCCAGCTCCCGGCCGCCACGGCCCGCGCCCTCCCGCGCGGCCGTCGAGGCTAAAGCCCCGGGCCCACCTGGCCATGGCAGGAGCGACCATGATCCCCGGTGGCCGGATGAACGAGCGCAACATGCGCCTCATGATGAAGCGCATGGGGATGACGACGGAGACCCTCGACGACGTCGAGGAGGTCGTCATCCGTCGTGCTCAGGAGGAGGTGGTCATCGAGGGGGCCGAGGTCACGGTGGTCACTGTCCAGGGGGTCAAGACGTTCCAGATCGTGGGGAACGTCACGACCCGCGCGAAGGGGTCGGCCCCTGCGGGGGGCGTCTCCACCGGCGCGGCCCCTGCTTCCCCCCCCGCCTCCGCCGGTCCCCCCGAAGAGGACGTGGAGCTCGTGATGGAGCAGGCCCAGGTGGACCACGGTACTGCGGTGAAGGCGTTGAAGGAGGCGGGCGGGGAACCCGCGGAAGCGATTCTTCGTCTCCTTTCCCAACGGAAGGTGTAGCTCGACGGTCCAGGACGCGCGCCTTCAGGTCTTTCGCGCACTTCCCCCCGCGCAGTATCCCCCGGACGGCTGCGCTTCTTCTCGACCTTCGCCCCTCCTTTTGGATCGGAATCCTCTCCCTCCATGTGGGTCTCTTCCCCTCGGAGGAGAGAACGCCGATCCAAGCGTCGGGGGACCCGACCCCGCACCGGTTCGGGCCCCCTTTTCGTGGTTCGCGCCGCGGTCAGAGAGGGGGTACAACTTCTTATCAGGGGGCAGAGCTTCTAGTTCTGCATGGCGGCGTCGCGGGCCTCCCATCCCCTCGACATCACCCTTGGCACGACGGAGGTCGTGATGTCGCTCCTCCAGGAGGCCGGAGACCCGGTCAGCCGGAACTGGCTCCTCGAGCGGCTCAAGGAGAGCGGGCACGCCACGAGCCGGGCACGCCTGAACCGCGCCCTACGATTCTGCTTCGACCTTGGCCTCGCCATCGAGGGGTCCAAGGGGATCCAGTGGACCCATACTACGAGCCCCAGTCTTCTTCGGTCCCTGGCCAAGGGCAAGAGAATTTGAAGCGAGGCGCCGGGACCTGAGGCGGCGCATCGGCGTCTCGCGCCCTCACCGAGACCGACGTCCCGGGAACCACCCATCGTAGGTCGGGTGATCGACGATGTCCAGAAGGATGACCGAGCGGTTCGCTATCGTGTAGAGACACCGATGAAAAGCCGCAAGGTCGATGCAGTAGAGGTTCGAGACACCGTACTTCTCCCGAAAGTAGCGCGGGATGAGCTCCTGGCGAACGACCTCCCCCCACTGAGCATCCGATCGAAGTCGAAGGATGCAGGTCTGTAGGCTCTTCCAAACCGCTTGCGCGGGCTGACGGCCCTGACGCGCAAGGGACTCCCATGCCTCGTGCGCGGCCCGGACCTCTTCGTGGACGATGATCTCCTCGGGTCGGATGGCCATCTCGGGTACCTCGCCTACTTTCGAGGGGCCTCTCGGACCTGCCAGTAATGCTCGAGCGCCTGCAGGACCCGCTGGTAGCCAGGGCTGTGCGTTCGCTTCGCGATCTCAGCGCGAACGGAGGCCGCGCTCGGGTATCGTTGTTTCATGTAAGCCCAGCCGCTCTTCTTGATCGGGGAACCGCCCGCCCTCGCCAGGTCGACCCCACGTGGGTCTCCTCGGCCGTTCCGGTTCACGAACTCCCAGACGGCCGCCTCGAGCTGCCCCTCCACCAAGGTCTGCGTGACCGTACCGTACGTCCGACGAACGAGGTCCTCGATCGCCTTCCTCGCTTCTCCGCTGATCCGTACGAGCACCGGCACGGTTCCCTCTGCAGTCCTCTGCAGAGAACTACAGCATTGCTAGTACTTGAGCCCTGCTGAGCCGCCGTGGTGAGCGGAGAGCCCCGTTCGAGCTCCTCAAGACCTTACCCGACGGGAGGAGCTTCCCCGTTCGTCCTGCGCCGCCGCTCCTCTTCCCGTGCCGCGAGCACGCGTCGGATGCGCTCCTTCTCCTCCACTTCCTTGCGCTTCGAGTCCCCCCCGACCTCGGTCACGTTCGCCGTGTCCCCGTGGATGTTCGCGGACCAGGCGGTGTAGGCTCCCTTAGGAACTCCCTTGACGTTGGGGTTGACGTCCTGCGGACGGAGCGAGCTCACGGAGGGCTCGGATCCCGGAGGAGGGAGCGCGGCGGGTGTCGCGGTGGAGATTGGGGAGACCACCGCAGGAGCGGGGGGGCTCGCGGGCGGTCGAGTGGGAACCGTCACGGGGGGTGCGGAAGGGGGCGACGGTGAGGGGACTTCTGAGGAGGGCGAGGCCTTGGGGGCCGGTTCCAGGGCACGCACGGCCGTAACCATGCCTTTGCGCGTCAACTGATATCGAGCGGAGCCTGAGCTCGTGGACGAAAGGCGCTGGACCAATTGGTCGCGTACGAGCATCGTGAGCGCGGCCGCCACCTCCTCGGGATCGGCCCGGAGCCGGTGCGCGAGCTCGGAGAGCGGCAGGGAGCCTCCCGCGAGCGCCTCCAGGATCTGGTCGTGTTCCGGGGGCTTCTCCGGCGCAGGTGGCTCCGACGGAGGCGAGCCTACCACGGGCGCGGTGGCCGTTGTGGGGGGAGGTGAGCGCGCCGGGGCTGCAGTGCCGGCGGCAGCGGCTGAGGGGCCTGGCCTCGTCGTCTCGAGCTTGGAAGGCGCTGGCGAGGCGGCGGGCATCGTCGCCGTCGGCGCGGGGGTCGTCACCCTTGGGGAAGCAGGCGTTCCGGAGGGAGGGGCGGAGGATGGGACAGATGGGAGGGCAGAGGGGGAGCTGGCAGGCGCCACCGTGGCGGCGGCCGCTGGGGTGGCCGCACCCCCGCTCGAGACCGAAGGACGTGCCGCGGGAGACTTCGGAGCGTTCAGGAAGTCCTCAAGGGCCTGTGCGTCGCGCGAGGGGACGACTGGGGCGCCGCTCGGCATCGGGGCCCAGCTTCCTCCGGAGATAGGGGAAGAAGGACCGGGGCCGCTCGCCTGGGTCGGTGTCGGGGAGGCTTCGGGTGGGGGCCAGGGCCCCCTCTCCACGGTCCCCGGCTCCTCGCCAGCGCTGGTGGGGGAGGTGGCAGGCGGCTCCATGGAGACCGCGAGAGAAGGGACCGGGGCGGTCGGGTTGGCCCCTCGCGGTCCACGGGGGGGGCGCCTCGCGTCTTGTCGTCGACGGAGGACGAGGAACGCAAGCAGGATCAGGACAGCGGCGACGGCGAGGACGACGAGGTAGAGCCACGCCCCACCCAAGGGGCCGCTCGAACCCCGCGGGCCAGGGCCGGGCACGGGAGTGACGTGGAGGTCCTGCGACGGCGCCTGCGCGGCATACCCATGGGCGTCCACCACCCAGAGGTCGAGCGCGTAGGTTGCGGTGTGATTGAACGTCAGGAGGGTCGAGCAGCCTGTCGTGACGTTCGTGCCGTTGAGCGACCAGGTGCAGGCATAAGGCCCGACGCCCTGCGCGGGCAGCGCCAGCACACTGACCGAGCCCCCCGCGCGAAGGTAGGTACGGTTTGCCTGGAACTGCACGGTGGGGAGGAGCACGTAGGTCGCCTGGACCGAACCGCTCCCGCTGACCACCGCGCTGGAACCGGAGATGGCGAACCCTCCGGAGGTGTTCCATTGCTCGAACTCGTAGCCCGGGCACGGAGACGCGCCGATCGCGTAGGTCCCCGACACGAGTGACGCGGTCCCTCCGTCCGCATACCCCTGGCCGTTGATCACCACGACGGCCCCGCATGCGACGGGCACGATCCGCACAAGGACCGCGTTGGCCCCGACGGCCACGTAGTCCGCCGAGAGCGAGCCGTTGCTCGAGACCGTGACCGTCGTCGTGGGCGAGGTCGACGAGGCCGTGGCGAGGCCCCCGCTCACGGACCAGCTCCCGAAGTTGTACCCAGAGCAGGCGAGGGCCGAGGCGGTGTAGGACGCCGGGCGGTACGACCCCGCGCTGCCCGCCGCCTGCGCGCTGCCGTTGAAGAGCACGGGGGCGCAGGTCGTGGGGATCGCCAGGAAGGAGACGACGTAGTGGGTGCCCCCCGAGGTCGGAGCGAAGTTGGCCGCGAGCGTCCCGGAGGCGCTCACGGTGACCGACGAGCTCGGGTTCGAGGGCGTGGCCACGACGAGCCCTCCCGTGGAGGTCCAAGTCAGGAAGCTGTAGCCCGAACAGCTGGGGGCCACGGCCGTGTACGCGGCGGCGGGGAAGCCCGCCGAGGTGCCGTTGGCCTGAGCGCTTCCGTTGAAGGTCAGGTCCCCACACGTGCTGGGGTAGATGCTGAAGGCCACGGTGTATCGTGTCGGTCCTCCACCGTTCCACACGTACCACGCGGTGAGCCCTCCCGTCCCCGTGAGCGTCGCCTGGGTACTGGCCGAGGTCGCGGAGCTGACCGCAACCCCGCCGGTCGCGTTCCACTGTTGGAAGAGGAAGTTCGGGCACGCGGCTGCGCTCACGGCGTAGGTCGCGAGGGGATAGACCCCCGAGCTCCCGGAGGACTGGGGCGTGCCGTTGAACGTGATCGCCCCGCAGGCCAAGGGCGCGACGGTGAAGGACACGGAAGCGCGCGTGAGCGAGAAGGTGGCACTGATCGACCCGGCGGACCCCACAGAGGCCGTCGAGTTCCCGGGCCAGAGGGTGATCCCCCCCGTCGCCGAGAGCCCCTTCAGGGCGTACCCCGCGCACGCGGTGGCCGAGACCGGGTAGGTCCCCAGCGCGTAGGTGCCCTGCTGGCCGTTGGTGTAGGAGGAGGTGCCGAGCTTGATCGTCCCACAGGAGGAGGGAACCGTGGCAAAGGAGACGAGCGCCTGTTGCGCCGGCGGGGGCCCGAAGGTCCAGGTGTAGGCGACGAGCACGCCCGAGGCGTTCACCCCTCCGAAGAAGACCTCGTAGCCATCGGTGCCGTCGTAGGCCATGTTCGCAGCGGAGGTCCCGTCGGGCGAGGTGACCGCCACGCTCGTCCACGTCGAGGTGAGGTAGTTCCAGTAGCCTCCTCCCCCATAAGGGAAGGTCGTCGAGCCGCTCACTCCACCGATGAAGAGGAGGTCGCCGTCGTTCGGGTCCGGGGCCATCATCGCCGCGTGGCGGGGGGCGGGGGCATCGGTCAGGCAGGCCGGCTGACCCGGGCCCCCGCAAAGCCCCGAGACGGGCATCGAGACCTGGGCCCAGGTCCCGGCCGCGAAGCTCCAGGTGTCGCCCAGGTCCCCGTTGGTCGCCTCGTACCCTCCGAAGAGGAGGGCCGAGCTGTCCCAGGGATCGTCCGACAGGGAGAGGTCGTAGCGTCCAACGGGTCCGCAGGAGGTGGCGCAGACCTCGCTCCATCCACCCGCTTTGAAGACCCACGTGTCGTCCGGTGTGGCGCCGCCGCTTTGGTAGCCCCCGAACATCACGACCTCCTGGTCGTGGGTGTCCCAGGTCATGCCGAAGTGGGCACGCCCCGACGGCGCCGTCGTAAGGTTGAGGGGCCACCACTGCCCTCCCGCGAACTTCCAGGAGTCGCTCCAGTAGGTGTCGCAAAGGACATCCGAACATCCTCCCCAGAGCACCACGTAGTGGTCGACCGCGTCGTAGGTCAAACCGAAGGCCGAGCGAGCTCCGGGGGCCCTTGCGAGGCCTCCCGTGATGTTCTGCCAGGTGCCGGCGTGAAAGGTCCAGGTATCTCCCAGCTCGTGGAGCCCGTTCGACCCCCCGAACAGCAGCGTGGTGCCGTCGCGCGCATCGTAGGCGAGGCCGAAGTCGCTTCGCGCGGAGGGAGGCGTGCCCGCGGTCGTCGTCAGGTTGTTCCAGACCGGTGTCGCCCCTGGTGTCGGGGGGGTCGAGGTGGTCCGAAGAGATGGCAGGACCGGGCTCGCGGTGACGGACGGGTCCCCTGGGGAGGACGTCGTGGGATGCAGCACGAGCAGGGGCGCCCCGACCGCCAGCAGGGCGAGGATGAGCACGATGGCCCTGGGGGCCGTCGGGCGCCCCGGCCGGGGTCCCCCTCCCTGGGTCAGCACGGCGTCTTGCGCCCTCTGGCGCTAGTTAAAGCCTGGCCCGTGCGACGATGCAGGATGGAGCGTGGCCCCCCGTGGTCCCGAAATACCCGGTCCCGTCCGGTCCTCTGTTGAGCCCGGATGCGACGCCCGACCCCATCGTCCTCCGCCCTCCGCTCCAGCCGTGCGTGGAGGGGTTCGTCTTCGTCCGCTCCCCGTTCCGGCTCCTCCTCCTGAAACGGACCGCGATGCGCGGAGGGTTCTGGCAGTCCGTGAGCGGTCGCGTCGAGCCGTCCGACCCCTCCCTCGAGGCCGCCGTGCGTCGGGAGGTACGGGAGGAGACCCAGTTCACGAAAGTGGGTCCGGTGATCGACCTCCACTGGGAGTATGTCTTCGAAGGAAGGCACCACCGGCCCTGGAAGGTGCACGCCTTCGGGGTCGAGGTCCCGGATGCTCGCCCGCCCGTCATCAGCTCCGAGCACGAGGCCTACCGCTGGTGCCGCTCCGGGGAGGCGCTTGCGACGCTCTTCTGGCCGGACAACCGGGAGGCGTTGCGACGCCTGCTGGCCGTGGTCGGTCGATAGCGAGCCTCAGAGCTCGGGGACGCAGCGGAAGACCGCCCCCGCGACGCCCCAGCTCTCGCCCATCTTCCCGCCCTTGAGCTCAGCCACCAGGTAGACATTGTTCCACGGCCGAAGCTCTTCGTCGGGGGACCAGAAGGTGAGCCCCGTGGTCACGATGCGGCGGGGCGGGTCCGCCTTCGGGTCGCGCACGGAGATCCCATCCATGGTGAAGAAGGACCTCGAGCCCTTGGCGGAAGTGAGGATCCCTCGGAGCGTGGGGAGGAACGTGCCGTCCGGCCGCAGGCGAGCATGGTTGGTGGCGTGCATGGACCCCTTGAGGCTCCCGGCGTCCATCTTGCCCCGGAGGGTTCCGTACATGATCCCCCCCTCTTCGTACTCGAGTTCCTCGTCCACGTCGGCGTAGATCAGTTCGAGGCTGCCGATCTTCTCCAGCTTCATGTTCCTAGGGGTACCGTCCTGCCCTCGCCGCCAGAGAGCAATGGTTCGGGGATATGCAGGCTTTGCGACGCGAACCGTCGCTGGACCTTCCCCCGCCGCTCCACCCGGCTATCGGTCATCCCGCCATCCCGCGTCGAGATCGTGCACCGGGAGCGCATCCTCCTCGAGCTCCTTCCGCCCGGTGGAGGAGGTGCTCCTGAGCGGAAGGTCGGTGCGCGTCAAAGGCTGTCACACATGGCATGTTTCCCGCACGCCGGGTGCCGCGGTCATTAACGGCTAGGACGCGACGGTCCGCCTCATGTCGTTCGCGCGGACCCCGCTGATCCCCGAGCCGATCGCCAGACTTGCCCCCAATCGAGAGGCCATGGTCTACGGGACGATCTCCAAGGCGCACGCGCCCCGGGAGATCCCCCTCTCCGGAGGACGCCGACGGCCGATCCAAGAGCTGGAGTTCGAGGATGCCTCGGGCCGGGCCCTGCTGGTCCTCTGGGGGGAGGAGATCGGGATGGCGAGGGAGGGCGACCGGGTCCTCATCGCCGAGGCTTGGGTCAAACACTTCCAGGGACGAACGTGTCTCTCCTTGGGGAAGTACGGGCGGCTGGTCTTGTGCGAGCGTTCGCCCTCCTCCCTAGCGGCTCCAGAGGCTGCCCCAGGACCGCAGGGGCCCACGACCCTCCAGGCCGTCTCGCCCCTCGAGGAGCATGGGAAGCTTTCCGCCCCCTCCTCCGAGGTCCACGTGGCGGCTTCCCTCGATCCCCCATTCCGCGGGAGTAGCGAGGGGACGGCCGGGGCGAGGACCGTGGTGTGGCTGAGCGATCCAGGAGCCTCTCTCGGGTCTCCCCGAGAAGCGGCGTACGAGGAGTACACGATGCGTCTGGTCCAGGCGCGGCGGAGAGAGAACCGGAACCGTGACGGGTGGTGAGCTTGGGGCACTCCTCTCGTGGTTCTGTCCCAGATTCGGGCCGTGGCTCAGGATGTCCCTCGCCCGACCGTCCCCTTGGGCTCCCTGACCGTCCGCTCCTCCCGTGCCCTCGCGGCGCTGCCCGCGGGGTAGAGGGGGATCACCACATCCTTGGCCAGGGCGTC
>JAGWLG010000103.1 GCA_028864975.1 Thermoplasmata archaeon | reverse complement strand
CCTTCCCGGAGCAGGTAGAACGTGACGTATTGACCCGGGGAGAACTCGATCGGATCGGAGGGTGGCACCGTGAACTCCAGGACATGAAGGCCAGGGCCGACCTCGACATTGTCTACGAGGGTCACGTCCCTGCGACGCGGTGGCTGCATGGTCCCTGATGTTGGTACAGCGGTGGGCACGGATACTCCACCCAACTAGGAGCCTGTAGCACTACTACCCTTCGGTCCTGACGGCGCCTCGAGGGGATAGTACTATACCGGAGCGCGTTCTTCGGGGTGCATGCCCGCCCCGAAGAGGCCTGTCTTCCGTCGGTACGACCCTCACCAAACTCTCCTCCTTCCTCCTGACCTGAACGAGTGGCTCCCGGAGGAGCATGTCGCTCGCGTGGTCGCCCACGTGGTCGACGAGCTCCTGGACCTCGAGCCGTTGATATCCACCTACCAGAACGAGGAGGGCGGCTCTCCCGCCTTCGATCCACGCCTCCAGCTCAAGGTCCTCCTCTACGGCTACTCCGTTGGCGTCACGTCCGCTCGTCGATTGGAGAAGGCCACCTGGGACGACGTGGCCACCCGATGGCTCGCCGCCGATCAACACCCCCACTTCACCACGCTGAACCGGTTCCGCTTGAGGAACCTCAAGCTCATCGACGACCTCTTCCTCCAGGTCCTCAAGCTCTGCCAGGAGGCGGGACTCGTCCGACTGGGTCGCGTGGCGTTGGACGGGACGAAGATCAAGGCCAACGCCTCCAAGCACAAGTCCCGCACCTACGAGAAGATCGAGGCGGACGAGGAGGCGCTGCGCCGACAGGTCCGGAGGATCCTGCGCGAGGCCGAACGGGTCGACCGGGAGGAGGACGAGCTCTACGGGAAGGACAAGAACCCGTACATGCACCCGCTCCCTCCCGACTGGAAGGAGCGGCTGAAGACGCTCCGAGAGGCCCGAAAGGCCCTCGAGGACCGAGAGAAGAAGAAGGGGAAGAAGGAACCCGACCCGAAGACCCAGTACAACTTCACCGACCCCGACTCCCGCATCATGCAAGAGAGCGGGAACAAGGGGGCGTACATCCAGGGGTACAACGCCCAGGCCGCGGTGGACGCCAAGAGCCAGGTGATCGTCTCGACCCTGCTCACGCAGGAGAACCCGGACAACCAACACCTGGCCCCGATGATGTGGGAGATGGAGCGGACCCTGGGAACTCTTCCCCGCAAGGTCCTGGTGGACGCGGGGTACTTCAGCGAGGCCCAGATCCGCCAGCTCCAAGCACGGGGCATCGAGGTGTTCTGTCCTCCGGAGCCTTGGAGGGTGGCCGAGAGCGCTCCGTGCAGGCGGGGGCGGCCCCCGCTGGACGAGCGGTTCACGGCGATGATGCGACGAAAGGTCCGAAGTCGCAGAGGGCGGAGGGAGTACCGTTGGAGGAAGATCAGCGTGGAGCCGGTGTTCGGCCAGATCAAGCAGGGGAGGGGGCTTCGACAGTTCCTGCTGAGAGGGTTCGAGAAGGTGAACGCGGAGTGGAAACTGTGGGGTCTGACCCACAACCTGCGGAAGCTACACGTCGCGTGGACGGCGTGACGGCGAAGAACGAGGAAAGAAGGGGGGGAGGGGGTAGGGGAACCCCTTCACTCCACTGCGGAGGAGAACCCTCCTCAGCGAAAAGTGGTTGTGCTACGGGCTCCTAGACGTTTCGGCCGTGTGCGTTCCTCGGAGCCTCCCTTTGGCGCTAGAGGCGGTGGCTGGAGGGTCCGGTCCGGCTGGCGAGATGGCTTTTTGGGAAGGCCTCGCCGTCCTACGGGGGGGGTTGGGCAGAAGCTTCCGAGGGATCTGCCGCCTGCTCCTTCTCGGGGGTCGAGGCTGACGGCGGGTTGGGGGCCCCCCCTGAGTCACGGGGACAGGCCTCCTCGGGGAGGGACGGGTTCACCCTCCCGAGTGGCCCACGGTACCATCGAAGCGAGGGGATGGTCACCCGAAGGGTTCGATCACGCTGGAGCTCGTCCTCGAGCGCCACGACTCTCGCACGGAAGAGGTCCTCGCGGGCGAAGATCCCCACGACATGCATGGGCTCCTCGGGGTCACTCACCGGCACCGCCTCGACATCGAGGTCGGCGAGGAAGGCCGCTCCCACCCGGCAGGGGTGATCGGGGTAGAGAACCCGCGAGGGAATGGGCGCAAGAGATTCGATCTTCGCCATCGGGTCTCCTCCCTCCGCGAGATAGGTGACGATCGCGTCCTTTGTGGTGAAACCGCTGATCCCTCCCCCGTGAGCGAGCAAGGTATAGCCCACGTAACGGCTGGTGATGTCGGGGGCGAGCCGGACAACCTCCCCCACGGGGATGTCAGCAGGGACGTGAAGGATATCGGTGTGCATGACCGCGGAGACCGGGGTGGTCTCGAGCGGGTCGACAGCATATTCACGAGCCACGTGCACTCCCCGACGGGCGACCTTCTCGGTCAGGATCGACCTCCGCAGGGTGAAGATCGTGACGCCTTCGGAAGCGAGGCAGGCGACGAACAGCGGCAACAGGACATTCAGGTCTCGGGTGAGCTCAATCGCGAAGATGGCCCCGGTGAACGGCGCCCGCATGGTCCCACCGAGTATCGCGGCCATGGCCACGAGTGCCCAGAGGACGGGGCTTCCCACAGGGAGGAGGATCCCGACCAAGGTCCCGGTGGCCGCACCCATCATGAGCAGAGGTGCGAGGACCCCTCCGGACGTGCCAGACCCCAGCGAGATCGTCCATATCGTTCCCTTTACCAGGAGGAGGAGCGCGGCCGCCCCGATCCCAACACCGCCGACCAGGAGAAGGCCGATCGAATCGTAACCGACCCCGAGCGCACGGGGGTCTACGAGCCCGCCCAGTCCCACACACACCCCACCTATCGCAGGCCACCACATCCAGTGAACTGGGAGCTTCCGAAAGAGGTCCT
>JAGWLG010000048.1 GCA_028864975.1 Thermoplasmata archaeon | reverse complement strand
GGGAAGGCTCTGGGCCCCCCAGGGCCCGTAGCTTAGTGGCGAGAGCGTCCGGCTCATAACCGGTTGGTCGTCGGTTCGAATCCGACCGGGCCCACCTTCTTAGGGGACCTGCTTCTCGCCGGGCCCGATGAAGGTCCGAGCTGTCGTCCCGTCGTTCATCGATGTCGATATGGTCAAGAGCCGATTGCAGGCGGTTGTCCCCGGGGTCCAGGTCGCAGGAGAACTGGTCGACGACGGGCCCGGGCCCATGTCCGAGGTGGAGATCCTCGCGCTGACGCCGTTCACTCCGATCCCCGAAGAAGCGCTCGGGCGCTATCCCAAGCTCAGATTCCTCCAGGTGGCGGGGACCGGGTACAACAACGTCCCGCTCGAACTTTGCCAGAAGCGCGGTATCCGCGTCTCCAACGTCCAGGGTGCGAACGCGAAGAGCGTCGCCGAGCATGTGATCATGGTCACCCTCGCCTTGCTTCGGGACCTTGGGAACATCGACAAGGGGATGCGAGAGGGTTTCTGGCCTCCGCTCACCGGTGGCCACGATCTCGCTGGGAAGGTCTTCGGCATCGTGGGGTCAGGGAGGATCGGGAAGGAGGTCGCTCGACGACTCATCCCCTTCGAGGTGTCGTCAATCTACTACGACAAGTTCCGTCTGAAGGAAGACGAGGAGCGCACACTCGGGCTGACCTATGTCGATTTGCCCGAGCTCGTCGCCTCGAGCGACATCATTTCGCTCCATCTGCCCCTCTCGTCCGAGACCAAGGGCATTCTCGGTGCGAAGGAGCTCGCATCCATGAAGGATGACGCGATCCTGGTCAACACCGCCAGGTCCGAGCTCGTCGACCTCCCCGCGCTTAAACAGGAGCTCGGGAAAGGCAGGATTCGGGCTGCACTGGACGTCTATCCCGAGGAGCCTCCGGACTTCCAAGATGAGCTGTTCAAGTACCCGACGACGGTCTTCACCCCCCATAGCGCCGGGGTAACCCTGGAAGCGCAGGAACGGCTTCTCACCGAAGCGCTTCGCAACGTCTTGCGCTTCGCTTCGGGCAAGGACCCTCTCTACGAGGTCAAGGCGTGAAGGTCGCGCGCGCCCTCTGCGACGCGCTCTTCTCCTGGGGCGCGAAGGAGATGTTCGGTAACCCGGGCACGACCGAACTCCCTTTCCTCGAGGACATTCCCCAGCGCTACCTCCTGACCCTGCAGGACGGCATCGCGATGGGGGCCGCAGATGGGCTCGCGCAAGTGGACCGTCGCCCGAGCCTGGTCAACCTCCACGCCGCCCCCGGGCTCGGGAACGCCATGGGGTACCTGGACAGCGCCTACCGCAACCGCTCGCCCGTGATCGTGACGGTCGGCCAGCAGGACCAGCGGCACTTCGACCAGCATCCGCTGCTTTTTGGAGACTTCCCGAACTGGGTGACGGGACGGGTGAAGTGGGCCGCGGAGGTCACCAAGGTCGCAGAGGCCGGAAGCATCCTACGGCGAGCCTGGACCACAGCGACAACGCCGCCTTGGGGGCCGGTCCTGGTGAGCCTGCCCATGAACCTCATGGAGGAGCCCTGGGAGGGCACCCCCGTTCCGGCCCCCGACCCGGCTCCCGAAGGGGACGCCACCCCCTCCTCCCTTTCCGAGATCGTCTCGGCCCTCGACCGGTCAACGAAGCCCGCTATCGTCGCTGGCTACGAGGTCGACGCCTTCGATGCCTTCGACGATCTCGCGAACCTCTCGCGCAAGCTGGGGGCCCCGGTGGTCGCGGAACCTCTCACCTCTCGTTCACCGGTGCCCTCCGGGCTCGGGAGCTACGTGGGCGACCTCTTGCCAGCGAGCGTCATGATCAACCAAGTTCTGGCCCCCTACGACACCGTGCTTCTGGCGGGCGCAGATCTCATCGTCTACCCCTACTTCCCCGCTGAGATCCTCGCCGGGAAGACCGTTCTCTACGTGGGGACGGACCCCTCCGTCGCGGGGAAGCTGGCCTCACATTCCTGCGTGGGGAACCCTCGCATGATCCTGAAAAGGGTCGCCGCCGGGGTCCGGGACCGTGGCAAGGAGTACCGCCATCCTCGAGACTTCGCCCGCGCCAACCGCATCGCCCGTGCCCGTCCCAACATGGGCGGGGAGTTCGTCCTCGATCTGGTGCGCAAGGTCTTCCCCGAGCACACCGTCGTCGACGAGGCGATCTCGAACACGCCTCTGCTCAAAGCCACGGGGTTCTACCGCGGAAAGGACAGCTACTTTGGCTACCGGAGCGGCCAGCTCGGATGGGCGCTCGCGGCCTCCCTCGGGATCGGCCTGCGGCGAGAGAAGACCCTGGTGGTGATCGGCGACGGCGCGCTCATGTACGCGCCCCAGGCCCTCTGGACCCTAGCTCGCTACCGCATCCCGGTCAAGGTCCTGGTCCTGAACAACCATGGCTACGCGATCCTGCGGAGCTACTCCAAGGCCTACCATCCTCCTCTCACCGATGCGGAGTCCCTCCAGATCCCGAACCTCGACGTCGTCGGACTGGCGAAGGCTCTGGGGCTCCCCGCTCGGTCCGTCGGGGGGCCGGGGGAGCTCGAAGGCGCTCTGGAGGAGCTCAGGGATACGAGCGGCCCTTCGCTGCTGAACGTCGAGATCGACCCCAGGGTGCCCGACCTGTTCTCCTAGGGACCAAGGGTGAGGAGGTCAGGGATAGCCTGACTGCGCCGCCGAACGGAGCATGGCCCCGCCACCGCTCAGCACGGGAGCGCCGTGGTACATCACCACGCTCTCCACGTCGAGGCCCGCCTCTCTCCTCAGGGAGGAGATCGCGAGCGTGGGGGAGAAGGTGTACTCCTTCAGGCTCACGGCGATCTTGCCCCCTACGTTGAAGACCGAATCGCCAGGGAAGAGGACCCTCCTAGAAGGACAGTAGTAAGACGTATGCCCCGGCGTGTGCCCGGGTGTCGCCAGCGCCACGAGCCCCTCGAACAGGTCGATCGTGTCCCCGTCCTTGAGCTTCTCATGGATGTCCACCCGGTCGGGCGGGGGCATCCCCGGTCCGGTGTAGACCTTCCGACCCTCGAGGTACTCGGCCTCCTCTCTTCCGGCGAACACCTTCGCTCCCGTCCGGCGGGCGAGTTCCTTGAGATTGCCCGTGTGGTCCGCGTGCAGGTGGGTGATCAGGATGTTCCGAACAGCGGAAAGATCGGTTCCGTGCCTCGCGAGATAGCTTTCGATCTGGGGGATGGCGTTGGTCGGGGCCTTCCCAGGGGGGAGGCCGGTATCGAGAAGGGTCCAGGTCGCGCCCTTCGCGTCCTTGAGCAGAAGGACGTTGGTAGTGAAGTCCGGGCTGGGGTTCACGCCTTCGACCAAGTGGACGCCGGGCAGAATCTCGGGCATGCGAGACGGGAGAGGCCCCCGCACTTCAATCCTCGGTGTGGTCGACGTGAGGAGCGTGAGGCGGCCCCTTCCCACCGAGGCCGCGGGTAGCCGCCTCCCCCGGGAGGGTCGCGTCGTTGAACCTGTTCTCGTCGCTCGAGACTTGCTTATACCGGCACGCGGTCAGCCCCTCGGGCGTCCGTCCAAAGTGATCCCATGAAGATCGTGGTCGTGCTCTATCCCGGTGGCAAGGCGGCGACGTCGAACCCGAAGCTCCTCGGAGCCGCGGAGAATGCCCTGGGGCTCCCCGCCTTCCTGAAAGGCAAGGGTCACAAGCTCGTCGTCCTCACGGACAAGGAAGCGAAGCTCGACAAGCACCTCCCGGACACGGACGTCCTGGTGACCACCCCTTTCTGGCCCGCGTACGTGACAAAAGAGCGCATCGCCCAGGCTCCCAATCTGAAGCTGGTGCTGACCGCCGGGGTGGGCTCCGACCACATCGACCTGGCAGCCGCCGCCGCTCACAACATCACGGTCGCCGAGATCACGGGGTGCAACGTCGTCAGCGTCGCCGAGCACGCGGTCATGCAGATCCTCGCGCTTTGCCGGAACTTCATCCCCTCGTACAAGCAGGTCCTGGAGGGCCGTTGGGACATCGCCGAGGCGGTCTCCCGAGCCCACGACCTCGAAGGCAAGACCGTCGGGATCGTCGGCATGGGACGCATCGGTCAGCGCTCGGCCATCCGTCTCCGTCCTTTCGATGTGAACCTGCTCTACTACGACTTCCGACGCCTGACGACCGTGGAAGAGGAGGTGCTCGGCGTCCGTTACCATCTCTTGGATGACCTGATCCCTCGCTGCGACGCCATCACCATCCACTGCCCGCTCACGCCGGAGACGGACGGGCTGTTCAACCGCGATCGGCTCTTCGCGATGAAGAGGGGGTCATGGCTTGTGAACACGGCGCGCGGAAGGATCGTCGACACCCTGGCCCTCGTCGAGGCGCTCAAGAAGGGTCGTCTCGGCGGCTACGCCGGGGACGTCTGGTACCCCCAGCCCGCCCCTCCGGACCATCCTTGGCGGACGATGCCCAACCACGCGATGACCCCGCATGTGTCGGGTACGACGTTGGAAGCGCAGAAGCGCTACGCGGACGGGATCCAGGATTGCCTCGCCCGCTTCTTCGCGGGCAAGCCGCTCGAGCGCGACTATCTCATCGTCGACGGTGGCAAGGTGGTCTCGCCCAGCTACAGCTACGCCTTCAAAGGGTAGAGTTCCCGAGGACCGGCGGCCTCGTCCTCGACCCCACGCAGAGCCTCGCTGGGCGGCGTTCACGCAAACCGTCCGAGGGGTGATGGGCCGCTGTAGCGGACCTGTACCTCTTTTCAACGACGGCCGTTCTCCCCCGCGATGGCCAACGCGCTCTACCTTCGGGACGCCTACCTCCGTGAGTTCGAGGCCACGGTCACCTCCTCACGCCCAGGCGAGGTCGAGCTCTCCGAGACGGCCTTCTATCCTGCCGGAGGTGGACAGCCCTGCGACGTGGGAACCCTGCACGGGCCGGAGGCGACCGCCCGCCGCGTGACCCGGGTCGAGAAGTCGGCGGGAAGGATCGTCCATGCGGTCGAGGGGGAGACCCTCCCCGTGGGGGCCAAGGTCCGTGGGAGCATCGACTGGGCGCTGCGGTATGCGCACATGCGCTACCACACCTGCCTCCACATCTTGAGCGGCGTGGTCTTTCACCGCTTCGGCAGCGGGATCACCGGCGGGCAGATCTATCCCGACCGGGCCCGGATGGACCTCTCCCTACCCGAGTTCAGCAAGGAGGTCGTGGGGGAGGTCGTGGCCGAGATGAACCGGATCGTCGAGCGCGACCTTCCGATCGAGGTACGGTTCCTTTCCCGGGAGGAGGCCCTCCGGGACCCCTCCCTCGTTCGGGTCGCCTCCGAACTCCTCCCGGATGTCCAAGAGGTGCGTCTCATCGACATCCATGGGTTCGATGTCCAGGCCGACGGAGGGACGCACCTGCGTTCCACCCGGGAGGTCGGGAAGGTCTCGCTCGAGAAGCTCGAGAACAAGGGCGCGAGGAACAAGCGCCTCTATCTGACCGTGGCCCCGTCGACCCCTGGGGCCGCCCCACCCATCCACGGATGACCGACGAACGCCCCCTGATCGGTCTCGACGTCGGGACGACCTCCGTCCGAAGCGTGCGCTTCGACAAGCAGGGCAGACCGACCCGCGCTGCCTCGGCGCGCCAGCGGACGCGGACGCCTCGGCCGGGGTGGGTCGAGCAGGACGCCGAAGAGCTCTACCGGCTCGCCGTCCGTACCCTGCGGGAAGTCGCCCCCCGTAGGGGCGAGGCCCCCGTCATCGGGGTCACGAACCAAAGGGAGAGCTTGGTAGCCATCGACGCGCGCACCGGACGTCCCCTGGCCCCCGTCATTGTCTGGCAAGACACCCGTACCGAGGCCATAGCTCGGGAGCTCTCCCAGGGGGCATGGGGGGAACGCGTGTGGGACAAGGGCGGCCTCCCCCTCACGACCTATCCCACCGCTCCTAAGATGCTCTGGCTCCTTCGGCATGATGCGTCTGTGCGTAAGGCGGCCGAGAAGGAGCGCCTGCTCCTAGGAACGGTCGATTCCTGGATCATCTACCGGCTCCTGGGAGGAGCGAGGGGAGGCGCACCTTGGACCACCGACGCATCCAATGCTTCGAGGACCCTGCTCTACGATCTCGAGGCGGGTGGCTGGTCCGACCCCCTGCTCGAGCACTTCCGCGTCGCCCGGGGTTCGCTGCCCGAGGTCCGGCCCTCGTTCGGGACGGTCTTGGGGGAGGTGTCCGCTTCGCTCGGGCTCCCCCGGGGGTCGTCCATCGGCGCAGACCTCGGCGACCAGCAAGCGGGCCTCTTGGGCGTCGGGGGATTGAGGAGTGGGGCCGCCAAGCTGACCTTCGGTACCGGGGCGTTCTTCCTCGCCGAGGGCGCCCCTGCGGGGTCCGGCCGTCGACAAGGCTTGATCCGGACCATCCTCTACGAGGACGTATCGGGCAAACGCGCATGGGCGCTGGAAGGGGGCGTGGGGGCGGCCGGGTCGTTCCTCGACTGGCTCTGCGGTCAGGGGATCGGGTTGTTCGAGGGCCTGTCCGATCTGGAACGCGCGGCCCGACAGGCGGACCCCCAGCACGGCCTCCTCTTCCTGCCCGCGTTCGCGGGGCTGTTTGCTCCCCACTGGAAGTCCTTTGCCCGAGGATCGCTCCTCGGTCTTTCGCGGGCCACGTCGCGGAACGAGCTTGCGCTCGCGGCCTTCGAGGGCATCGCCCACCGCGTCGCAGATATCCTGGAATCGTACGAAGCTGCTAGAGGGGGCTCTCCACCCCTCCTCTGGACGGATGGCGGGTTGAGCCGCTCCTCTCTCCTTCTCCAGCTGGTCGCGGACCTGTCGGGCGTGTCCCTGTCCCGTTCACCGGTCATGGAAGCGACCGCGAGAGGGGCTGCGCTTGCGGCGGGCCTCACCGCTGGGGTTTTCGGGTCACCCGAGGACCTCCCGATGCCCACTCCCCGCAGGAGGGCCACCTGGCGTCCCCAACTAAGTACGAAGGACCGGAGGGAGCAGCGCAGCCGTTGGGCCTCCTTCCTCTCGAGCCTGCCCGGACCATTTCCGTAGGCGACCCCTTGGGGACCCCCCCTGACCGTGCCTGGCCAATTGTTGATATAGCGCCGGATTGCCCTCTAGAGCGTCCAGGACCGCGGCATGCCCCTTTTCAAGAAGAAGGAACCGGAGCGCGACGACACGCAGGCGGAGCGCCTGCGCAAGTTCCGGAACATGTATGCCGCCCAGTACGGCACCAAGCCCGACATGCCCATCAAGGACGTCGGGGAGCCGATCCGGGTCCAATCCCTCTGCTCGGTCTGCTCAGAGCCGATGGAAGGCCGCGACCCTGCCACCGCCGTCTGTCCCGCCGCTCGGGCCGAGCCCGGGCTGCACGAGCAGCTCCGAGTCGCGATGCAGAACTGGCGGGGGGGACAGGTCACGGGCCGGACCGTCCCGCACTACAACAACACGATCAGCTTGATGCGGAAGGCGCTCAAGCGCGCGATGGAACGCGACCGCGCCGAAGGTGGTGGCCCCGCTCCCGCCACATCGACCACATCGCCGTAGGTCCCCGTTGGGGGGGGACCCTCGGGGCTAGCCCTTAGAGCGGGCGAGGTTCACGGGTCGCTCGGGCACGCCGCCCCTTGAGCTTCCATGGTCGCGCGGAAGTGGGTCGCCCTTTCGAACACCACCATCGGGACCTTCATGGCCCTCTTGGACACCTCGATCGTGCTGATCTCGCTCCCGACCATCGGCCGGGAGCTTCCCGGTACGCCTCCCGAGGTGCTCCTCTGGGTGGTCCTGACCTACAGCCTGGTCACCACGACCCTGCTGCTCTCCTTGGGTCGCCTCTCCGACATGTTCGGGAGGGTGCGTCTCTACACCCTGGGTTTCGCGGTCTTCACCATCGGGAGCGGGCTCGCGAGCTTGTCCACTTCGGGGGCTTTCCTGTTGAGCGCCCGGATCGTCCAGGGCGTGGGTGCGGGGCTCCTCTCCTCGAACTCGGCCGCCATCTTGACGGACGCCTTCCCGCCCCGTGAACGAGGACGCGCGCTCGGGATCAACCAGGTCGCCGCGATCGGCGGGGGGATGCTCGGGCTGGTCCTGGGAGGGGTGTTGACCACGACGCTGGGCTGGCGTTCGATCTTCTGGGTGAACCTCCCCATCGGAACGTTCGGTACGATCTGGGCCTACCGCGCGCTCCCGCGGACCCCGTCCCACGAGCGACAGGCGCCCATCGATTGGAGAGGCAACCTCAGCTTTGCGGTGGGCATCACGGCGGCCCTGGTCGGGGTCACCCTCGGTGGGCTCCAGGGATGGGGGTCCCCCGTGATCATCTTCCTGCTCGTCGCGGGCATCGCCTCGCTGTTGCTGTTCCTGGGCGTGGAGCGCAGGGTCGCGAGCCCGATGTTCCAGCTCTCCCTCTTCCGTATCCGAACCTTCGCGTTCGGGAACTTGGCGGCGCTCTTCTCGGCGCTGGCGCGGGGCGCCTTCTCGTTCATCATGGTGTTCTACTTCCAGGGCGTGCTGTTCCAGTCGCCGCTGTCGGCGGGGCTCATGCTGCTCCCGCTATCGGCCGCTTTCGTGGTCGCGGGTCCGATCAGCGGAGCGGTCTCCGACCTCACGGGGGCTCGCATCCTGGGGACGGCAGGGCTCCTGCTGAGCTCCCTGGGATTCCTCGTGCTGCTCGAGTTCCAAGCACACGATCCCTATTGGCAGCTCGCCGCGGCGATGGTGATGCTCGGCGTCGGCCAGGGGATGTTCGCCGCGCCGAACCGCGCCGAGGTGATGTCCAGCGTGCCTCCCGAGCGCCGGGGGGTCGCGAGCGGGATGGGGATGACCTTCCTCCAGGCGGGCAACCTGGGCAGTCTGGCCATGGGGTTCACGATCCTCGCGGGGGTCGTGCCCACCTCCACGCTCGCGAGCGTCTTTGCCGGCGGTTCTGGCGGGGCGCCCCCCGATGTCGGGGCGTTCATGTCCGCCCTCCACGTGATCTTCGCCGTCGGATTCGTGTTGACGCTCCTCGCCGCGGGCGCGAACGCGGTTCGCGGCCGCTCGGACCGTGGAGAGGAGCGCCCGCTTCCCGGTGCCCGCTCACCGACCCTGGGGAGCGTGCCGTAGGTCGCTCCAACGGACCGCTCAGGGCCCCTGGAGCTCGTTCCAGCGCGACTCAAGCGTGCGGCGAACGCCCGCGATGCCGATGGTAAGGGGGGAGGAGAACTCCGCCGTCTCCTTCTCCTTTGCCCGACGCGCTTCGATTGCTCGCAGCATCTCCTCGGTCTGAAGGAGGAAGCCTTCCTTCTTCTCCTTGGACCAGGGTGCTAGATGCATGTCGCTCAGGTTGTCCCACCGGTCGCAGAGCTTGATCGCGACCCCGGACCAGCTGATCTCTTCGAGCGCCCGCACGATGTGTTGGGTCTTGACCTGCGTGGGGACCTGGGGGCCGTGGACGTCAGGCGGGAGCGTCAGCTCCTCCACGAGCCGGCGGACGTTTTGACCGAACTCCCGTTCGACGCTTTCGGGGGGAACAGGGGTGTCCTCCAAGACATCGTGGAGGACGGCTGCCGCCATCGCTTCGGGGTCGGTGATCCTGAGGTCCGAAGTGAGGTGACGCAGCACGCCGAGCGGATGGACGATGTAGGGGGTCCGTCCATCCTTGCGCAACTGACCCCCGTGGGCCTCGACCGCCCTCCGGATCGCCTGGACCACCAGCGGGGGGGCCTGGCTCATGCCCTCACGAACCGCGAGACACTATGAACGCAACGCTGAGCGCGTTGGGAGCGCTCAGCTCGCGGCGTGGATCCGCTCCCACTCCTCCTTCTGATCGGGAGGAAGGAGGTGGGGGTAGCGCAAGCGGTCGAGATGGGAGACGAGCTCACGGGCCTCCTTCGGGCGACCTTGCTCCAGGCGAATGCGCGCACGCAGGAACTCGAGCTGCTGCCGCAGGTCGGTGCTGGCGTCCGAAGCGAGGAGCTCGATACCCGCGTCGAGCTCCCGCTCGGCCTGCGGGGTGTTCCCTTGACGCCACGCGAGCGTGGCCGCCGCGAGATGCACCTGCCCTCGGACACGGGGTTCCTCCATGCCCTGGACGAGCTCCATGGCGAGGGAGAGCGAGGCCTGGGCCTCCTTGAACCGCTTCCTCTCGGCGTAGACCTCGGCCAAGTTCCCTTGCATGTTGGCCGCATCCACCAGGTTCCCCAGGCGTAGGGCCGTGTCCGCTGCCCCCTGCCACAGGCGGAGCGCCTCCTCCGAGTCGCCCAGTTGGGAGGCGTGGAGCCCCTCCAAGTTCATCAGGGGGACCTCGCGACCGACCTGGCCCATCTCCCGGAGAGCTTCCCGGGTCTTCCGGATGTTCTCCTTGGCCAGCGTATCGTCCTCCTTGCCGCCCCAGATGTACGTGTCGGCGGCCGCGTAGTGGACCAGCGCACGCTCTTCGGGCCCTCCGTGGCCATCCTCGAGGAGGGCGAGCGAGCGGCGGACGCTCTCGCGAGACTCGGACCAGTGCCCCTGACGGCGCTGGACCATGGCGACGCGAGAGAGCACTGTCGCCTCCGTCGCGGGATCGTGCGCCGCCGCGGCTCGCGCACGGGCGCGCTCGAGCACCTCGAAGGCTTGCTCCCCCTGTCCCCAGCGGCGCTGCAGGTCGCCCAAGAGGACCTCGACGCGGACGATCTCTCGCGCTGGAAGGTGGAGGACCTCTGCACGCGTGAGGGCCTCGCGCAGACGAGCCCCGGCCTTGCTCCCCTCTCCCATCGCGTCGAGGACCTCGGCGAGGTCGACGAGGATCCGTACCTCTTCGTGGCTGCGCTCTTCGGCCGGCAAGGAGGGCAGAAGGCCGAGGGCCCTCTGGAGACGGTCGCGGGCCGTCTCGTAGGCCCCCGCTCGGAACGCCGCCTCAGCGGAGCGGACCATGTAGGGGAACGCGCGGGACGGCGCCCCGGCCTCCTGCCAATGGTGCGCGAGCTCGAACAGGACACGTCCCTCGGGGCTCGGGTGCAGCTTCTCGAGCGCCTTGGCCACGCGCTCGTGGCGGACGGGGAGGGGCTGATGGGGCATGCCGAGCGCCCACCGCCACGTGCGTTCGCCGGAGAAGTGGAAGGACTCCTCGCCGCTTCGCCACAGCCAGCCACGACGCGCTCCCTCCTCCAAGCTCTCTAGGATCTCCTCGGGGCGCTTCCCCGTGAGCTCGGCTAGCGTCCGAAGGTCGACCTCCATACCGATGACCGCGCCCAACGAGAGGAGCGACTCGAGCAGGCTCGGCTCCACCGGCTCGAGCGCCGGGAGGGCAGGAGGAGGCAGCGGTCGGAGGCGTTGTGAGCCCGCCGGGACCACGCGGTAGACGTGGTCGGAGAGCCCTCCCTCCTCCCGAGCGGCGAACCGACGGACCAGGGGAGGGGCCGCCTCAGGGTCGAGAGAGATCACGAAGAGGATCCTGGTCTCCTTGAGGGAAAGGCAGAGCGTCGAGGCGAAGCGTTGGGAGAGCTCGTCCATCCACTGGGCATCGTCCAGGACCAGTAGCACGGGACCCCGCTTGGACGCGTCGGTCAGTCGCCGCAGGAGGAGACGGTCCGCTTCCGCGGGAGAGAGCGAGGAAGGAAGCTCCCAGGGCACCGCGTGCGAGCCCATGGAACCCCCCTCGCTCGGGCGCTCCTCCTCTCCACCGACAGGGAGGAAGGCCGCGAGGGCGAGGGGCAGACCCAGACCCGCCGGCTCGGAGGCCCGTGTGGGCGAGGGTCCGGTCGCGGGCATGAGTCCCGGGAGGATCGGTCGCATCGCGTCGAGGACCATCCCGTGAGGGAGCTCACCGGAGCGAGGCGTGCCGGTCGCCAGGAGGGTGGTCCAGCCGCGGTCGCGGGCCTCTCGCACGAGCAGGGAGACGAGCCGGCTCTTCCCAGACTCGGCCTTGCCCAGCAGCGTCACCACCGACCCACCTCCCCGCTCGACCGCGGGAAGGAGCGCGGAGACGGCTTCCCGGACCTCTGCCTGGGTCCCCGGGGAGCCCCCGGGGGGCCGCTCGGTCATGCGAGGGAGAGGTGGTCTCCCTCTATTTCTGGCATCGGTCGGCCCCCTGAATCTCGAGCCATCCGCGCGTTCCCTCGAAGCCTTGAAGGAGGAGGGGCCGCTGCCGCCCGCGTGCCCGCCCCACCTATCCGCCCAGAAGGTCCGCTCCCGGCGACGGTAGCGGAGAAGTTCATCGAGGCCGGGGGGGTCCGGTTCCGCTACCTGATCTCCAAGCCCGCTGGCAGGCCCGAAGACGGAGCCGTGCTGCTGCTGCACGGTTTCGGCGCCCGCTCGGAGATCTGGCTCCCCACCTTCGCTGACCTTGCTCCCAGGACCGTGATCGCTCTGGACCTCCCGTGCCACGGGAAGTCAGGAATGCTACCTGGGAAGGATCGTCGTATCGGGTCCTACCGATCGGCGATGGACGCGTTCGTGGACGCCTTGCCGTTCCAGCGGCTCACGGTCCTCGGGAGTTCCCTTGGAGGTGCGCTCGGGGCCATGCTCGCGCTCGACCGTCCTCTTCGGATCGAACGCCTGGTCCTGCTGGGTGCTTCGGGGCTCACCCCCAAGCTTCCGGGCAAGACGGTGCGTCTGTACCTTCCCTACATCCTCCCCGCCTATCTGTTCGCCCCCACGCCCCGGGCGTTCGCGTCCTTCCTCCGCAAGGGGGTGTTCCATGACCCGAGATGGGTCGACGAGAACTGGACCCACTACCTCTCGGACGAATGGAAGTCTCGTCCGCGCCGATCTTCCTATCTGGCGACGGCGAGCGCGATGACGAAGCCCGACGCCTCCGTCGCGGCGGACCTTGAAAGGATCTCCTGCCCCACGCTCCTCTTGTGGGGGCGGGAGGATGCCCATTTCGACTGGAAGGACGGCGAGGCCGCGTCGAAGAAGATGCCCCAAGCCCGATTCATCTGCTACGAGGGTTGCGGGCACCTTCCGATGATCGAGAAAGCCAGGGAGACGACCTCGGACCTTCAGAGGTTCTTGGGCGAGGGACCTGCCGCTTCACCGTCTCGGTGATCCGGCGCTCGTTCGCGCCGCCATCGCGGGCCCTCAGGTTTCGATTGTCGCAGCCCAGAGGCCCGTGTCGGGCGGCCGGGGAATTTAAGCCCTAGATTTGCGTTCTACCTTCGCCCAAGGCCCATGGAAGTCCCGGTCGTTCCGAAGGAGTTCTTCCCGTTCGTCGAAGCGCTCCTGGCCACGGTCCCCCAGGGTCCCCATCCGCGTCGAGGCTCCCTCACCTTCCTCAGCGGACCCCTGGGCGCGGGACAGTCTCGGATCTTGGACGCTGCTCTCCGTCGTAGCGAGGACCCGTCCCGTCGAGTGCACCGGGTCGTCTTGAGCGACGCGGATGCCCAGCGCCCCTTCGTTCCGGTGGGACCTCTGGTCCAACGTTCGGCCGAGCGAGCCCGGAACCCCTCCTCGAGCTACAGCCTCTTCCTCACCCCTTTCCTCGGACGGCCCGGGACCCTGGACGGGGGACGCGCCGCGGCCTCCTCTTCGAGGAGGGTCCTACGTCCCTCCTCGGGGGGGCTCGCGTTCGAGGACCCTCACCAGAAGCTCCTCTCGGACCTCGAGTTCTACAAGCGAGGGGTCGAGGCCTGGGGTGACCGGAGCCGGTTCATCCACGAGGTGGGGGAGTCGATCCTTGCGCTCTCTCAGGAGGAGCCGACACTCTGGCTCCTCGAGGGCATCGAGCACCTCGACGCCCACTCCTGGTCGGTCCTCCGCTACCTCGCGGACCGGTTGGAGAAGTACCCGCTGGTGATCTGGGCCACCCTCGACCTCGAGGACGGGGCGGCCCCTCCCCCGCCCCTGGAACCCCTGCTTCTCTCCCCGGGGGTCCGATGCATCGAGCTCCCGCGGCTCTCTCGAGACGGGGTGGCCGAGCTTCTCGCGAGATGGGTCCCCCGGGGGGCGATCTCGCCGCAGTTCGTGGAGGTCGTCGAGATGGCCTCGAAGGGCCGACCCGTCTATGTCGAGGAGATCGCGCGGGGTGAGATCCCCTCGAGCCGAAAGGCCCGCCCGACCGCGAAGGCCGGCCCGAAGGTGGAGGACCTCGCCATGGACCGGGTCGCGCGGCTTTCCACGGTCGCGCGCGGTCTCCTGACGGAGCTCAGCCTTCTCGGCGGGGAGTTCACGCTCGAGATGGCTTCTAAGGTCTCCTCCTTGCCGACGAAGGCCCTCACCCAGGACCTTCGGGGCCTGGTCCAGGATGGCTTCTTGCTGGAACGACCGGAGGAGACCTACGCGTTCTCGGTCCCTGAGCTCGTCGACGAGCTCCAGCGTCGCCTCCCTAAGGAGGAGGGCCACCGCCTGCATCGACGCGTGGCGGAAGCGCTCGAGAGCACGCCCTCGCAGGTCGGGCCCCAGGCCCTCCTGGTCGCGGACCATTGGTGGGCTTCGGAGGACTGGTCGCGGGCTGCGAGAGCGAACCTCCGGGCGGCCCAGTACGCCCAAGAGGCCTACGCCCCCGAGGCGGCCCTTCGGTATGCGAAGAGGGCCGAGGAGGCCCTCACCCAGGGGGGGAAGGCGGATGGGCTCGAGCTCGGCACGGTCCTGGTCGAGCAGGGGCAGGCCCTCTACGACCTGGGTCGTCTGAAGGAGTCGAAGAAGGTCTTGGACGGGGCGCTCAAGAAGATCGGGAAGGGGAGGTCCGATCGGCCTGTGCGGGCGCGCGCGCTCTTCCTCCTCGCGCGGACGCTGGGAGGATTGGGACGGGGCGAGGACACCTTTCCCCTGGTCGAGGAAGCGAACGCTGCCCTTTCGGAGGTCGAGGACACCCGGGGGCAGCTCATGCTGCACCAGGTCGTGGGCGTCTCCCTCATGATGACAGGGAAGAACGAGGACGCTGCGACGCACTTTCGTGCGATGATGCACCTCGCGGACGAGCTCGGAGACCCCCGGGAGCGGTCCTATGCACAGAAGAACCTCTCGGCGGTCCTCCTATCGATCAACCCCCGGGACGAAGAGGGGATGTCGCTCGTGAGCTCGGCCCTCGAGCACCACCGCAGGACCAACAACTATGCCGGGCTCGCGGCGGGCCACTTCAACCGTGCCCTGACGCTCCTGGACCTAGGGGACCGGCAGAAGGCCGTCGACGACCTGCGCCGCTCGCACGAGGCCGCGGAACGGGCGCACGCCCCGATCCTCGTCACCGGGGCCGTCCTGACCGAAGCGGGGGTCCTGCTCGAGGACGGCGACTCTTCCTCCGCCAAGAGGACGCTCAAGAGGGTCGAGCCCTGGGTGGGCACCCTCGAGACCCCGTACGATCGCTCGGGGTACCTACTGCTCCTGGGTCGCGTCGAGGAGGCCGAGGGTCGCCCCGCCGAGGCCGAGCGCGCCTACGTGCGTGCGCTCCGGGAAGCCGAGGCCGCGGAGGAACCGATCTCCGAGCTTTGGGAAGCTCACCTGAGGTTGGCCCTCCTCGCTCGCGGTCGAGGGGACGGTGCGGCGGCCGAGTCCCACCGCAAGGCCTTGCCCTCCCCCACGGTGTTGAACCGATCCGGTTCCGCCTCGGTGAAGGCGCTTCTCACGTCCTACGACG
>JAGWLG010000102.1 GCA_028864975.1 Thermoplasmata archaeon | reverse complement strand
TCCCACCGTAGAACCCCACGACCCCGTAGGTGGTGGGGAGGCGCCGCGCCCTCAGCACGTCGGTGGCCACCGCGGAGAGGAACACCGCGATCCCCACTTGGGCGGAGGGGACCCCCCCTCGCGGGGGCCCTCGCGCGTCGAAGCGCCTTCGCTCGCCTTCTCGTGGGGAGAGGGGAACTCGTCTACGTGGCTCGCTCTACGGACCCATCGTTCGGGACCGGTGGCCCTCCGACGGGTCCTCGCGAGGGACCCCCCGGGGGGCCCGTCGCCTGGGAAGGTGATCGGGGGTCCCTCGCCGGCTCCTCGGCGAAGGACCGGTGGACCCTCGGCTCGGGCCTCTACCCCAGCCCTCGCCGGTCCCCCTCGGCCGCCTTCGCCTCGGTCCGACGGAGATGCGCTCGGCCCACCACCCGCGGTCCCCCTTCGGGGGACGCCCCGCTCTCCCGTTCGGGGTCGGGGGGGGTGCTCGCGTGCTCCGTTCGGGGTCGGCGTTCGCAACCGTGCGTGCGCTTGTCGCGGTCCTCGAGAATGGCCACGTCGCTTCTGGGTGGATAGAATCCGCGACCCCGCATGAGGGTCGCGGGAGCCCCCCGCCCGAGGTCTCGTAAGGGTCCGCGTGAACGCGGACCGCATATCGATCCCTCGGCATTGGACCTGTCCTCTCGCCGACCCTTCGGGTCAGGAGGTCGGACCAGGTCCTGCCTCGGCCCTTCGGGCCTCGGTCGGCCCGCGCCCTCATGGGGGGCAGGCTCGGGGGAGAGGTCCGGCAGGACCTCCCCCCCTCATCGCGGGAATCCTCCAATCGATGACCGCGACAAGCGCATCAGCAGCGAACGCCGAGAGCCGAACGACCCCCGCGAGCCGGTGCCTCCCCACCCCCGAACGGAAGGAGAAGATGGAGGAGGTGGTGAGCGACAGCGCCTCCGCCAACCTCGCCTACCACGACCCGAAGAGGGCCCCCACGCTCGCCCGCATCGAGCGGCTGGTCGGCCACCCGGTCGACGCGGAGAAGCTGAGGGCGAAGCTCGACGCGGCCCGCGCCGCCGTCAAGGTCGCTCCCGTTCGGACGCTTCAGAGCGACGGGGAAGCGTCCTCCCTCGAGAGCCCTGCCCCGGTCCTTCGGTCGGCTCCCAAGGATGGGGCTCTCTCGGTCCAGACGCTCGGGGCCGAGACCCCGAGCGCGGGGAGGGTGGTGAACCTCCGGAGGGAGACCTTCGAGGTCTACATCGGGCGCCCCTCGCCCTGGGGGAACCCGTTCGTCATCGGGAAGGACGGGTCGCGCGAGGAGGTCCTCGCCCAGTACGCGAGGTGGCTCCACGACCACCCCGAGGTGGTCGCCCGGGCCCGGGTCGAACTGAAGGGGAAGGTCCTGGGGTGCTTCTGCGCCCCCCTCCCCTGCCACGGGGACCTGCTCCTTCGCGCCGCGAACTCCACCGAGCCCCCCACGCGCGACGAGGGGGCGTTCGGACTCACCGAGGGCCCCTGCCCCCCCTCGGCGAGTCCTCGCTCGAACCTCGAGGGTTCGAGCTACTACCTGGTGTCGGTCGCGGGGGGACCGCTCTCCTACGTCAACAGGGACTCGCTCAAGGAGCTCCACCTGCGGTGGGACCCCGCCGCCCGGGAGTGGTCAGGGGTCGTCCTCGGTTCGGACCTGGAGGGGCTGCGGGCGCTGGGGCTCCAGGTCCTCGCGAAGGGCCCCGGGGCCGCGTGTCTTCCGGCTTCTCCCCGGACGAGGGGGCCCTTCGCGGCCGACATCGGGACCCTGGAAGGGTTGGGGCTCGAGGTCGATGTCCGCCAGCGGCGCCAGCCGCGCGAGCCGCAGGGGTCCACCCCCTCGCGCAGACGCGACCACGCGAAGGCCTCCGTGGAGGCCTACGCGGGGCGGACGGAGGGGCGGGAGAGCGCCCGCCTGTCGGTCCTGGACGTCACCAGCGGGCTCCCGGACGACGACCGGGAGGAGGACGAGCGGTCCCTCGCCCTCCAGGAGGCGCAGCGGAAGGGGCGCGTGGCGGCCGCCCGCGCGGTGATCCAGGCCCACCCGGGGCTCGAGGGGGTCCTCGAGACGAACCCTGCCAAGCGGGCCATGTTCTGTGCGGTCCACCACGTGGGCCCGGACGACCTTCGGACCTGTCCTGGGGGGGCGGACCGGAGCGAGGACACGTCCTCCCGAGGGACCTGTGCCCCGGTCCTCCGGCGTGTCTCGTGTGAGGCAGGTCCCTCGGTCCTCCCCTCCGCGGAGGAGGGGGCGGGGGACCCTACCGAGACGGAGGACGTGATGGACATCCTCACCGCGCCGCACGACTACATGAGCGAGGTCCGGGCCCGGGAAGCCGCGGTCCTCCCCGGGTCGGACTACGACGACGGTTGAGCCCCCGGGGGGGCGGGGACCCCTCCCCCTGGTTGCGCCAACCCCCTCCCCCGAGGGGGCAAAGGTTGACAATGTGGTCCTCAGGTGACCGCACCTTCATCAGCGCGTGGCCGCTCGCAGCTTGTTCCAGGTCCATCCCGTGTCCCGCAACCCCACTCCCCAAGAGAGAGCGGAATGGACGGCGCTAGAACGGCTCGCCAAGACCCACCCTCCGAGGGGGCGGTGGAAGGCCGCGATGGCGCTCACGATCTTCCTGCTGATCATCTCGTTCCTAGGCCTTGGTCCCGTTCCCGTTTACCCCGCAGCCTCCGGGGACTTGTCCGACGCATTGCCGAACGTCGTGGTGGGAAATCAGTGGGCGGTCAACACGACCTTCTGGGTCTTCTGGTCAACTGACGTTGGCCCGATCGAATTCATCGTCTACACCTGCACGAGCAACTTCAGCACGGTGTACGCTGAGGGAATGTCTGGTTGTCAGCACCTCTCGTACGCGTACGTGCAGTCGGCCATGAGCGGCTCGGCCTGGTTCTCGGTTCCGCCGAACGGGGCAGCGATGTTGGAGTGGAGAGACCCGCCGGGGTGCAACCCCTGCGCCG
>JAGWLG010000020.1 GCA_028864975.1 Thermoplasmata archaeon | reverse complement strand
ATGGAAGGGTCCGCCCATCCTTCCAACAAGGAGAGGGTCCGGGAGCGGAGCGACCAGGCGAGCGGTAGCGAGCTCAGGCGGACCTCCGCGAGGCCCCGCGAGGGGGTCAACTCAATTCGCGGAGGACTTCCCAGGGGTCTTGGCTCCTGAAGGTCGCGACCGCGTGGGGTGCTGCCGTTAGCTTCCCCGCGATTCCTCACGCAGGGCCGTCCGTACTTCCTCGCCGGTCGTCATCGGAGGCTGACAGGAGGTACCTCGGCAGAGGAGGGCTCGTGCCTTGGTGTTCGATCCGCTCGCTTGCGCCGCCTCTTCTGGAAGGACGAAGGGGGCCCGTGGAGCCCCCCGGAAGAGGACCTTTCGAGGATGGTAGGTTTCGACCGCGGCCTTCCAGAGCTCTTCCGCCTCTCCTCCGGTCCCTTCGACCACCACGCGCACGGCGGGCTGGAGATGGATCCCCGCGGCGAGGGCCGCTCCGGCGCCGAAGAGCCCCGCGTGTCGGAGCCTCGTCGCCATGGCGCCGAGCAGGGACGCGGTACGGGCGTCCTCCCCCGGTTCGCCGAGGAGGGCGGAGAGGTGGAGGAGCGCGAGCGCGGTCGCCGCGTTCGCCGAGAGATGGGGGGCGTCCTCGAGGGGGAAGTTCGCCGCCTCCCATGCCCCCACCTTCGGCCCGTCGTAGAGTCGTGGGGAGAGGTCACGAAGCAAGCCTTCGGGTTCCGGGCGGAACTCCTGGAGCGCCAGGTCCAGCAACGACCGGGCGCTCTCAAGGTACCTCCCATCCGCCGAGACCTCCGCGAGCCGGAGGAGGCCGAGCGCGAACTCGCTCTGGTCCTCCAACAGGCCCCACCCCTCGGCTCCGCTGGCGCTTAGGTGGTGGGCGACACCCCGCGACGGTTCGTACGCCTCTCGAAGGAACCGGTCCGCGGCCTTGCGCGCCGCTTCGAGCGGACGCGGGTCTCCGAGCGCGCGTGAGGCGAGCGCGAGGGCTCCGATGAGGAGACCGTTCAACGAGGCGTAGAGGGCGGGGTCGACGAGGGGTTCAGGTCGGCTCGAGCGCACCGTTCGCATCTTCGCGATGGCGCTCCGGGTCCATGCCTGCGCCTGCTCGGGCGAGCACTTGAGGTGCTCCGCGACCTCGGTGGGTCCGAAGAGCCGCTGCAGGACGTTCTGCGAAGGCTCGTGCGGCATGCGCGCGTCACCGTCGAGGCCGAAGGTCCAACGCGCGGCGCGGAACTCCTCCGCAGAGAGCAGCCCTCGCAGCTCGCGGGAGGACCAGGTGAAGTACCCGCCGTCATCCCCCGGGGCGTTGTCGGCGTCCTGGCTCGCGGCGAACCCTCCCCGAGGATCGCGGCCGAGGGTCCCGAGGACCCAGTCGACGGTCCCTTCGATCACCTCGCGAAAGCGCGGCTCGTGAAAGGCCTCCCATCCCGCGACGTAGCACGTCAAGAGATGGGCGTTGTCGACCGCCATCTTCTCGAAGTGGGGGACGTGCCACGCGTCGTCGACGGAGTATCGATGGAAGCCTCCTCCGAGCTGGTCGTACAGTCCCCCATCGACCATGTGGAGGAGGGTGAGCCGAGCGGCCTCCGAGGCCCGGGGGTCCGAACGTCGGGCCGCGAAGTCCAGCAGGAGTTCGATCCCCGTGGGGTGAGGGAACTTGGGGGCTCCTCCGAAGCCCCCATGTGCGGGGTCGTACCGCTCCAAGGCGCTGGAGACGGTGTGCTCGACGAAGGACGAGAGGTCCACTCCGGCCGGTGAAGCGCGCTCCTCCCCCGAGCGGAGCCCCTGAGACACCGCTTCGGCCTGCTCGCGAAGCTGCGGCCGCTCCTCTCGCCAGAGCCGAGCGACCTCGTTCAACACGCTCCGGAACCCCGGCCGCCCGTGGCCGTCGGTCGGCGGGAAGTAGGTGCCGCCCAGGAAGGTCTCCCCCTGCGGGGTCAGGAAGGCCGTGAGCGGCCAGCCTCCCTCGCCCGAGACCGCCTGGACCTGCTTCTGGTAGCGGCGGTCGACCTCCGGGTTCTCGTCGCGGTCGACCTTCACGGCGACGAAGTGCAGATTGACGAGACGCGCAACCTCTTCGTCGCTGTAGGTCCCTTCGTCCATCACGTGGCACCAGTGGCACCAGGCCGCGCCGATGTCGAGCAGGATCGGGCGGCCCGTCGCCTTCGCCACCCGGAACGGCTCCTCCCCCCACGGGTACCACTCGATCCCCTGTTCGGCCGCGCTCCGAAGATACGCGGAGGTCGCCTTCGAGAGCCGATGGGCGGGCAGCGCCGAGGTCTTTCCCGCCATGCCGGGGTACGGACCGGTGCGGTGGAAAAAAGCTTGCACGTGTCCACAGAACCCCGCGGCTCGGGAGTGGGACGGGCCGCGGAGCAAGGGGGGCCTTCTCGTGGGGGCCGGCGCGCACTCGCCGCTTGGCCTCACCCGCCGCTCGCGGTCCGGCCCGCCAAGAGTGCTCGCCTACGACCTTGCGAACGTGACGAGCCTGCGCTTCCACAAGTCCTTATAAACAGGGGGATGGTGCCGCGCCCCGCAGGAGCGCTTCCTCATGGAGATGCAACCGGGCCAGATGGCCTACGACCGCGCGATCACCGTCTTCTCCCCCGACGGCCGACTGTTCCAGGTCGAGTACGCTCGAGAGTCGGTCCGCCGCGGCACGGCCACGGCCGGGGTCGTCGCGAAGGACGGGGTCGTGCTCGTCGCCGACCGACGCATCCCCAACCCGAAGCTGGCGGAGGCCTCCAGCGTCGAGAAGATCCACCAGATCGATGAACACATCGGAGCCGCGACCGCAGGTCTGGTGGCCGACGCGCGCGTGCTCGTCGACTACGCTCGCCTGGCCTCCCAGATCAACCGTGTCACCTACGCCGAGCCCATCTCTCTCGAGGTCCTGGTGCGCCGGATCTGCGACTACAAGCAACAGTATACGCAGTATGGAGGGGTCCGCCCCTTCGGGACCGCCCTCCTCATCGGTGGGTACGACGACACGGGCGTGCACCTCTTCGAGACCGACCCCTCGGGTTCCCTGACCTCCTTCAAGGCCTCCTCGATCGGCGGGAACCGCACGCCGGTGATGGAGCTCTTCGAACAGAAATACCAGACCGGGATGGACATCGAGGCCGCGGCGCTCCTGGCGCTCGAAGGACTTCAGCAATCGATGGAGGACCCCTCGAACCTCAACTCCGTCGAGATGTGCACCATCCAGAAGGACAAGGGCTTCACTCGGCTGAACAGCGAGCAGATCCAGAAGTACGTCTCCCGTCTGGCCCCGAAAGAGAAGGGGTCGAAAGGTTGAACTGGACGGAGGTCGGCTCCCCCCCAACCTCCCATGATGCAACCGGGCCGTGAGAAGCGGCGACGAGAGGCGGCCGATGCGGTCGTCGCCCGGCTCGTGATCGGGGGGAACCACTTCGAGGTCCTGGTCGACCCCGCCGCCGTCCAGGCCCTGAAGGACGGCAAGGACCTGGACCTAAGGGAGCACCTCCCTCAGGACCAGATCTACAAGGACGCGAAGAAGGGGGACAAGATCTCGAGCGAGTTCCTCGAGAAGCAGTTCCACACCTCGGACGTCTACGCGATCGCGAAGGAGATCATCCGCAAGGGCGAGGTCCAGGTCACGACGGACCAGCGCCGAGCGATGGTCGAAGCGAAACGCAAGCAGATCGTGGACTACATCTCGCGGAACGCGATCAACCCGCAGACGAACGCCCCGCACCCTCCCGCGCGCATCGCGGCGGCGATGGACGAGGCGAAGTACCACGTGGACCCGTTCCGCTCCGTCGAGGCGCAGGTCGAGGAGGTGTTGGCCCGGCTGCGGCCGCTCCTACCGATCCGCCTCGAGCACGTGAAGCTCAAGCTCCGGGTCCCCGGGCAGTACTATCCCAAGGTCATCGGCGAGATCAAGGCCTCGGCCCGATTGGTCACCGAAGAGTGGCTCTCGGACGGGGGCTGGAGCGCCGTCGTCGAGATCCCCGGGGGCATCCAGACGGAATTCTTGGAACGCCTCAACGCGCGCGCTAAGGGGCAGATCGAGAGCGCGATGGTTAAATAGGTCCCCGAGGGTGGGCGCCCCGCTCAAGATCGAGATGGGAGAGGACGACGCTCCCTCTTCCGAGCGCGACAACGATGGTCGCTCCCGGGACAGGGACCGCGGTCAGGACCGCGGGGGACGCGAGGGAGGACGCTGGGAGGACCGGCGCGGCCGAGGTGGCGGTCGGTTCCGGGAACGACGTAGTGATGGCCCCCCGCGAGGAGAGGATCGTGGCGGTGGCGGCGGGCGCGACCGAGACCGTGGTCGGGACCGTGGCCGCGACCGAGGCGGTGGCCCCAGGGGACGTGGCGATGGCCCTCCCCGCGGGGGAGAGCGACGGTACTTCGGCCCCAAGGCCGGTCACGAGCGACGCCCGATGGGGGGTCGGGGTGGCGGCGGGGGCGGCGGCGAGCGCGTCCTGGTCCTGCCGGGAGAGGAGATCGCCGCTTCCGGGCTCAAGCCCGGTTTCGGGACCTACCGCTCTCGGGAGGACGGGAAGATGTACGCGAGCCTCATGGGGCTCCTCTCCCCTCGACCTCCGTTCATGCGGGTGATCCCGCTCACGGGCCGCTACCTTCCGCAGCGCGACGACCTCGTGGTCGGGGTCATCCAAGCCGTCGGCGCCACCTACTGGCTCCTCGACATCCGTGCCCCGCACTTCACCCCGCTCCACATGACCGGCACCCCCTGGCAGATGGAGTACGGGGAGTGCGGGGAGTATCTTCGCCCCGGGGAGACCGTATTGGTCCGGGTGGAGGGGACGGACGAATCGCAACGGATCGGGGTCTCGATGAACGGCCCGGGCCTGGGCAAGCTCGAGGGAGGGTACATTTCTGAGGTGTCCCCCACCAAGGTCCCCCGGGTCATCGGGAAGTCCGGCAGCATGATCCAAATGATCCAGCAGGAGACCGGGGCCCGACTCGTGGTCGGGCAGAACGGTCGCGTGTGGATTGAGGGGAACGACCAGCAGATCCGTCGGGTCCGCGAGGTCCTCGCCCTGATCGACGAGGAGGGACAGCGGGTCGGGCTCACCGACCGGGTGAAGGACCTGCTGGACCGCCAGGTGGGTCGCAAGAGCCCGCCACGCCAGGAGCGGGAATCCCCCCAGTGGGGCCCCGCCAGCTCGGACGACGAGGTCCACGACGGTTCTCCTCCCCGACCGCCGAAGGGCGATGTTCAAGGTCCAACAATGTACACGGATGGACAAGAGTTCGAGGAGGAGAGCCAACATGGGTAGCATCGGAGCCAAGGATGTCCCGCAGCTCCTGGACGCCAACGGTCGCCGCATCGACGGCCGGGGGCTCGAGGACCTGCGACCGCTTCGTATCGAGGCGGGGCCGCTAGCGCAGGCCGACGGGAGCGCGTTCGTCGAATGGGGCGACAACAAGGTCATGGCCGCGGTCTACGGGCCTCGCGAGGTCCACCCGCGCCACCTTCAGCAGACCACGAAGGCCGTGGTCCAGTGCCGCTACAACATGGCGGCCTTCTCCGTCGATGAGCGGAAGCGCCCCGGCCTCGACCGCCGTTCGCAGGAGATCAGCAAGGTGATCGCCGAGGCGTTCGAGTCGGTCCTCTTCGTCGAGGAGTTCCCCCGGACGTCCATCGACATCTACATCGAGGTCCTCCAGGCGAACGCGGGGACGCGGTGCGCAGGCGTTGTCGCGGCCTCCGTCGCGCTCGCCGACGCCGGTATCCCGATGGTCGACCTGGTCCCGGCGGTCGCCGTGGGCAAGGTGGCCAACACCGTCGTCCTTGACCTCAAGAAGGAGGAGGACAACTATGGAGAGGCGGACCTCCCCATGGCGATGGTCCCCCGCAGCGGCCGGCTCGTGCTGCTGCAGATGGAGGGCCACATGAACCGGGACGAGCTGAAGAAAGCGCTCGACCTGGGCGTCATCGGCTGCAAGAAGATCTACGAGGTGCAGAAGCAGGCGTTGCGCGACCGCTACGCGGTGAGCACCCCGGCCGCCGCCGCCGTTCCGGAGGTGCCGGCATGAGCGGGGAGGTCGCCGCCGAGATCATGACCACCCACGTGCTGGACCTCGCCAAGAAGGGGAACCGGCTCGATGGGCGGGCGCTCGACGAGATGCGCCCCGTGAAGGTCCAGCTGGGCTACGTCGCCAGCGCCGACGGCAGTGCGCTCGCGCAGATCGGGAACACGAAGGTGCTCTCGGGGATCAAAGTGGAGGTCGGCAAACCCTTCCCCGACACCCCCAACGCGGGCGTCCTCACGACGAACGCGGAGCTGGTCCCGCTCTCCTCCCCGATGTTCGAGCCGGGACCTCCCACGGTCGAAGCGATCGAGACGTCCCGGGTCGTGGACCGCGCGATCCGCGCGGCGGACATGGTGGACCTGGCGAGCCTGTGCATCACGCCCGGGGAGAAGGCCTGGGTCCTCTACGTCGACTGCCACGTGCTGGACCACGGGGGGAACCTGATCGACACGGCCATGCTCGCCGCTTCTGCGGCACTCACCCATACGAACGTGCCGTCGAAGAAGTTCGAAGTGGGAGAGGACCGGGCGCTCAACCCCAAGCACGTGCCGATCGAGTCCACCTTCGTCCGTCTCGGCGATGCGATCGTGGTCGACCCGACGCGCGAGGAGGAGGTCGCCTGCCAGGGCCGCCTCACCATCGCGACGGACGAGGTCGGCAACGTCGTCGCCATGCAGAAGGGGAAGGTCGGGGCGTTCTCTCCCCAGGACGTGACCGATCTCGTGGACCGGGCCTTTGCGCACGGTGACCGCTTGAGAGAGATCATCCGCAAGCTCTAAGAACGGGAACGGGGGCGGGGGGAGGCCATGTCGAAGCGGACGAAGAAGGTCGGGATCACCGGCTGGATGGGTCCGCGCTACGGCATCCGCATCCGGCGACGCACGCAGGAAGTGGAACGGGGCCGCATCGCGACCTACAGCTGCCCCAAGTGCTCGACGGTCTCCGTCCGCCGGATCGGCTCGGGGCTCTGGCGCTGCTCTCGCTGCGAGCGGACCTTCGCCTCGGACGCTTACGCGTTCCGTCCCGCGCCCTCCATCTTCCGTGTCGAGGAGGAGAGCGCTCTGCCCTCCTCGGCCTCGGCGACCGGTGGCAAGGGAAAGGTTAAGGGCGCCGCGTCGCCGTAGAGGGTCCCATGTTCCGCTGCATCCGCTGCCACGAGCCGCTCCCCTCGGACGCGAACCTGTTCGGGGTCCGCTGCGACAACTGCGGCGGGAAGATCTTCTACAAGGAACACCCCAACGTCAAGAAGGTCCTCAAAGCGCGCTGAACCGTAGTGTTCGGCGCACCGGCCGCGACCCTCGTCCGTGGTCGCTCCCGCCCCTCGCTCCGCCTCGTAGGCGGCTATACACCTGCTTCTTCGTCAGCGTACCCACTTTCGAAACGCTTATCGTGGGCGTACCACGGTTCGACACAGCTCCCCTCGGATCGGATCCCATGGACGCAAGGCCACGTGACCAACGGCGCGCGCTGACCCTCGCCAGCTTCGCCCTCGTCGGCCTCGGGATAGCGTTCCTGATGGTCTCTTCGCCGGGGGTCGACCACGCGGTCCTCGCTCCGTCGACCGTGCAGGCGTTGCCGCACCCGTCGGGGAACGTTGCGATTTCCCCCGCTGGGCGGGGGGTTCCCGCGGCCCCCGGGACCCACTTCTTCCCCTCCCGAACGGCCACCCTCAACCCCCCCCGGGCCGCGATCCCGGCGCTACCCTCTCAGACCTGCAATCCCCAGACCGGCTGTGGCCCCCTCAGCTATGGAGGCGGCGCGGTGATGCACAACCCTTCGGTCTACGCCATCTTCTGGGACCCGAAGGGCTACGGGTTCGACGACGCCTCGCACGACCCGAGTGCGCTCAGTCCGACCACGGCAGCCTACATCCACACGATCGAGGCGTTCTTCCTCAACACCTCGAACAGCGCGTGGATCGACATCGCCCAGCAGTACACCGATGGCAGCGGTGCTCCTGGCAAGACCGTCACGTTCAAGGAGGCGATCATCGACACGAACGCCTACCCTTGCGGGGGATGCGGACAAGCGAACCCGCTCTCGGACGCTCAGATCCAGTCGCAGATCAACAGCGTGATCTCCTCGAAGGGTCTGCCGACGGGCGCGAACGTTCAGTACTTCATGTTCACGCCCCTACATGTCTGGGAGTGCAACGGGGGCTCGTGCACCTTCACGAGCTACTGCGCCTACCACGGGGAGCTCAGCAGCGGAACCCCTTACGCGATGATGCCCGACGTCGCGGAGCAGATCAACAACTGCTCGGCCTGGGCGGACTCGGTCTACCCCTACGGTCCGAGCGGGGACCAGACCGCGGACTGGGAGCTCAGCGTAACTTCCCACGAGTTCATGGAGAGCATCACGGACCCGGGAGCGGGCGGTTGGCGGTCAGCCAGCGGCTGGGAGATTGGGGACATCTGCGCCTGGGTCTGGCCGGCGGGGTCCACGGTCTACCAGGACCAGGTGGACTTCGTCCAGGGAGGACACGGGTTCTTCCTCCAGCCTGAGTGGTCGAACTCGGCCAACGACTGCATCGTCCAGTCCTTGACGGCCGCGCCCGTCCTCCCGGCGAACCCGGCGCCGACCATCGTGAACGTCGGGTACAAGGCCTCGATCTCCGCCGGGGGGACCGAGAACATCTTCATCAACGTCTCCAACTCGGCGAGCGTCGCGGCGAGCGGGGAGAACGTCTCTCTCTCCTTCCCGTCGAACCCCGCGCTCTCCGAGCTCAGCGTAGTGAGCCATACGACGCCGAACGCCCCGGTGGTGACCGGGACCGGGTCGACCCTCGCGGGGTGCTACGGCCTCTGCACGACGACCACGACCTACCCGATCATCACGGCCGGAGCGACCGGTTGGCCGGGCTCGACAACCTACCAGCTGGTCGTCGCCTGGACCCCGACCGCGACGGGGACGCTCTCGTTCTACGTGAACGCCGTCGCCTCCGCCCAGGGGAGCTTCTTCGGCACCGCCTGGACCCCCCTCAGCAATACCCAGACCGACCAGCGGGGCGAGAACGTCACGGCCTACAGCTTCACCGTTGGTGGATCGGGAGGCGGGCTCTCGACCACCGCCCCAACGGGAAACGTATCCAGCGCCGACGCGGGGGGCAGCGTCACCTTCTCGACCACCGCCTCCGGGGGGAGCGGGACCTATTCCTCCTTCGCTTGGAGCACCGTCCCGGCGACGGGCTTGGGGTGCGTCCCCTCCACCACGAGCACGGTCAGTTGCTCGCCGACAGCCTCCAGCATCTACTCCGTGTCGGTCACGGTCACCGACAGTCTGGGCGCGACCGCCTCGGCCACCTCGAGCCCCTTCACCGTTTTCGCGGACCCGACGGTGGCCATCCCCACGGCATCACCCAACCCGGTCGCCGTGGGTAGCTCCCTCACGATCACCACGTCCGCCGGGCTCCCGGGTTCTGGGGGCGACACCTACTCGTGGTCCACCTCCCCTGCGACCGGCCTCGGGTGCACGGCCTCCACGACGACGACGATGAGCTGCACGCCATCCGCGGCCGGCGCCTACGCGGCCACCGCCATGGTGAAGGACTCCAATGGTGGATGGGGGTCCAACACGTCCTTCACGATCACGGTGACCGGTGGGAACCCCAGCGTGACCACCCCCTCGCCCTCTCCCTCGTCCGTCGACACCGGGCAGCTGGTCAGCTTCACCACGAGCCCCTCCGGAGGCTCGGGGACCGGGTACGTCTTTGCGTGGACCTACTCGCCGGCGAGCGGGCTTGGCTGTGCCTCCTCCACGTCCAGCTCGGTCTCCTGCACCCCCACGGTCGCGGCGACCTACTCCGTCGCGGTCACTGTCACCGACTCTGCCGGGAACTCCGGAAGCGCGAGCCTCGCCTCGTACACGGTCTCTCCCGTCCCCTCGGTGTCGGTGCCGACCCCCGGGGTGGCGTCGGTGGATGTGTCCCAGTCGGTCACGTTCTCTTCGACGCTGACCTCGGCGGGCTCGGGCAGCCCGTCGTACGGTTGGAGCACCGCCCCGGCCTCGGGGCTCGGTTGCGGCGCCAGCACGACCCTCTCGGTCACCTGCTCCCCCACTTCCGCTGGGAGCTACGTCGTGACCCTCAAGGTCACCGATTCGAACGGGGGGACCGGCAGCACGGCCTCGGCATCCTACGTGGTCAGCCCTCGGCCGGCCCTGACCGCCCCAACCCCCTCGCCGGCGAGCCCCCAGGTGGGCCAGGCGGTCCTCTTCACGGAGAGCCCGACGAGCACGGGGTCGGGACCTGGGTCCTATGCCTGGACCCCCTCCTCGTCGAGCCTCGGATGCACGGCATCCTCGGGAGCGACCTACTCCTGCACGCCCACGGCCTCGGGGACCTACACGGTGTCCGTGAGCTTCACGGACAAGAACGGCCTCTCCGCGACCGCGTCTTCCGCCTCGCTGAGCGTGAGCCCTGTCAGCGGCCCACTGACCTGCACCGCGACCGCGACGCCGACCACAGGGTCGGCGCCCCTCGCCGTCTCGTTCTCGGCCTCGTGCTCAGGAGGAACCCCCGCCTACAGCTACGCCTGGACCTTCGGTGACGGCAACAGCGGTACCGGAGCGAGCCCTCAGCATACCTTCAGCACCGCGGGGACCTTCCACCCGAGCGTCGCGGTCACGGACACCGCGTCCGGTTCCACCAGCGCCTCCACCCCGGCGGTGACCGTTCAGTCCACCGGGCAGGGGACGCTGACCGCGACGCCTTCGGCCTCCCCGAGTCCCGCCACAGCGGGGCAGCTCGTCACCTTTACCGCGGGGGCCTCCGGAGGGACCGCCCCCTACGTCTACAGCTGGAGCTTCGGGGACGGGGTAACGGGAACGGGGGCGAGCCCCACCCACACCTACGCCGCATCGGGAACGTTCACGGTCGCGTTGACCGTGGACGACAACGCCGGCCACACCTTCTCGACCTCGATCTCCCTTGTCGTGAACTCCGCTGGGTCCCCCAGTAGCACCGGACCAGGGTTCTTCGGCTCGATGGTAGGCCCCATGCCGCTCTGGGTGCTCCTCGTCCTCTTCGTGTTGCTCGCCGTCGCCGTGGTCGCGGCGATCGTCTCCGGCCGCCGACGGCGTGCTCCTCCTGCCGGCGGGCAGTCCCCGGAGGGGAGCTGGGATGCTGCCTATGCCCCGACGCCGATGATGGCGGGAGGAGGGGCAGGCCCCGGAGTGGCTCCAGGGGCCCCACCTCCAGGGTACGGCGCACCTCGCCCGGTGGCCGCCCCACCACCCGCCGCCCCCACCACACTACCGGTCGATGCCCCGATCGAACCGACACCGGCGCCCTGGACCGCGGCTGCTCCCCCTCCGGCCTCCGCCTTTTCGCCGCCCCCGGCGAAGAAGGCTCCGTCCCCGGACCGACCAATCGATGAGGTTGCTCCCGACCCGTTCGGCGGGAGACGGTAGCCTCGCTCGAGCAACTACTCGGACCGGGCCGACTCCGGGGCAAGGCCTCCCGACGTCGCCCTTATCGCCCACGTCGCGTCCCACGCGCCGGTGGCAGAGGGTCGTCTTCCCACGGGCATCCGGTCGCTGGATGCCTTACTTCGCGGGGGTCTCGAGGAGGGTGCCATCACCGAGCTGTTCGGCGAAGGGGGGACCGGGAAGTCCAACCTGTGCCTGTGGTTGACCGCCCGCGTCGCGCTCTCGGACCGGTGGGTCGTCTACGTGGACACCGAAGGTCTCTCGCTCGACCGTCTCGCGCAGATCGCGCAGGGCCAAGGAGGGGACCTCTCCCACGTGGTCCGTCGCCTCCTCCTCACTTCCCCGAAGACGCTCGAGGAACAGGAACGGGCGGTGGAGCGGGCCTCGGCGCTGGCCGTGGAGAAGGAGAAACGGATCGGGCTCGTGGTCGTCGACTCCGCGACGCTTCTCTACCGTCTCCAGATGGGGACCGACGAGGAAGGCGCCGCCCGACAATCCCTCTCGGCGCAGATGGCGGACCTTCTTCACGCAGGGCTCGACTGCTCGATCCCCATCCTGATCACGAACCAGGTCTGGCGTGACGTCGAGACACGGCAGTTCGAACCCATCGGTGGCTCCTTCCTCAATCACGTGGCGAAGACGATCGTGCGGTTGGAGCGCGCCCGAGAGGGCTGGCGTCGGGCTGTGCTCCTGAAGCATCGCTCGGTGCCCGATGGGGGCATCGCGACCTTCCGCCTGACGGATTCCGGGATCGTCTCAGGCTAGCCTGCGGCTTCGCTCCGAGCGTTTTGCGAGCAGGTCGGGCAGGCAGGGTTCGAGCACGGAGACGGAGCCACCTCGCCATCGATGACCCGCAGGGCCTTGGCGACCAGCTCGCGGAGGGAGGCGTGGAACTCGTCCAGCTCCAGCGGCGAGAGCTCTCGCACCGCCGCAGTCCGGGCCCGGGGGAAGGTGAGGCGAACATGGACGGGCCGACGTCCGCGGCGCACGGCCAGCGCATAGCAAGCGAGCTGGAAGTCGAAGTCCCCCGCTTGTCGTCGGGCCCCGCCCGGGTCGCTGGGGCCGAACTTGTAGTCTTCGACCATCGGGATCCCCTCCCCCAGGAACAGGGCGTCGGCCCGACCGCGGAGCACGGTGTTGTCCACCAGCAGGAGGAAGGGCTCTTCCCGGAGCGGTGGCCCCCCCGGGGTTCCCGCATCCTGTTGGAACGTCCACTTGAGGTCCGACATCAGGGCCTCAACGAGCTGGTCGCGCGGCGCCCCCACGGGGAGTAGCGGAGTGGTCTCTCGTTGGAGCGCCAGCCTCAGCCCCTCCTCCTCCCCCGAGGGGACCTCCGCGAGGATGCCATGCAGCATCGAACCCAGTCGTGCGGGATCGATCGCAGCTGAGGAGCGCGCTCCAAGGGTCGTCGCGGACGGGCGCGCCTGTCCCTCGCTCAAGTCCTGGGGCCCTTCCTCCAACGGCGAGGACCTTGCGTCCCACCACCGGGCCTCGCATTGACGCATCTGGTCTAGCTCGGAGATCGTGAACGTGGCCCGTCCGCCTCCCCTCAAGAGCCGTCCGGGCGGCAAGAGCGCGAGGGGTACAGGCTCGCCCGACGTGGATGTCGGTCCCGCTCCTGCTCCCGCCGTGGGCTCGACCTCGGGCACCGTGGGCGCGGGCCGGCGGAGGAGCCTCCACCCTTCCGGGGTCGCGAGAGGAAGCACCCCCGTGTCGAGGTGGAAAGCCTCGTCCACCCATCGGCGCCACGGCTCGCGCGTCGAGGAAAGAGGAACCCCGGAGCTCGAGCGTCGCTGAACGCACGTGAGCAGGATCTGCTCCCTCGCCCGGGTCACGGCCACGTAGAGGAGCCGCCGGGCCTCGTGCTCCTCGTCACGCGCGAGGTCGCCCTTGACCCGCTCGTACGCCGCGAGCAGTTCATCCTTCTCGCCGGTCTCGGGGCTGTCCACCTCGTCCGAAGCGTCTCGAGGGGCGAGCGCCACCTCTCCCGTCAGCGAGACCAAGAGCGGACCTCCCGGGCGGGTCCACTGGCGTTGCAGCCCTGGCACGATGACCACCGGGAACTCGAGCCCCTTGGCGGCGTGGACGGTCATCACGTTGATCGCGTCGCGGGCGAGTTCCACCCCAGCTTCGGGCTCGTCCCTCTCCCGCTCGCTCAGTTCCAGAAGGTGTTGGTGGATCGCGCTGAGGCCTACGACCCCGGCGCCCGGGAGGCCGCGGACGATGTCGAGGAGCTTCTCGATATTGGCCACCGCACGGCCCCCCCGGCCGTCGTCGGCCCAGACCCCCCACGCCCCGACCTCCTCCAGGATGTCCCGTAGCAGCTCGGAAGGTGCGGAGTTCGAACGACGCGCACGCCATCGCTCGAGGCATCCGGAGACCTCGGCGGCCCGGGAGGAAGGCTCGTCGCGGGCGCGCCGCGCCAGGGCGTCGGATAGCGGTGGAGTGGTGGAGAACGGAAGGAACCACGTGGCGATCTCTTCGTCGGAGCATCCGAAGATGGGGGAGCGGAGCAACGCGTAGAGCGCGACCTCGTCGCCCTCTCGCGCAAGGACCGCGAGGAGGTTCAGGACATCCAGCACTTCCGGACGGTCGTGGAAGCCGGCCCCGGGATGCGTCACGACCTTCAGGCCGCGAGCGCGGAGCGCGGCCACGTACTCCTCCTGGTGCCTCCGGTAGGAGAGCAGCACGGCGATGTCCCCTGGGGCCAGCGCGTGGTCCTCCTTCCCGTCCCCCGGGCGCCATGAACCCACCCGCCTCCCTTGACGGAGGACCTCCTCGACCCAGGTGGCGATGAACGCCGCCTCGGAGCGTTCCAGCGACTCCTCGGACGCGACCGGCCCGGGGAGGGTGGGGTCGATGAACTTGCTTTCCAGTTGGCGGCGAACCTCGTCGCGGGGGATCGAAGGCGTCGCCCGCGCTCGGCCTTCCAGCCAGACCACCTCGACCCCGGTCGGGGACGGAGCTGTCGCTGCCAGAGGATCGGCAGGGAGGATGGGCGTATAGGGGCCGTCGATCGCTTCGGAAGGGAGCAGGCTGGAGGAGAGGTGGTTCACGAAGCTCGCCAGGGGGTCGCGGAACCTCCGGGTCCGCTCGAGGCGAGCTTGCTTGAGCCCCGGGAGGGCAGTGCGAAGCTCTCGGAGCGCGCCGCGGGCCCCCCGGAAAGCGTAGATGGACTGTTTCGGGTCGCCGACCGCGAAGAGGGCCCGTCGCCCGGGAGGTTCCCGACCCCGCAGGAGCAACAGCAATCTCAACTGCCGAGGGCTGACGTCCTGGAACTCGTCCACGAGCAGGTGTCGGATGCCCGCTCGTATCCGGTCTCCCATGTCAGGATCGGACACGAGAAGGAGCGCGGTCTCCTCGAGGTCGTCGAAGTCGAGCGCCCCACGCTCGCGCTTGAGCTGAGCATACTCCCGTTGGACCTGCTCCCACAGGTCGGCCAGACGCGGAAGGAAGGTCGCGGGGAAAGGACGGGCTGGCGCGGGAGCGTTCGCGGGGGGCCGAGTCCGTAGGGAGGAAGGGGTGACCAGGAAGCGATGTTCCTGCAGTTCCCGAAGCGCAGTCGCGAGCTCGCGTCCTCCGAACTCGCTCGAGAGGTCAAGGTAGGAGTCCCAGAGCTCGCCCCGCTCTCGCTGCAATCGGACCCAGGTCGCTCGCACCGCCTCGTCCCATCGGACCGCAGCCTCGGGCCCATCGAGGATCTCGAACCCCGGGGTCACTCCGGCGATGGTCCGGGCCTCGAGCGGGTGCTCGCGGAGGAGCGACGCACAGAACGCATGGATCGTGGAGATTCGGGCGGCGTCCAGGACATCGAGGACCTTCTCCCAGGAGCGCCTCTGGGCGGACCCGGTGGACCCCTCGGTGGCGGTGTGCCTCATGGCGCGCTCGACGCGCTTCCGCATCTCGGCCGCAGCGGCGATGTTGAAGGTGATCGCCACCGTCGTGGGGACCTGAGCTGCTGGGTGGCCTCCCGGTTCTCGGGGATCGCTGATGGCGGCCAAGAAGCGGCCGACCAGGGCGTGGGTCTTCCCGGTGCCCGCGGAGGCTGTCAGGAGCACGTCCGAGGTGAGGTCCACAACAAGGACTTGGGGGTCATGATCCGGAGGCGGTGGGGGCGGTGGCGGGAACTGCCCTGGCGGGGGAGGAGGCGGAGGGGGCGGCGGTAGGGGAACAGCAGGAGCGGGCGGGGGGGCCGACTCGGGTGCAGGCACAAGAACGGACCTGGGGCGAGGATGGCCCGAAGGTGGGGCTGGGCCGCTCATGGTGCTCCCTGTCCTGCGAACCGTGGACGGCTGAACCGGCACCCCCGCGCGTGCTCGCAATAGGATGCGAAGGCACAGCCTCCGTCGGGGTGGTGGAAGCGGCCGTTGACGGGGAATCGTCCCTCGAGGACCCCTCGGGCTGCCGTGGAGGCGTGACGGACCGCGAGCTCGACAAGCGCGATGCCCCGCTGGAGCTGTCGTGGCTCGTCCTTCTCCTTCTGGGGGAAGGCCAGGAACGGGACGAAGCCGGACTCCAAGGCCGAAGAGAGCCAGACGAACCGCATCCCGTACGGGAAGGCCGACGGGTCCGTGGGACGGAGGCCGTAGAGCGCGGCCGCCATGTAGAGCGGGAGCTGGAGCTCACGACCCTGTGGGACCTGATCGCGCGCCGAGTCCTGGTCCTTGGGACGTCCCCTACCGGTCTTGTAGTCATCGATGACCAGCCCGGCGGGTCGGTGCCGAGAGAACCCGACGCGGTCGATCCTCCCCACGAGCCTCGGCGACACGCCGTCCACCTCACCCAAGGGCAGCGGGGGCAGGCGGAGACCGGGGTCGACCTGGGCGGGGTCGCGAGGCACCCGGTCGTCGAAAGGGAGCTCCAGGTACGCGACGCGGACCCCCTCGGCGTCGGTCAGGAGGTGGCGCAGAAAGGAGTGGAGCGCTCCCTGTTCGGGAGCTCCCGGGGGTCCCAGCAGCCGACGCTCGACGCTCTCGACATCGGGGGAGCGCGGGCGGATGCGCCCGAGGAACTCGGAAAGGTTCCGATGCAGTTCCGGAGCCTTCTCGTGGAACGCCTCCTGGGTGAACGGTAAGAGCTTGTGGTCTGGGCCCCGGAGCGAGCCCAGCATCTCGAAGAGCGCTCGATGCACCTTGCTCCCGAGGTCGGCCCGGTCGACCTCATCGCTCACTTCCTCCGGGGCCTCGAGCCCGAGCACCCTCTCGAGGTAGAACCGGTACGGGCAGTGCAAGTAGTCCTGGACGTCGTGGACGGTGAATCGCCCCGCAGGGAACCGCCGTCGGGCCAGCTCGCGCGACGCGACTTCTCCTCGAGGCCCATCCCAAGGGCTCCCCCGAGGTGCCCGCCGGCGCTCGCGCTCGACGGACATCCCTCGGAGCATCGCGGCCCAGGATGCCGAGCGAGGACCCTGGAGCTCGTCTCGAAGACCATCTGGGGGCGTGAGCTCCCCAGCAGGACCCGCGGGAGCGGCGCCGAGGGTCCTGCCGACCAGGACCTGGGCCTCTTCCAAGGAGCAGGCGGGGCCGCTCGTCCCCGGCGACGCTCCGTTCGCGACCAATACGGGGCTCGAGCAGGCGAGGAGGTCGTTCAGGAGCAGCGAGGGAAGCACTTCGCTCTCGCCGCTCCGTGAGGGGTAGGAGAGGACCACGCTCACGCGGGCGCGTGCGAGGACGCGGGCGAGGCGGACGCGCTCCCGTTGCACCAGTTCTTCCCCTCCCGGGAGACCCGCGCGTGCTCGGGACGCCGCCGGGATGAGCGGGCTCGGGCGGTCCGCGGGGACCAGGTTCTCGGAGAGCCCGCCCAGGAGCACATGGTCCGCATCGAGAAGCCCCGCGTCGTGGAGTCCCGTGACCAGGATCCCCGGGAGGGGGGCCCGCTCCCTCCCCGAGGTGATCGCGAGCGCGACCTCGAGGAGCTGGGCAAGGTCTCCGAAGGTCCAGTCCGGCCGGGACCTCTCCAACGATCGGAAGAGCTCCTCCAGCCCGTCGAGAACGGCCACGGGTCCGCCCGTCCCCGGACCCGAAGGATAGCCCAGGCTCGTGTGGATGGTCCGAAGGATCGCCAGGAACTCCGAGGGAGTTCGCGTACCCTTGAGGGGAGCGAGCACCTCGAGAAGCCTCCCGAACCCCGCGGCCATGCGGTCGAACGCTTCCGCCTCCTCCTGGTCCCCCTCTTGCCGGAGCTCGGTCGCGTGCTCGGAGAGCTGTCTCGTGAACGCCTCGGCTCCGGCGACGGCGCGGGCCTCACGGGTCCGCCGGTCGATCGGACCGGCCCGCGTCCCCGCACCGAAGAACTTCTCCAGGGTCCCTAAGGCCTCCAAGTCCTCGAGCAGCTCCATCATGCTCGCGTGAGGAAGGTCGTCGCGAACGAGCTCGAGCAGCCGACGGACCGGCTGGGCGCCCGAGGACGCGAGGAGCGCGGGGGGGAGCCGGACCTGGGGGCGCAGCCCGTACCTGGGGAAGGTCTCCCGGATGCGAGGGGCGTAGGTGGGCAGAGCTGGGACGGCGACGACGACGCTCGCCGTGGGCTCCGCCTCGAGGATCCTCCTCGCCTCCCTCGCAAACGCCTCCGTCTCCTCGCGCTCCCCCGCGAGGTGGGAGAGAAGTCGGACCTTCGGAAGCGGCGTGGGGACCTCCGGTACGGCGCTCGCCCGAGCCCACGCCCCCAGGACGGTGGCAGGGACCGCCCGCGGGGTCGGGCCGCTCCCCCGGCGACCCGGAGGGAGCGCCGAGGGGCCTTCCCGGGGGACTTCCCAGTGTGGGGGGTGCAAGGTCTCACCCTCGGTCAGGACCCAGCACTCGCCCGCTCCCGAGGCGAGCGCGTCGATGATCGCCGAAAGAAGGGGCGGAAACCCTTCGAACCCCTCCACCACGAGGCACTCGAGCCGGACCGGCCGCTCGAGCACCCTGTGGGGGAGCTCTCGCAGCAGCGAGGCCTTCTCCTTGCGACCTTCTTTCTGAAGCTGCTCTCTGACCCGATGGAGGGGTGCGAGCAGAGGCGAGAGCGCCGGGTCCTCCCACGGCTCCCCCTCATAGCGCCCCTCCCGACAGAGGACGCTCCAAGCCTCGGCAAGGGCATTCACGAAACCGAGCGTTCCCCCCGAGACCTGGGCGGAGTCCTGTCGGCGAAGCTCGGCCCACAGACGAAGGCGGAACTCCTCGTCGGGTACCCGCTCGGCCGGGAGGGTGTAGCTCTCGAGCACCGCGTCCAGCGTTGCGACGCTCCCTTCGAAGACCACTCCGCCCGACCTCGCGGCGAGCTCCTCGCGCACCCCTCGGGCGAGACGCTCCGTGCCGCAGAGGTAGAGGCAGGACCTCACTCCGCTTCGCGGATCCTTGAGGCTCCCCCCTCGAGTCACCTGCGGGGACGGGAGCGGGCGGCTCCCTCCGGCTCGCAGGACCTCACGACAGCGGTCCACGTAGGGGCCTCGGTCGAGGGTGCCCAGGGGCCAGGAGACCAGACGGGGTTCGCTCAGGAGGCCGACCTCCTGTCGAAGGCAAGTGTCGGAGCTCAAGTGGATGCCGACGGTCGGCCCCGCTCCGGAGATGGGAGCTGCGGAACGAGGGCGAAAGGGCCTGCCCCTCGGTCCCTACCGTTGACCAGGGTAGGACCCGAAGGAACCTCTGCCGGGGGGCGGCCCCGGATTCACAGGCTCGCCAGGGTAGGGCGCGTAGGTTGTCGCGGTTCCAGGGTCCGCGCTCACAGGGCCGGCTCCTTCCCACGCCGTCATGCCCTCGTTCGGAGGAGACCTGCGCCTGCGCACCGCGAGGGCGATGAACGCAGCCACGGCCGCAACGGTGGCGAGCACGGCGAGGAGGAGGAGCGGGTTCGAGGTGAGCCACGACAGCGGGCCGGCGCTCGGCGTAGAGGTCGGACCGCTTCCGCTCGTTACCGTGACCCCCACGCTCCCGCGGCCGGTCCTGCCCTGGGCATCGGTGACCGACAACGTAGCGGTGAACGTCCCGACCCCATAGGTGTGGGTCGGGTCCTGGAGCGTGCTCGTCGCCGTGTCGCCGAAGGACCAGGCGAACGTGTACGGCGGGGTGCCCCCGGTCGCAGCGCCGGAGAAGGTGACGGAGAGCGGAGCCGTCCCGCTCGTCGGGTTCGCCGAGACCGTGACCGAGGGGCTGCCCCCCTGGGACCCCCGAACCTGGGGGGTGAGGTTCAGGTCGTTGTTCGGGAGGTTGGAGCCCGCGGCGGCGCTGACGTTGCGTTCCGCGGGGTAGTACCCCGCATCGGACGCCTGGAAGGTGTAGGTCCCTGGCGCGAGACCGCTCGCCGTGAAGGCGCCCAAAGTGCTGGTCGTCAGGGTCTGGACGAGGGCCCCGGAAGACTGAACGCTCACGACCACGCTCGCCCCAGAGATCACCGCGTGGGAGGTCGCATTGAACACGACACCGCTCACGGTCGCTGGGAGGACGGTGCCGCTCGGGACCACTGTGACCGTCCCGGTCCCCGAACCAGGGTAGTTCGAACCGCTCGCGACGCTCGCGGTCACGGTCACGAGGGTGCTCGAGCTCGTGGTGGGTGCGACGAACGAGACGAACCCGGTCCCGTTCGCCGGAACGGTCAGCAAAGTCGCCGGGGAGAACGGGAGCGAAAGGGGCGTGGAGCTGAGCGACAGGACCGCGCCGGTGGCGGGGGCCCCGCTCGGCATCGTCGCGCTCACCGTGAGGCGGCCGGTGTTCCCTACATAGATGGAGGGGACGGAGCTCGAGACCGTGATCGAAAGGGGGCGTGGGGTCAACGTGAGGGTGGCCGAGGACGGCCCTCCCGAGATCGTCAGGGTGCTGGTGGCGGACGCGTCGTAGGGGTGGGTCGCGACCACCGTGTAGCTCCCGTTCGTCAGATTGAGCTCGAAGGTCCCGATCCCGGAGGACGTCGCGGTGTAGGACCCGCTCCCTCCGGTCGCATTAACGAAGACCGAGGCTCCAGCGAGCGCGGAGGTGGAAGGATAGTTCGCCTGGACCGTCCCCGACACGAGGTAGGTCCGCGGCCCTCCCGAGGCGGTCAGATTGAAGTCCAAGGTCTGGGACGCCCCCGCCACGGTCGCCCCTTGGGTCTGGCTCGTGTAGCCGGGGGCCGAAGCGGTGAGCGTGTAGGAGCCGTTCAGCAGGTAGAACCGGTAGGTGCCGTTCGATGCCGTGGTCGACGTGTTCCCGAGGGTGGTCGAAACGGTCGCGCCCGAGATGGGCGACCCCCCGGTTCCCCCTACGGTCCCCTGGAGGACGTAGTGCGACGGGGGGTGCCCTGGGGCCGGGAAGGAGAAGAGGTCCTTCATCGGAGGCCATTGGGTCCAGTTGTCGTTGTGGTAGGTGTGGCCGGTGAGGCCGAGCAACCACTCGGAGGTCGTGAGCAGGTTCCAGTGCGAGTACTGCTTCTGCGACCAGTACCCAAAGTGCGAGTACGGGCTCACCGCGGTCATGAAGACGTTCCCGCCGGCGGTCCCGTTGTACCCGTTGTTGGAAGAGCCCTCGTCGTAGGTGATGAAGAACACGCTCGTCGAGAAGAGCGCCGTGTTGTTGATGAGCGGCGCGAGCCAACCGGAGAGCCAGTTGTCGGCGTAGGAGACCCCGGTGTCGTGCCCGTCGTCCAGGAGGTTGGGGCTGATGAACGCGTAGTTGGGGACCGTCCCCGCCGACACATCCGAGTTCCAGGCGTTGAAGTCGAGGTCGTTGGGATTGCACCGGCTGGCGTGGTTGTAGATGATGTCGGCGTAGTAGGTGAGCGGGTTGTGCTTCACCGCGTAAGGGTAGCTGTCGTTCACGCTGCACGGTGCGGTCATGCTCTCATCGAACCCGCCCCACGTCTCCCCCGCGTTCTGGACGAGGTCGGCGATGTTGATCGACTTCCAGATGTTGTACGCGTCGCTCCCGGACTGATTGAAGTAACTGCCAGAGGTGGCCGAGAGGTAGTTGGGCGCCGAGGGGTGGGTCGTCGCGTAGTACTGGTTCGCGTAGGCGTAGTGGTAGGCGAGGTGGGTCTCGTAGGCGCCCGTTCCGAGCACGCTGGAAGCCTCCTCGTTCTCCAGGTACACGATGATCACGTGACGGATCGGGCTGGGGAAGACGGGAGTGTACAGCGGAGACGCGCCTAGCGACGAAGGAGGGGCAACGGTGACAGGCGAACTCTGTGCGGCGGGGGACCCTCGGGTCGACGTGCCGGGGGCCGTGGCCCCCACGATCAGGAGCAGCAGGACGAACGCAGAAAGCGCCAGGGTCGCGCCGCGCATGGTGGACCTGGCGGCGGACCTTTTCCGTGGGCCATAAGCCGGAGGGTCGAAGGTACGCGTCGAGCGCCTCAGAAGTAGAGGCGACTGCGTATTTCGTGAGGCCACACCGCAAATCGCGAGGGCCCTAGGACCGTTCGATCTTGAACGCGCCACGCTCCAGGAGCGTCACGTGGGCTTCCGGCAGGGAGACCGGGTCGAGGGTCACGAGCATCGAGCCATGGGACCCCTGGGCCAGGTCTCGGACCACCTCGAGCAACCGTCGGACGTTCCGCACGTTCCCGGCCTCGACCAGGTTCTCGACGGAGGGGAGGACGACCACGCGCCCCTCGCCGCCATCCAAGTGGCGCTCGATGAAGTTTCCGATCCGCTCGAGGTCCCCCGGGTCCACGTTCGCCTCGGCTTCCACGCGCGAGACCTTGTGCAGGGCGGGGATCGGGAGGCCGAACTCCTTCGCGATTTCCTCGGGCGGGAAGGTCGTGAACCCGATCACCTTCTCCGGGGGCAGGTTGAGCGCACGCGCAGCCTCCCAGGCGTCCTTCTCGCGACCGGTCTCGAGGATGCAGAGCGGTTCTTGGAGCGGCCACACGGGGGGCTCCTTCTTGGCTGGGGCGGACGAAGGGGTCGACGAGGAGGACGGAGAGGCCGCCGTCGGCGCACTCCCCATCGGGGTCCAGCTCGAGGCGCCCGCGGCGGCGCCCGCCGCCTGCCCGCCGTAACCCGGCACGCCGACCACGGAGGGCTGGGCCGCCGCGTAGGCACCGGAGGCCCCTCCAACGAAGACGACCACCGGTGCGGCGGCAGGAGCGGCCGCGGCCGGGCTCGCCGCGGCCTGTCGTGCCCGCGCCTGGGCCGCTTCTTCGGCCTTCCGCGCAGCTGCCTCGTCGGCAGCCTGCCTGCGTTCCCTCATGACCTTCCGCTCGAACGCATAGGCCGGGATCCCGAAGAGGACCCCGCCAAGGACCGCTCCGAGGATGACGAAGGGAATGAACAGGATCGGGCCCACGTACCCTCCGAGCCACAGGAGGAGCCCGCTGGCGATCCCAAGGACCACGCCGCTGCCGGCGACGTTGCGGGCGACCACCAACTTAGCGGGGGCGCTCTCGGATTCGTCGGCCATCAGCTCTGGCCTCCAGGACCGTCCGTGGGCCGCTTCGCTTTAGGATCCGGGGTCGGGGGGGCCCCGGGAAGAGGAGGTGGGGGTGACCCAGGTGGCGTCGCGGGAAGGGCAGGCAAGTATCCCCAGGCCCCTCCGCCAAACGGCGGGGCGGGAGGCGCAGGAGGCGAGCCGCTCACGGGTGGCGGGCTGGGCTGCGGGGGGAACGGCGCGGGAGAAGTCTGCGGCGATGGAGGGATAGCCGGGGGAGGGGTGGAGGGCGGTGGGGCCGAGACCGGAGGTGGAGCGGCAGGTGGTGGAACCTGCGCCGGGGGCGCCGCCGGAGGTGGCGTGGCTCCCCGCTTCCACCACTTCGAGGGCTTGGGCGCCGCAGGGGCAGGAGCAAACGTCGGCGGAGGAGCGCTGGGCGGCGAGGGCGGGGTCGCAACGGGGGGTGGCGCAGCTTGAGGAGGAGCGTAGCTAGGGGGCGCTGCCGGAGGGGGACCTGGCGGGGCATAGGCGGGTGGAGTGGCCGGCGAGGGCGCCGCGTACGGAGAACCTGAAGAGGGGATCGGAGCGACCGGGGGTGCCATCGGCGGGGCCGCGGGGGGCGAGGGGGTCCCCCATACCGGGGTCGGCGGGGGAGCGCCAGATATCGCCGGTGTAGGAGGAGTCGAGGGATAGGTTCGGGGCTCGGCGGTCGTCGGCCGGGGTGCGACAGCTACCGGGGGCGTGGAAGGAACCGTCGGGGGAGTAACGGGTGGGACCGCCGGTGTCGCGACCGGAGGAGAAGAGATCGGGGTGGGCGGGTAGTAGGGTGTCGGGGTAGGTGTTGGGGTAGGTGTTGGGGGCGGGGTCGACCCAGCCGCGGGGCGCGCCGCAGGGGGGGAAGCCGCCGACGGCGTGGGTGAGGCCGCGGGCGCGTAGGTCATCGGAGGGCTCGGGGGCGGGGACGCTGAGGTCGGGGTCTGGAACACCGCGGGCGCAGGGGCCGTCGCAGGAGCGGCGACCGCGGGTGCCACGGCGGCAGGCGGGGGGGACCAGGAGGGGGCCGGCGTCGGGGCTGGGGTGGCTGGCACGGGTCGAGGCACTGGCGGAGCCGCGACAGGGGCTGCTACTGGAGCGGGTGCAGTGGGTGCGGGAGCCGCCCGAGCGGTGGACGGGGCGGCCGCAGGGGCGGCCTGCTTCCGGAGACCCTTCGGCCTCGCACGCTGCAGGTCTCTCAGGTCGCGTACGGTCTGGTAGAGCTCGTAGACCGCGACGAGCATCAACGGGATCGTGAAGACCGTGAACGGCGGGTAGACAGGGAGGACCTTCACGTAGAACGTCGTCGCGTTGCCCAGAAGCTGTCCGTGGTCGTCGTAGAAGGAGACCGATCCCAGGAAGACGCCGGAGAGGGCCCACGACCAGGTCTCCAAGGTCTGCAGGGGCTGGATCTGCGTTCGGTTCGTGAGCGGCAGACCGGAATAGCACACCGAGTAGTTGTTGGACGGAGGTCCGTAGATCGACACCGGGTCGTGGATGACCTCGGCCCCCAGGATGCTCATGGTGAACAGGACCTGGGATACGTGCGTCCACGTCGGGGCTCCGCAATACCACATGAACTCCAGCTTCGGGGTCGAGGCCAGGGACAGAACCATGGCCGAGGCGGCCGTGGAGTTGTCCGCCGTGACGGTTTGGTTCGCAGGCCCGCCGGCGCCGTTGATCGCCCGGATGCAGTAGGCAAACCCCGAGACGTTCGAGGCGGCGGTACAGGGCAGCTGGGCTCCACCGGAGTTCTGGTCGACGATGGCGGGATGTCCTGTCGCTGAGGGTCGGAACGGGAGGGCCGTCGCGAGGGAGAAGGGGGCGAGCAGGACGATGAGAAGGAGGCCGGTGAGCCCGAGCGGGACGATGCGCGCCCTCCCCCGGGGGCGCGTTTTCCCCGTCCTCATCTGGGCGTGCTACGGTCCGAAGGGACTTAAACGCTTGGAAAAGAACGGGTTCCCGTCCCCGGAAGCTCGAGAGGGGCACGACGGGGTCGCGATCCCCCCTCCCGGCGTGGCGCGGGTAGCGAAAACGGCGGTCTACCGACTGCCCACGACCAATGCGATGTTCGGGGTGAACACCGCGGTCCCGTTCGCGTTGACGTGCAGGCTCGTGCCCAGGTTCACGTCGAGCGTGAGCGTCGTGGTCGACCCCGCGGTGATGTCGAAGGGCCCCTCGATGTGGACCGAGGAGTTCGGAACCTCCGCCACGATCGAGGCCCCCGCGACCGTGTCGACGGTCACGTTCTGCACGGTCAGCTGGACCATGGTGTAGTGGCCCGCAGGGACGTTCGCGGACGCAAGGAGCGTTTCCAAAGCGCTCCCGTTCAACCGGAGCAGGTCCCAGGTCTGGGCCGAGCTACTGATCACGAACCATCCGCCGCTGCCCATCATGGTCCCGTTGGCCTTGTGCACTTGGACCTGGGTGAAGGTGACGTAGACGTGAGTGCAGACGCAGGGCGCGTCGTGGATGTACATCGCGACGGTCCCGGACCCTGCAAAAAGACCCATGTACCAGGCGCCCGCGAGACCGACAGAGGCGATCACCACCACGACACCTACGACGATCCCCAACTTCTTCCTGCGACCTTGGGATGGCGGCGGACGGAGCGGCGGGGCGGGTCCCGCCGAGAGAGGTGAACCCGGTGGGGACGAACCTATCTCGGACATGAGGAACCCTTACCGCCCAACCTAAGAGGTCCAGGGCGGTCCTCCCATTCACGGCGAAGAGGTGGATAACCCGGTCGTTCACCGCCGGTGACGAACCCGGAGGTTATCGAAGGGCACTGGCCCTTCCTGCGCTCAGTACCGTGGAAGGGAAGGGTCGATCCGCTCCGACCACGCGTCGATCCCACCCTTGAGATTGCGCACTTTCTGGAAGCCCATCTCCAGAAGGAACTTCGTCGCTTGCGCGCTGCGGCCCCCCATCTTGCAGTAGACGACAAGGTCGTCCGCGGTGGAGAGCTCCCCAAGCCGTTCCGGGAGCGACGCCCGCGGGATGAGCTTCGCGCCTTGGAGGTGCGCGATCTCGAACTCGCCAGGCTCCCGCACGTCCACAAGGATGAGCGCTTCGCCATGGTCGAGCTTCGTCTTCAGCTCCTCCGGGTCGATCTCGTGCCCGGTGACCTCCTCCGTCTCCTTCCCGATCCCGCAGAACTGCTCGTAGTCGATGAGCCCCTTCTGCGTGGCGTTCGGGCCACAGAGGGCGCAGTCGGGGTTCTTGCGGACCTTGAGCTCGCGGAACCGCAACCCCATGGCGTCAAAGAGCAGGAGACGGCCCACGAGCGTGTCGCCCTTCCCGAGCAGCACCTTGAGCGTCTCCACCGCCTGAAGGCTCCCGACAATCCCCGGAAGGACCCCGAGCACGCCTCCCTCCGCACACGAAGGGACCAGGCCGGGAGGAGGGGGTTCCTGGTAGAGGCAGCGATAGCAAGGCCCTTTCCGAGCATCGAAGACGGAGACCTGCCCCTCGAACCGGTAGATGGACCCGTAGACGTTCGGCTTCTTGAGCAGGACCGACGCGTCGTTCACCAGGTAGCGGGTCGGAAAGTTGTCGGTCCCGTCGACCACGACGTCGTAGCGCGAGACCAGGTCGAGGGCGTTCTCGCTCGAAAGTCGCACCTCGTGAGGCGCGACCTTCACGTCCGGGTTGAGGTCCTGAAGCCGTCGCTTCGCGGCCTCGAGCTTCGCGGTGCCGATGTCCTTCGTCCCATAGAGGACCTGTCGCTGGAGGTTGGAGGCGTCGACGACATCGAAGTCGACCATGCCGAGCGTGCCCACGCCCGCCGCGGCCAGATAGAGGGCGAGCGGGCTCCCGAGCCCCCCGGCTCCCACAATGAGGACCTTCGAGTCGAGGAGCTTCCGTTGCCCCGAGAGCCCCACTTCCGGGAGGATCAAGTGCCGGCTGTAGCGCTTCATCTGCTCGGGCGTGAGCGCGCGGGGCGGGGTCGGTGCACCGCCGGTGCCCGAGGTCCCGCGGAGACGAGATAGCGAAGGATAGGCGACCGCACCGGGGGTCCCTCCCGCGATCGACGGCACGATCGAGAGCACGTCGCCGGCGCGGACCGGCGTGGCCTCGCGCTGGAGGTAACGAACGTCCTCGTCGTTGAGGTAGATCGAGACGAAGTTGCGGACCTTCCCGTCCTCGGTGAACAGGTGCCTCTTGAGACCCGCGTGCGTGCTCGCTAGCTCCTCGAGCACGGCCCCGACGGTGTGCCCCTCGGAGGTGAGGGTCGCGGACCCACCGGTCAGATTGCGCAACGCCGTGGGTACCCGAACTTCGACGCTCATGCTGTCTTCTCTCTCCTCTGGCGTGGACCCTTCCGCTCGCTCCGGTTACTCACGTTACCGGCACGACCCTCAGCCGTCGGGGTTGAAAAACCCGGCGTTCCGGGTCGAGCTCGAACGCGTTCAGCTCCTGCGCGCCCCCTTCCACCACCCGGAGGACGAGATAGGCGTACCAGGGCCAGGCGTGGTCCCGGTCGAAAGGGCTCGGTTCCGGAGGGTGGTCAGGGTGCGAGTGGTAGAACCCCACGACCTCGAGACCTGTTCCCGAGATCGACCGCTCGACCGACCGAAGCTCCTCGGCGGGGATGAGGAAGCGGTGCTCCCGGTCCTCGCCCCGGCGGTTGGGTGCCGAACGCACCTCGACGATGCGCCGAACCCGCTCTCCTGGAGCAGGGGCGGGGCCCACCAGCATTCCGCAGGCCTCCTCGGGGTATGTCGACCGGCCGTGAGAGCGGACCTTGTCGTCATCGGCGGCGCTAAGCTCGACCTCGTCGAAGGCGGGTGCGACCCCGGCGCTCATGGGACGCTGCCGCGCTCACGGCCCTCCGACCCTTCCTCCCAGTACTTCTCTCGCGTGTAACGGTCGCCGCCGTCGGGCAGGATGGTGACCACGACACCTCGCTCGAGCTTTCGTCCGTACTCGATCGCCGCGTGGACCGCAGCCCCCGAGGAGGTCCCGACGAAGAGCCCTTCCTCCCGGGCGAGCCTCCGGGTCATGACCTGGGCATCCTCGGTCTCGACACTGAGACGGGTGTCCACCCCCCGCTCGTCGAAGACCCCCGGACGGAGGGCGGTCGCGAGGTGCTTCAACCCCTCGATCCCATGCAGAGCGGTCGCGGGCTCCACGCCCGCGACCTGGAGATGGGGCGAGCGCTCCTTCAGGAAGCGGCCGACGCCCGTAATGGTGCCTCCCGTGCCGATCCCGGCCACGAAGTGGGTCACGAGGCCGCACGAATCCCGCCAGATCTCCGGTCCCGTGGTGCGGTAGTGGGCGAGCGGATTGGCGGGATGGTTGTACTGGTCGGGGTACCAGTAGAGGGAAGGGTGGCTCGCCGCGAGTTCCTTGGCCAAGCGCTGTGCGCCATCGGTCCCCTCGACCCGGTCCGAGAACGTGAGCCGGGCACCGTAGGCCTGGAGCCTCCGCAGCCGTTCGACGCTGGCGTTGCGAGGGAGCACGATCTCGACGGGAAATCCCCACATCGCCCCCAGGAAGGCGTAGGCGATCCCGGTGTTCCCCGAGGATGCGTCCAGAAGGACCTTCCCCCGCCCGAACTTCCCTTCGGCGATCCCGCTCTCGACGATCGAGAGCGCCGTGCGGTCCTTGACCGAACCTCCCGGATTGAGGAACTCCGCCTTCGCCCACAGCTCAACCCCCTTGGGGAGGGCGGCAGCCACTCGGCGAAGACGGAGCAGCGGGGTGTTCCCGATCCGGGAGGCGATGTTCCCGTGCGGCTGCCCAAAGGTGGGGCTCAGCGAGGAGCTCTCGGGCCCTCCGGCCGTCCGACCTGGGCGGCTCGTGGGTTCGGTGGCGACTCCTTCGTTCATGGATGTGGTCCCGACCTTGCGCGGGCTGGGTCCCCCGGGTCCGCGGGGACCTCGCCGCTCACTCGGCAGCCGCCGAGGTGAGCTGGATCAGATGACTGCACGCGGCCGCGCCCCGCGGCACCGAGCTGAGCAGGTCGACCGAACCCCCACCGAGCAACTTCTGCAACAGCCGACGGTCGAACACCTCGCAGATGAGGTTCGAGTGGGCGAGCGCGCTTCCGCGAAAGATGCAGTTCCTTCGGACGAGGCGTGGACCCTTCGCGTCGCGCACGACCTCGGCCTTTTGACCAATCGAATCGAGCACGCGGGCGACGAGGCGAAGCCTTCGTTCGGGGTCGGAAGGCGGGGTCCGGAGCTGCGGGAAGTCCTCGACCAGCCGCTCCGCGAAGCGGTCAGCGGCGCGCACGAAGAGCGCCGCGAGGTACGGTTCTCCTTCCTTCTCGAGGACCGCCTGGATGACGGAGTCCACCATGAGCTCGTAGCGCCGCGGAAAGAGCTCGAAGCCTTCGGAGGTGAGCCCGTAGCGCTTCCGAGGCCTTCCCACCCCCTCCCGGCTGAAGTGCGGCGAGACGATGCCGCGCTCCGAGAGCCGCTCCAGGTGCATACGCACCGCGCTCTCCTGGATCCCCAGCTTCTTCGCGAGCTCCCGGGCCGTTCGAGGTCCCTCGTTGAGCTCGTCCAGGATCTTCGACTTGGTGCCCTCGCCCAGGAGCATCTCGGCCGCGCCCATCGTGGCTCAGAGCTCTCGGTCCGGAGCGCCTCCCGCGTAGGGGTGGATGCTCCCCAGGTATATGGAACGACGGGATTTAGGCACCGATTGGCACTTATATACGAGGTGGGCTGCGTCGACCGGGACAATGGCAGCGACCGCACCCGGCCATGTGCTCACCGTGAAGAACCTCCACACGACGGTCGGAGGCAAGGAGATCCTCAAGGGGGTCAACCTGACGCTCCGGACCGGCGAGCTCGTCGCGCTGATGGGCCCCAACGGGTCCGGGAAGAGCACGCTCGCCTACGCGCTCGCGGGCCACCCGAAGTACACCATCACCGCGGGGGAAGCGCACCTCGACGACATCGACCTGCTCAAGCTCTCGCCCGATAAGCGCGCTCGGGCCGGGCTCTTCCTGGGTTTCCAGTACCCCGTCGAGGTCTCGGGAGTGACGCTCTCGAAGTTCCTGTGGACCTCGTTCACCCAGACCCGCAAGGCGGAGGAAGTGGACACGGACCAGTTCCAAGCGCAGCTGGACCGCAACCTCGCCTTGCTCGGTCTCGACGCCTCCTTCGTCAAGCGCCCGCTGAACGAGGGGTTCTCCGGCGGGGAGAAGAAACGCACCGAGGTGCTCCAGATGGCGACGCTCGACCCCCGGTTCGCGATCCTCGACGAGCCGGACAGTGGGCTCGACATCGACGCCGTGAAGCAGGTGGGGGAGACGGTGGACAAGCTTCGCGGACCCGACCGGGGGATCCTGGTCATCACGCATTACCAGCGCATCCTGAAGTACGCGCGGCCGGACCGCGTCTACGTCATGGTGGACGGCGTCGTCGCGTTGTCCGGGGGCCGAGAGCTCGCCGAGCAGCTCGAGGCGAAGGGCTACGACTGGGTCAAGGTCGGACAGGCCGCCGCGCAACCCACAAAGGCGTGAGGGGGCACGCATGGTCCGTGCGGCGGCGGCCACGGCTCCTGCCTCCGGGAGGCCAGCGCCACGAAGCCCGCGTGCGCGAGCTTCCCCCTCGGAGGCAAGGACCGTCCCCCGCCGACCCGAACTGAGCGAACGGGGTCTCCACGGGTGCCGAAAGGACTTCCCGATCCTCGAGCGGTCGTTCCACGGGCGCCCGCTGACCTACTTGGACTCGGCCGCCACCAGTCAGAAGCCCCGCTCGGTCATCGACGCGGAGCGGGAGTTCTACGAGACGCTCAACGCGAACGTCCATCGCGGGGTCTACGCGCTATCGGAAGAGGCGACCGAGGCCTACGAGAAGGCCCGGGCGAGGGTCGCGCAGTTCCTCCACGCGAAGGACCCCGAGGAGGTGGTCTTCCTCCGAGGAACGACCGAGGCGATCAACCTGGTCGCAGGCGCCCTTGCCCGCGGCGGCCTCGCTCGAGGCGATCGGGTCGTGTCGACGGAGATGGAGCATCACTCGAACATCGTCCCTTGGCACCTCCTGCGCCAACACCCGGGGGTCCAGCTCGACTTCGTGGGCCTGACCGACGACGGTCGGCTCCGCGGGGAGGACCTCGACCGCCTCCTCGCGCGCGGAACGAAGCTCTTCACCTTCACCCACGTTTCGAACGTCCTGGGGACCGTGAACCCCGTCCGCGAGCTCACCGAGCGCGCGCACGATGCGGGTGCGCTCGTGCTCCTCGACGCGGCGCAGGGAGCCCCGCATCTCCCGATCGACGTCCAGGAGATGGGGGTCGACCTGCTGGCGTTCTCTGGCCACAAGGTCCTGGGACCGACGGGCATCGGTGTCCTCTGGGGGAAGAAGGAGGTCCTTCGGAAGCTCCCGCCCTACATGGGAGGAGGCGAGATGATCCGGGAGGTGGACAAGGCGGACATCACCTACAAGGACCCCCCCCTCAAGTTCGAGGCCGGGACCCCGAACGTGGCGGGCGCCGTCGTGCTCTCACGCGCGCTCGACTACCTATCTCGGGTGGGGTGGGACGAGCTTCGGTCCTTCGAGCACGAGCTCTTGCTCGACGCGGAGAAGCGGCTGAAGGCGGCCCTGGGCGAGGCCCTCACGATCTACGGCCCCCCCGTGGGGCGCGACCGAGAAGCGGTCCTCTCCTTCTCGCTGAAGGGGATCCACCCCCACGATATCGCGACCCTGCTCGACGCCGAGGGGGTGGCGGTCCGTGCCGGCCATCACTGCGCTCAGTTGGTGATGAAGCGCTACGGGGTTCCAGCGCTGACCCGGGCGAGCTACTATCTCTACAACGACCGGGAGGACACGACCCGTCTGGTCGAGGCGCTGACGAAGGTGCAACAGATCCTCGGGCGCTGAGGCGGGGCCCTGTCCATGCCGCGAGCTATGTCGGCGCAATCGCTACCGATGAATTAAATACTGAATGGTGTTCTAATTTGTTGACCAAGGGAGGTCCGACCATGGCTCAGAACGCTGCCGAGATCACCCCCCTCGACTACACCCGATACGATTTCAAGGACCCCGAGACCTACAAGGTACGGACCGCGAAGGGGCTCTCGCGCGACATCATCCGTCAGATCTCCGACCTCAAGCACGAGCCCTCCTGGATGCTCGAGTACCGACTGCGGGCGTACGAGCATTTCCTCCAGCGGCCCATGCCCGATTGGGGTCCGGACCTCTCGGACCTGGACTTCGACGCCTACACCTACTACGCGAACCCGCTCGCCGAGGGCGACACCAAGAAGCGATGGGAGGACCTGCCCCCGGACATCAAGAACACCTTCGACCGCTTGGGCATCCCCAAGGCGGAGCGAGAGTACTTCGCGGGGGTCGGGGCCCAGTACGACAGCGGGACCGTCTACCACAAGATCCGCGATGACCTCGCGAAGAAGGGCGTCATCTTCTGCGACACGGACACCGCGGTCCGTGAGCACCCCGACATCCTGCGCAAGTACTTCGGGAAGATCGTTCCGTACAACGACAACAAGTTCTCTGCGCTCAACAGCGCCGTCTGGTCGGGGGGCAGCTTTGTCTACATCCCCCCCGGGGTCGACGCGGGGATCCCTCTCCAGGCCTACTTCCGGATCAACGCGAAGTCCGTAGGGCAGTTCGAGCGGACGCTCATCATCGCCGACAAGGGCGCGAAGGTCCACTACATCGAGGGTTGCACGGCACCCGTCTACTCGGAGAACTCGCTCCATGCCGCGGTGGTGGAGGTCATCGCTGAGGCGGATGCCAAGATCCGGTACACGACCGTCCAGAACTGGTCGAAGAACGTCTACAATCTGGTCACGAAGCGGGCGCATGCCTTCGAGAACTCTCTCGTCGAGTGGGTCGACGGGAACCTCGGGAGCAAGGTGACGATGAAGTATCCCTCCGTCTACCTCAAGGGTCGCGGCGCCCGGGGCGACATGCTCTCCGTGGCTTTCGCCAGCGAGGGCCAGATCATCGACTCCGGGGCGAAGGCGGTCCACTCGGCCCCGGAGACCTCGAGCAAGATCATCGGCAAGTCGATCGCGATACGCGGAGGGAGAACCTCCTACCGCGGGCTGCTGCACGTCGCCCGTGGCGCGACGGGGTCGAAGTCCGCGGTTCGTTGCGACGCGCTGCTGCCCGACGCGATCTCCCGGTCGGACACGTACCCGTACAACGAGGTCCACGAGTACGAGGACGTGACCATCACCCACGAGGCAGTCGTGGGGAAGATCGGGGAGGAGCAGATCTTCTATCTCATGAGCCGCGGGCTCAACGAGTCGGACGCGATCCACCTGATCCTGATGGGGTTCCTGGCGGAGTTCGCGAAGGAGCTGCCCGTCGACTACGCGCTCGAGTTGAACCGCCTGATCCAACTGGAGATGACCGGCGCGGTCGGGTAGCGATACCCGTCCAGCCTCGATTCGACCCCTCCTTCTGGCCGCTGGTTCGCGGGGGCTGATCTGCCCCCCTCTTCCGTAGCACGCCTACCGCTTCGCGCCTCCCGGACCGGGAGATACGTTCCGGGACTTCGCCTCCAGCGCGTCGAGCTGGGCACGGTTCTCGGCCCCGAGGGTCTTCGAGAGCCCTTCCTTCCGCAGGCGGCGCAGGAAGCTCCGAAGCAGGGAGAGGTCCCCCGCACGATCGGCCAGGACGGCCTGCGCCACGAGGCCCTGAGCGAGGAAGTAGCGAACGCCCCCCTTCTCCGCCGCCGCGACCAGTTCGTCCAGTCGCTCGCGGGCGAGCTTGAGGTCGCCTCGACCGGCGGCGACCGCTGCCTCTACCAGGAGCAACTGCAGGCGGTTGTCGTCAGCGGGAGGGGTCCCGAAACGGTCGCAAAGCGTCCGAAGTTCCAGGGTGAGCTCGGCCGCACGGTCGTACGCCTGAGCGGCGCAGGCATACTCCCCCACGTTCCCCAGAAGGTGCATCACGGACGTCCGCGAGCCCAGCCGTCGTCCTTCCCGCAACGTCTCCTCCCCTCGCTGGAAGGCGGCCCGGTAGTTGCGCAGGTTGAACTCGACCAAGGCCAGGCGGTCGAGCGCGTCGATCAAGAGGGTCTGGTCCGGGGTTCCCTGGATCGATCGTCGGAACTGGAGCGCGCGGAGCAGATGCAGCCGTGCCCGTTCGGGGCTCTGACCGCTGAAGAGGTACGCGTTGGCGACCGTCGAACGGCAACGGACCTTCAACCCCGCCGCCTGGGTGCGCTCCGCGAGCTCGCATGCCCGCTCCCCGACCTCGACCGCCTCCTGAGGTCGACCACGGGTGCTGAGGTAGAGGGAGTGGGCTCGCAGGAGGACCGCCTCCGCTTCCGGCGACCGATCTCCGACCCGGGCGAGGGCGGAGGTGAGCTCCGGCCCGGGGTCGGCCCCCAAGGAGATCTCCGCGTTGGCGATCCCGGCCACGTACGTGGCCCACTCCCGCGCGGGGGCTCCCCGTGCTTGGGCGAGCCCGAGCGCCCGCCGAAGGGCCTCGGTCGCCTTTTCGGGGCTCTCCGAACGGAGACGCAAGCTCGCCAACTGGTCATACACCTTCTCCTCCTGCCGCCGTCCTCGCTCGCTCGGATCGTTCTGGGCGAGGAGGAGCGCCCTCTGGAAGCGGCGTTCGCCCTCTTCGAGAGCGCCCCAGCGCTCGCACTCGTGGGCCGACTCGATCAGACGTTCGACCCCTGGTGAGAGCACTCCTGCCTGCTCCCAGTGCTCCCCGATCCGGAAGAGCAGCTTGCCCCGGGGTTGGGGGTTCGACCGCTCCAGGGCCTCGGCGAGGGCGTGATGCAATCGCGCCACGGCCGCGGGCCCCAGCGCGCGGAGGGCCGCCTCACCGAGGGGGCGTCGCGCGGGCGCCCATCCCGGAGGGTCCTCAACGAGCCAACCCTCCGAGACCTGACGTCGGAGCTCGCTCCGCAGTTTCTCTCGTGACATGCCGAGGACCTCGGCGAGGAGCTCCAGGCGGGCGTCCGGCCCCGCGACCGTCACGCCGCCAATTATCCTGAGGGGGTCGAGGGGGAGCGTTCGGGCCGAGGAGGGGACCGGCCCTTGGGGGCTCGAAGGCCGCTCGGGGGTCGGCAGGCGGTGCCAGGTCCGGCCCTTTCGTCCTTCGCCGGTCCGCCAGAAGGTGAGATCGTCCCCCTCCTCGGAGAACTCCAGGACCATGACCAGGGGGAGCGCCTCCAGCGCGGGCACGAGACGGAGGAGCCACTCCCGGCTCGACGGGTCGAGGTGCTCCGCACCCGAGACCGCGACAACGCTCCTCCGCTGACGCACCATCGATTCGACGAGCCCCAGCACTCCCACCCGCATCTCCTCGGGCGGGACCGGAGGCAGGTCGTCCTCCGAAGGGCGGGGGTCGGGGGGCCCCGCGCCCGATGAGACGGCCTCGCCGTCTTCCGGCCGGTCGAGGGCACGCAGTCCCGCGAGAGCGATCGAGGGGATCCAGGCGGCGCGTTCTTCTTCTGGGGCCTGCCGGGCGAGCGGGACCATGCCCGCGAGCCAACCCAAGAGGGCTCCGAAGGGGACCTCTTGGTCGAAGGTGGACGCCCGGAGCCGCTCGACCTTGAGCCGTCGGTCGCGGGCCTCGCGTTCGATCGACCGCAGATGCTCCTCGCGCGTGGCGGCGTCGCCGCCGGAGACGAGCAGCAGCGAGCCCGACCCTTCCTCCAACCGGTCCAGGACCTCTCGGATCCCCGCCGAGAGCGGCCCCTCGCGAGGATCGAGAGGCTGCTCCATCGTCTCCGACGGGGGAAGGCGGCCCCCTCCAAAGGTCTTCCGGAGCGCCCGTCGCGGGGGTCAGCCCCCTCCGGCCCGAGGAGTGACGAATCTCGAACGGCCGCCCGGGAGCGTGCGCTCCGCCGAAGGCATAATAGCAAGTCAGGCGGCTCCCAGAACGTGCGTTCGCCCGCGCGGGGCCCCTGGGCCTATCTGGGACCGGTGAGCGTGCTCGCCTTGGTCCTCCTCCTCGCAGCTCCCTCGGCGGTTCCTGCGTTGTTCGCGGGAATCGGGCACCTCTCGCCCCCCGCGGCGGGTGCCCCGCTCTCCCTCTCGGTCCCGTCCCTGAAAGGGTCGACTTCCAACCCCCACCCGTTGCCCCAAACGGGCTCTCCCACCTGGATCGACCTCACCGCGCGTGCGGGGAAGGCCCCCACAGCGCGTGCGTACTCGTCGATGACGTGGGATAGCGGCGATAGCTATGCCGTGCTGTTCGGGGGCGAGAACGGGGGGACGAGCGCCGACGGGGACACGTGGACGTACTCGACATCGGGAGGGTGGAACCAGGTCTGCAGCTCTTGCTCGCCCGCGGGACGCGCCGAGCCTGCGCTCGCCTACGACAGTGCGGACTCTCGCGTAGTGATGTTCGGCGGATGCACCGGCATCAACCTCGCTTCCGACACCTGCAACATGGGAGACTCCTGGACCTACGCGCAGGGCACGTGGACCCAGGTCTCAGGGACGCTCCCCACGTCGGTGTTGGCGGGTGGGATGTCCGATGACCCCGCCGACTCCGAAGCCGTCCTCTTCGGGGGATGCACGCTGTTCAACATCGACATCCTCAACCCGAGCAATTCGGCGTGCGGATCGACCGACTACTCCCAGCAGACCGCGGTCTACACGGCCGCGGGAGGCTGGAAGGTGCTCTCCCCTTCCACCTCTCCCTCCGTTCGCGAGGCTCAAGGGATGGCCTTCGACCCCGCGACGAACGAGGTCATCCTGTTCGGGGGCTACAACGGCAACAACGTCCTCGGGGACACCTGGGCCTTCAAAGGCGGCCAGTGGTTCCAGCTCAACCCGACGACCTCTCCCCCCGCCCTCGCCAACGGAGTGATGTTCTGGGACTCCGCGACGCACACCATCATCCTGACCCAGGGGAACCAGGCTGGGGGGGACCTGGGGAGCACCTACAGCTTCTCGGGGGGGAACTGGACCCAGCTCTATCCCACGACGAACCCGACCCCCCGCGACGGGACGATGGCGGCCGCCCCCCCCGGCGGGGGCCTTCCGATCATGTACGGCGGGTCGACCAACTCGAGCGATGTCGCGGACACCTGGGCGCTCGGGACCACGCTGACGGCCTCGGTCAGCGCGACCCCCACCGCGACCGACGTCGGGCAGGTGGTGACGTTCAGCTCGACCATCTCGGGCGGCCAGACCCCCTACGCGATCGGGTGGAGGTTCGGCGACGGAGGAACGGCTACAACGGCGAACGCGAGCCATACCTACTCCTCCCCGAGCGCGGGGTACACGGCGACCATGAACGTCACTGATTCGTATGGTCAGTCCGTGAGCCAAACGGTGTCCCCTCAGGTCGACATCTCGGCTCTTCCCGCCGTGACCGTGGCCGCTTCCCCGGCCATCGGGGGCACGGGGAACGTCACCTCCTTCTGGGCGAACGAGACGGGGGGGACGGCACCGGTGACCTACGCGTGGACCTTCGGAGATGGGGGGACCAGCACGACCCCCGACCCGACCCACGTGTACGCGGGGGCCGGGAGCTACTCGGCCAAGGTCACGGTGGTCGACGGCGTGAACATCGTGGCCTCGGCGAACACCACGGTCCAGGTCAAGGCCCCCAAGGGTAGTGTCGCGGTCGCGTTCACCGCCTCGTCGACCTCGGGAACGGCCCCTCTGAACGTCTCTTTCACGTCCAACGTCGCCGGAGGAGCTCCCCCGTACACGCTATCATGGAAGTTCGGAGACGGTGGGACCTCGGGGGCGCCAAGCCCCTCGCACACCTACGTGGTGGGAGGCGTCTTCCCCGTGACCCTGACGGCGACCGATACCGCGGGCCACACGGGGAACTACACGGTCCCCATCACGGTCCGGGCGGGGCCGATGAGCCTCTCGGTCTCCGCCGCCTCAACTGCAGGGGATGCCCCCTTCACGACGACTTTCTCGGAGAACCTCACCGGGGGGCAATCACCGTTCAACTACAGCTGGAACTTCGGGGACGGCTCGCCCCTGGTGTACGCCCCGACGCCGACCCATACGTACACGGGCAATGGGACGTTCATGGTGACCTTCCGGGTCTTGGATGCTCCCGCCGACGGGCAGACCCGATCGAAGAGCCTGAACTTGACCGTATGGCCGTCGCTCGTCGTGAACAAGCCCAGGGTTCCGGGATCGCCCGGGGTGGGGGCGACCGCAGGCTACGGTGTCACGGTCTCCGGCGGTGATCCTCCCTACGCCTTCACGTGGGACTTTGGGGACGGCAGCGCCGTCGTACCCACCACGACCAACACCACGACGCATGCCTACCGAGCCGGCGCCACGTACACCGTAACGGTGTGGGTGCTCGACCACTTCCAGACGAACGTCTCCTCGAACCAGTCGGTCATCGTGGGCGGCCAGACCGGCAGGGTGGGCGCCGGTGGTGGGTCGATCACCTTCAGCGTCTCGATCTTCAGCGGGCCGGACTCGGTCGCCTACCTGCTGCTCCCCATCGTGACCATCCTCCTCCTCGCCGGTGCCGTCTACCTCGCCACGGAGGGGGGACGACGGGGTCTGGTCTCTCCTCCTCCTCGTCAGCTGCCCGCCCGTTGTTACGCGGAGCCCTCCTACTACCCCGGGAACGGCTGGAAGTAAGGAGCGATCCTGGCACCCCCCTGCGGGGGCGAGATGTCGGCCAGCTTACCTTTGACCGAGCCACGCGTGAGCACGGACCGTGAAGTCCGCTTTCATCATGAGCGAGAAGCCGGCCCCTCGCACCGCCATGCCGGCGGCGAGCATCCCCAGCCCTGTCAAGAGCAGGGCCTGGGCCGTCGACCCGAGAGAACCGTTCGAGATCGCAAGGCCGATGGACGCGAACATCAACGGAAGCGACACCGCGATCGCGATCCAGCCTACCAGGTAGATCCACGTCCCGCGTGAGTGGGTCTTCTTCGCTTCGACGATCTCCGCATCGCTGGTGCCTCCCGCGAAGGCGGGGGTCGCCGGATAGGCGGGGTCGTACCCCGGGGTCCCGTACCCTTGACCATAGGCCGCGGCGGCGGCCGCCTGGCTGTAGCCAGCAGGGGCGTTGGACCGGGCGGGCTGAGGGGCGAAGGGCGACGGTGCGCGAGTGTCCATCGACATGGCTCAGCGTTCGCTACCCATCAAGGTAGATGTTCCTTCTCTAGGATGAACCACCTTCGAGAAACGGAGCGAGCTCCCCCCTAGGCGTGACGGACGATCCAGGGCCACGAGAACGAGAACGGGGGGTGGAGGAGCAGGCCGTACGCGGCCACGTACCCCACGAAGGCGAGGAAGGGTCCGCCGGCCTGAAGGGAGTTTCTCACCCACATCCGGGTGATCCGCCGGGGAAGAGCGATGCTGAGGATCAGCGAGGGGCCTTCCAAGAAGGCGATCCCCAGACCAAAGATGACCGCGGTCGAGACCGCGAGGAAGGCCGCCGAGGGGACGCTCAGGTCCTCGACGACCGCCCCGGCGAGGAACCCGAGCCCCAGGTTCAGCCCGAGCACCCCCACCACCGTCCAACGTTCTCCCATCTCCGTCACCCCTCGATGCTGCGCGCGCACGACCGAGCGACCCAGTCTCCGTGGAGGTCGCACCTACTTCCGAAGCAGGAGCTGGACCTCCGTCCGTGCCCAGGCTCGCGGGTCCTTCCACGGGTTCGCCCGATAGACCTCCCGGAAGCCCTTGGTCCCCCGGATCTCCTTCTCCTTCTTGCGCCACCGTGCCCAGTCCGCAAGCCCATGGTAGACCACTCGAGGGGAGACCTGGTCGGGGTCGAAGAGGACGCTCGCCACCTGCTCCGCGGGCAACGAGCGGACGCGGACCGACCCGTCGCCCCGCACGCTCCCTGCGACCTGCACGCAGGCCTGCCATCGGTTCTCTCCCATCTCGAGAAAGATCCACGCTCCCGTCCTCGCTCCCTGGGCATGGGTCCACCTTGCGACCCGCTCGAACTGGGATTGGGTCCTTCGTTCGTTCCAGGGTCCGCTCCATTTGAGCGTGGCCACGCGGTACGCGGGGGTTCGCTTGAGCGAGATATCGACGGGCATCATGTCCTCCTGTTCCTACGGACACGGTCGCGCGGCCAAGTGCCGCACGCGGTCGACCCTTGATGGAACGAAGCTACTTCACGCTTCTTTGACGCCTTCAGGGATCACGGTCCTGGTGGCCCGTATCCCGAGGGTGGGGAGCCCGGGGGAAAGTACTCCTGAGCAGGGGCCTTCCAGGGCTCCTGCGGGCCCGCGGTCGTGGGGTCGCTCGGTCGTCGCCGTCGTAGCAGAAGGACCAGCACGACCGCCGCAACGGCCAAGATCGCCGCGCCGACTCCCACGTAGAGGTACGGGTCGTTCCCGCCCCTACCGAGGGGAGATGGCGGCACGACCGTTAGGTTCAGGGTTCTCCAGGCCTCCCCCCCCGCGGCGTCCATCACCTCGACGCTCGACATCGTCGTTCCCTCCTGGGTCGGCGTGCAGTCCAGCGAGCTGGTGTTCGAGGACGTGCACCCCACAGGGAGACTACGGTAGACGAACGTGTACGGGGTCAGGCCCCCCGTTACGCTCACCGAGTAGATGGTCGAGCCTCCCAGGGTGATGCTCGAAGGGGAAGCCTCGAACGACACGATCGAGACCGGGGCATAGACGCGGAGCAGGACGGAGGCGTTGGCCTCATCCCCGGAGAGGTCGCTCACCGTCACTCCGATAGTGAAGTTCCCAGAAGCCTGAGGACGACAGGACAGGACCGAAGTGTTCTGCGTCGTGCATCCGCTCGGAAGTCCGCGGTACGAGTAGGTGTAGGGGCTCGTGCCCCGGTAGGCGGCGACAACGATTCGGGTGAGGGCACCTTGACCCAGGAGCGACGGGGAGGCCGACATGGTGCTGAGCAGGAGGCTCGGTTCGACCGTGAGGTTCGTGGACGCGCTCGCGTTCGCGCCCCCGGAGTCCTGGACCCAGACCTGCGCGGTGTAGTTTCCGGGTGCGGAAGCGGTGCAGGGGACCAGCTCGCTCCGCGCGATCGAGGTCGCCCCACAACTCACCGTCGCGGGGAGGCCGGTCAGACCCACCCTGAGGAGCGGGCTCGTTCCCCCCGAGCTGTTGAGGTCGAGGGTCGTCCAGTGCCCCTGGGTGAACCGTGCGGGATACGCGAAGGCTCCCGCGACAAGCGGCCCATTGACGACGAGGGTGAGGGATGCGGTCCCGCTCTTCCCAAGATCGTCCCAGAAGTTGACCGTGACGTCGGCCGAGCCCGCGGCCGAAGGGGTGCAACTGAGCGTCGAGGCATTCGTGGAGATGCAGCCCATGGGCAGACCCAAGTACCGGTAGCTTACGATCGCGGCCCCGTCGGGGACGGAAAGGGAAAGGGTCGTGCGCTGTCCCAGGGTCACGGGGTTCGGCGATGCCTGGAAGCTGAGCGCGGCGAGCAGCCCCGAATAGGAGACGGTCCCGGAGTCCTGGTTCGAGGTGAAGAAGGCGCCCTGGGCGGGATCGAAGGCGTTCCCTGCGGGGGAAACCCCCACCGCATACGTACTGCTGACGCTACGCGTTCTGGCGTTGAGCACGGCCACCGAGTTCTGGTTCTCCACGCTCGTCTCGACGAACCCGTTCGTGGTGTCCACCGAGACCGAGCTCGGTCCCGTCCCGACCGTGACCGTCGCGACGACCGCGAGAGAGCTACCGTTGACCACGCTCACCGTGTCGCTGCCGGAGTTGGCGACGAAGACCTCGCGCACCAAAGGATCGTAGGCTGCCGCGTTCGGGGCCGCCTGGACGTTGACCGTTCCCACTACCTGGTGGGAGACGGGGTCGATCACCGAGACGGACCCCGAGGTCGAGTCGACGACCCATACCTGGCCCGTATCCACATCCCACGTTCCTCCGAAGGGATAGGCCCCCACGCTCACCGACGCGACGGACCGCAGCGTGGTCGCGTTGATGACCGTCACGTTGTTCCCCTGGGCGTCCGTGACGTAGACCTCCCCAGTGGAAGGGTCGTCGATGACCCCGACCGGTATCTTTCCCGCGGGAAGCGTCGCGAGCAGGGCGCCCGTTCCCCCGTCGATCACGCTCACACCTCCTTCCGCGTCGTAGACGGTGGGGTAGGAGTCCGCTACGAAGATCCGGTTCGTGCGCGGGTCGACCGCGACGCCCTGAGGCTCTCCTCCCACTTTGACCGAGCTCAACAGGGAGAGGTTCGACGGCACGGCGACCCATACACGGTCGCTCCGGTCGTCGGTGATGTAGAGGTCGCCGTTGATCGGGTCGACCGCGTCGTTGATCGGATTGCTACCGGTGACGACCTCTCCGACAACCTTCCCGGAGGGCAGGGCGATCTCCGAGAGGTTCCCTGATCGCACGTTCGCAGCGTACAGGACGTGATCGGAGGAGTCGTAGAGAAGGCCCGCGGGCGAACGCCCAGCGGGGAGGGACCCCATCACCGCACGCGTCGTCGCGTTGACCACCGTGAGGTTGTTCGAGCCGCTGTCGCTGACGTAGAGGTTCCCGTTCGGCGGGTAGGCCGCGATCCCATCAGGCCCGGTCCCGACGTGGGGGTTCGCGACCACGCTCTGGGTCTTGGCGTCGACGAGGGTCAGGTTGTTCGAAAGTGAGTTCGCGACCGCCACGAGCTGCGGGACCGCGTCGTACGCCACGGCCGAGGGCGAACTCCCCACGGGGATCGTGAACTGGAGCACGTTCGTGGTCGTGTTCACGACCGAGAGCTGCCCGGAGCCGGAGTCAGCAACGTAGACGAGCCCGTTGAGCGGGTCCCAAGCGAGGGCTCCGGGGAGCGTCCCCACGCCGACCGTCGCCACGACGCTCTGCGAGCTGGGATCGAAGACCAGGAGCTGGTTGGCTTGCTGGTCGGTGATGTAGAGCTCTGTCGTCGAAGGAACGTAGAGGACCCCATCCAGGTAGGTGCCCAGGTGGAAGCTCTGGACCACGGCCCCGGTCGTCGCGCTCACCGCGGTCAGGTTCCCGCTGGCGCCCCCCGTGACGTAAACGTCCGCGGTCGAGGGAACGTAGGCGACCTGGAGGCTGCCGCTTGGGATCGAGATCGCTCGGGAGACCTTCGCTGGGGTCCCGGAGACCTCGTCGAGCACACCCAAGTACTCACCGACGACCCAAAGCGTCGAGGTCGAGGGGTCGAGGGCGAGAGCGTACGGCGATGCGTCGTTCGGAGGGAGCACATTACCAGACATGCTGGTGCCGTTGAACAGCACGAGGCTCCTCGACACGTTCGGCGCGGAGCTGGAGGTTGGGGTCGCAGCAGGACTGAGAAGGGCGGTCGGAAGGCTCCCCCCCTGGGCCGGTGCGTGAAAGGGGGGATTGGGGGAGGAGTTCACCGCGGGGGCACGTTGGGTCTCAGGAGACCAGGGCGTGGAGAGCGTGCTGGCCGCAGAGGTGACCACCAGGACCACGAGAAGCGCTCCGGCGAGCCCTTCGGTCAGGTATCCACCTCTCATGCTCTCACAACGGCGTGCACCGGAAACTCCGGGGCCCGCGGAATCGCATGGCCCCTACAATAACCGCAGCACGAAGGGATCGGAGACCGGACCTTCCGCGACGCTCGCTCCTTCCTTGGTTGGGGCAAGCAAGGGGGGCAAGCTCCCCTCCAGTTCGGGCGCTGGCGTCACGAGGCCCCGAGCACGGAGAGGGCCGTTATCACCGGGATGTCCGTTCCCGGCCCTCCGTCCCGAACCAACGCGAAGATCTCGGCCGTCGCCTCCGCCCTAGCCCGGTCGGCGGGCTCGGCGCTCGAGTGGGCCAGACGCTGGAGCAGGGTCATTTGTCGCATCTCGGCGATCGCCATCAGCCGGGACTTCGCGGAGACCTCTCCGTGCCCGGGGCTGGCGACGGCCCCGATGCGACGTTCGAGGAAGCTCTTCACCGCATCCGAACGAGCGGCCCCGGCAGCCTTCTTGGCCTCTTCGTGCCAGGCCTTCTCCGGGTGCGAACGGGTCGACACCTCCCAGGCATCTAGGGCCTGGCGGTTCGAGCCGCCTTCCCACACCGGGGTGACCATCGCGTCCCGGACGAGCTTCGCGAGGGGGAACTCTTCCAGGTACCCGGGACCTCCCAGGACCTCGAGGGCGCTGTAGGTCCCTCGGACGGCTTGGTCCGCGGTCGCGAGCTTGGCGGCGTGCGTGGCGAGCCGGAAGAGGAGCGCCGCATCCGACTTGGGGGGACGGTCCTTCCACACCTCGTCGAAGGAGAACGCGGGGTCGAACGCCAGGAGGGCGGCCGTGGAGGCCTCCATGGCCAACCGGGCAAGGTCGACGGCCATCAGGGGGTGGTCGATGAGCCTCTTGCCAAAGGCCTCACGGGCACGGGCATGCTCCATCGCCACCTGAAGGGCGCGTGCGAGCACTCCTGCGCTTCCGATCGAGTTGCAGACCCGAGAGACGTTGAGCATCTCCATCGTCGGATAGAGCCTCTCCTCATGGGTCCCGAGGAGGTAGGCCTCGCTATCGATCAGCGAGACCTCCCCGGTCGGGACGGAGACCGTGCCCATCTTGTCCTTCAGGCGACGGATCCGCCAGTTCGGTCGTCCGTCCTCGCGTCGCGAAGGAGCGAAGAAGAGTCGGATCCCCTTCGGGCCCTCCGGCGCACCCTCGGGGCGAGCCGTCACCACCGCGTAGGACGCCCCTACGTTGCTGCAGAAGTACTTCTCCCCGGTGATGGTGTACTTGCCGTCGCTTCCCGCGGGCACCGCTCGGGCGCGGTTCGCTCCGAGGTCGGAACCACCCTGGGCCTCGGTCGCCCAGGTGGCACCTTGTCGGGCCCCGCCCCCCTCGAGAAGGGCGGGCAGGAATCTCGCCTTGAGCTCTTCCGAACCGTACTTGGCGAGCGAGAACGCGGTGGCCATCGTCACGGTGGCCGAACAGAAGCACCCGACGTCGGTCGTCAGGTAACCGAGGGCGAACGTCTCCCACCAGGGGTGGCGTCCCTCTACGGCGCCGGTGCTGAGCCCGCTCGCGTAGATCTTGGAGAGCGCGGCCCTGTGCGCGGGATTCAGAACGACCTCCTCGGGATCGCCGCCGAGGGTGTCGTGGTGGGCGAGGTACGGACGTGCTCTGCGGTCCACCTCAAAAGTGACCGGCTCCAGTTCCGAGCTCACGAACTTCGCATAACGCTCGAGCCTCTCTCGGGGCTGAGCGGGGAGAGGGGTTCCGCGGAAGACGAGATGCGCGTCGAGGAGCGGGAAGGGGAGCGCCATCGGGGCCCCCCGGGCTCCGCGGCCAGATATGTGTTGTGGCGCCCCGGTCAGGACGACGCCATCGTGATCGCATGGAAGATGGTCAAGACCCCGGAGATCACCGCCACGATCCACAAGGCCACCGTTAGGCGCGACCGACGTGTATAGCTCCGACAGGAGCGACCCACGGCTGAGGGTTGTCTAGAGCTCTCGTGCCGGGTCCAGCCGACGCAGCTTCCAGGTCCCGAGCACGCTCAAGTGTCGAGCGAGAGCTTCGGCACCTCTCTCGTTCCTGAGGGCGCCTACAACCTTCCGAATCACCACCGCCTCTCGTAGGGAGCGCTCACCTCGGTTGTTGGTGAGTTCCACCCCCGGCCGTTTCAGGAACGTCAGCCACCACGGCATCCCGTTCGTGAGGTAGGTCATGACCTTCCTCACGCCACCGGCCCAGCTCTTCCCAAACCGCTCCACCAGCCCTTCGAGGGACCTCTCGCCCAGGGTGAGCCGATGCGCGCGTGCCCTCAGGCCTGCGCTTTCCAACCCCTTCGTCAACCGCGCATAGAGTTCGCACAGCGCCGCGTATAGTTCCTGCGCTCTCGGACTGACCTCCGCCCACGCCTTCGCCACTCGAAGGAGATGGGCCCAGCATCGCTGCAGGACCCACCCCTCGTGGGGGTAGGCTTTCCATCCATCGCACACCACCACCCTTCCCGGGAACCCCTCGCCCAGGACCTCATGGACGGCATCCTCTCCCCGGCTGGGACGGAGCACCAGGAGCGTGTCCTCTAAGGTGGTGAAGGTTCACAGCCACCACTTCTCCCCGCCCACGCGGAAGCTGGTCTCGTCCGCGTACACCACCGTCGCCTCCAGGACCCGCTCGAGAATCTCCTCGCAGGTTCCCCCGAGCGAATCGCTTGCCGCCCAGACCAGCCCCTGGTGCGTGGCGAGGCTCATCGGGAGCCCCTGCCGAACGAAGAGCGTCTCTAGCTTCCGATAGGGTAGCCGCTCCTCGGTCTTCCCGAGGACCGCCTCGGTCTGGAGTTGGGGGCCATAGCCCGAGGGTTCACGTTCACTCTGAAGGGTGGCTCTCACCTCCTCCCCGCAGTCGAGGCAGCGGCAGACCCCGATGTCGTACTCCGTCACCACCGCCTTCCTCGGCGGTGGCAGCTCCACCTCCTGCTGGGTGTCCACGCCGGTCCTGTGCAACCGGTGGCCGTGGCAATGGCCACAGGTGTCGGCGGTCAGGGAGACCTTTCGGTCCGGGACCAGGGGCGCCCGCGTGGTTCCGGGATGGCCGGGCTTGGGCCCCGGCTTCCTCCGATCCTCGGTGGGAACGAGCGGTCGGGCTCGAGCGAAGCCCAGGGCGGGGTTCCGCACGCTCGGGGGGACGTTGGGGTTGACGTGGACAGCGAGCTGGCGACGGAGGTCCTCGCTCTCCGTCTCGAGCTTCTTGGCCTTCTCCCGAAGGCGTTCCATCTCCTTCTCGAGCTCGCCGAGCTTCCGCCTGGAGACGACCACCTCGTCGTCCGTGCTCTCCGGCGCCCATAGGACAGGGACTGCCCAAGAGGTCATCTCTCCCTCGAGCAGGGAGCTATGTCGTTCCCGGATGTACAGTTATGGGCCCGGCGGAAGGCGTACTCGGAGCCGTCAGGAGACGACGGTCAACCAAAACAAGTACACAGGTGGTACCGCTTCGACTTCCGTCACAGGCGGGGCCCGGGGCGGAGGTTCGAGCTTCGTCGAAATTGGCGAGAGGCCGAGGCTACGGGTAGGTCTGGGTGTAGGCGAAATAGTAGAAGACGAGGTAGCCGACGAGCACGTTGCTGAACCAAACGATCCAGGTCGTGATCATCACGGCACGGAAGTTCCTCACCTTGAGCGCCTCGGGAAACCCGCTCCATCGCATGCGGAGGACGAGGTAGACCCCCAGGATGGCCGCGACGCTCCCTAGGGCCACGTGGATCACGATAAGCCACCCATGGGTGAGGGGCACGCTGGACTGGTACTGGTAGACGTAGGATTGCCACCCGCCTGTGCCCCAACCGAGGCCTCCCTTCTGGTAGTACCATCCGAGGTAGAAGCTGGGTAGCATCCAGAGCAGGAGCCCAGCTCCCGAGAGCAGGATCGCCGTGGTCATGATGTTCATGTGTCGGTTCACATGTCTCTCCGCCTCCGCCTTCCCCTCAGCGATAGCTCGATGGGCTCGGATGGCCAAGACCAACCCGATCAAGAGCAGCACGAGGGCACCGGACTGGAGAACGAGGTTCATCCAGGCCCCTAGGGGGACCGCGGGACCGCTCGCCATCTGTGCCTTGGGAAGCAGGAGGTTGACCCCCTAGATGAAGGGGAGTGGTTCGTCCCGTGGTGGAGGCGGCACCCGTGGCGATGGACGACGAGCCGGAGGACGAAGAGCGTGGCAGGGATGGGCTCGCTGACGAACCCCTCGAACGAGTAGGTGGACTCCCCCAAGCGCGCGGCGCAGTTCGCGTTTCGGTCGAGGGTGAGGCCCAGGCTCTCGTCGACGTGGTCGGTTCGCGGTCGCAGGTGAGGAGGGTGGCCGCTGGCCGCATCCTCGAGGTGTTCTCAAGGAACCGCTTGACGCACTGAACAGGTACGGCGCGACCAGCGGACTTGAAGTCCGAGGCCCTAGTAGAGGTAGGCGACCTGACGGGTGCAGAAGAACTTTCGAAGCACCAAGGAGACGAGCAGAAGGCCAGCAAAGCTGAGCGCCACCAGCGGGGCGGACGCAGCGGACGTTACATCCCTCAGCGTTCGTCAAGAGAACTGACCGAGCGGGGTACATGGCCACGCCGTGGACCACGTCCCACGCCGGTCGACGGCCACAGCCCACTGAGGGGATCGGAGCTCGAAGGTCACTTCGACCGCCCTGGATATGGTCTAGCACGGTGTACAATCGGCTGCCGTCGAGTTGCAGAACCGTTGATGGAGCTCAGAACGGGTTCTCTCTCAGGGGCGACCCCAATGGAGCTCCTATGGAGGCCCACGGACCGCCGTCGTCGGACCCGTTCCCTCAGGACCCGACCCGTTGGTTCCCCGACCCCGACGCTCCCGAGGAGGTCCCTGTGAGCTGGACACCCCCATTGTGCGACCCGCCTCGCCCGCTCCGTGAGGACCACCCGGGCCGGGTCGTGGGGGGCTTGTTGCTGGTCTTCTTCGGAATGGTCCTCGCGTTCACGTACTTCGGGCTCGTCCTCGGCATCATCCTCTTTCTGTTGGGCATGGTGCTCCTGCTCTCGGGCCTGAGCCACCCACCCCGGGAGCGACGCGGCCCGACCGGCGCCGGGTTCGTGACCTCCTCGTTCGTGCTAGGACTCCTGGTAGTGGCCTCGTTGCTCGGCGGGCTGGGGCGTCCCTGCGGCTACGAGGGGCCGACGGACATGGGGGGCTACTCCCCTTCCTATGTCGTGGGCGAACCGCAACAGACGACCTGGACGTTCAGCGGGGCGACCCAGGGCTTCGTTCGCTCACCCGTCAACGGCCCCGCCCCCCGCGCTCTCTCGGCCGCGACCTACGACTCCGCCGACAACGTCTCCCTGATGTTCGGGGGCCTGCAAGGCACGGGGTCGACGGTGCTCAACGACTCCTGGGAGCTGGGACCGTACGGCTGGACGGTCCTCGACCCCCCCGAGGCTCCCGCCCCACGCTATGGAGCGGCGATCGCGGACGACCCCGCGGACCACTCCGTCCTACTGTTTGGGGGCTCGGACGGCTCAGCGCTGTTCGGCGACACGTGGCTCTTCCACCGCGGTCTTTGGACGGAGCTCGATCTCTCCGGCCTCTCCGCTCCCTCTCCTCGGGTGGGAGCCGTCGCGGTGTTCGACCCCCAGGAAGGGTCGGTCGTCCTCTTCGGGGGGTTCGGGACGTTCGGTTCCAGTCCCAGTTTCGGCACTCCGCTCGGGGATACCTGGGAGTTCCGTGCGGGAGCGTGGCATCGTGAAGCCATCGTGGGCCCACCGAACCCCATCGGCCGGGGGTTTGCGGCCGAGGGATTCGTGCCGGGTCTCGGGCTCCTCCTCGTAGGAGGGTACCTTCGTGCGAACGAGCTCGGTTCTGACGGGTACTCTTACCTTCAGGGCTCCGAACCGGTCTCGGACATGTGGCGCTTCGCCCAAGGCAACTGGAGCCAGCGCAGCAACTACGCGGGGATCTCGTCCCCCCTTTGGCCGATGTACTTCCTTCCGAGCGGGACCGGGGCAGGGTCCTGGCTCTTCTCCGGGACAGAGGCCGCGTCGTTCGCCAACGGGAACTGGGCGACCTACGACTCCCAGACGTTCTCGTCGGGGGGTTACCCCACGGTGCTCTCGCCCGCGGCGGTCTGGTGGGACAATCGGTCCAGCCAGATCGAGGCCTTCGGCGGAACCGGCGAGCAGGCGATCTCGTATCCACAGCCTGCAGCGAGCGATGCGGCCGTCAACTACGCTCCCGTTTGTGTCGGCCTCGACTTCTGGCTGGTTCTCGGGATGATCATCTTCGTCCCGGTGACCCTCATCCTGGGCGTGCAGTTCTTTCGACACTGCCGTCGGCTCGCGCTCTCTCGGGCCCCTCGAGGTATCTGGCGACTCGCGGACGAGCCAGAATCGGCGAGGATCCTCGGAACCGGCGGCCTACGGGGACCGTCCGGTGATGGACCTGAGAGCGCAGCTCATGCGCCCGTAACCAGGGTCGAGGTCAGGTTCGAGCGGCTTCTGTGAAGGAGCTCAGGCTCGACCCGCGGTGTCACGGAGCTTCGTATCCATCCGCCAGTCGCCCAGTTCGCCCCAACCGACGATGCCCAGAGGGGGAAGGTCGGGGAGCGGGCCCTCCGGGGCCCAGACCACGGCCCTGCCGTTCCACCGCGCGTCCACGATGGGGTACAGGACCTCACGTAAACCGGTGACCGGAGCTCGGTCCAGAACATGAGAGAGGAAGCCCTCGGTGATCATCCGGGTCGCTTCCTTCCGTTCGATGCCTCGGCTCTCCAGGTAGAAGATCTTCTCCTGGTCGATCGGGGCGACGGAGGAAGAGTGGGTCGCCTTGACGTCCATCGACGAAAGGATCTCGAGGTCGGGGGCGGTCTCGCATCGGGCGGTCCGCGAGAGGAGCATGCCGTGCTCCGAGAGGTAGGAGACGACCTTCTGGGTCTTCGGGAGGATCCGCATCATCCCCCGGGAGGTTCCCCGGGAGTGGTCCTTGAAGACCCCACGGGTGATGGACTGTCCCTTCGTCGCGTCCCTGTCGTGGGTGATCTCCACGTAATTGTTGAAGGCCGACTCGCCGTCACCGTAGACGGTCTGGAGGTCGTCCGCCTCCGAGCCGGGATTCGCGAGGTGGGTGATGTTGCGGTAGTTCGTGCGCATCCCGCCGAAGCCGGACCACACCCACCCCAGCCGGGAGTCCTTCCCCGTCGCCGCCTCCCGTGAATAGAACGCCACGGCGTTCGCATCGGGGGCGTGGACCGTGAGATAGACCAACTGGGCGCCGGGTCCTGTGGTGGCGTGGACAGCGGAGGAATAGAGGCGCTGGTCCGCGGAGGCCTGTGTGGAGTAGAGCTCCTCACTGTAGCAGACCCGGGTCCCCTTCCCTGCGCGCACGACGCGGCGAACGAGGAGGGCTTCGTTCGGTCGCGACAGGACGGTCACATCCTTGACCCGGACCGGGGCGGAGAGGTCGTCAGGGACCTCCAGATAGACCCCGCGATTCAGCAACGCGGAGTTGAGCGCGATGAACTTCTCGGCGAGCGGTTCTCCGGCGCGAAGGAACGGCTCAGCATGGGCGCCGCGGAGGAGCTCCGGGACCACCTCGAGCTGAACTCCTGCGGAGCGGAGCTCGTCCGGGACCTGAACGTGCGACCCTGCGGCATCGTGGACCACGAGGATGGAGCGCTCATCGGGGGTCGGGGGGCGGACCTTGTTCCCCTGGCCCGCGGGGTCGAGGTGACGCAGGTCCACGCCACCGTAGTAGGCGTATTGGCGATAGAGCGGGTTGAGCTCGACCGGGAGCCGTCGGAACACCTGGAACGCCTCGTTCCGATGGGCGGTCACGGAGACGGGATCGGAGAGCGAGGACCCCACCTCTCGGACCTGGCGCTCGGTGAACCAGTCCGAAGGAGCGACGACGCCGCTGGCCATCGGGTTTCTCGAGCGGCCAGGCGATATAAGCACCGCTGCTGAGGAGGATGCCGGCCCTCAGCTTTTAAGTCCGGTCGGTGCTGTTGTCGCAGGTAAGGAGCCCTCGAGGTCGATCCAATGGCGTGGGACATGTACCAGGAACGGATCCTGGACCACTACAAGCGGCCGCGGAACTTCGGCCATCTCGACCACCCGGACCTGACGGGCAGCGAGAACAACCCGCTCTGTGGCGACCGGATCACGGTGGAGCTCTCTCTGGACGGGGCGAAGAAGACCATCCAGGACGTGAAGTTCAACGGCGACGGCTGCGCCATATCGGTGGCCAGCGCTTCAATGCTGACCTCCAAGATCAAGGGTCAGCCCCTCGCCCAGGTGTCGAAGACGCATCGCCAGGACGTGGAGAAGATGCTCGCGATCCCGCTCTCCCCGGTTCGGATCAAGTGCGCGCTGACCTCGCTCAAGGCCCTCGCGAATGCTCTGGGGGCCACCGATACCCCGCTCGACACGTCCGACGGGGGCGGGGAGGCCGAGGCGGGGGCTGCCTCCGCACCGAGCGCCGGGAACCCCGCATGATCCGGGTCAACGCCGAGGCGTGCTGCCTCTGCGGGCTCTGTGTCGGGGTCTGCCCCCCGGACGCCTTGGACATGACCGAGCAGGAGCTCAAGGTCCTGCCGAACTGCACCGACTGCGGTTGGTGCGTCCCCTACTGTCCGGTCGGGGCGCTCTCCGGGGGACGGGCGCGGAAGCGGACCGTGCTCGCGCGCCCTTAGGCGTGCGGCGGGTCTTCGGCGCCGTCTGGGCCTGTGCCACCCTTCGGGGGAGGGCCAAGAGATGACCTCCGGCGGCGGAGGTACAGGAGGAGGGCCACGGTGGCGACCGCGACCTCGAGCCCGAGCCCGACCACCACGAGGAACGCGAGCGTGCTGGGCGAGCCGCTCGGGCTCGGAGACGGAGAAGGGGAAGGCGAAGGCGACGGGCTCGGAGCGACCTCGGCGTACGTAGCGTTCAGGGTCCCGTTACCCGAGAGCGTCACCGTAGCCGTCGCGGACTGGGTCACGACCTGGACCTGACCGGTCGCCGTCCATGCCTGGAACTGGTAGCCCGTGCAAGAGGGGGCGACGGCGGAAAAGTTCCCACGGTGCAGCGTAGCCACCGCTCCGCTGCCGTAGGAAGTTCCGTTGAACACGATGGGTCCGCAGCTGGCCGGGGCAGCGAGCAGCTGGAGATGGTAGGTCGGGGCTGGCGGGGGGATCACGGGTACGTAGTTCGCTTGAAGCGTGCCGTTCCCTCGGACCCCGACGAGGATGGTGGGCTGGTCGGGGGTACCGACGCTCACGCCGCCCGTGTAGGTCCAGTTGCGGAAGGTGTAGCCCGAGCAACCGGCGGTGAGCGCGGAGTAGTTCCCACGGAGGAAGTTCCCCATGGCGCCATCGGCCCAGCTGCTACCGTTGAACGCCACCGGACCGCACAGGGAGGGCGACGCCAGGAAGGTCAGATGGAAGTGGGGCGATGGAGGAGGAGGGGGAGGAGGCGCCGTGAGGTTCAGTTGGGAGAGCGCGTAGGCCAGGTCTCCTTGGAAGGTCTCGTTGAAGGGCACCGTGTTGGCGCTGGAGATCGTCCAGGGAGCCATCTGGAAGAACCAGTCGCTCCCCTCCGCGTTGTAGATCCCGTACCAAGCGCGCGTCATGTTCCCCTCCGGGGTCGACGCGGTCAGGTTGGACTCGAAGGAGCTCAGGTTCGAGAGCTGAAGGAGCCCATGTGCCTGCTGGAAGGCGAGCACCTTCCCGCGCGCTCGATCCAGGGCGACCCACATCCAGTTCTGGGTGTTGTAGCCCGACCACTGCGTCAGGGAGGGGTTCGACTGGAGCGGTGCTGCGCTCCCGCTCGCCTGGTTCCAGCTCCCTGTGGCCACGGACCCGAGCGAGGGTAGCGCGACCCCGTCCTGGGCGATGCCGTTCAGGAATTGCGAGGGCGTGACCGTGTGGAAGTAGCTCGCGTTGTCCGCGAGGGCACGGTAGAGCCCTCGAAGGAACGGGATCCCATCGTCCGCGAAGGGCGACATGAACTGCCAGTTCTCGCCATCGAGCATGAGGGTCACCAGGGTGTTGGGGTGGTCTCCCACGGGGAGGGTCCCGTTCACCCCCTTGAGGTAGTTCACGATGTCCGCGATGGCGGTCGAGGTGGGAAGGTTGCCGTAGTTGAAGGCCCAGGCGTTCGACAGCGGCGCGTCTCGGAAGAGCATGACCGTGCTCGTGCCGTTCGCTCCCGCGACCACGTACGGCGAGTAGAGCGACTCGAGCGAAGCGACGCTCCATCCCGAGTCGCCGTACGCCTTCGCAGGGACGCCGGACTGTTGCAGGGTCCACTCGTCGGTCACGGTCCAACGCGCGCCCGACCGGGCGATGGGTTCCACCATCGCCTCGGAGACCGCGGCCTCCGAAGCGTAGAGCCCTTCGGGATAGGCCCCGAAGAACTGGTCGAACTGGTCGCGGCTCAAGTTCATCTGGGCCTGGACGTCGGTGGAATAGTCCCCCTTCAAGATCGACCCCGAAGGCCCGGAGATCGAGTTCGTGAGCAACAGAGGGGTCAAAGGATGGTAGAACGGACTGGTGAACAGCTCGGTGTTGTCGCTGCCCGAGGGGTTCCCGAGCCGCGCCGACCGGAACGCCGGGACCACCTGTCCCGTCAGCCATTTCGAGTACGTGAGCACGGTCCGCAGGTCCTTGTCCGAGAAATAGGTCTGGTTGTGCAGTCCCCAGATGGTCGACGAGGTCCAGCCTGCACCGATCCTTCCCTCCACAAGGTCCGTCGAGATCTCGAAGAGGAACCAGAGCACCTTGGCGTCCTCATACTGGGAAGCGGTGAGCGGCGTGCCCGAGGCCCATGAGGACTCCAACTGCTGGTAGCGGGAAGAGGCGGGCTCGGGAAACGCGTAGACGTAGGGGGGGACACTGAACCAGTCGGCTTCGAGCTGCCCTCGGAGCGTCGCGTTCTGAGTAGTGTTGAGCTCGGACCAGGGGACCCAGGCGGCTTCCTCGAACGAATCGTTGTAGGTCGGGTCCTGGGAGATGTTCTGGAGCTGGTAGAGCAACGAGCCAGAGAGTTCGTAGGTGATGTTCACCGTCGGGAACTCCTGCAGGAGGAGGGGTTGCTCGATGTACTCGGCCGTGGCATGGGCCGCGGTCCAGGGAAGGTTGTAGTCGCTCGCCCCGGCAATCTGGTAGAGGGGCTGGTGGTCGTTGAAGATGATCGAGACGTCGATGGGGCGGGGTGGCGCTATCGCCGCCCCCGATATGGGGAGCTCCAGCGTGTCGTTGACGAGGAACGTGGGCTGCGAGCCCCCGGCGTCATAGCGCCCAGCCTGCAGGTAGGGGATGCCGGTACCTACCCATGCCCCCGAGTTTCCCACCACGAACGCGCTCAACGTGAGATTGGCGTGGGTGTTGAGGTTCACGGGAAGGAGCGACGAGAGCGGAAGGGCGAACTCGGCCGAGTCGCCAGCGCCATTGAAGTCGGAAGAGGACGAGATGGTCCGCACAGCGGGGGTGGAGTTGCTCTGGGAGGGGGGCGTCAGCACCTGGAACGCACCGGAGCCGGACCGGTTCGCGTTCGTCGACCCGAAATAGACCCCGACGAGGTCCGCCACGGCCGAGCTGAAGCGGATCGCCCTCCCCCACGCGTTGAGAGCGCTCACGTTGTAGGTCCCCAGCCCCCCCGCCGACTCTCCGTTCCCGACGAAGACCATCAAGGAGTTCGCCGTGACCACTTCGTCGAACCCCAGAAAGAGCTCCGTCGCATTGTAGGCGGCGAACACCGCGCTAAGGTTGTTGAGCGCGCCCCAGGAGGACGCGTTCGTGTTGACGTAGTAGGGGGAGCCGAAATCGCTCACCAGGTCGCCCGTAAAGGTGACGTTCCGCCGCGGTGGCGGGGCGCCTCCAGTGCCTCCATAGTGTCCTGACGCTGACCCTTCCGATCGACGATGGGCGGCTGGCGGCCCTCCGGGTGGTCCCGGGCTGGGAAGGAGCAGCAGCACGACGATCCCTAGCAGCACGAGGGTGGGAACCGCCCGTCGGGGGGGCAGATGCCGCGACCACATCCTGGTAGCCCGTCCTCCGGTCGTACATAATCACCTCGGGTCAGCGCACATGAGCTACGCCTGTGGCAGGTGTTCGCGCGGCAGGACCCGGAGGAGTTGGAGCGGCGAATCGAAGCGTTGCCCCGGGCGGGGCTGAGGCATCGGGTCAACGCCTCGCGTGAAAAGAGGGAGGAGCAGGTCGATGAGCTGGACCGCGTAATCGATGGAGAAGGGCCGGTCGAGAACGTGCTCGGGGGGTGGGCGCTGGGGGTGGGGGAGATCCTGGGACCGGCGGAGACGTGAGTGCCGTCTCACTGCTTCCAAGCGATTGGATGAAGTGGCTGACCTAGGTTGAACGAGGAAGGAGGGGGAAGGAAGGGTCCAAGTAGGTCGGCAGGACGTACACCAGCCTGCAGGAGCATGGCCGCCACGCATCCCCGTTCACCGTCGCGCGGCGACGCCTCGGCCCCCGTCCGAGCGAGGGCCTACGGGGGGTCCTTCCGAGCGCGTGTGCTGCTGGTCGACCCGTACGTCCGCCGGGAGGACCCCATGGAGCGGAAGAGGGACGAACAGTATCCGTCGTTGGGGCTGCTCTCCGTTGCGGCCTACCTCCGCCAGGAGGGGCACGAGGTGAAGATCGTCGACCTCACGTTCGAGCGAGGGATCGAGCCGGTGCGCCGCGCTCTCCGCTCGTTCTCTCCGGCGCTGCTCGGGGTCCACACCAAGACCCTGACGTTCCCACGGGCCCTGGCCTTGGCCCGACTCGCACGCTCTCACGCGACCTTCTCCATCGCCGGAGGGCCGGACGCCAGCAGTCGACCTCTCGCCTACCTGCAGGGGGGGTTCGACGCAGTCGGGACCGGCGAGGGGGAGACTACCATCCTCGACGTCGCAGCCGCCGTGAACGATTCCCGGTCCCTGTTCGGGATCCCGGGGGTCGCGTTCCTGCAGGAGGGCGCGATGGTGCGGGGCCCGCCTCGGCCCTTGGTCCGGGACCTGGACCAGCTTCCGCTACCCGCCTGGGACCTGGTGGATATGGAGTCGTATCTCTCGCGGTGGCAACGGTCCACGGGGTCGCGACGTATGGCCGTCCTGACCTCTCGAGGGTGCCCGTTCGATTGTTCATGGTGCTCGAAACCGACCTTCGGTCGGACCTACCGGCAACGCTCGGTCGAGAACGTTCTGCGCGAGCTTCGGCTCCTCCAGCAGCGCTACGGTGTCGACTACGTCCGTGTCTGCGACGATGTCTTCGGCATCCAAAGGTCCTGGACAGAGAAGTTCCTGGACGGGATGGTCGCGGCGGATCTCGGGATGCGGTTCGAGTGCCTTTCTCGGGTCGACCTCCTCAAACCTCAGCTCCTACCCAAGATGGCCGAGGCCGGCCTTCATCGGGTCTTCCTCGGGGTCGAGTCGGGCAGCCAGAAGATGCTCGACGCGATGAACCGCGGGACCCGCCTCTCCCAGATCGAGCGGTGTGCTTCCGCCCTGCGTGCCCACGGGGTCCAGCAGTACTGGTTCCTGATGCTAGGGTATCCGGAGGAGACGTTGGACGACATCGAGCGGACGTTGCAGCTCTTCCGTCGGTTCAGCCCCGAGGAGTACTCCATCTCGATCGCCGTTCCCCTCCCGGGAACGCGTTTCGAGAGCACGGTGCGTGAACGTAAGCCTCCCGCCGGTCGCGAGGACGGCGGGCTCCTGTACGAGGGGGTCTATCCGGTCTCGGTCTACCGCTGGCAGAAGGCTCGCTTCCGCTGGTCCAAGCTCCTCCGGGACCACGCGGAGCTCTTCGTGCCGGAAGTGACCGAGGCGCTCGAGAGAGCCGGGGACGAGGTCGGCCGCCGCGTGGTCGAGCGTATCGTCCTCCCTGCGGGGCTCCCACCGCCGCCCCAGCGGGGTAGGGCCGGGTCGAGGCGCAAACTTCGCCCGATGGTCCTCGAGGTACGGGCGCGCGCCCACGCGAGGATCCACGAGCTGCGCGATGAGATCGCGCCCGAACTGCTGCGCAGGTTCCAGGACCGGATCCCCGGTCGAACCCGTTAGCGCTCGGGGAACGACGGGTTCTCCTTCGCGCTCTTCCCGTGAAGGGGACATGGCCGTTTCAACCGGCAGAAACGGCACTTCTCAGGGTTGACCGGAGGGATCGGCTTCTGCATCCTGCCGTACTTCCGTCGGGGCATCCCGAACGCAGGAGTGGCAACGGGACGATAATGGTACGGGCGGCTTGGGCGATCCCCCGGCCCACGCGACCCATATAGACGCCGACATCCTCCCGGTGGGCAAGTTGGTCGCTGCTCGCCCGCTGTCTCCTGTCCAGCCCTTGACGTCGGCGTCCACGCCGTTCGTCGGACGTGAGCGGGAGTTCAGCGCCCTGTTGCAAGCGGTCCAGGAGGCGCGGAAGGGCCGGGGGACGTGCGTCGTCCTCTCGGGTCTGGGAGGGATGGGGAAGACCCGGCTGCTCCGGTCGGTCCAGCACCGCGCGGAGGAGGAGGGGACCCGGGTCCTCTGGGGGCACTGCTTGCGGGAGTCGCACGCCCCGTTCTTCCCCTTCGAGCAGATCATGGTCCGCTTGACCCAGGGCGGCACCGTCCCCGAGGATGGTGGACCTGGAGAGGGATCCTCCGCCAACCCTTCGGTCCTCCTTCTCGAGGAGGACCGTCCCCGGCGCCTGATCGCGCGCCTCCTCTCCTCCCCGGGTCCAGGCACGCCCCTCTTGGTCACGCGGGACCGGCCCTCGCAGCTCAAGGAAAGGCATCCCGAACTGGCCGAGAAGACCCGGATGCTCTGGCTCTCAAGGGTCGGAGAGGACGGCGCCTACCCTCCCGCCCAGATGGACCTCCTGGTCTCCCGGCTCGAGGCTCATCTCAAGAGCGGGCGCGAGATGGTCGTCGGTCTTTCGGGACTGGAATACCTGGTCAGTCAGAACAACTTCCTGACCGTTCTACGGATGGTCCAGTTCCTGCGCGACGTGGCCGAGAGCCATGAGGGACACTTGCTCGTCTCTCTCAACCCCGCGGCGTTCGACCAGCGCCAGCTCTCCCTCTTGGAGGCGGAGGGGGAGGTCGAGCGAACTGCAAGTCCCGGGGGCGAGGACGGCCATCGGACCCGCCCCCCTTCGAACCCCCGGGAGCGCTCCGGCGAGGCCCAGGCCACGACCCTCCTGAGATATCTGGAGACGCTGGAACGGGAAGCTCGCCGCTCTCCGCTCTTCCTCATCGTCGACGATCTTCACTGGGCCGACCCGGAGTCCTTGGTCGCCTTCCACTTCTTGGCCCGGAACCTGCAGGACCTGCCGCTGCTCCTCGTGGGCGCGATGCGGGAGGAGGACGCGGACCCTCCGAAGGATGCCCCTCCATCCCCGTTGGGCGAGATGCTGGACCACTTGGAGAGGGAAGGGCGAGTACAGCGTATCTCGCTGCACGGACTACGGGAAGAGGAGGCCGGACGGCTCATCGAGAAGGCGCTCGGGGCCCCTCTGGCGGCCGAGGGACGACCTCAGCTCCTCGCCTCGCTTCTCCGAAGGAGCGGAGGGAACCCGTACCATGTCCTGGAGCTCGTCCACGAGATGGAGGACTCAGGATGGATCCATCGCTCCGGCGGGCATCTCACCGTTCAACCTGTTGCCCGCGGCCCCCCTAGCGCCTCCGAGCCGGCTCGGTCCTCGGAGGAGCCGCGGCCACCGGAGGGACTCGTGGAACCGCCAGCCCCCGCGCTTCCGTCGCTCCACGAGCTACTCGGCCAACGGCTCGACCGCCTTGCGCCCGAGGATGCGGAACTCCTGGATGCCGCCGCTGTCGTGGGGAGCGAGTTCGACCTCGAGCCGCTCGCTTCGGCCCTGGGCCGACCCCAGGAGGAGCTGGACCGCCGTGCACAGGGGCTGGCCGAGCGCTCCCGTCTGTTGATCCCCGTGGGCGAGGGTCGCTGGGCGTTCGGCCATCCATTGGTGTGGGAGGTCGCCGGGGGAAGAGCGACTGCGTCGCGACGCGGGCAACGTGCGGCGGTGCTAGCCCGGTGGTGGGCGGAGCACCGACCGGAGGACGTCGGGACCATCGCGCGCCTCTACCACGAGGCGGGCGACCATCCCTTGGCCGACGGCTGGGTGCGCAAGGCGCTCGAGCGGGCCATGCAAGCCCAGGCGGGCAACCTGGTGGAGATGTACTGGGACTGGCTCGAGTCGGGGCGCTCGCCCACCGTGGAGAACGCCCAGGAACGTTTGGCCGAGCTTCGGCCCTTGGCGATCCGCCTGCTCATCCAGGGGGTCTATCCTCCAGTGCTGCGGATGATCCGCAAGTTCTTGTCGACCCCCTTGCCCGACGACCTCAGGATCGAGGCCGAGCTGGGGATCCTCGACGTGAACATGTTCCTGGCGCCGGCGGAGACCTTGGAAGGGTATGCGGCCCTCGGACCGGAGCTCGAACGCACCGAGGAGCAGCTTCCGACCTGGGTTCGTGGCCACCTCGCGAGCACCGAGACGGTGATGCTCCTCGCCGGCGAACAGCTGGAGGGGGCCCTCGCTCGAGGTCGCGAAGCGATGGAGCTCTTGGGAGAGGAGGGCGATCCTATCCAGCGCTCCCGTACGTACATCAACATGTCCGAAGCCCTCCTCGGTCTGCGGCGCTGGGACGAGGCCCAGGAGGTGCTCGCGAGCGCTCGCACCTACGCGGCCGCGCAGGAGCTTCCCATCTTCCTCGCCGCGTCGTTGAACTACGAGGGCCGGCTCTTCCACCTCCTGGGCGACCTTCCCGCGGCGCGCAAGGCGTACATGGACGCGGTCCGCATCCTCCGGGAGATCGGAAGCATCCCTTGGGTGGCGACCTACGCGCTCTCGGTGGCCCAGGTCCTGCTCGACATGGGGGACGCTCGGGAGGCCGGGAAGTGGGCGCAGGAGGCCTTGGAGCTCGCCCAACGTTTCGATCTTCCCACGCCCTCCTGCCTGGGGAACTTCGTGCAGAGCGAGGTGCTAGCGGCCGAAGGTCGCCTCGACGAGTCGCGGGCAGCCTTGGAGAAGGCGCGGGAGCTCGCCGTGAGGATGGGGTCCAAGCCCTTCCAGAACTTGATCGACCTACGCCGGGCCGAGCTCCTCGGGCGCGAAGGGCATCCTCGGGAAGCGCTCACGCTCCTGGACCAACTGCCGGAGCATCTGGGGGAGTTCGAGGTCGGAGCGCGACCGGACGTGCATCGGTTGCGGGCCCATCTCCTGACCCTTTTGGGCGAACGGGAGAAGGCCCGGACCGAGCTCGACCGGGCGCTGGAAGCGGCCTTGACGGTGCAGAACGCCCTCGCGGAGGCCCGGGCGAAAGAGCAGCTGTCGGTCTGGGAGGACTCCTACGGCGACCGAGCGAAGGGCGCCGAGCTTCGTGCGGAGGCGAACGCGCTCTTGGAGCGCTGCGGGGCGCCTCCTCGCTCCCCGGAAGGTCCGATCCTCTCCGGGGGGCAGGTTCCGATCTGAGGTCGCGGATACGATGTCGAACACCGGGAGGGAGGTCGCGGGGCATGCGACGGAGGAGGGCACGCGCGAGTTCGCGCAGCGCGCGGTCGGAACCGGGAAGGTCTCGGCAGAGCACTTCCGGACATTCGGGGGGCTTACGGTCTCCAGCCTG
>JAGWLG010000101.1 GCA_028864975.1 Thermoplasmata archaeon | reverse complement strand
AAGGACCGCCGCAGGCGGTCCAGGCGGCCGAAGGCCGCCTCTCGTGCACTCGGCCAACGGCCGAGTGCGCGTAGGATCTGACGCCCCAGTCCCTGGATGTCCAAGATCACCTCTCCCGGGATGGCCGGCTCCATGGGGCGCGGCCGAGCGGAGACCTCCCGGCGTCGGAGCTCGGCCGCTCCGCGGCCCCCCACAGGTCAGCCGGGCCTTCTCCGGACGACGGCCCGGGGTAGCGCAGCCATGGAGGGGAGGCGCGCAGCGCCGTGGGGAGGCGCCCCTTCCTCCCCAAGCTTCGACAAGATGCCCCCAGGGGGGCGAAGGTGAGGAGTGAGGCGGCCGAGGGCCAAGGCGGGGGCGCCCGGCCCCCGCCCCCCCGCGGGTTCAGGAGTGTCGCAGTCGGACTCGGGAGGACCGGGGGAGGGCGGTAACTTAACCACGCGGCGGCATGGGTTCCCCCCAAGCGACTTAGGGGCGCATCGGTGGACGTGGCATGAAGGGCACAACGACAGTGGGCGGTGCCGGGAGGTTTCCAACGAATCGAATCCGCCTGAAGACCGGGACGACCGCCACGATCCGCCTTGCCGTTCCTGACGATGCTCAAGCTATCACCGACCTGGTCAACGTTGTGGGAGCCGAGAGGCGCTTTGTCTTGCGAGAGAGGGCCACATGGACCATCGGGGACGAGCGCAAGACGCTCGAGGCCGCCGACGGAAGGGAAAGCGCCTTCTTCGTGGTTGAAGTGGATGGGAAGATTCGCGGCCTCCTGAACGTCGGGAGGGGGAGGTGGTCCAAGGATGCCCACGTCGCGACCCTCGGCATGTCCTGCCACCCAGACTTCAGGGGAATCGGACTCGGCACAGCTCTCCTCAGCCAAGCCCTCGATTGGGCTCGCTCGGTCGGTGTGAAGAAGGTGAGTCTCGAGGTGTTCTCCACCAACGCAGCTGCGATCTCGCTCTATCGCAAGATGGGGTTCCAGGAGGAAGGCCGACTGAAGGGGCACTTCCTGATTGATGACGCCCCGGTTGAAGCTGTGTTCATGGCCCTGTGGTTCTGAACCCGAGCGCCGGTCCCCTCCCACCCGGGGAGGGGCACCGGCGCAACGCCGGGGGAGGGGGGTCCCTCACCCGTCGTCCCACTCGCTCCCAGGGAGGCACGCGGCCTCCCGGGCTCGTACTTCGCTCATCCAATCCGCGGGGGTCGCCAGGACCTCCTCGACGGCCGCCACGTCCACGGGCCGCGCCGAGAAGCGGGGGGGAAGCGCCGCTTCGAGGTCCGACGCGTCCGAGGAGCCGCACAGGTCCGAAGGATGCGTCAGGACCCAGGCGTGCCAGCCGTGGCAGTAGGTGCAGAGCCCGCCGCGTAGGATGCCGGGGTGGGCGACGAGATGCCCACGAAGGTCGGTCACAACGTGACCGACCCGCTGACCGAAGCGCCGTTCACACCGTGGAGCTCGAGCGTCGCCTGGGTGAGGTTCACGCCGGCCCCGGCCACAACGACAAGGGTCTGTCCCCCGGTGATGGTCACGGGGAGCGTTGCGTTGATGGCGCCCCAGCCGTTCGATCCGAAGACGGCCTGTGGAGTGCCTCCTGAGGAGCTTAGAACCGCAACCCAGCCCGAAGGGCTGGTCGGGTTCCTGACACAGTTGTCGGGAGCTGACGGCGCCCCAGGGGGAACGGCGGCCGAAGCCCCAGCGGGTGTGAGGATGAAGACGAGATTCGCCGTGGTGAGGGGTGGTGCCGGGGTTCCCCAAGTGATCGCGTAGCGCTGGTATTGGGACCCCGCGAAATCGCTGCACGGACTGGCCGGTTCGACTGTGCCCCATGGGGCGGGGGGAGGCGACGGAGGGGGGGCGAGCGCCCACAGCATGAACACCCCACTCACGGCGACCGTGCCGACAACGAGAAGGGGGACAACCACCGCACCAACGATACGTACGCACGGACGGGAACTCCGCCGGAGGACCGCGAGGAGTCCTGGAACGAACCCCACGATCAAGGCGATGGTCAGGACCACGACCCCGAGGACGAAGAGGAGGGGGTTGCCCGGGCTCATTTGGCAGACTGGCCCCGGGCCGCATTGCCCCAGGCACGCCACCACAGGGGGGCATCCGGCCGGGGCCCAAGAGGCTGCTACCAGGCCACTCCCGGCAAAGAGCAACCCGAGCAGGATAGTCCAACGCACCCCCCTCCGAGATGTGAGACCGGGGGAGGACGCGCGCTCGGGCATGGCTTTCCCAACAATCTCGATGGTCGGCTCAGGGCATCAATCTGCTCGCCGGCCCCTTCCTCTTGTGGAGGGGGGCCCGCCCGGGCGCCCCGACCAGTCCTCAACCATCGTCGTAGTCCGACCCGGGGAGGGCCGCGACCTCCCGGGCGCGGACCTCGGCCATCCAGTCCGCGGGGGTCGCCAGGACCTCCTCGACGTCCGCCACGTCCACGGGCCGGGTCCACCCGTGCCAGGTGTGGCACCACGTGCACATGCCGTCCCGGGGGCTCCCGGGGGCGACCACCCGCGCGGAGAGGCCGAGGGGCGGGTGGCAGGCCCCGTCCCTCGGGAGGACCTGACCGGTGGCAGGGGCGGGCAGGTCCGAATCCTCCGCGTGCGGGCAGATGTCCGGGGCGGTCACCCCGTAGCGAGCGCAGAACATCGCGCATCGGGTCTGGTGCCCGCCACCGCCCCTTTCCACTGCGATGCGACGGACAGGGCCCGGCGGCGAGCGAGGGCTCACCGTGAGGCCGTGTCGAGGAGCGAGTTCGACTGTGGCCGACGTGGGCTTCACGGCGGACCAATAACGACGGCGCCGTTACCCGAGCGGCCGCCCGCACTCCGAGCAGAACTTAGCCTCCTTGGGCCAAGAGCGGCCGCACCCTGGGCAGGTTGGAGGCGAGGTCGATTGCGCCTGCTCTTGGGCCAGAAGCTTTCGAAGCTGATTCGTGCGCATATGCACCAGCACTGGGATCATGGCGCCAAAGAACACCATCCCCAGGGCGCCCACGAAGATGGAGGTGGCGAGGGCGTTGAAGGAGATTGC
>JAGWLG010000019.1 GCA_028864975.1 Thermoplasmata archaeon | reverse complement strand
GAGACGGAGCGATTCCTCGGGGGCTGGTCCCGCCTCCTGTAGGGCCGACCCCCCTCTCTCGAGTGTAGGAAAACTTTCGGGGGGTTTGGCCCCCTCGGCCGGCTATCGGAGAATCGCCCTACCTACGTGTCGAACCTGGGGCAGGAGCGGCACGCGGGTGCTCCGCTCGCCAAAGAACTGCACCACCGCATCATCGCTAACCAACCTGGGACGTTCATCCTCTTCGCCCACGGCTTCGCCCGACCGGGAGCGAGGACACTGGAACGGTCCACCATGAAGCTCCTGGGCACAGCCTACGGGTCCGAGGAGCGTCAGCTGGGAGATTGCTTGATGTTCTTCATCGGCAAGAAGGTCGGGGAAACGGTGGAGGTACGCGCGCCGGTCTGACGCGCCTCGAGGACCCCTTCTCCTTCCCCAGCGACGAGCGGGGCTCGTTCCCAAGTCTTGCTCGCAAGGTCGTCGGGGTCACCTTCGGTTCGCGGTTCAGCCCGGGGGGTCGGCCTCACGACCTCTGGGTGTCGGGTGACGCTCGGCCCGTCCCGACGCGCGTTCGCCCTGCTTGGCCTCGCCTCCCCCCTCGTCTCCCGGTGGTACGGGACCAAGCCACTCGCTGTTGGCGGCGTGCCTGCGCTTCCGTCCCCCTCGCGCGTCGGGAGGAACCGTGAGCTTTGCGTGCACCACCCCCAGCAAGAGCCATCGGAGCAGTTTAGCAGCCTGTTCGGGCTCATGGGGCAGCCTCACCGTGCGGACGAATGGCGCCTTCGCGTCCAAGTGGGGCTCGAAGGCGATGCCCCGCTCCCAGCTTGGGTCCCCCTCGTTCAGTTGGAGCACCCGGCGAAGGGCCTCGGTCTTCCTCACCAGGAGCGCGTAGGTCCAGGGGACGACGCCCACGAGAATGCCCACCACCGCCGCCGCACCATCTCCCTTCCTGTCGTTCAAGAGCAACTCCACCAGGGTTAGCGCATGCGGGTCGGAGAGGAGGAGGGCGTGGCCGTTGCGAAGCTGCGGGGCGATGTCCTCCAGGTAGAAGGAGTCAGAGAGCCCGGGCTCTGTCATCGGCGACAGCATCAGCGGGACCGCCTTGCCAAGGTCGAAGGGTTTCATCCCGAACTCCCGTACACCGATCGCGAGCAGCGTCTCTCGCACCTCGAAACCGGTCCCTGCATGCTCCCTCGCCTCCTTCACCAACGCTTCCCTCTGCGGGTGGGCCATCACGTGGCTCAGGATGCCGCCCGGGGCGTAGATGGTGTCGTCCACAGCCATCAGTTGGGCGATGCGGGTGAGGAACGGGATTGGGCGCCCGGAAGCGTTAGGAAGCCCTCCCGGGACGCTCCCAGGGAGAGGTGGGGGCGAAGTGTCCGGCAACAGCTGGGGAACATCGCCTCGCGGGCCCAGCTTCTTTCGCTTGCTCATCCTACCGTCCCTGGCCGTCACCGATACCGTTGGTCCGGTCCTTTCATGACGCCGCCGAAGTCGTGGGGCCACGGTCGTACCCGCCATCAGGGCAAGTCCTGTTGGGAGCCGCGGAGCCCCCGCTCCCGGGGGCCCCGGTCGTTCGTCGCTCGGCGATAGCTTTCAAGGCGTGCGTTCTCATCGGTGTTCTCCCGATGATGCCATGAAGGTGGGCGTGCAGGAACTGACCTGCCGCCCAGGTAGGCTTCTCGCCTACGCCTTCATGACTTTCATGTAGCCGCCGGACTCGTAGACGGCGAGCTTGCGCTTCTTGAGCGTGACCTCGAACTCGTCCCACGCGATGGGCTCGATGCGGTTGTTCTTGCCGCGCGTGAACTGGATCCCCTTGGTTCCCTTCACACGGCCCGGCTTGAGCCCTTTCTTGTCGGCGATCTTCCGCGCGTCGGTCAGGCTGATCTTGTCCATCGCCATCGGTCGTTCACTCTTGGCCTCTCGGCCAGGATTTTGCATTCTCGGACCTTTATAAGCGCGTCGGAGAGCTGGGCCAGCAACGCCGCACCCCTGCGAGGCTCACGTGCGTTGCGCGATCACGGCGATCGAGAGGTAGGGGCGGCCCCGCGCGCGGGTGAGAAGAGGGTCGAGGATGCACAGGACCTTGAGCGGCGCTGTGGCGTAGGCGGCCGCCGAGGGATTGAGCCGGTCCGAAAGGCGTTGACGCACGCGCTGGACGGCCCGCGACGCCCTCCCGGAGATGAAGTCGCAAGAGAGCAATCGGAGACCGTTCCGCGCGAAGAGGCGCTGAAGCTCCTCCCGCGTGTACCCCGGCCTGACGTGGCCTCCATCCTCCTGCTCCGAGAGCTTCTCGCCCTCGTAAGCGCCCTTGAAGGGCGTCGTCAGGAGGAGCCTCCCCCCGACCTTCAGCCGTTGGGCCAGGTCCCGCACGAGCTTCTCGTCGTCGAGGATATGCTCGATCGTCTCGGCGCAGATGACCTGGTCGTAGGAACCTAGCTCCATCGCGTCGAGCTTCCTCAAGTCCCCCGTCACGAAGCGGACGTTGTGGATCCCCATGAGCTCTGCACGGTACGCCGCGTGCCGGTTCTCCCGGTCATCGTAGGAGATCCCCACCACCTCCCGGTCCTTCTGGGCGGCCGCGAGCACCATCAGCCCAAGTCCGCACCCCGCGTCAAGCGTCCGCAGCGGACCCCCGAGCAGGTGGTCCCGCACCCACCGGTAGCGGTCGACCAGGGTGACCTCCTCGATGAGGAGGAGGAACGGCAGGCCCAGGCTCCGCATGAGCCGCACTTCGAGCGGGTGGTCGAAGGTGTCCATGACCGGGCACCTGGCTACGACGCCCCGGCCCCTGGGGCGGGTGTCGGTCCCGAGCTCTTGAGCGAGCGGGTGGGCGGGAACAGGATCACGTCCTTGATCGAGGGACGTCCCAAGAACGCCATGGCAAGACGGTCGACCCCCATGCCCAATCCCCCCGCCGGCGGCATGCCATATCGAAGGGCTTCGACAAAATCCTCGTCGTAGGCGTAGCTCTCCTCCCCCTCACCGCCACCGGCGGCCGGCGGTGGGAGCTGGGCGCGGAACCGCTCCTCCTGGTCGTCGGGGTCGTTGAGCTCGCTGTAGGCGTTCCCGAGCTCCATTCCTCGATAGAAGAGCTCGAACCGCTCGACACGACCGGGCTTAGAGCGGTGGCGCTTCGCGAGCGGCGTGGTCTCGAGCGGGTAGTCGAGGACGAAGGTCGGGTGGACCAGGCGCGACTCCACGTAGTGGCCGAAGAGCTTGTCCAGCGCGCCCCCGTGGCTCATCGACTCCGGGACCTTCGCCCCCGCAGCGCGGGCGAGCTCGACCAGGCGCTCCCGGGGGAGCTCGACGATGCCGGAGATACCACTCTCCTTCTCGAGCGCCTCGACGTAGTCCACCGTGGGGTAGGGGGGCGTGAAGTCGCGGACGCGGGCCTCCGCTTCTTCCTTCGGGAGGAAGGGGGCGGCCGCTTTCGCGAGGTCCTGGGTCAGGCCCTCCACGAGCTTGCGGACGTCGGTGTAGTCCGCGTAGGCCCAGTAGAGCTCCATCATCGTGAACTCGGGACTGTGGTCCGCGTCCAAGTCCTCGTTCCGGAAGACCTTCCCGATCTCGAAGACCCGCTCCATACCCCCGACGAGGAGCCGCTTGAGGGGGAGCTCCAGCGCGACCCGGAGGCGGAAGTCCTCCTCGAGGAAGCGATAGTGGGTCACGAACGGATGCGCCAACCCCCCCGAGGCGACCCGGCCCAGGACCGGGGTCTCGACCTCCTGAAAGCCCTGGGCGGAGAGATAGCGCCGCATCTCCGCGACGAGGGCCGAGCGGCCCTCGAACGTGCGGACGACCTCGGGGGATGAGAGGAGGTCGACGTAGCGTTGCCGAAGCCGGGCCTCCGGGTCCTGCAGTCCGTGCCACTTCTCCGGCGGGGGACGCAGCGCCTTGGCCAGAAGGACGACCGAGGTGGCGCGGATCGAGGGCTCCCCTCGTCGCGTGACCACCGGGACCCCTTCGGCGCCGACGAGGTCTCCCGGGTCGAGGGTGTCCAGCGCGGTCTGGTAGCCCTTCTCGCCGAGGTCGTCCACGCGGAGGAAGAGCTGGAGCTCCCCGCTCTGGTCCCGCAGCGGCACGAAGGCGGTCTTCCCGTGCTGCCGTATCGTTTGGACACGTCCCGCGACCCGTCGCGAGACGCCCGCGAGCTCGCTCCCCGGTGGCTGGGTCGCGAGCTCGCTCCGCACGGAGGCGAGCGGCACGCGGCCGGGGAAACCGTAGGGGTAAGCGAGGCCCCCCGAGGCCTTCAGGCGGTCGCGCTTGGACCGACGTTCCTCGGTGAGCGTCTCCCCGCTAGGCACGACGGGACCCACCGCGGACCCGTGTTAAAGGATTCGCGCGCAGGGAGGACCGAGGGCAGACGCGTTCAGCCGGCCCCCACGCCGACCTTGCCCTTGCCGCCACCCTCATCGCCGCCCCCACCGCCGCCGAGCGTCATGCGGTGCTGGAGCACGGGGATGATGACGGCGAAGAGGATCAGGATCAGGAAGATGAAGAAGATCAAGATCTCCGTGATCACGTGCCAAGGGGGGTCGATATAGGTCAGGCCGTTCCCCATGAACGGGACCCCGTCGTTGCTCCCGTTGCACGTGTAGTAGCTACACTCCTTCGGCCCCAGGAAGACGAAAAGGATCCAGGTGATCGAGACCAGGACCAAGAGCGTCAGCGAGTCGCCGAGACCGTGGGGGTAGTTCTCCCCCACAGCCCTCCACCGGATGGCGAGCCAGGCCATCAGGATGAAACCTGTGATCACCAGGGTCCAGAGCAGGAAGACCGAGAGCCCCAGGTAGAGGATGGCGAAGGTGAGCAGCGCGAGGCCGAACAGAGGGATATCCATGGTGCTTCCTCCTCCCTCTGTCCTGTCTCGCGCCCGGCCTCCGCTCTTCTCGCCAGCTTACTGCCGCGTTCCGTAGGTCTGGATGAAGGACTGCGCCCACTCCAGCGTCTCGGGCGTGACCGAGCTCTTGGTCTTCCCGATGGCCTCGAGCAGGTTCGCCATCTTGACCCCGATGACCCGGCGGCTCGCCGCTCCGGCTCCCGCGCCGCGCTCCAGGAACTGCTGCAGCTGCATCTGGGGTCCAGAGCCCAGAGGAGCTCCGTGGCCGCCCATCTCGTTGCGGAGCTGCTCGCGTAGCGCGATGAGCTTCGCCTCGTCGACGATCGAAGCGATGTCGGCGCCGGAGTACCCTTCGGTCCCAAGAGCCAGGAGGTCGTAGTCGACCTCGCCGTCCGTCGGAACGCCCTTCAGATGGATCTTGAAGATGTCCGAGCGGGCCTTCAGGTCCGGCGGGGGCACGTAGAAGATCTTGTCGAAGCGTCCCGGACGCAGCAGGGCAGGGTCCAGGATCTGCGGCCGGTTCGTCGTCGCGACGATGATGACCCGGTCCTTGGGCTTGATCCCGTCCATCTCCGTCAGGAACTGGCTCACAGCACGCGAGACCTCGGGGGTCTTCATCGACTCCTTGCTCGCGAGCGCATCGATCTCATCGAAGAAGACGATCGACGGCGAGTTCTCACGCGCCCGGTAGAGGATGTCGCGCACGGCGGCCTCGCTCTGACCGGCGAGAGCGCTCACGAGCTCGGGACCGTTCACGATCTGGATGGGCACGTTGAGCTCGTTGGACGCGGCCCGCATGATGTGGGTCTTCCCGCATCCCGGCGGACCGAACAGCAGGATCCCGCGTCCGGTCTTGAGCTTGTACTCCTCCATCAGCTCGGGCTTGGTCAGCGGCAGCTCGACGTACTCCTTGAGCGCCTTCTTGATGTCCTCGAGCCCGCCCACGTCGTCCCACTTCACGACGACCTTGCGCTCGGCCCGCTGGACCTGGTGCATCTTACGCTCGAAGTCCATCTTGAGCCGCTCGTACTCCTCGATCATCCTCAGCGAGATCGAGGGCTTGATGCGGGGCATGACGGTCCGGAAGTCCTCCATCGAGATGATCGAGGCGACCCCGGTCATCATCGAGCGCTTCATCGCGATCGTCGCGGCCTCACGCACGAGGTTCGCCAGGTCGGCGCCCGAGAACCGCTCGGTCTTCTTCGCGATCTCGGTCAGGTCGATGTCGGGCGAGACCGGCTTACCGAACAGGTGGACCTTGATGACGTCGGCCCGCTCGTTGAAGTCGGGCGGCGGCACGTAGATGATCTTGTCCAGACGCCCAGGACGCATCATGGCCGGGTCGATCATCTCGGGCTTGTTCGTGGTGGCCACGATGATGACCCCGCCGGTCTTGTCCATGCCGTCCATCTCGCTCAGCATGATGGACAACAGACGGGGCGACACATCGTCCGCGCTGTACATGTCGCGACGCTTGGCGAGCGCGTCGACCTCATCCATGAACAGGATGCAGGGTGCCCGCTCCTTGGCCGTCTTGAACAGCTCGGCGACCTTCCCTTCGGACTCACCGTACCACTTGCTCATCAGGTCCGAGCACTTGACCGAGATCATCTCGACGCCCAGCTCGTTCGCGAGCGCCTTCATGAGCATGGTCTTCCCGCAGCCGGGTGGCCCGAACAGCAGGATCCCCTTCGGGGGCTCGAGCCCGAACTTGCTGGTCACGTCCTTCCTCATCAGCGGGATGATCATCGACTCCTTGATGTCGGCCTTCACGTCGCCCAGTCCGCCCACCATCTCGAAAGAGACCTTGTGGAGGGTGGCCATCTCGGCGATACGTGTACCGACCGCGGTCCCGCCCAGCTTGCTCGTGAAGTAGGCCTGGAACGTCTCGCGCAGCACCATCCCGGCGGCCGTCGCGCAAAGCATCGCGGGGATGATCCCGATGACCAGGATGCCGGCCGCGCCCTGGAACTGGCTGAAGGCCACCAGCTCGCCGAAGGCGACCCCCGTGATCATGCCGCCCCCGACCAAGGAGTGCTTCGCCCAGCGGGCAGGGGTCATCTTGGTGCGGTCCAGGATCAGGAGGTGCGCGAGCCAGGCGGCGACGCACCAGACCGCGATCATGGTGAGGGGGGACCAGAACGCCTCGATGCCCTGGGATCCCGTGGATAGGACCACGCCGTTCGGGCTCGCGACGTTCGCGTAGGCGTTCCAGAGGTCCGCGAAGGACCAGTTCCACCGAACGGGGGCCAGGTCCTGGGGATGCCCGTTCACGTACGTGGGAAGCCCCGAGTGGGCGTTCCCGACCATCCAGCCCAGCACCGGGAAGTTCCCGAGGGTCACGAAGATGGAGAGGACGAGCCCCCCAGCGGCCGCGACGGCCACGCCGAGCATGAGCGAGAAGATCATCGCCATCATGATCGGCACGATGAACGAGAGCCCGTAGGGCGCGAGCGCGATGACGAACATGCCCCCCAGGCCGATCCGCCAGTCCACCAGGGTCGCGCCCAAGAGCGGCAGAAGCCCGAAGACGAAGATGAGCGCCAGCTCGGGGGCCTGGTAGCCCACTTCGGCCAGCATGAGCATCCCTAACAGGATGACCGCCAGCTGCGGCATCTTGTGGGCCGTGAAAGCGAGCAGGACGGAGAAGATCAGGACCATCCACCACGGGTAGAACGGCAGGAAGACCATGCAGAGGATCGAAAGGAAGAACATCACCACGGGAACGAGGTGCTGCGGGTCCTTGGTCGAGATCTTGAAGAAGAGCTTGAGCCGCTTCGGCCACATCATCGCGACCAGGAGCAGCCCGGCCCCCGCGACGATCATGGCCACGAAGAGGCCATCGTACAGCGGGGCGGGGTACGGCTGGATGACCGCAGGGTCGAGCGAGAAGGCCTTGAGCCCCGTGAAGCTGTTGTCGAAGGCGTTCCAGCTGGCCTGCCACGCCGCGTCCAGGGTCAGGTAGGACGAGCCGTTGGGGTTCCCGGGGACCGTCGCCGAGACGACCTTGAAGGTGAGCAGGACATACTGCCCGACCTGGAAGTTGTACTGGTTCTGGAGGTTCCCGCTGAAGACCCCAAAGAGCTTCTGCGCGATGTCCAGGTGCTGGTTGTCCTGCGGAGAGATGCTGGTGTAATTGATGGTCGTGATCTGCTGGACGGGAAGGTACTTGATCGTGGCAATCTGGTCCATGATCATGATCGTCTGACCAGGTTGGACCGTCCCCGCGGTCAGCTGGATGGCCTGCGTGCCCGAGTTCGGCAGGTAGCCCGCGTTCGTGTTGGCGATGAACTGTCCGGCCGACTGGACGTTCATCAGAAGGTTGAACGTCGGGATCAGGAACCCCCCGACCAGGATGAGTCCGATCCCGAGCGCGATGAAGACCATCTCCTCCTTCGAGTAGCCCTTCTTCTTCTTCGGCGCGGGAGGCCGCCCGGCCTGAGGGGGCCCTCCCCTCGGCGGGACCGCCAGCGCCCCCGGCGGGGGTCGCCCTCCCGCGGGGTACGGCTGGACCGGGGGCCGCACGGGCACCGGCCGGTACTGGGGAGGATAGCCAGGACGGGCCGGGACGGGGGCGTATGGAGAACCCTGGGGCGGAGGTGGGCGGGCCCCGGGCGCGGAGACCGGGAAGAAGCCCCCCATCACGTCGTAGGGGTTCCCCACCTGTCCCTGGGGTCGCGGTCGGTACTGGTTCGGCGGCGTTCCTTGTCCTCCGTAGGCCATGTTCGTCTCCTTCCTTTGGGGTGAATCCTGATGCGCTCCGCTACAGGGTGATGCGCTTCTCCTCGGCGGCCGCCTTGCGCCGCTGCTCGAGCCACATGAGCACGATCGGAATGCCGAGCGCTCCCGCTAGGATGAGCCCTAAGAGCAGCGGTAACGGGGCGTACGGCGGGTACGGCGAGAACCCCTGCGTCGGCTCCGAGTAGATTGGCGGATGGTGTTCCGCCGAATTGAAGATGAACGTCAGCGTCTTGTTCGAGGTCGGATTGAGGTAGTACGAGACGCTCTGGACCTGCCCGTCGTACTGCACGGTGACGTTGTACCACCCGTAGGAGAGGTAGAGCGGCGTCGACGAGTAGGTGGCGTTCGGGTAGCAGAACCCGAACGTGTTGGTGAAGCAGATGTCCCACCAGGTCGCGTTGGACATGTTCACCGGCACGTTGGGGATGTACTGGTTCTTCGCCTCGTCGTACACCACGACGTAGAAGAACGTCCGGGAGTCGACGGTGGGTGGCGTGCCGGTCTCGGTGTGGAAGTGGTAGGTGTCCGACCGCAGCGGACACCCCAGCTCGTCGTAGGCGAGCACGAAGAGCGTGATGTTCACCCCGGGAGGGAAGGGCCCGATGTCGGAGGGGTCGTTGATCTGGGTTCCGTCCCCGGTGTAGAAGACCGTCGAGTTCTCTTCGTTCATCAGCACGACGCCGGAGAGCGCCTGGCCGTTGTAGGTCTCGTTGAAGAAGACGTAGGCGTAGGCGATCGCCGTCGTCGTGTTTCGGCTGGAGATCGTCAGGTTCAGGATGCCTCCGAAGGCGGGGATGACGGAGTCGTTCGTGCTCGAAGAGATGACGTAGGTCATCGGGAAGGGCACGGAGTGCCCCGCGCTCAGGATCAGGAAGTAGGGGAAGCCGAAGTACCCGATCGCGGTGAGCGTCACTTCCGAGTTGTTGTCGTACCACCCCGAGTTGCGGCCGTAGGCCGTGGGGTTCGTCGAGACGTTCCCCGCGTTCCACGGGCTCTGGATGATGTCCAGGTAGACCTGCGCGGTGAAGTTGATGCCCTGGGAGACCGGAGAGCCTCCGACGTAGAACCACCCGGCGAAGGGGGAGGCCACGTACCGGACGAAGACCTTCCCCGCGGAGATCGGGGTCGTGACGGTGTAGGAGTAGTTCTGGCCCGCCGCCACGCTGAACGAGATCGAGGCCGTCGGTGAGGAGACGTTCTGCGTCCCGAAGAGGACGGACCAGACCGTCCCCGCGGGAAGGCCGGTCTCGGTGAACGTGACCAGGGTGTTCCCAGCGATGTTGGGCACGACCGGAGCGGCGGGGGGGGCAGGCAGGAGGATACCGGGGTGAGGCGCAACGACCTGGCTCGGGTCCACGAGCGAAGCGGAGGCAAAGGCGGGAGCCGAGCCCACCGCGTTGTACACCGCGATCTCGGTCACCGGGCCGGAGAGGTTCAGCGTGACCGGGTCCGCGCGGCCGGAGTAGTTCCCGTTGTTCACCCACGTGGGATGGTTCGTCGGGTCGGGAACGTTGTAGGGTGGGAGCGCGCTCCCGGACCACCCATAGAAGTTGTACCCGCTATCGGGTTGACACCAAGTGCCTCCGGCGCTTACGGTGTAGGAGTACGACCTTGAGAAGATCTTGTTGTAGACCCCGACGTCGTTCGAGATGAAGGCCTCGAAATAGAAGTCGATGACGTCCCCCGCCTCATAGAACGGCCCCACCCCCGTGGGGACCCCGCCGTAGCAGGAGACCTCGAAGGTCGCGTTCGCGCTGCAGAACGAGGCCCCACCCGGGCAGCCTTGGGCGTTCTTGTTGTCGCATGTGCGATTGTGGAGGAAGTAGTAGAGCCGGGCTCCCCCGAGCGGACCCCCGATGTTCATGTTGATCTTGCTGGAGTTGAGGTAGAAATAGACGGACTGGAAGGGGTCCGGTTGGACGCCGTTCATGACGTTGGGCGTCGCGGTGATCTGGATGTCGTTCTCGAAGACCGGGCTCGGCCAGCCGTTCCCGATGCGGTAGGCCCAGGTGGGTTGCGGCGCCGGCGCGGCGGGGGCCGGGTTCCAGGGGGCGTTGAAGGCGCCCGCCCAGCAGGGGGAGGTCCAGTTGCTCGGGTCCGTCACGTTCTGGACCAGGCTCATGTTGAAGTAGACGGTCGAGCCCGGCGGGAAGAACTTGAAATCGTTCAGCTGACCGGTGGCGATGTTCTTCGTGGGAACATTCTGGTCCACCGTCATGGAGAAGACGCCCGGGGCGTTGGGGAGGGTCGAATTGAGCGACTGGTTGTTCCAGCCCACCGCCCAGACCGTGATCTCGGCCTGCTCAATGGGCACGTTCGCCGGGGTCTGGATGGTGACCTGGACCGAGCGGGCGTAACCGCTCACGGAGTTCACGTAGGGGACGACCTGGGAAGCGCCGAACAAGCTGATCGTGGTCGTGACGTTGTTGGCCCAGGCGATGGCGGAGGGACTGCTCGGGGCGCAGGGACCGGTGGGGGTCGAGCGGGGAGCCGGGCCCGTCGTAGAGGAGGTCGTGGGTGACGAAGGGTCCGACCGAAGGTGATGAGAGGGCAGGGTCACCATCGTCGGCTGAGCGGCAGCGCCCGCGGTGGGGGACGCGTCGGAGGTGGGCGCCTGGAAGACCGCAAGGCCCGCCCCCGTCGGAACGAGGATCAGCAACGCCATCAGGAGGAAGAGCGACAGACCCAGGAGCCGTCGGATGTTCTCGCTCATAGCGTGATCCGCTTCTCCTCGGCCTCCGCGACCTCACGGAGCTTCCGCCAGTAGAGGTACACCGGGATCAGGATGACCCCGGTCGCGATCATCCCTCCCGCGACGCCCACCCCGATGCCCGGGAACACCGCCGCGGAGAAGATCGGGGGCGGAGGGGGCGAGTTGATCGTGATGTTGAGCACGCTGTTCTTGAGCACGGCCTGGTAGTTCGAGGTCTGGGCCAGGACCTGGGTCTTGTTCATCACGTGGGTGCAGAACAAGTTGGTTCGGATGGTATCCGGCGGCGCCAGACCCACCCCCACGAACCCGCGGATCTGGACCCGGATCGTGAAGGAGTTGTTCGCGGGCAGGAAGCGCGGCGTCCAAGGCTGCCCGGTCACGTTGGGGTAGGCCGCCCCATTGAGCGAAGTGACCGTCGCGATATGGATCGTCCCCGCGAGACCGATGATCGTGACGTTCGCCCCGTTCACCGGCTGGTCCGTCGCCGCGTTGTAAACGAAGATGTAGAAGAAGCAGTACGCGGCCGGGGGGAAGACCTCGAACGGGACGAAGAACTTGTACGGGTGCGAGAGCACGTTGGTCAGGTTGAAGTCGTAGGCCTTGATCACGAACGTGACGTTGCTCCCTTCGGGCAGCCCGGGGATGTCGAAGTAGTACTGATTGAACGTGATCCGATGCATCGTGTATAACGCGGCTCCCGACCCCCCGGTGGTCGCGTAGGTGACATGGATGATGATGTAGGCCGCCTGGATGTCGACGGAACGGTTGAAGGTCGTGATCGTGACGTTCACGTCCTGGTTGATCCCGACCCCGGGGATGCTCGGGGGTGTCGTATTGAGCCAGCCCTTCCATCCCTCGGTCTCGATCGCCGGCGGGACGGTCGTGACGTTGAGACAAGCCGTGAAATTGCCGTTGGGACACTCCCCGATCTTCGAGACGATCTGGGTAAAGTTCCGCGATTGCACCATGTGGCCGTACGAGTCGTACGCCTGAATGAACCACTGGACCCTCGTCCCGCTATGGGCGAAGAAGTCTAGGGGTAACGTCACCCTCGCGTGCCAGGTATTGTTGTACGGATAGGCGAGAGGGGTGAAGCCGCTCGCCCACGTCCTCCAGAACGTCCCGTTGGGGTACCAAGCGTTCAGCACGATCAACGTCGCGCGGATGTTGATCGCCCCGCCGGAGAAGTTCTCGACCGACTGGGTCTTCAGGTCCACGAAGACCTGGTCGCCGATGGCCGGTACGACCGGGAAGTAGGATAAGTTGACATTGGCCGCGAAGGCGTTCGGCCCGCCCCCCGTGACCATGTTGGCGTAGTTGGGACCGTACGGAGGCGTCACGCCGAGCGGGGCGCTGTCGTAGTACCAGAAGTTCCGGGTGAAGTAGTAGAACATCTGCGGTGCGGCCGTGACCCCACCGCTGCACGACGGAGCGCACTGCCGGATGATGTTGAGCGGTCCCCCCGAGGAGGTCCCGTTCCAGTAGTTCGTCGAGACGTTCCACATCACCCACGTGCCGTTCGGGAAGTTCTCGGCCCCATTACCTCCGAAGGCGGAGATGTTCAGGTCCGCGACCCAGCGGTGCGTCGCGTCGCCGCTGTAGGGGTGCATCGCCTGGGGCGACCAGGTCTGACCGGCGTTCGCGTGCCACTGGGTGCCGTCGTTGTCGCAGAACCAACAGACGTCCTGCCACATCACGTCGACCACGGTCAGGTAAAGGTAGGCGTCCCACCCGGAGTACATCGCCTGCGGCCCTGTCGCCGGTCCCCCGTTGGCCCCCGGCGTGCAGCCGCCCATCCAGGCGGGGGGGTTGTAGATGTTGCAGTTCGCGAGGTCGTAGGTCGAGAGGACCTGGAAGTGGATGTCCTGGTCCGCGGCAGGGTAGAGCCTCCAGCTCGTGTTCAGCGCGCCCGAGCGGGGGTCCGGGATCACGTCAGGCTGGGAGAAGTTCGCCACATCGACCTGGATACAGGCGGTCTGGTTCTTGTTGATCGGCCAGCAGGGGTGGTTGGCCGCGGTCATCTTGACCATGCCCGCTGGGACGCCCTTGGGCGTCGGGGTCCTCTCGGAGAGCACCTTCGCCAGGGTGGCAGGGGCCTCATGGGGGAGGGCCGCGCTCGGATGGGTGAGCGAGCCCGAGACCGAGGGGACCGCAAGGAAGAGCACCGCCGCGAACAGGAGGAGCACGCCGAGCGTACGCAAAGCCTTCTTCGAAAGCTCCACGAGCTCCCGGGCACCACGGGTCAGGCCGCCCACGACGGCGGCACTTTCTGACCTTCGGCTCCGAAGCTCCTTCACGGGGATGTGCGCTCCCGTGCGCCGCCCGGGTAGTGCTCCCAGAGGACGCTTCCCTCCGAGGGTACCGCCGTCAGCGCCAGGTATGGCACGCCACCACACGGCATGATATAAACGTGATGCCGTTCGAGACCGCGGACGCGTCCCACGACGCGTTTTCTCGAGGTAAAACCGGCCCTACGCTTCGGCGAGCTCGACGCGCTCGGGACGGACCGCGGGGTGGACGAGCGTGAGCGCTTCGCGCGAGCCGGATTCCCCACCCGTGGCCGCGTCGTGGAGCAGGAGGTAGGTGCCGAAGAAGAACTCGGCCGTCGCATCGCCCCCTCCGATCCCATAGCTCACGTAATCGGAGAAGTAGACGTGGACGTAGGCGGAACGGTGGGAACGCAGGGACTTCAGGAACTCGGTGTACGCCGGGGCCCCCTTTCGCTGGAGCTCCTCCAAGACATCCCGCAGAAGCGAGCGCTCCGAGAGCTTCCCCAACCCGTCGTAGGAGATGTAGAGGGCAGGCTTCGGCTCGAGACCGATCACGTCGAAGCGGGTGACCCGCTCGGCCTTCTTGGTTCGCATGGGGAGGGGCCTCAGAGAGAGGTGGACAAAAGGTTGATGGAAGGGGTTCCCCGCCCGGGCCCCGCGAGGGACCCGGGGGGGAGGGTCGGGTCGCCGCTCAGTGGCCGTGGCCGCCCGCGCCGGGCGGCGACGGGGAGGACTTCTTCGACGCGATAATGTCGTCGATGCGTAGGACCATGTTCGCCACTTCGGTCGCGGAGTTGATGGCCTGGGCCTTCACGCGCAGGGGTTCAACGACCTTCTGCGTGATCATGTCCGAGGGGTGGCCGTTCTCCTTGAAGTTGATCCCCTGGTTCTTGCCGGAGCCCTCGTGGGCCTTCCGCAGGTCGATGATCGTGTTGATCGCGTCATACCCGCCGTTCTCGGCGAGGGACCACGGGACGACCTCGAGCGCCTGAGCGAAGGCCTCCACGGCGAGCTGCTCACGTCCGCCCACGGTGGGGGCGAACTTGCGCAGTCGGACCGCGAGCTCCATCTCCGTCGCGCCGCCACCGGGACAGACGACCCCGTCCTCGATGGTGGAGGAGACGACCTTGAGCGAGTCGTGGAGCGAGCGCTCGACCTCCTGGGTCACGTGCTCCGTCCCGCCCCGGATGAGGATCGAGACGCTGCGCGCGCCCTGGCAGTCGGTGACGAACGTCATGTGGGAATCCCCCACCTGCCGCTCCTCGACCTGCCCCGCGTTCCCGAGGTCCTTCGCGCTCAGCTCCTTCCAGCCGGTGATGACCTTTCCGCCGGTCGCGCGGGAGAGCTTCTGCATGTCGGACTCCTTCACCTGCTTCACGGCGAAGATCCCCGCCTTTGCGAGGTAGTGGAGGACGACATCGTCGATGCCCTTCTGGCAGATGACGACGTTGGCCCCGGAGGCCTTGATCGCGTCGACCATCTCGCGGAAGGTCTTGTCCTCCTGGTCGAGGAAGTTCTGGATCTGGCCGGGGGCCTTGATGCTGATCTTGCTCTCGAACTCGGTCTTCTTGATCTCGAGGGCGCTGTTGAGGAGGGCGATCTTCGCTCCCTTCGTCAGCTTGTTCATCCGGGGATGCCCGCGCTCCTTGTCCAGGAGGATGCCCTGGACCAGCTCGGTGTCGGCGATGGTCCCGCCGTGCTTCTTCTCGATCTGGATCAGGCTCACGTCCGCGAGGGGCTTCCCGTCGCGCTGCTCCGTGATCGCCTTCACGGCCTTCACCGTGAGCTTCGCGAGCTCATCGCGCGAGCCGTAGACGCCCTTGCTTCCCATGGCCGTCGCGGCCACGTCGATCAGGGTCTGCTCCTCCTGGGGGTTCACCTTGTGGCCGACCTCGGCCTTGAGAAGGCGCTCGGCCTCTTCCCGGGCGATGGAGAACCCACGGGTGATGACCGTGGGGTGGACGTTCTGTTCGATGAGGGTCTCCGCGCGGCGCAGGAGCTCTCCGGAGAGCACGACCGCCGTGGTCGTGCCGTCGCCGCACTGCTGGTCCTGCGTCTTGGCGACCTCCACCAGCATCTTCGCGGTGGGGTGCTCGACGTCGACCTCCTTGAGGATGGTCACGCCGTCGTTCGTGATCGTGATGTCGCCCATGGAATCGACAAGCATCTTGTCCATCCCGCGGGGACCGAGCGTCGAACGGACCGCATCCGCCAGCGCTCGAGCGGCCGCGATGTTGTTCGACACCGCGCCCTTGCCCTTCTCTCGTTCGGCTCCTTCCTTCAGCACCAAGATGGGGGTTCCTGCCAACATGGGTCACATCTCGAGGGAGTTCCCTCGATATCCAACCGGAGTGAGGGAGCACTTGTATATAAATGCAACTTCCCCGCCGGCTGTGGGACGTATTTCCGTTTCACCTCGAGCCACCGCCTCTCTCCCGGCCGCTCTCTGACGGAGATCGACGTTCCCGATAGGTCGGCCTAACGCTCTTCCGTGAGCTTGCTCAGCTTCCGGAGCTGCTCCGGTTTCAGCACGATCGACCAGCAGTGGATCTCTCGCGTCCACTCGCCTAGCGCCCGGAGGACCCGGTCCCGGTCCTCGCCCTTCACCACGATGACGTTCCTTGCCGGACGCCAGTGCGCGATCCCTTCCATCACGCCTCGGCGTCGGTAACGGTACCCTCCGCTCGAGGTGGATTGACCGAACATCCGTTGACAGAACTGATTCGCCCGCGTCGGGCTCTCCCATGACGTTCGGTAGACGATCAGCGCCCCGACCACCGGGTCGACGGGGGATGGTGCTCGGGCCATGTTCCTCTTCCGGGGCGCTGCCGGACCATAGCGTTGTTGCCCGGGGCAGCAGTGGGTGGTGTACAGGAAGTACTTGGTACTGCACGAGGGTCTGTGGATCTCCGATAGGGACGGTCGGAGGGAGGAGCGCTACGCGGGCGAGGAGGCCGCGGCCTTCGTCGAGACCGAGCCGCCGTTGCCGCTCGGGATCGGGGTGCCGGTGCTCCGGACGAGGTCGAAGTAGCGCTGCTGGAGCTCCACGGTGACGGGTCCGGGCTTCCCGTTCCCGATGGGGTGACCCTCGACGCTGATGACCGGGGCGACTTCGCCGCCGGTCCCGGTCAGGAAGACCTCCTCCGCCTGGAGCGCGAAGTCGAGCTTGAACATCTCCGTGCGCACCGGGTAACGGCCCTCGCAGAGCTCGAGGATCGTTTCCCGGGTGATCCCGACCAGGCAGTTCGAGGTCTGAGGAGTGTAGACGGTGCGGCCCTTCACCACGAAGAGGTTGTCCGCGCTCATCTCCGCGACGTTCCCCTCAAGGTCGAGCATGAGCGCCTCGTCCGCGCCCCGGGCGTTCGCCTCGCTCTTCGCCAGGATGTTGTTGAGGTAGTTCAGCGACTTGACGTTCGGGTTCAGGCAGACACGGGGCGGGCGCCGCACCTGCGCGACGATGGCCGTGAGCCCCGTCCGGTGCTTGTCACCATATAGGGAGATGGTCGAGCAGATGACCACGGTGCTCGAGCGCTTCGCCTTTCGCGGGTCAAGGCCTAGGTCCCCCTCGCCCCGCGTGAACACGGGACGAAGGTATCCGTCGGTGAGCCCGCTCCTTCGGCAGGTCTCGAGGATGATGTCGCGGAACTCCTCCTTCGTGACCGAAGGCGTGAGCCCGATCAGGCGAGCCGACTCGAACATCCGGTCGATGTGTCGGTCCAGCTTGAAGACCCGACCATTGTAGAACCGGATCCCTTCGAAGACCCCGTCGCCGTAGAGCAATCCGTGGTCGAAAACGGAGATCTTCGCGTGCTCGGGGGTGGACCATTTGCCATCTACGTAAACGATTCCCTCTCGCATGAGCCGCTCCCACCGTCCCGAGACCCGGTCGGTATATCAGAGCTTGCGTCGGCGTAGCATACGGCGAGCGGTCCACGGGGCACGAACGTGTTCCGCGGTCGGGAATCGGGGTGGCCCTACCTCGCCCGCGGCGTCGCGGTCCTCGGGGCCGGGAGAAGGTTCGCGAGCGCCACGTACTCCTGTGGCGTGATCTCCTCCGCCCTCCGGCGGGCCCAGCCGGTCCTCCACGCTGCCTTCTCGAGGAGCGAGGGCACCTCGTCCACCGAGAGGCGGAAGCGGTAGGCGAGAGCGGCGGGAAGTGTCCTCGCCAGGACCTTCCTCCGCTGCGCGAAGGAGGCGTCCAGCAGGAGCTCGAGACGCGCGCGGTCCTTCACCGGCGGCTCGATGGGGTCGCGTCCCCAGACGACGAGCGCACCCTGGACCGCGGGCATGGGATGGAAGGCGCTCGAAGGGACCGTACCGGCCATCAGGAACTCCCCCTGGGTCCGGAAAAGGATCGTCGGGCGCCCGTAGCTGCGAGAACCCGGGGGGGAGCTGAGACGCTCGGCGACCTCCTTCTGCAGCAGGAAGGCTCCGTGCTCCATCCCTGCGTCGATCAGCCGTCCGAGGATCTCGTGCCCCGCCGAGAAGGGAAGGTTGCCCACGAAAGCGTCGGTCCGGGGAAGCTGTGCGGTGCGCGCGTCGCCCTCCACGACCTTCACGCGCTCGCCGAAGTTGACCGAGAGGTACGCTGCGAGCTTGGGGTCTCGCTCGATGACCGTTACGCGGAACCCGCGCTCGACCAGCGCGTGCGTGAGCTGTCCCAGACCGCCCCCCACCTCGACGACCTCGCTGCCGGGGGGAAGGTCGAGGAGCGCCGCTTCTCGGGCGGCCACCGACGGGTCGATGAGAAAGCTCTGCCCCAGTCCGCGCGAGGGGGCGATGCCGAGGAGCTCCAGGACCGAGGCGACCTCCTCGGGCGTGGACGGGACGGCCCCGCGCACGCCGCGGGAGGATCGCCGTCGACCTCCGGGCCGCTCAGCGCGGGACGAAGAGCCGGTACTTCTCGTCCTCACCCGACAGCTCCTTCTCGATGCGTTCGACCACGGAGAGGATGGGCGTCCTGAGCCTCGTGCGGGTCTCGATCTCCTCGAAGCTCGCGAACGGCTTCTTCCGCCGCTCCTCGATGACCTCCCACATCGTCTTCTTGCCGATCCCCGGGAGGAGCTCCAGCATGTGGAAGCGGCGGGAGAGCGCGGGGGCCTCGTTGAAGAACTTAAGGAAGCGCTCGGGCGACGCCCGGACGATCCCCTCGAGCGCGTGGGGAAGCTCCGAGCGGGAGGCGGTCGTGAGCTCCGGGAACCCGATGCGGCGGCGGACATGGTCGACGGGAGGCGGAGGGACCTGCGAACCTTCCGGGGGCGTGAGGTCGAGCCGGGTCAGCGGCTCGAGCGTCGTCCCGGGCCGCAGCACGACCTCGAGCAGCTTGAGCTCGTCCTGGCCGACGGCGATCGCGATCGGTTCCTTATGCGGCACGCGGTCGGTGGACCGACCTGCGGGCAGGAAGTCGAGGACCCAGGCGTAGCGCTCCACGGTAACCTCGGTGGGTCATCGGTACTTGGCGGTGAGGTCCAGGATGGCCTTCACCTGCTCCTCGTCGAGCAGCGTCCGGTCCTTGGAGGCGAGGAGACGGACCTCCTCGGGCCACTGCGGAAGGATGTCCGCGATCTTGGTGGCGAGGATGGGGTCGAGGTACGAGAAGGCCTTCAGGTCCTCCAGGATCTTCTCCGTGTCCTTCGGCGTGAGCTTGAGGGAGGCCTCGGCATGGGCGAGCGCGAGCTGCGCCTCGCGGGAGAGCGTGCGCTTCCCGGCCTCCTCCGACAGGAGGTCCTTCACCCGGGAGAGCGGGATGGTCTCGGTCATGCCGACTCCATGGGGACAAGGTGGACCGGATTGGAGATCAAGACCTTGCGCTTCCCCCCGTCCAGGAACTCGACCTCGAAGCTGCGTCCGCGCCGCCCGATCACGGTGCAGACCTTCCCCTGGTAGCGGGGGTGCGGCATCCCGTGCGGGTCGGAGGGCTCGAGCCGGACCAGGACCTTCGAGCCGGGCTCGAAGACCGTCAGGTAGCGCGTGGGGGCGGGCATCCCGCGCTCGCGGACGTGCTTGGTCAGGACGCCTCGGGTGCGCGAGCGGAAGCCCTTCGAGCTCTTCACCATCTACGCCACCTCCGCGCCGTCGTGGACCTCGAGCACGTCCAGCGCCTGGACCTTCAAGGCGACTCCCAAGAGCTCGGAGAGGCTGGGTCGCGTGCGCCCGCCGTCCCCGTCGACGAACTCCTTGATGTACGTTCCCGCCTCGGCCCGGACCTCCAGGGTGGAGCTCTCCGCGTCCGACGTCACGTACCTCACGCTCTTGACCGTCCGGAGCCGTCGGAGATCGGCGCGTCGGTGCGCGACGCGCGTCGGGGTCCTCTGCTCCAGAGGGCGGCCCTCGAGCACGAGCCGAACTTCATTAAGCTTCTCTTCGAGGACGGAGGGCCGGACCACCACCCGGTAGGTCTTGTCGGGCCGGGCGGCCTTGACCCGCTCCACCTCCCCTCCCGTGCAGGGGGCGAGCCCCTCGACCTCCACCCTCCCTTGGGCCCCCTCGGAGATGCGTCGGAGCCCTTCCTCGAGCGGGAGGGTCCTCTTTCGGGGCCGGGAGATCTCCAGGACGAAGGGCCGACCGCGCCCAAGCATCCGCGCGTCGATGTCCTCCCTCCCCATCCCATGGAAGGCATGGCCCTCGCCTTGGGCGAGGGACAACAAGGGCCCCCCCACGAGCTCCTCGACGCTCTCGCGGTACATCTTCCCGGTCCCCTCGCACCGGGTACACCCCTTCCCGTGGCACGCCCGACAGGGCCATCGGGTCTGGGGGAGGGTACGGTCCAACTTCCGGTACCTACCATAATAGAAGATAGGAGAGACCGTGATGGACGCGAGCCCGGCAGGGACGTCGGCCAGGAACACCAGGTCCGGTGGGTCGACGTTCCCCGGCTTCCCGGTGGCGGAGGAGAGGGCCTTGCCGAGCTCGCGGTTGAACGCCGTGCGGACGCTCTCCCCCCAGGACGACCCGACCTCGGCCCAGAGGGCCTCCTCGCGGGCGAGGCGCTCGGGGTCCCAACGCGAGCCGCAGCGGAAGGTGGCCCACTCCCACCCTTCGGCCGCCGCTCGGCAACGCTCGACCCACCTCGGGATGCGGTCGAAGGCCCCCGCGCAGAGCTCGCAATCCTCCGGGTTCTCGAGAGGGGTCGGAAGGGGAGCGCCCAACTCGGATGTCGCGGCGCGCAACCGCTCTGGATTGGAGTAGCCGTGGCCCAGCCTGCCCAGGGTTCGCCCCCGGCACTCCGGGCAGAGGCGCTCGGATCGGGCGAGGAGCTTCGAGGCCACCGACGCTGCCCCCTCCTCCGAGAGGAACCCGGGGGCGGGAGAGGCGGGGGTCGCGGGAGGTCCGGAGCTCACGGGGGGGGCCCATCCCCGTTCCCCAAGAAGGTTGCCCCCGTGCGGTCCCCCTCCGAGGCGCCAGGGGCAGGAAGGTAAGGCCGTGGCATGTCCTCGACCTCGGCCTTTTTACCTCCCCACCAATCCGCGTGACGTGGCCGTAGTTACGGTAGAAGAGCTCACCGAGGCGATCCGCAACACCTTGGTGGCCCATGGAAAGCTCCCCTCCGAGAGCGCGGAGGCGATGGCCACGCAGGTCCTGAACTACTTCGGACCGGAGGAGATGGTCCTGGACAACGTCCTCTCGAACGAGGACCGCGACATGTTCTACCAGCTGGAGGAGGAAGGCCTCCTCACGAGCGAAGAGGAGGACGCTCAGGTCGCGAAGGGCAAGACCTGGAGGATCCATTACTGGCTCTTGCGCAAGGCCTCGATCGGTGCCGCGGCGCACCCCCCTCCCCCTCCGCAGAAGGACGAAGCCGGCGAGCTCTACGCCAAGGTGAGCGCGGACCAGTGGAGCCATCGTGGCGAAGGCGAGTCCTCCGACCCTTCCTCGCGCCAGGCGGCTCCCCCGTCATAGAGCGCTCTCGCGCCCGTCGCCTGTCATAGACAGGCGCACGCAGGCAGGTGCGGGCAGGCGTTCTGCCGCATCCACCCGATCGAGCCGTGGGTGGAAGGAGGGGAGGGAGGGACCGCGGGCGCGTGTCTCGGTGACGTGGAGCCGGAGAAGCCCGCCAGGCCCGCGCGCCGTCGTCGAGTGCGATTCTGGCGCGGTTAGCGGCTCCAGCCTTCCGTCGCCGGGAGCTTCAGGGCCCTCCGGAGCCACCCGACGGCCTCCTTCGCCCCCTTGAGGTTCCCCTCCCACGCTCGATTGCGGATCTGCCAGATCGGGATCAACAGGCGGTAGAACTCCAGCCTCTCGAGAAAGGTCCGGTCGTGCGGGCCTGTCCTTCCCTCCATCAGTTGGGGGATCCCCCGGGTACCGAAGTGGGCCACCCAGGGTGCGAAATCCCGTGCCGGGTCCCCGATGGAGGCGAACCCCCAGTCGATGAGTCCGCTCACGCGCTCGGTCTTCCAGAGCACATGGGAGGAGTGGACCTCCCCGTGGAGGAGGGTAGGTCGGAATCGGAAGTTGTCCGGGGCGTCGAGATAGGCCCTGAAGCGTCCGTCAAGCTGAGACCGCAGCTCGTCCGGGATCGCCGGATAGCCGTGCTTCTTCAGGCTCTCGTAGAGGTCCGTCATCTCCTGGCGGAAGGTCGGGGGATCGCCGCCGGGGACGCCGAGTCGCGTCGCCTCCCGGACCGGGAAGGTCGCCAGTCGTTGGAACGTAGGAGCCAGGCCTCGAACGAGCGCCCGGAAGCGCGGCTCGGAGAGACGTGCCCACTGAAGCTGACGACCGGGGATCCTTTCGTATCCCATGAATGGCCACTCATGGCGGCCGGGGAGGCTACCTACGACGAAGGGCTCGGGGATCGCGAGGGGGAGGTGTCGGGCGAGACGAGGGAGCAGCCTGCACTCCATCGCGAGGAGCTTCGCCCCTCGCTCCGCACGGGGGAAGCGGAAGATGAACCGCCCATCGACATCGAAGACGATGTTCAGAGCTCCCTGAGCGTTGAGCGCGATCCGTCGCGGACTGTAACCGGGGAGCGCCTCTCGCACGATGCGAGAGTACTTTGCGCGCAGCTCAGGGGCAACAGGGACGGACATCTCCCCCGGGGCTACGGGACCTGGACTTAGCCGCTTGTGCCGGACCAGCGAAGAATAACCCCCCCGCGGAAGTTCACCGACGCCCGGAGGTCCGCATCGAAGGGTAAGCGTAACCCGCAGTCGGTATCGGAAGTCCGTGCACGCCTTGGTACTGCATCTCGGTGATCCGGGTCCGGACATGGCTGAAGACGCTCACGGCGAAGATGATGGCCGCCAGCAGGGCGACCACGCTCAGCTCGTTCTGCGTGGAGGCGGGGAGGCTTGGGTAGTAGAGCGAGAGGATCAACGGCAGCGAGGCCAGCGCGTTGAACGTCCCGTGCATCGTGACGGCGAGCAGGTAGTACCCCGCGAGAAGATGCCCCTTCCCCTTCCGGAGCTCGCTCTCCGCCACCCCGAGCCCGGTCATGGCCGTCGCGCTACCGTGGAGGAGGCTGCTGGAGAAGGAACGGACGATGATCGTGGCCAAGAACCCCGCGAGCCCCGCTTGCCCGTAGGCGGAGACGCCGTAGAGCAGGTTCTCGATGAAAGAAAAGCCGAACCCCACGGCGGCACCGAAGACGAGCCCGTCCGCGACGTAGCGGATGCGCGAGCGCATGCCGTAGACCCCCGCGCCCTTCATCCCCTCCTCGATGAAGGGGGCGATGACCACGGCAAGGACGAGGAGCGAGACGACGTTCCCCGTGCTCCCCGAAGGCAGCCCCAGGTCCGGCTGCAGCACCTGGGCGTAGACCGCGAGGAAGATCGCCTCGAGGATCGCGGAGACGAACGTTCCGATGAAAGCCCCGTACCCGAAGGCCCGCAAGAGCGGCCCCCAGGCCTCGGTGTTGTAGCGCTCGGTCTTGCGGACCCAGGAAAGGTAGGCGAGCGGGGCGATGAGCGAGAAGAGGACGAGGAGGACGACCAGGACCAGGACGTCCGTCCCGTTCATGAGGTGGAAGTTCCCCCCGGCCGCGGCACGTCGTAGCGGTAGAACCCTTCCCCGCTCTTACGTCCGAAGAGCCCGGCCTCGACCATGCTCACGAGAAGGGGGCAGGCGCGGTACTTGGGGTCGCGGAAGCCGGTGTAGAGACGTTCCAGGACCGAGAGCATCGTGTCCAGCCCGACGAGGTCCGCGAGCTCGAGCGGTCCCATCGGGTGGTGGAAGCCGAGCTTGTGGGCGGTGTCGATGTCCTCCCGCGTCGCGACGCCGTCGTGGAGCATCCAGATCGCCTCGTTCGCCAGCACGGCCATGGCCCGGGTCGTGACGAACCCGGGGGCGTCCTTGCTCGAGGTGACCGTCTTGCCGAGCGCTCGGGCGAAGGCCTTCGCCCGTGCGACCTCCGTCTCCCGGGTGCGGAAGCCCGGGATGACCTCGACGAGCTCCATCGCCAGGACGGGGTTGAAGAAGTGGATCCCCACCATCCGTCCAGGGTCCTTCACAGTGGCCGCGATCGCGGTGACCGAGAGCGAGGAGGTGTTCGTGCCTAGGAGCGCCTCGGGGCGACACACCTTGTCCAACTTCTGGAAGAGCTCGCGCTTGAGCTCCAGACGTTCCGGGGCCGCCTCCATGACCACCGAGGCCTCGCCCGCAGCGTCGAGGGAGAGCGTCCCCCGCACGCGCTTCCCCGCGAGCGCACCCTGCTCGGCGGTGAGCTTCCCCTTGCGGGCCAGGCGTTCGAAGTCCTTGCGGACGGCCCCCAGACCTCGATCGAGGAAGGACTGCTGGACGTCGTAGAGGTCGACCTCCCATCCGACGAGCGCGGCTTGCGCCGCGATGCCCGCCCCCATGATCCCGGCCCCCGCAACGAAGAGGCGGGAGGCCGGCAGGGACCCGCCACCCGACGGGGCCGAGGGGGAAGCTGCGATGGTGGTGGCGGGAGCAGAGGTCGTCACGTCCGGCCCGAGCCTGGCGCAGAGATAAAATCGCTCGCAGTGAGGCCAGAGAGCGCCTCCCGATACGCGCAAGGACGACAGACCTCCCCAGAAGAGGGCTCCCCGCAGGTCCGACACCGATGCGGGGAACCTGCCCCCCCTTCGTCGCTCAGCAGGAGCGGCAGGAGCTTCTCGCGGGTACGGAGCAAAGCATGTCGGGTGCCCGGCACCGCCTCCTCGAGGCGCCAGAGGACCTCCCGGAAGACATTGCGTCCCGCGCGGGAGGCGTGAGGACAGACCGCATGATCGAACGGGAGCCCCTCGAGCCTGGCGTAGAGGTAGACCTCGCGCTCGGGCACCATCGCCAAGGGCGCGATGCGCGGGACGAGCCCCGCCTGCGGCTCGACGTGGGGGGCCATCTGCCTCAATCGATGGGGCTCACCACGGGCGAGGTTCATGAGCACGGTCTGGGCAAGGTCGTCCAAGTTGAACCCCATGGAGAGCCGGACCGCGCCCACCTCGCGTGCCATCTGGTTGAGCGCGCGCCGCCTCCACACCCCGCAGAACGAGCAGGGGATCTCCTCCGGTAGCGCAGCGCTGGTGGCATCGGTGGTGGTCCCCACCACCTGCTCGAAGGAACGGACCACATGCTCGATCCCCAGGGTTCGGCAGAGCTTCCGGGCGGGGGCGATCGTCTCGGCCCGGTACCCCTCGATCCCTTCGTCGACGGTGAGGGCCACCAGCTGAAGTCCCTGGCGGCCTCCAAGGATGCGATGGACGAGCGTCGTCATCACCGCGGAGTCCTTCCCTCCCGACAAAGCGAGCGCGAGGGTCCCGCCCTTCAGCCTCGGGGCCTGATGGTGGAGCTCGCGCCGCGCCCTCTCGACCACCGAGGCGCGGAAGTGCGCCGCGCACAGGTGCGCGCCGGCGTAGGGCTGGTCGATGAGCGCCCGCCCACCGCAGCCCTTCTGGGTACACTCCATCGCGAAGCTCCTTCCGGGGCCGGCACGTTGACGGCTCCGACCCCCCTTGCGAGTCCAACCCGCCCTTAAATGGCCCTCCTCCCGCAGTTCCCTTGAGCGTGGATAGCGGAGCCTCCCTCTCCCCGCCCTCGCTCCCAACGTCCCCACCGCCGACCCGCGGAAAGGTCGCAAGAGGGGGCGTGCGCCCCTCGGCGCCGTCCTCCGCACCGTTCGGCCGGGAGGTCCCTGATGACCCCGTGGAGCTCCTCGAGCGCTTCCAGCGCTTGATGGAAGGCGAGGGCAAGAGCCCATGGACGGTCAAGCAGTACGTGTTCTGGGCGCGGCACTTCCTGGTCTTCCTGAAGAAGCCGCTGCGAGAGACCAACCCCTCCGACCTCGAGGCCTGGAGGGAACATCTGGTCCTGACCAAGCACTGTTCGAAGACCTCGGTCTACGGAGCGCTGCGAGCGATCACCTTCCTCTTGCGGGCCTTCGGCTCGCGGGCCGCCGACGGGGTCGAGGTGCCCCGTCGCCCTGCGCGCCTTCCGGGCTTCTTGACCGAAGAGGAGGCTCACCGCCTCCTGACTTCGTCGGAAGGAGAACCGAGGGATTTCGCGCTCCTCCACGTCTTGGGCTACGGCGGTCTACGGGTCGGGGAGGTCTGCCGTCTGAGCGTGGAGGACCTGGACCTGGAAGGTGGGCTCCTCCGGGTGCGGTCGGGGAAGGGTGACAAGGACCGGATGGTGGTCATCGACGGGACCACGTGCGAGGCGGTCCGTCAGTGGCTCGCCGTTCGGGGCGAGCAGGGGGATCCCCGGGTCTTCCCGATCTGTCGAGAGTCCGTGGAGCGGATGGTCCGGGCGCGGGCCCGCGACGCGGGCATCGGAAAGAAGGTCACGCCCCACACCCTTCGGCACACGCTCGCGACGACCTTGCTCAAGCGCGGCCTCGACCTGAGGTTCATCCAGAAGCAGTTGGGCCATGCGAGCGTCGCGACCACCCAGATCTACACCCACGTGGACACGGGGGCGCTCCAGGACGCTTACCGACGGGCCCAGCCGACGTACTGAAGTGCCCTAGTCAAGAGGGTCGGGCGTCGCGCGGCCGCGGTGCAGATCCCCCGAAAGGCTGGCCTCAACTCGAGTCGTGGCTCGCCAGCGGGCGCTTGACGCGCCCGAGCGTCTTCCGAGGCTCGCCGGGGGACGTTCGCGCTCGCAGGCCCTTGAGGACCGCCTCCGTCGTGGACGGTCGTTCCTTGGGCGAAGTCTCAGCGCCACCCGACCTCGTCCGGAGCTGACGGCGGAGAAGCGCGTCGTAGAGCATGTCGCGCGCGAGCTGCGCGTTGATCGGTTTCTCGAGGTACCCGTCGACTTCCGCTTCGGTCACCGCACCCAAGAGCGCCTTGAGGTCCCTGTGCGCCGTGATGAGCAGTCGGAGGACCGAAGGATGGGCCTCCTTGACCCGCGTCAGGAAGCTCACGCCGTCCTCCTCGGGCATCTGCCAGTCGGAGAGCACGATGTCAACGTGGCCGCGGGAGAGCTCCTCGAAGGCGCGGGCCGGGGACTCTTCGGTCGCGGCGGAGCAGTCGAACGGGCTCTGGAACGTGAGCGCCTGTCCGAGGAAGGCCCGAAGGTCCAGGTCGTCGTCCACCACGAGCACCCGATAGGGCCTCGGCTCCAGGGTACCATGGAGCGCCGGACCCGAAGTGGTGGCGGTTCCCGGAGCGCGGATCACGCTAGGACCGGCCGTCGAAGGCACCCCCTCATCCGTATTCAGCGCCAGGGAGGTCTTGAGATTGGCGCGGGTCCGGCGCAGGAGAGCGCGACCCGTGCCTGACCCGTCAGGGTCCGCGTCCCACCCCCCGCTCGATCCGCCAGGAGGAGCACGAAGGTACGTTCGGCCTGGCGCTCTTCCGCGGAGCCGTGTGTGCCCATGCAGAGCGTCGTGCCAGCACGTCGCCAAGGCTCCGTTCATCCTCCTGGCCAGCAAGTTCTTCTAGCATGGCCAGGTACCTGGCCAGTACGGCCAGAAGGCCAGAATGTGAGCTATGCCCATCGACGTCAAGGACCTCCGCGAGCGCGCCCCTGCGACGAACGAACTCCCCCATGCCCAACGCGAGATCGTGAACTTCCTCCGCGACTCTCCGGGGAAGGCCTACACGTTCAACGAGATCGCGGACCAGCTGGTCACGGTCCGGGGGACCCAAGCGATCATGCCATGGAACCCGCTCTTGATGGGCTATCGGACGTTCAACCTCGCCGCCTCGCTGGAGGAGCTGAACCGCACCGGACTCGTGCTCCGCACGCGGGACGGCGCGAACAAGGTGTACTACCACCTCCCGAACGGCTCTCGGTGATCTCGTCCCTGCCCGCGGCACGGCCGCGTCCTCGACCCACGGAGTGGGTCGTGAGCCGTGGACGCGCACCGCGGAGCCAGGGGCTCCTCAGCACGCCGTGAGCTGTTGGTCCGTCCCCCGTGTGGACCAACCTCCCTCCGCGGTCGCTCGCCGGCCGGTCGGACCTTCGCCCTCGTCGTGCGCGGGTGCGCCATCGCGGTCGTGCCGGCTCAGGGGCTGGGGGAGGTCGGGCTCCCCTGGGCCGTCGTAGGGCTCGGCAGCGGGCCTTCCTGGGGTGCGGTGAGGGCCTTCCTCTTCCTGCCTCGCGCGAACAGGACTATCAGGGCCGTGGCCAAGACGAGCAACGCCACGACCGTCAGAACGATCCAAGGATCCTGGCCGAGGATCCGTCCGATGGTGTGGCCGTTCGGAGGCCCGGGGGGGGCGGGCGCTTCGACCACGACACCCGTCGTCGCGGTGACCGTCTTCCCGTCCGCGTCGGTCACGATGACGGTGACGTAGAAGTTGCCCGCCTGCGTGGGCACGCAGAGGAGAGTCGCGGCACGGCTCCCGCTCGGGCAGCCGGGGAGGAGGTTCGTCCAGGCGAACGCGTAGGGAGCGGTACCGCCGCTCGCCACTGAGCTCAGGTTCAGCGGGGCTCCGACCGCCACAGGGTCGGGCACCGCCGAGAGGGTGACCGAAGGCGAGCTCCCGCCACCCCCCGCCCCCACCGTGATCCAGAGCGTCGCGTTCGCGGAGAGCGAGGGGACCGATGAGTCGTTCGCCCACGCTCTGACGATGAACGTCCCCACGATCTGGAACGTGTGGGCCGGCGAGAGACCGGTCGCGCTCGGGCTCCCGTCGGCAAAGCGCCAGGAGAGAAGGTACGGTGTGGCTCCGCCATGAGGGCTCGCCTGGAACTGCACGGGGAGCGGCGGCGTCCCGTTCACCGGGCTCCCGGAGATCGAGAGCGTCAACGGGGCCCTCGAGGTCGAGACCGAAATGTTCGTCCAGACGCGGACCCAAGCGCCCGCACGGTCGGCGACCGTGAGGTCCACCTGGAACGTCCCGGTGGTGTTGTACTCATGCACCGGGTTGCGAGCGAACGAGCCGGTGGAACCGTCCCCGAGCCCCCACAAGAACGTGTAGCCAGGGGTCCCTCCGGCGGCCGTACCGTTGAAGACCACGGTGAGCGGGAGCGTGCCGCTGGAGGGCGTGGCCAGGAGCGAGGCCGTGAGCGCGTTGGGCTCGACCGACACGTTCAGCCCACGGGTGAGGGCGCTCCCCGCGGCATCTCTCACGGTCAGGGCGACGGCGTACTGGCCCACGGTCGAGTACGTGTGGGTCGCGTTCTGGGTGGCGGCGGATCCGCCGTCACCGAAGGACCAGCTCCAAGCGTAGGGAGGTCGACCTCCAGCTGCCGAGGAGGAGAACAGGACGGCGAGAGGCGCAACGCCCGCGGTCGGGTTGGCTTGGGCCGAGGCCGTGAGGGGAGGAACGGTCCCCACGGAAACATTGAGGAACGCGCCCGCTCGTCCGCCCCCGGCGTCCGTGACCAGGAAGTGCGCGGGGTAGGTCCCGGTGGCGTTGTAGGTGTGCGACGGATCGAGGGCGGCGGAGCCGATCGAGCCGTCGCCAAAGCTCCAGAGGTAGGTGTACGGGGGTTGACCCCCGCTGACGGTCCCTGTGAACTGGACGGGGTCCGGCGGGGTGGCGGATCCCGACACGAAGCTGGCCGTCGCCGCCAGCGGTACGACGGTGGCGACCACGCTCACCCACGCCGGAGGGAAGGAGGGGGGCGGCGACACCGGGGCGCCGTTCGAGGCATTGTAGTCGAGCTGCGAATAGCTGGTCGTGGAGTAGGGGGCGCAGCCTCGCCACCAGCTCTGGTTCTGACAGCTGTCGAGCGGGAGGGCTTGGCCGAGCTTCGAGGTCGGGAACGAAGCGTTCGCCGCGAGGTTGAAGGAGATCGCCCAGCTGTCGTTGAGGTACATCGCGTTGTCCGGCCAGGCCCACCCCACCCCGTTGTGCTGAGGCCCGAGGCCGGTCACGAGGGGGAGGGCATTGCAGGGACCCGGAAGGGGTGGGTTCGACGCGGTACGCGAACAGGCGACGACCTGGTAGCCGGGGTTCGTGGCGTTGATCACGAGCCCGGCGGCCGGCAGGAACTGGAACGGGGCGTGAGACGTGCCCGAGGCCGTGAGGTTCGAAGAGCGTCCTCCCGCGGGCAGGTTGAAGTGGGTCAGCGCCCAGCCTAAGGGGGTGTTGGTCGACCACCCGCGCGCAGGGTTCGTCCCGGTGCCCTTCGTGATGCAGGAGCCGCCCGTGATGCAGGTCAGGTTGCCGTGCCCTGTCCCGGTCGCGGAGGCGGCGCAGGTGAAGTTCCCGTGCGGTCCCTCCCAGCTTCCCCCGGTCGCCGTGGCCAGGTCGCAGCCCGCCTGCAGGATCGTCGTGACGTCGGTCTGGGCGGACGCGACGTGCCGGTAGTCTCCCGAGCTCGCGTTGGTGACCCCGTTGGCGGGGTCGATCACGTCGATGGCCATGTTGTTGGCCCGAGCGTAGCCGGCGACCGAGCTCGTCCCGTTGTCCCAGCTGTAGCAGTTCGGCTGTCCAGAGAAGTAGGCCGGTTCGCATCCGCTGCTCATGCCGCTGGGATAGTCTGAAGAGCTCGCGGCATAGTTCACGAGGTAGTTGCTGTCGCGCGGCGCGGTGGAGGAGATGAGCACCAGCACGTGGTCGGCCGACGAGTCCCACCCCAGACCGCTGCCGCGCTGTGCACCGTAGAGCGCGGTGATCGAGGAACTGGAGAGGATGTTGTCCGAGAGGTCGGAGTCGGGTAGGACCCAGCCGCCCTGCAGGACCTGCGCCTGGAACGTGCCCGCGACGGCCGACTGGAAGCTCCCCGCGGGGACGAACGTGGTCACGTCGGGGTTGTACTCCGAGCCGTCCCCGTCGTCGTGGTCCGCACCGACGGTGGAGAAGTAGTCGACCATCGCGAAACAGACCACCTCTTGGCTCCCCGGGGTGCAACTGCTGGTGCTCGCGCCGAAGGAGCTCGCGATCGCCGTTGCGATCTGTCCGGAGTTCGCCACAAAGAAGGGCACCGCGTTCGACTCGTTGCAGGGTGCTCCGCACCACCCGGTCCCGGGGTCCCCCGCCGACGCATCGTACACCCCGTCGTACGGGGTGGTCTCGACGACGAACACGACCTGGATCACGGGGGGGACCAGCGACTCGTGGCCCGTGGCGTTCACCCAGAGGGTCACACGGCTATTGTCGGGGGCCCCCCCAGGGCAGGAGGCGGAGCCACCCCGACAGATGACCGGGGAGCTCGAAGTGATCGAGGGGGTGAGATGCGGGCAGGTCCCGTTGTACCCCGCCGTACAGGCCGATGAGGGGAGCAGGAACGACCCGACCTCGGAGCCCGCGACCGACGTGAGGCGGGCCATCGAGGGCACCGGCGAAGGTCCGGCACGTGGCGTGGCGGCTGGAATGACGGGTCCGATGCGGAGGGCCCACGGCGCGGTCGAGACAGCCAGCAAGCCCATCACCCCGAGCACGAGGACGCCCCGGACCGTGGGGCTCAACTTGTTGCGGCCCGATGCCACACGCCGCCGGCGCCCTCCCCCGGCCCTGGTGGACCTTGCCCCAAAGGTGGGACCGAGAGGGCCGGGGAACGGTCGGCGCATGCCGGTTTCGATAGGGGGAAACGTGCTCTTATACGTACTCGCGGCGGCCAAACATGGGGCCTTCGACCACCACGCGAAAGCGCGGCACGCGGCCCTACGCTTCCGCGGTCTCACCCACGTCCGACCTCGCCGCCCGCGCAGCTCCGGTCAGCCGCCCTTGCGGAGTGCAGCAAGGTACTACTCCGAGACCTCTCGACACGGGGTTCCTCGGAGGGAGGGCCTGCCCTTAGAGCAGGTCTCGGGGCAGTACTAGTGCGAGCGACCGTGGGGGCGGTCGGGCGATGGCCGATGGGACGGAAGGCTATGCGGAAGGCGCCGATCGCTCTCGAGGGCGCTTGCGCCGCTGAGGGGGGCTCCGCTCTTCGACGAGCTCGCCTCTTCCTTTTCGAGGTGCTCGGAGAGATGCCTCGCCATCTCCGCCGGCACGCCCGGCCAGTCGATCACCTCGACCTGGAGGACCTTCGAGCAACGCGGACAGATGGCGAAGGCAACGCTCACGGCCACCTCGACCCTTCGTACCTTGAAAATGGTTGGCGTCGGTCCGTGTCCGTCCCCCACGGGACAAGCGACACGGTCCGAGTTCACATAGGAACAGAAGAATGTGAAGGAGAAGCGCCGTGGGTCACTCAGGACCGGCGCAGGTCGGTCGAGAAAGAAATGGCGAAGAAGGCCAAGGGAAAGAAGGGGAAGCGTTAGGGCTCCGGCCCTGAACCGAAGGGACCGCGGAACTCCCGCGGTCCCGAACCCCTTCCGCGGCCGCCGTCCATGGTGCTCCCCCGCTGGATTCAAGATGCTCCCCGTGGCTGACCCATCCGAACCGGGATGAGCGTTCCGCCGACCTTCCCTCCACCTCCTCCCCCCTTCACATTCCCGCCCCCTCCACCGCGGCCGCGTCGCAGAACCCCCTTCGTCATCGCCGCGGGGGCGGTCGTGGTGGCCGCGGTGATCGCCCTCGTACTGATCCTCGCGAGCGGGGCGGGATGCGGCCCGTTCCAGAAAGCCGGGTGTTCCTCAGGGCCTTCGGGGGGGTTCTCACCCCCTTGCCTCTCGATCGGCCCGCCGCCGGTGAGCTCAGGAGTACCGGACGAGTCCGCCCCCACCTGGTGCATCAACGCGTCGGACGCATTGGTCGAACGTCTCTACATCCATCTCTCGATCGTCATCGGAGGCGTCTCGGTGACCCTCCCTGGGGGCATCGGAGAGATCAGCCCGGCACGGGCCGCCCGCGACTGGGGGTTCACGAACGGCTGCAACATGCCGGTCTTCACAGACAACTCGACCGGTACGGGGTCGGACCCCGGGGGGATTTTCACCATCGCCTCACCGTGGAACTTCACCTACACGCTGAGAGATCTCTTCGACCTCTGGCATGAATCGTACAGTACCGTGAGCGTGAACGGGAACGCCGAACCGGTCTCCTACACCGGCGCTCAGATCTTCAACTACACCTCGAACGCTCGACAGGTCGTGCGGCTATGGGTCGACGGGCAGGTCGCGGCGACGGGGTCCGCGCAGGTCCTGAACTACGAGCTCTCCTCGTACGGGACCTCCCAGACGGTCCCGCCCTGCTTCCTGCAGAAGTACGGGACCGGTCACTCGCTCGAGATCACTTGGGGATGGGTTGGCGCCGGGGCCTGACGCTCGGACGTGAGGGTCGTCAAGCCCCACGGCCGATGCTCCCGGCTCTCCCGTGGCCGGTGCCCTTTTTCTCCTCGCATCTTCTCGTTAGGCTTCCATGTCCCGGATCCTCGTCGGGGTCGCATGGCCCTATTCCAACGGGCCCCAGCACCTGGGCCACCTCGCCGGGAACCTGCTTCCCGCCGACATCTTCGCGCGCTACCACCGGCTTACCGGAGACGAGGTCGTCATGGTCTCGGGCTCCGACATGCATGGTACCCCGACGACCGTCCGGGCTGAGCAGGAAGGGGTCTCCCCCCAGGTCATCGCGGAGCGCTACCACCAGGTCAACGTGGCGGCCTTCCGTGCCCTCGGTCTCTCCTTCGACACCTACACCAGCACCCATACGGCCCTCCACGAGCGCACCGCCCAGGAGGTCTTCCTGACCCTCCTCCAGGAAGGATACGTCGAGAAGAGGACCTCCCAGGGGGCCTTCTGTCCGAAGCACCGGCGCTTCCTCCCCGACCGGTACGTGACCGGCACCTGTCCCCACTGCTCGAACCCCTCGGCCCGAGGCGACGAATGCCCGAAGTGCTCCCGGGTGCTCGAGCCGCAGGAGCTCCAGGGACCGCGGTGCAAGCTTTGCGGGACGACGGCGGAGTTCCGTCCGACCGAGCACTTCTACCTCTTGCTCCCCAAGCTCACGGAGCAGCTCCAGCACTACCACGCCGGGGTCCGTGACCGATGGCGCCCCTCGGTGCGCTCGTTCACCGAGAATTACGTCAAGGAGGGGCTGCGCCCACGACCGATCACCCGCGACATCTCCTGGGGCGTGCCCATCCCCCTGGACGGGTACGACGAGAAGCGCCTCTACGTCTGGTTCGAGGCCGTGATCGGGTACCTCTCGGCGACCAAGGAGTGGGCGCTGCGGCAGGGAGACCCCGAGCAGTGGAAGCTCTTCTGGGATGCGAAGGAGGCCGTCCGGGTCTACCAGTTCATGGGCAAGGACAACATCACCTTCCACACGATCATCTGGCCGGCGATCCTGCTGGGGGTGGGTGGGCTCCAGCTCCCCTACGATGTCCCCGCCAACGAGTTCCTGAACATCGGGGGGGAGAAGCTCTCGAAGTCGGAGACCGACCCCTCGACCTCGGTCTTCCTGCCCGACCTGCTGGCGCGGTTCTCTCCGGAGACCATCAGGTTCTATGCCGCCTACCATGCCCCCCAGAACCACGACACCGAGTTCGACCCCAAGGACCTCTCGCAGGACCACGACCAGATCCTCGCGGACCAGTGGGGGAACCTGGTGCAACGCTGCCTGACCTTCACCCGCGACCGATACGGGGGGAAGGTCCCTTCACCCCCTCCGGGGTGGTCGAGCGACCAGAGCGAGCTGGGGAAGAAGATCCGCACGGCTCACGCCGAGTGCACGGAACACTTCGAAAAAGTGGAGCTCAAGGAGGCGCTCGACCGGGCCCTCGAGCTCGTGCGGCAGGGGAACCAGTACTTCCACGAGAGCAAGCCGTGGAGCCTCCAGGGCACGGAGCGGGACCTCGCCATCTACGAGACGCTCTGGCTCCTGCGAACGGCGAGCGTGCTCCTGGCGCCCTTCCTGCCCTTCTCCTCCGAGAGGATCTCCCAGATGCTGGGAGCCCCGGAGCTCCTGGGCCCGGGGGCCTGGTCGCGCGCGCTCTCCCCTCCGACCCCAGGGACGACCCTGGGGGAGGTCGCCCCGCTCTTCCCGAAGCTCCTCACGGCCAAGGCCGCCTCCAAGCCCACGGCCGCTGCTATGCCCTCCCGCCCGACGTCGGGAGCGACCTCGCCGGCCGGAGCCCCGGCGCTCGACATCCGCGTCGGCTCGGTCGTCGAGGTGGCCGACCACCCGAAGGCCGACAAGCTCTACGTCCTCAAGGTCGACCTGGGGGAGGGCAACCCTCGGATCCTCGTCGCCGGCATCAAGCCGTTCTACAAGCCGGAGGAGCTTCGCGGCAAGCTCGTCGCGGTCCTCTCGAACCTGGAGCCTCGGCCGCTGCGCGGGGTCACCTCCCAGGGGATGATCCTGGCCGCGGAGGCCGGGGCCACGGTGGCCGTGCTGACGGCGCCGAGCGGGACCCCGCCGGGGACCCCCCTTCGCGGCATCGCCTCGGCGCTCCCGACGATCCGGTACGACGACTTTGCACGCGCTCGGCTCGTTGTGGCCGCGACGAAGGACGGCCGAGAGCTCGACGTCGGCGCGGGGCTGGTCGCGGCCGAGCTCCCTCCCGGGGCACCGCCCCTCTTGATCGCCTGGCTCGACCGTACGACCCCCGGCAGCTCCGAGGCACTCGTCCTTGCGACGGGAGGTTGTCTCACCCCCGACCGACCGCTGCCGCCCGGGGGCAAGGTCCGATAGTCCGGAGGGTCGCGTCTTCCATGCAGGGGGGTCGGTTCGACCTTCACGTCCACACGCGCGCCTCGAAGGACTCTTCCCTCAGCGTCGAGGACGTGCTCCGAGACGCCCTCGTCCAGGGCCTCCAGGGGGTGGCGATCACGGACCACAACTCCGTCGCGGCCCTCCCTTCCGCGCGCAAGGCGTTCGAGAGCGCCCCCGGTTTCCTCCTGCTCCCCGGGGTCGAGGTCTCGACCCGGGAGGGCCACCTCCTGGTCTACGGCATCGAGAAGGCCCCCGCCGCCCACCGTCCCCTGGCCGAGACCTTGGACGAGGTGGCTCGGTTGGGCGGGGTTCCCGTCCTCGCGCACCCGTACCGCTGGGCTCACGGGGTGGGGAAGGAGCTCGCCCGCACCTCGCGCGTGCTCGGGATCGAGACCATGAACGGTCGCAACTCCGAAGTGCCGAACGCGAAGGCCGGGGTCGTCGCGGCCTCGCGCCAGGTCGCGGCGACCGGGGGAAGCGACGCCCATGAACGCGGGAGCATCGGTCGGTGCTTCACGCGCTTTTCCGGCGAGGTCAGGAACGCGGAAGACCTGCTGGAGCTCCTGCGACATGGCCACACCCAAGGCGAGGGGCGCAGCCAGGGGCTCGAGGGACGCGTGCGGATCTCCCTCAAGAACGCGGGGAAGCGCCTGCTCCGCGGGTTGTCGAGGGTCTGACGACGAGGGGGGGCCGCCGAGATCGCGCGGCCCTCCCACCTTTAAGGGGGAACCTCCCTCCGCCGGGCCTGCGCCAAGGTGGCAGAATGGTTAATGCGACGGACTGCAGATCCGTTTCTTGGGGGTTCGATTCCCTCCCTTGGCTTTAGTTAACGCGAAGTGTATTTATCGTAGAATGCATTTAGCATTAACTGCGCATGCCATCGATTGCGAGCACGCTCGAGGACCTCAACCCCTGGTGGCATGGAGCGTTCCAACTCGACTATCGACCCCGGCAGCTCTACCCGGAGATCCTCTCCGCCCTGAAGATGCGCTGGGCCGTAGCTCTCACCGGGCTGCGGCGGGTCGGGAAGACCACGCTCCTCCTCAAGGTGGCCAAGGACGCGATCGAGGCTGGCCTCGACCCGTCCCGTGTGGTCTACTTCTCGTTCGACCGTCATCGCCATGCGGAACTCGGGGAGGTGCTGCGAGAGTACGAGAAGCTCAAAGGAACCCACCTCTTGGACGGGAAGTTCATCATCATTTTCGATGAGGTTCAGAAGGCCGAAGGCTGGGAGGACCAGCTCAAGGCGCTCTACGATCGGTATCGTACCCAGAATGGGAAGGTGCAGTTCCTCGCCTCGGGCTCGGAGTCGCTTTGGCTGCGAAAGGGCATGCGGGAATCTCTGGCCGGCCGGCTCGTCGAGCTCCGGGTCGACCCGCTCTCTTATCGCGAATACCTGGACTTCCTCGGGGTGCGTTACGAACCCCTTGCGATCCACCAGCGGGACGTGGAGCGGCGGTGGCCCTCCTACCTTCGATCCCTCGGGTTCCCAGAGCTGGCCCTACCAGAGGAACCGGGGAAGACTGTCGTCCGGAGCGTCGTCGAGGAATGGGTGAGAGATCGGGCGCTCTACCGGGACCTGCAGCAGATCGTGGGTTCGGTCGATCTGGATGTGCTCCAGACGCTGGTGAATCTCGTCTGGGAGGAGCCAGGGCAGGTCCTCGAGCTCACGAGCCTGAGCCGAGATATCGGCGTCTCCCGACCCACGCTGGCGAACTACCTTTGGTACTTGGAAGCAACGTTCCTGATCCGGAAGCTCTACAACTTCTCCAAGAACCGAAGACGTTCCGAGCGCAAGCTCAAGCGCTACTACCCCACCGTGCCCTCGGTGGACCTGGTCTTCCGTTCCGACCCGGAGGCGCGAGCCAAGGTCCTAGAGAGCTACACGGCGAACGCCCTCCGGGCCCAGTTCTTCTGGCGCGACCCGGCCCAGCACGAGGTCGACGTCGTGCTCGCTGGACCTCCCGTGGCCCCCGTGGAGGTCAAGTCCGGGCGGGTCGAGACCGGTGGCCTGCAGTCCTTCATGCGTCGCTTCGGAGTTCGGGAGGGATGGGTCGTCTCGTTGACCGAGGAAGGGGACCGGAAGGTCGCGGAGGGCACGATCCACGTGGTCCCGGGCCACATATTCTTCTTCGCCCCTCCCCCAGGGACCCCCTCGCTCGGAAGCGCCCCTCTGCCCCTCCACAGACCATGACGATCGAAGGAGCGGGCCAGTCCCCCCCCCGACTTCGGTCGCCGTGCGGGCCCGACAGAACAGGCAAGGGAGCGCTGGCCCCTCCCGCCTACCGGCCGTCCTCGACCTACCGTTCGGTCGAACAGTACCTGCTCCGAGCGGTATCGCTCGCGACCGAAGACCCTCGGAGGGATTACCATTAAGAACGTCCCCGAGGTGCCTGCCGCACCCCGATGGGGCCGTGGGGTAGCTTGGACCATCCTTCTTGCTTGGGGTGCAAGAGACTCCGATTCAAATTCGGACGGCCCCATTCCCCTTCACGTTCAAATTCACCCCAAATCCGCTGAGAAAACAGAGAAAACAGCGCTTAGAATTGCGTTCTATGCAACGGAAATAGGTCAGACGATGGGATTAAGCCTCCGTTTTCAAGCGCTGGCAAATCTGTCCCCCTCGGCCCGAGTCCCAGAAGGCCCCACGAGTTCTCGGTTGTCATGGACGGTGGGTCCGCATCAGACGGAACCAGCCCGCCACCTTCGCCGCGTACTCCATGGCGGGGATCTCGTCGGGCTCGCCCATCAGGAGGGTCCGGAGCGGGTGGGCGGCTCCGAAGGTCTCGGCGACGGCCTTGAGGGGGCGGAGGCTGACGCACCCTTGCATCGGGATGGCCCCCCCCGTTGGGACCATCGGTCCCGCATCCCCCCTCTCCCTAGGTGTGCATTCCGGAGAGGTACACGTCACGGTTCCCGCGAGGTCTACCTTAAGCTCCGCCCTGGGGACGAAAGGTAGGCATCCCACCAGACAGGGAAATCGGTGAACCCGGTCGAACTTCGCGACCTTGACGCGGTCCGGTCCGGGGTGGTACTCTCTATGGGGTCCGCTTCTTCCCGCTGAGGTCTCGGATTGAATCAAGCCCCGAACGCTTCAGGATCTCGACGGCGTTCGCGTGGATGTGACGGTCATCCTGAGTGACGAGTTCGACTCCACATCCTCGCTCGATGCCATAGGCCGCGGATTGTGAGATGATGAGGCAGTCCTCGGCCCAAGAACCGTTGGGGCTGCTGGAGGGCACCACCGTGGCGAGGGAGGCTGCGATCTTCTCCACCTGGACCGGGTCGACCGGTTCGAACACCTCGTGCTTGTCGAAGAAGGACTTCTTCCTCACGGTATAGTCCAGCTCCATCTGTCGCAACAGTGAACGCGCTCGCCCGGAGTCCCAGTTCTCTCCGAGAGCTTGATCCAGAAAGGAGAGCATCCTCTCGACACGACCAGCCCTGTTGTGCGTCGGCCCGAGCCGGCTCACCATCGCCGAGTCCGGGCGAGCAGGGTCGCTCCTCCAGATCGCTCGTGCTGTGTCGGTCAGGATCTCACGTAGGCGCCCAGAGGTTGACTGCCCGAGCCCTTCGACGACTCGTTGGAGCTCGTCGTAAGCTGCGCGGGGCACGAACCTGGGAGCAGTCTCGGCCTCGTCGAAGGCAACCCACTCGTTCCAGAATAGGTCGCCCCCGTCAATGAGCGCTGTGCACACGACGTGCGTGTCGAGGGCAAAGGGCACAGCTAGGCATCCCCATCCAGGGCGGCGTGAGCTTCGCGTGACAGGTAGGCGGCTACCTCGCGCAAACCCTCACCCTGCTGGAACGCAGCGCGAGCCTCGCGAAGATAGCCGGTTTCCGTGTAAGCTGCGAGGCGGCGTTGATACGCCGGGAGCTCCTCCTCGGCTCGGACTCGGTAGTAGGAAATGCGTTCCCGGGAAAGTCCCTTGTTCTCGCGGACCGAGAGGAAGAGACAGTAGACCGACCAGAACTCCCAGAGCGCGGATTGCGCCCGCTCCAAGGTCCAGCGGTCGCCCAGCTTCCGCTCCTTTACCAGTGGCTCGAGGTACAAAATCAGGGTATGGAAGAGCGGGTCAAGCCTGGCGTCGGGCTCGGCCCTGAACTCCTTCGCCAATCGTTCGAAGGCTGCCCAGGTCTCTCGGGGCGAGTCGTCGACCCTACCGTAGAGGATGCCGTCCACCAACTGCGTCCAGGAGAGGAACGCGCGCTGGAAGGGCAATGGGGCGTCTTGGTAGTGATCCTGCAGCATTCGGTCGATGCCTTCGGAGCCCTCGTACTTGGATATGAACTCCCGGGAGATGGAGCGGGCCTCCTCCTCCAGTCCGTCCGGTGCTGTTGCACGGAGGACCGCTCCCGACCACTCAGCGTCCATCTTCGTTTCGTCGTCGTCCCGCTGAAACTTGACCCAAGGCGAGACTGCCCTCGAGTCCACGACTGCGCCGTGCAGGTACCACCGGTAGGGGAGAGAGAAGTGGTACTCTTGGTTCTGGGCAGCGTTCAGCTTTTTGGACAAGGCGAAGACCAGCTTGTTGAACTTGAGACCCCCGGCCCGCCCTTCGGCTGAGCGAGAGAGTTCATCCACCGCCACTTTCAACACGTGCGGCAGGACCTCTAGCGCTCGAACTGCGTGGCGGGTGGTCGTCTGTCGGCGGTGCGCTCGCGTCATGTTCTAGGCCACCAGGCAACCGGGGCTCCCCGGACCACCAGCCTTTGCATGCCTATGTCGAGAAGGAGGGGGGGTAAACATTAACTTTGAGGGGGACGGTTCTGTCCCAGATTCGGGCCGTGGCTCAGGATGTCCCTCGCCCGGCCGTTCCCTTGGGCTCCCTGACCGTCCGCTCCTCCCGTGCCCTCGCGGCGCTGTCCGCGGGGTAGAGGGGGATCACCACATCCTTGGCCAGGGTGTCGAGTTCGAACCGTAGACCTCCAAGTTCGGCGGTGTCCCGCCGAGCCTTCCTGCTCCCGTCGGGCAGGAGCACCCAGGGATGCTTCGCGCCGGGATGATCTTGGTGTCCCGGCGGTGTGCCCTCGATGGACGCGTACGGCCGGTCCCCGCCTGCGCCCGCGACGCCCTCCTCGAGAGCTCCAGCTCTCCCGCAAGGGCGTCCATTGAACGGCCCAGGAGTTCCTCCGCCACGAGAACCTGGCCACGACGTGAAGTACCTCGAATCGAACCCGCGTCGCCGACGCAAGGCGTTGGACCCATGCGCTCCGGCGTTCGCGTGGCCCTTCCCGCCCTCAAGGACTTCGTGAGGCCTCGGTGCTGACGGGCCGACGGGGTCGTGTCGCGGACCTCCGCATGCCGTGGGGCCCTCAGCGCCCGATGGTCCACGGGCTCGGTCGAATTTAAATGCACGAGAACATTTAGTTAGGGTCATGAAAGAATTTCCATTCGTCGACCGGGAACGTGAGCTCGGCGAACTCCGCCGAGTGCTGGGCTCCCGGGAGCCCCAGTTGGTGCGGGTCTATGGACGCCGTCGGGTCGGAAAGACCGCCCTCCTGCGAGAGACGTTGCGGGGACGGGACGGCCTCTACCTTGTGGCGGACGAGGGCGAGCCCCCCGTCCAGCGGGAACTGCTGGCCGCCCAGATCGCCCAGTTCACCGGTCGGGGCGCGCCGGTCCTCCGTAGCTGGGACGACCTCCTCGACGAGATCGAGCGGCTCTCCCCCGAGGTGACCGTCCTGGACGAGTTCCCGTTCCTATGGGCTGGGGACCACTCCGTCGGTACCCGCCTCCAGCATCGCTGGGATGCCAAGCACGGGCGCCTTGGAACCCACCTCGTCCTATGCGGGAGCAGCATTCGAATGATGCGGCAACTGGTGGGAGGTCGCACCGGGCCGCTCTTCGGTCGATTGACGGCGGACCTTCGGGTCCGCGGGTTGACGTACCCCGCGGTGCGACAGTTCTATCCCGGCCTTCCGGAGCAGGACCGGGTCGCCCGGTTCGCGGTCTTCGGGCGGAGTCCCTTCAACCACCGGCTGACGCGGGAGCGGCCGAGCCTCCAAGAGGCGGTCACCGCGGCGTACCTTTCGGACAGCGCTCGTCTTCGGGACGAGCCGCGTACCCTTCTTCGAGAGGGGGTGAGCGCTCCCGAGCGCTACGCCTCCGTCCTCCAGGCGATCGGAAGGGGGGCTCGCTCGCTCCCGGACCTCGAGCATGCGCTCGGCGTCCGTCAGGGCACGCTCTCCCGCTCTCTTCGGGTCCTTGAGGAGGACCTGGACATGATCCGGCGGGTCGGTCCGATCGCGGGGCGGGCACGACGCGCCCGGTACGAGTTCGCGGACCCATCGCTGGGATTCCACTATCGGTTGATCGTGCCCCAGGAACGCCGCCTGGAGCTTGGCGACATCGACGGGGCCTGGGCGAGCCTCGCGAAGGACCTGGAAGGCCATGTGGGCCGGGTGTTCGAGACCGTCGTCCGGGAGCTCCTCCTCGAGAAGCGGGGGAGCACGCTGGGACCGTTCAAGCTCGACTTCCACGACATCGGGTCCTGGTGGAGCCGCACGGGCGAGGAGATCGACGTGGTCGCCGTCGGGGAAGAGGAACTCCTGGTCGGAGAGGTGAAATGGTCGCCCCGCGGGGTCACGGAGGACGATGTGCGTCGGTTGGTGTGGAAAGGAGGTCTCATCGAAGAGCGGGGGCGTCGACGGGTCCGGCCTTTCGTCGTGGTCCGTGGCGAACCCTCTCCCCGAATTCGCGACTTCCTGGAACGAGAGGGGGGCGCGGCGTTCTCGCTGGCGGACCTGCTTCCGGGGTGACCCGCAGGACCGCCGAGGAGGGGGGGAGGAGGCCGCCCACGATGCACCGTCGAGAACCTCGCATCGCGTCGAGCTTGATACCCCCCACGCGTGCGCTCGGTGGGCGTGTCCGACCCACCCCCACCCTCGGTCCCAGCGCTGCCCCCGGAGCTCTCCCTGCTCCAACGATGGCTCGAGTCCAAGCAGAGGAAGGCGTGCGTCCCGACGACCCTCCGACGGTACGGGCGGGAGGTCCACCGGGTCCGGATCTCGCTGAGGGGGGACGGGAGGGGCTCATATACGCGACTTCATTTTGTATGTTGTATGAAGCTGCTCCAAGCCCGTCTTCCCGAGGCCGAGTACGAGCTTCTCCGACGCAAGGCCCGAGCGGAAGGGAAGACGATCCAGGAGTGGGTCCGCGTCGCGCTAAGGGAGCGTCTGCTCCACGACCGTGTAGCTCCCGGTGACCCCGCGTTCCTCGCGTTCCCTCTCGTCGAGCGGCGGAGGGGCGCGGCGACCAATCATGCGCAGCACCACGACGATCTCCTCTATGGGGGGGCGACTTGATCTTCTGCGACACCAGCGCGTGGGTCGCACTGGCCGACCCGCGGGAGCAATGGCATCGCGAGCTTCTCCGGTTCTCCCGAAGGATCCTGGCCGGCGAGTTCGGACGGGTCCTGACCACCGACTACGTGCTGGACGAGACGTACACCCTGCTCCGAATGAAGGTGGGGCTTGACGCGGTCCATCGTCTCCGGGAGCAGCTCCGCACCTCCCGGAACTACGAGGTGGTGAAGGTCTCGGACGACCACTTCGAGCGCGCCCTCGATCTCATGCTCGCGCACCAGGACCGTCGGTGGAGCCTGACGGACTGCACCAGCTTTCTCGTGATGCGCGACCTGGGCATCTCGGATGCCCTGACCCTGGACCGGAACTTCGCGCAGGCGGGGCTCAACGGACTGCCGCATCTGGCGGGAGCTGCGGGAGTTCGGTAGCCGAACACGCCGCGCAGGCTGCCCCACCCTCCTGAAGTTGTGGGCCTCCCTCGGGCCCTCGTCACCGGTCCTCCTCCCTGGCCGCTCTGGGTCCGATCCAGTCCCGGGACAGGGGGGGCACCGTCGAGGTCCCTCGCCTCCCCGTGAACTTCATCCGGGGCGATCGGGTCTCACCGATGGCATCTAGCGGTGCCGCGCTGGGGATGAACGGTTATAACCTCGGTCCGCGGTCGAAGGAGGGAGCATGAGCGAGCCCGTGGTGCGCTGGAAGCTGGTGGCCACCGGCACCGTCCAGTTGGTGGGCTATCGGCAGCGAGTGAAGCGGGAGGCCGACCTGCGTGGGCTGTCGGGACGCGTTCTGAATGACGAGACGAACGAGGACCGGGTCCTTATCGAAGTCCAGGGGCCCGCGGACACGCTCGAGGAGTTCCGGCAGGCCATCACGAAGCCCGAGGGCCGCAGCGTCCCGACGGCGGTGACCCGGGAGGGAGACGAGCTCCCGGCGGAGGAGAAGCTCGCGGACTTCCGAGTGAAGCGCGGGGAGGTCCACCTCGAGACGCTGGAGCGGATGGAGTACGCGGGAGTAGCGCTGGACGTGCTCACGCAGGAGACGAAGCATCTCTCCAGCGAGACGAAGCGGGGGTTCGAGTCCCTAGGAGCAAAAGTCGAGAAGGTCGGGGCCAGTGTCGAGAAGGGCAACCAGGCCACCCTCCTCCTGCACCGGGACACCATCCATCGCTTCGACGAGATGAGCGTGGCCTACGGCATGATCGGGAAGAGGCTCGGGCTCATCGAGAAGGACCCGCGCGCCCAGACGAGGGCCACCGTCCAGCAGACCGCGGCGCTGCTCCGGCTGGCCAAGAGCATGGAGAAGGTGGCCCGGTCGTCGTCGGGGACCCGGCCGATCCGTCGGAAGTAGGCGACCGTCGCGGACCATCCCCCGGCGGCAGGGGGAAGGGTCGGGCCCGTGCGGGGCACCCGCCCGCGGAGTTCGCGTTCAGGATGGCGGCACAAGAACGCCGAGAGGAAGCAGGGAGCCGCCGGGCAAGGCCGAGGGAGCACCGTCGAGTACCTCTCACCGCGACGACCTTGATACCCGACACGCGTACCTTGCGGGGGCGTGTCCGCCCCACCCCTACTCTCGGTCCCAGCGCTACCCCCGGAGCTCTCCCTGCTCCAACGATGGCTCGAGTCCAAGCAGAGGAAGGCGTGCGTCCCGACGACCGCTCTGGGACCTGCGGGGGCAGGGCGATCTTTCTTCGTTCGCGTCAAATTGTCATATAAGATTATATAACGACTTGACCGTCCCGGACCCGTGAACCCCTACGATCCTCAGCACCCGACACCTCCGGACCAGTTCGCTGGGCGCGCCCTCCTGATCCAGCGGACGAGAGAGGCTCTCGATGCCGCGAGCAGGTATCGGCGAGGTACGGCCATCCTGGTCCACGGCCACAGGGGAAGCGGAAAGACCTCGGCCCTGAAGAAGATCCGATCCCTCTCCGAGGGAGCTCTGCCGGGCTCCATCGTGGTCGAGGTGCCGTTGCAGGAGTCGCTCTCGGGGGACCGGTTGCTCGAGGCGGTCGCGGAAGAGGCCCGTAGCTTCGTGCGAAGGAAGAAGCTGGAAGGTTCTCGTTGGCACAAGGTCTGGGACCGTTTGACCAGGGTCCAGGTCTCGGTCCTGGGTACCTCGGTGAGCGTCGGGAAGGCGCCCGCCGGCAGCCCCACCAATCCGCTGACGCTCCTTCGGGAGACCCTCAGCGCGCTCGCGGGGGTGCCGCTCCTTCTGGTGACCATCGACGATGCCGAACGGCTGAGCCCCGACGCCGTACGGACGCTCAAGTCCATCGTGGAAGAGGACAGCCCGGTGCCCATCCTGCTGGCGGTGGGCGCCGGACCCGAGCTCCTGCATCGGCTGGCGAGCCACGACTATTCGCCGGTGGCCCGGATCTTTTCGGGGGCGGTCTTCGACATGGAGTCCTTCTCGGCGGGGGAGACGCGGGAAGCCCTCGAGACCCCTCTCAAGGGGAGGCGGGGCGCGGACCCGTGGACCGCGGAGTCCATCCAGCGGATCCACGAGCTCTCGCATGGGTATCCGTACCTGGTGAAATGCCTCGCCTACGCCGCTTGGCAGGAGGGAAGGGCGTTGCGTGCGCCCGACGTGGACGCTGCCGTCCCGAACGCGCTCTCTGTGGGGGCCGCGTGGTTCGAGCGCGAGCTCCAAAATGCCTCCGACGGGGACGTGGCCGCCTTCGTTCGTCTGGCACGTTCGGGGAAGACCACCTTCCGGACGAAGGACATCCTGGAGCTTGGGGTGAACTACGCCTACGTGGGGCGTCTCGTGCGGCTCAGCGTCATCGCCAAGGTCGGTCCCGCCCGCTATGAGCTCCGGAAGGCCCCCGTCATCGCCTACTTCCACGAGCTACGACGCCGCCTGTCGTCGCCAAGGTGATAGCGCAGACCCGCTCACCGAGCGGGGGCCCGTGGACCCGTCTGTACGGGCCCGTGTCCTAGGTACACAAGTCCATCCTCCCTCCGCCGCCTCCAGAAGATCCCGGAGGCCTTGCCCCATCGCAAGCCGCCCCGGTTCGTCCTCTTCTCCAAGAGCGGGTTCGACTTTCGGGGCGCGCCGGGGGTCCTCCTGTTCGACTCTCAGAGGATCTCCCAGGAGCTCGGTCGGCGGTTCCCACCGAGGGCCTCGGCCTGACCAGAGCCCTCCTGGAGAGCCCCAGCTCCTTGCGCGACGAGGTCTACCGCACGGTCCAGGAGTTCCTCCGCCACGAGAGCCTGGCCACGACGCTGAAGCACCTCGAGGCCAGCCCCCGGCGGCAGAAGAAGGCCCTAGAGCAGCACGGGAAGGCCTTCCCGTGGGTCACCACCACGTGAGCGCCCGGCCCTCCCCTTGGGGCTCTCCACAAGAGTTATCCAGTACAAGGATTATCCAATAAATGGATAATATGCGATTCTACGACCGTGAGAAGGAGCTGGAGGCCCTTGAACGCATCGCTTCCCACCATGGGGCGTCCCTCGTGGTCCTCACCGGGCGCCGGCGCGTGGGGAAGAGCCGTCTCGTGGGTCAGTTCCTCCAGGGACGGGACGCCGTCAGCGTGCTGGTGGTCCCCAACGAGGAACGCCAGGTCGCCCAAGACTTCGCGGAGGCGCTGCACGAGGTACCCGCTCCATCGTTCCAGCACCTTCGGGAGGCGCTGGACCACTTCTTTACGAAAAGCCGATCGCGCTTCCTCTTCGTCGACGAGTTCCCGAACCTCTTGGAGGTCCACGCGTCGCTCCCCTACGAGTTCCAGCGGGCGTGGGAGAGGCACCGGGAGTCCTCGAACAAGATCGTCCTGCTCTCCGGGTCCTACGTCCGGATGATGGACCGCATCTTCACGAGGCAGAAGGCGCCCCTCTTCGGCAGGGCCCAGGCCGCTCTGGTCGTCGAGCCCTTGCCCCTGTCGGTCGTCTGGGAGATCCAGCGCGACCTGGGGATCGCCGACCCCGACGCCCGGATCCGCCACGCCTGCCTCCTCGGCGGTATACCGTACTACTACGAGCTGTTGGAGCGCCTCCCTCGACAGGACATCGTCCGTGAGCTCTTCTTCGATGTCGCTGCGCCCCTCAGAGAGGAGGGGCAGAACGTGCTTCGTCAGGAGTTCGGGGCGGCCTACCACAAGTACTTCGCGATCTTGGAGGCGATCAGCGGTGGGTTGGTGGCCCCGAGCGAGCTCGCGGGTCGCCTGGGCGTCGCCCAGACGACGCTCTCGAAGTACCTGATCGCGCTCCGGCACGACTTCAAGCTGGTCGACCGGCACGTGCCGTTCGGCGAGCGTCCCGCACGAAGCAAGAAGGGGTTGTACGCGATCCACGACAACCTTCTCGCCTTCTGGTTCGCCCATGTCTACGGTCGGGTCGAACCTCCCCGCGCGGAGCTGGTGGAGGAGTTCGTGAGCCGGCGCTTCGAGCAGTTCTGCAGGGAGTTCCTCCTGGACCACCTCCGGGCCTCCGGGGTGGTGTCGTCAGGGAGATGGTGGGGGAGGGTCCGCCTCCCCTCTGGGAAGGTGGAGCCTCGCGAGGTCGACCTGGTGGTCGAGACGGAGGAGGCGCTGTACGTGGGTGAGTGCAAGTGGTCAAGGGCGCCGATGGGCCCTCGGGACCTCGGCCGCCTCCAGGAGACCTCGGAGGCCTTGCCCCATCGCAAGCCGCTCCGGTTCGTCCTCTTCTCCAAGAGCGGGTTCAACTTTCGGGGCGCGGCGGAGGTCGTCCTGTTCGACCCTCAGAGGATATCCCGGGAGCTCGGTCGGCGGTTCCCACCGGGGGCGCCCGCCTGACCAGGACCGTTCCACCTGTCTTGGACCTCTCCAGCCGATGAGCCGGACGGGGGCCGGGAGGAAGAGGCCGCAGCGCTTCCCGAGTATCCGAAGCCGAGAGGCACCGTCGAGTACTTCGGGCCGCGACGACCTTGATGGCCCGTCAGCGTTCCATGCGGGGGCATGTCCGATCCACCCCCACTCTCGGTCCCAGCGCTACCCCCGGAGCTCTCCCTGCTCCGACGATGGCTCGAGTCCAAGCAGAGGAAAGCATGCGTCCCGACGACCCTCCGACGGTACGAGCGGGAGGTCGACCGGGTCCTGATCGCGCTGAGGGGGGAGGGAAGGGTCGCGGACCCGACCCGGTGGACCGTGGAGGATGCTCTCCGCATCCGGGAGATCCGTCATCAGGATCCTTGGTCCCTCTCGATCATCGCCGACTTCACCCGGTTCGCGGGGAGCCGCGTGTTCGAGGAGGTGGGGATCCCTCCGGTCCCCCCACGCCGCCACGTGCGCTGGCTCTCCCGGGAAGAGGTCGCGGCGATCCTGGAGGCGACCCGGGACGACCCGTTGCTCTCCTTCGTGGCCCTCCTGGGCCTTGGACAGGGGATGCGACGGGTGGAGTGGAAACGCCTCAGGGTCGAGGACGTCGACCTGGTCCACCGGCGCCTGCTGATCCGAGGGAAGGGGCGGGCGACGCCGAAGCTCGCCTTCGCTCCGCTCCATCCCGCGTTCCCTTCGGTCTTCTCCCGGTTCCTCGCCTACCGAGACCAGGTCATCCGGGACGCCCAGCTCCGCTTCCCGGGCTCGAACGTCCCCCCGGAGGCCCTGCTGATGCCTTCCAAGCTCGCGCACGGGCTGCACGCTTACACCAACGCGGGGATCGACCGTTTGGTCCGCTCGATCGAGCGGAAGGTACGGGAGGGCGGACGGGAGGTCCACCTTTCGACGCACATGTTCCGCCGCTCGGGGGCGACCCTGCTGGAGGAAACGCTGCTCAACAGTCCCCAGGCGTCCCGCGACGGCGTGTACCGGACGGTCCAGGAGTTCCTTCGGCACGAGAACCTGGCGACGACGATGAAGTACCTCGAGTCGAGCCCCCGGAGGCAGAGGAAGGCCTTCGATCAGTACGCCAGGGTGTTCCCCTGGCCGGCTCCGCCCTGAGAGGGAAGGGGGAGAAGAGCGACCCACGGGGCCTCGGGCGCCCACTTGGCGGTGTCGGCGAACGTGATTGCGGGTCGCGGCGAACGTCGCGGTGGTCCAAGACCCGCTCCGCCCCTCCCTCACGGAGGAGGAGCACCGTCGAGTACGGCGCTTCGTGTCGACCTTCATAGCCTGAGGGCGTACCTTGTGGGGGCGTGTCCGACCCAGCCCCACTCACGACCGTAACGCCACCCCCGAAGCCGTCCTCGGCGGTCGCCCTCGCGGGTCCGGGCAAGGTCCCGCCTCCTGGTCCTCCCCCTGAGGTTCTCCACCGATGGCTGGAGCGCAAGCGGCGGAAGGGTTGTGTTCCCTCCGCGGTCCGTGAGTGCCGACAGGTGGTGGTCCGGGTCCTGCTCTTCCTTCGAGCCGAAGCTCGTCCTCTCGATCCTGCAGGTTGGACCCTGGAAGATGCCGAGCGGATCAAGCGGTTCTGTGGCAACAGCAACTGGAGCCTGCAGATCCTCGGGAACTTCGCCCAGTTCGCGGGGAGCCGGGTCTTTCTGGAGGTCGGAAACCCGCCGCCCCCTGCCCCCCGGAACGTCCGATGGCGGACCCAGGACGAGGCACGAGCCGTCCTCGAGGCGGTCCGGGACGACCCCCTGCTCTCGTTCGTCGGCATCCTCGGGCTTGGACAGGGGATGCGACGGGTCGAGTGGAAGCGGCTCCGCCTGGAGGACGTGGACCTTGCCCAAGGACGCCTCCTCATCCGGGGAAAGGGCCGTGCCACGCCCAAGCTCGCATGGTCGCCTCTCCACCCCGCCTTCCCCGCGATCTACGAGCGGTACCTTGCCTATCGTCAACGGTTGGTCCAGGAATCGCTCCTGCGGTACCCCGGGAGCACGGTGCCCCCCGAGGCGCTCGTTCTCCTGTCCAACGTGGCGCAAGGGCTCCGGGCCTACTCGGACACCACTCTGGACGAACTGGTGCACGCCATCGAGGAGAGGGTCGCTGACCGCGGGCGACCTGTCCGCCTCTCCTCCCACATGTTCCGAAGGTCGGGGGCGACCCTTCTGGAGGAGGCCCTGCTCGACAGCCCGCAAGCCTCGCGCGACGGGGTCTATCGAACGGTGCAGGAGTTCCTCCGCCACGAGAACCTGGCCACAACGATGAGGTACTTGGCGTCCAATCCCCGTCGTCAGCGACGCGCTCTCGACCAGTTTGGCCAGGCGTTGCCGTGGCCCTCGACCCCGGAGCCGTTAGGTGAATATTAATATGTCATGTGGAATGTCTGTGTATCATGAGGTTCCATCTGGGTCTGGACACCCTTCTCTCCCCGCCGTCCAAAGTGAAACTCCTGCGCGTCCTCCTTCGATCCTCGAGGCGCGAGTTCACCGGGCGCGAGCTCTCTCGAGCCTCCGGCGTGACCGGACCAGCCCTGAGCCGTTCTCTTCGGGACCTTGAGGAAACCGGGATCGTGCGCGCCAAGGTGGTCGGACGCGCCCAGGTCTGGAGCCTCTCACCCTCGCATGTGTGGACCTCTCGGCTCCGCAAGCTCTTCGAGGAGGAGAGCTCTTCGCGTGAAGAGCTCTGTCGGTTCCTCGGAGGCAGGGTCCCCTGGGGTCTCGTGACCCGCGCGGTCCTCTTCGGTTCCGTGGCGAGAGGGGAAGATCGGGAGGGCAGCGACATCGACTTCTACGTCGAGGCCCGCTCGGACGCTGCCGTGGACGAGGTCTCTTCCCGGCTCGGTGGGTTGTCGTTGGAAGTTGCCCGAAGGTACGGGAACACGCTCACCTCCCTGGTCTATGGCCCGTCCCAGCTGCGAAGGCCCCCCAACCCCGCGCTCCTGTCCGAGATCGAGCGCGACGGGGTCCTGGTCCGGAGGGCTGCGTGACCCGAGGGACCCTTCGCTGGGCGAGCGTGCCCCGCGAGAACTTCCGGGCCCACCTCGCGAAGGCCGAGGAGTTCGGGCGATGGATGGACCGGGCTCTCAGCGAGGGAGCCTACGATTCGGCGGCGCTCAACGCCGTGCACTGTGTGATCTCATCTTGTGATGCGCTCTGTGTCTATCACCTTGGACGCCGGTCGCGAGGGCAGGACCATCACGAGGTCGTCCTTCTCCTCGACCAGGCCAAGCTCCCAGATTGGAGCGTCAAGGTGATCCAGGTACACGAGGTTCTTACGCTCAAGAACATCGTGGAGTACGAGTCCCGTCGGCTCACCTCCGGGCAGGCCGCGAAGACCGTCGCCCAGGCCTCGAGGGTCCTTGAGTGGGCCCGCCGCAACCTCCAGTGAGAGGCCCGCGATCTCCGTCGCGAAGACCTTCCACTTCTCGTCCTTTCCCTCGGCCTGAGTCGAAGGGGAGGCAGTCGTCTCCTGGGAGCGGCCCTCGCAGTTCACCTCGCACGTGTTCCGGCGCTCAGGGGCCCCGTTCCTGGAGGAGACGCTCCGCGAGAGCCCCCAGCCTCGCGCGACGGGTCTACCAGACGGTGCAGGAGTTCCTCCGCCACGAGAACCTGGCCACGACGATGAGGTACCTCGAGTCGAACCTTCGTCGACCGCGACGTGCCCTCGAGAGCTACGGGGAGGCGTTCCCTTGGCCGGCGTCCCCGTCAGCGCCGGAGGAGCAACCTGGAACGGCCCCGCGGGGATATTAGATATTCTAAAATATCCTACTGGAGTTGTTTACATATGTTCATTGGGAGGGAGGCCGAGCTCCGGTCCCTCCAGGAGGACCTCTCGAAGGACCGCCCTCAGCTCGTCCGCATCCTGGGTCGGCGCCGAGTGGGCAAGAGCGAACTCTTGCACCAGCTGCTGAGGGGCACACCCGGCCTTCTCCTGGTGGTCCCCGAGACCGACCAGGCCACCGCTCTCGAAACCCTCGCGGCGCAGCTCTCGGCCCAACTCCGACAGAACGTGGGCCCGTACCGGTCCTTCTCGGACCTGTTCGACGACCTCGAGACCCGAGTTCCTCGACTGGTCGTCCTTGACGAGTTCCAGCACGCGATGGAGCTCGGGGTCGGGGTCGAGAGCGAGATCCAGCTTCGATGGGACCGCAGGTGGAAGGAGCATGGACCGAACCTCATCCTTTGCGGCAGCAGCATAGGGATGATGCAGCGCCTCGTTCGAGGGAGGGCCCCCCTGTTCGGAAGAGTGCTGCACCATCTGCATCTCCGGCCACTCCCCTACGCTCACGCCAGAGAGTTCCATGAGGGGCTTTCCGAGGAGGACCGGATCCGCCGCTACGCCGTCTTCGGCGGAGTTCCGTACTACCAGTCGCTCTCGGTCGGCGGAACGCTGGAGCAGGCGGTACGCCGGACCCTGCTCCGCCCTCAGGGCGCGCTCGTGGAGGAACCGGAGAGGATCCTGACGCAGGAGTTCCGGGAGCCCGCTCGGTATCACGGCATCCTCCAACGGCTCGCCCAGAACCCCCAGGGGCTGGGAGACCTCGAAACGAGCCTTCGGGTCCCGAAAGGGGGGCTGGGCTGGTACCTCGCTTCGCTGACGCGAGACGTGGACCTGGTGCGGCACGAGCAACCCGTTCTCGGCAAGAAGCGGCTGGGGCGCTACCAGCTCTTGGACCCGTTCTTCCGGTTCTACTACCGGTTCGTCTCGGAACGGTTCGACCTGGTCGAGCTAGGTCGGGAGGACCGCCTCTGGGAGTTGATCGAAGAAGGGCTCGAGAGTTACGTGGGGAGGGTCTTCGAGGACGTCGTCCTCCAGATCCTCGCCCAGGCCCGAGAGGTGAACGGGCACGTGCACCGGTTCGACCAGATCGGGCGCTGGTGGGACCGCCGGGGCGAGGAGATCGACGTGGTCTCGGCCGGACCGAGCGAGGTCTGGGTGGGTGAGGTCAAGTGGAGCGACAGGGACCTGGGGGAGGACCTCGTCCAACGGTTGCTGGCGAAGGCGCGGCTTCTGCCTATCCCTTCCCCCCAGGCGTGGAGGCCCTTCATCGTCTCCCGGGGCGAGCTCTCCAGGGCGGCCCAAGCCCTTCTGGAGAGGAAGGGGGGCTTCTGGCTGGACCTTGTGGGGCTGCAACGCCTGATGGCGGAGCAGAGGAGGAGAGAGCGAGCGGGCAGGTCTTGAGGTCCGGAACGAGCATCCTCGCCGCACCGCTCGCGATGCCGTCCCGGAGGGCGCAGGGGCCACGGACCCGCTCGGACCGCACGCGGGACCAGTGGGGGCATGCCTCGAGGAGAACGTCGCCGCTCCGGGGCGGTGCCTGGCGCCCTCCTCCCTCATGTTCCGCAGCTCGAGCGCGACCCTGCTCGAGGAGACGCTCCTCGAGAGCCCTGAGGCCTCGTGCGACGGGGTTTATCGGACGGTGCAGACGTTCCTCCGCCACGAGGACCTGGCGACGACGATGAGGTACCTCGAGTCGAACCCTCGGCGACAGAGGAAGGCCTTCGATCCGTACGCCAGGGTGTTCCCCTGGCCGGCTCCGCCGTGAGAGGGAAGGGGGAGAAGACCGGCCCACGGGGCCCCTGGCGCCGTCTTGGCGGTGTCGGCGAACGTCATCACGGGTCGCGGCGAACGCCGGGGCGCTCCAAGACCTTCTCCGTCCCTCCCTCACGAAATAGGAGCACCGTCGAGTACGACGCGTCGTGTCGACCTTCATACCTGCGGCCGTACCAAGCGGGGGCATGTCCGACCCCACCCCTCCTTCCGCCGCCACGCAACCCTTTGCGCCCTCCGCGCCGTGCTCCTCCGCCCCGGTCCCTCCGACCCTCCTACGGTGGCTGGAGAGCAAGCGGCGGAAGGGTTGTGTTCCCTCCACGGTCCGTGAGTACCAACGGGTGGTGGTTCACGCCCTGCTCTTCCTTCGGGCCCAAGGACGTCCGCTCGACCCCACCGATTGGACCTTGGAAGACGCCGAGCGCATCAAACAGTCCCGGCGTGAGGACAGCCGGAGCTTGCAGGTTGTCGCCGATTTCGCCCGGTTCGCCGGCAGCAGGGTCCTGGATGAAGCCGGGATCCCTCCGGCCCCCGCGCGGAAGAACGTACGATGGCTGACCCGCGACGAGGTGCGCGCCGTCCTGGAAGCCGTCTCGGACGACCCTCTTCTGTCCTTCGTTGCGATGCTCGGGCTGGGGCACGGGATGCGCCGGGTCGAGTGGAGGCGTCTCCGCCTGGAGGACGTGGACCTTCCGAACGGGCGGCTCCTCATCCGGGGGAAGGGGAGGGCGACCCCCAAGATCGTCTCCTCTCCGCTCCATCCGGCGTTCCCGGCCATCTTCGAGCGGTACCTCGCCTATCGGCAGGAGCTCGTCAACGAGGCGCTCCTACGCTATCCGGGGAGCCCGGTCCCTCCGGAAGCCCTCGTGATGCTCTCGAAGGTGGCCCAGGGGCTGCGGGCCTACTCGGACACGGCCCTGGACCAGTTGGTGCACGCGATCGAGGAGCGAACCGCGGCCCGGGGACGGCCCGTCCATCTCTCCTCCCACATGTTCCGACGGTCGGGGGCGACCATGCTCGAGGAAGCGCTGCTCGAGAGCCCGGAGGCCTCCCGCGACGGGGTCTATCGAGCGGTGCAGGAGTTCCTCCGCCACGAGAACCTCGCCACGACGATGAGGTACCTCGAATCGAACCCACGGAGGCAGAGGAGTGCGCTGGAACGGTACGGGCAGGTGTTCCCATGGCCCAACCCCTGCTGAGCGGTCAGGGCGGGCCGTTAGGCAACATTATTTAGAATATGGTGCATTATAATCTAAGTTATGGAATTTTACAACCGCACGGAGGACCTTGCCCTCCTGGAACATGCGCTCCGGGCGCCCCGACCGCAGCTCATTCGAGTGTATGGGCGGCGTCGGGTAGGCAAGACCGAGCTCCTCCAGCGCATCCTACGCTCCACCCGCGGGCTCTACCTGTCCGCCGCCCCCGGTGACACGCTCCCCCAGATCACGGACCTCACGACCCAACTGGCCGACCAGGTGAGGGGTCCCGTGGGTCCCTTCTCCACCTGGCCGGAGTTCTTCCACGCGCTGGAGCGGGCCGACCCCAGCGTGATCGTCATCGATGAGTTCCAGAACCTCACCGACCGCGATCTGCACGTGGCGGGGGTCTTGCAACGAACGTGGGACCTCGGGTGGAAGGAGCATGGGCCCCACCTGGTCCTGTGCGGTAGCAGCATCGGAATGATGCTGCGCCTCACCCGATATCGCACGGGCCCCCTCTACGGCCGTTTCACCCACGACCTTCACCTTCGGCCCTTCAGCTACCCGGGCGTCAGGTTGCTCTACCCCCACGAACCCGAGGACGCCCGTGTCCGACGCTTCGCGGTCTTCGGACGGACTCCCGCCTACCATGAGCCGAGCGTGGGCAAGGGGCTCGACGAGGCGATCTTGGATTGCTATCTTTCCAAGGACGCGCGCTTTCGTGACGAACCTTACGAACTGCTGCTGACCGAACTCCGAACGCTGGACCGGTACAGCTCCATCCTTGCCGCGCTCGGACAGGGGTCCACCTCGCTCTCCGAGCTCGAGCATCGGACCGGGGTCCGTGCAGGGGGTCTCACGCCGTATCTCGAGGCCCTCGGGAAGGACCTCGACCTGATCCGCCCCGAATCCCCGGTCTGTGGTCTGGAACGGCGGACCCGCTACGAGCTCTCCGACCCGTTCTTCAGTTTCTACTTCCGTTTCGTCCGACCGAACCGTCACCTGCTGGAGCAGCACGGCCAGGCGGTGGTCCTATCCCGAGTTCAGCGCGACCTGGAGGACCACGTCGGACGAGCTTTCGAAGCGGTGGTCCGCGACGTGCTCGAGTCGCGGCAGGGGAGCGAGGTCGAAGGGCATCCGCTACGCTTCGATCGGATCGGTCGATGGTGGAATCGCGTGGGGGAGGAGATCGACCTCGTGGTCTCGGGCCCGGAGGAGATCTGGTGTGGCGAGGTCAAGTGGAGCGCTCGTCCCGTCGGGGAGGGGCTCGTCCGGGACCTTGTGCGAAAGTCCTCCCTGATGGAGCGGACCGACCGGCGGCCTGTTCGTCCTTTCATCGTGGCTCGCGGGGGTGCTACGCGAGAGGCCTGCGCCCTCGTCGCCCAGAGGGGTGGGTTCGTTCTGGATCTGGAGGCGCTCGGGAGCCTCGCCGCGCGCGGTACGGGGGTCGATACGCGTCCGGTGACCGATGGCAGGCCGGGGGACTGACCCGTCGTGACGACGGGCACCGACGTGCACTTTCGGGCGTCCCCATGGCCCGCGCCCGCCCTTCCGTCGAGCTGGGGGGGCACCGTCGAGGTCCCCCGTCACCCCTCGAGCTTGATACCGTCGTCGCGTACGCCGGTGGGGCATGTCGAACCCGTCGCTCCCTCAAGCCGAGGACCGCCCTGCGGCGCCGCCAGGAACCGGCCCCACCGACCGTTGCGTCGTGGCCCCCGGCGTGCCTATCCCGGAGGTCTTCACGAGATGGATCGCGAGCAAGAGGAGGAAGGGTTGCGTGGAGAGGACGATCCAGTCCTACCACCGGGTCGTCGTCCAGCTCCTTCTCCTCCTCAGGTCCGAGGGCCGACCCCTGGACCCTGCCCGTTGGACGCTCGAGGATGCGGCGAGGATCAAGGCGTTCCGGGGCCACGACACGTGGAGCCTGTGGATCATCTCCGACTTCGCTCGGTTCGCGGGGAGCGCGATCTTCGAGGAAGCCGGCATCCCTCCGCCCCTTCCCCGGCGCAACGTCCGCTGGCTCTCCCGGGAGGAGGCGAGGGCCGTCCTCGAAGCGGTCCAGGAGGACCCACTCCTCGCCTTCCTCGCGATGCTCGGACTGGGCCAGGGAATGCGCCGGGTCGAATGGCGTCGGCTGCGCGTGGAGGACGTGGACCTCGCCCAGGGGCGACTCCTGATCCGGGGGAAGGGACGCGGGTCGCCCAAGCTGGCCTATTCGCCGTTGCACCCGTCCTTCGCTTCGGTCTTCGCCCGGTACCTCGTGCACCGGGAGGCGGTCGTGGAGGAGGGACGTCTCCTCTACCCCGAGTGTCCCGTGCCCCCCGAGGCGCTCGTCATGGTCTCGAAGAGAGCTCACGGGCTCCGTCCGTACTCCGAAACCGCTCTCGACGCAGCGGTCCACGCCATCGAGGTGAGGGTGGCCGCGAGGGGGCGCCCCCTCCACCTCTCCTCTCACATGCTGCGCCGCTCAGGGGCGACCATGCTGGAAGAGAGCCTCCTGGAGAGCCCCAGCGCCTCGCGCGACGGGGTCTACCGCACGGTCCAGGAGTTCCTGCGGCACGAGAACCTCGCCACGACGATGAAGTACCTCGAGTCCAACCCTCGTCGACAGCGACGGGCCCTCGAGAGCTACGGGGAGGCGTTCCCTTGGCCCACGAGCCCGTGAACACGCAAGGGGGGACTCGGCGGGACCGAAAGGACTCAGGTAGGCGACTGGATCATGGAGCTTTCAAGAAGCTGCCCCAAGCCCGCCTTACCGAGGCCGAGTACGAGCTTCTCCGACGGAAGGCCCGAGCGGAGGGGAAGACGATCCAAGAGTGGGTCCGCGTCGCGCTAAGTGAGCGTCCGCTCCACGACCGCGTAGCTCCCCGCAACCCGGCGTTCCTCGCCTTCCCCCTGGTCGAGCGACGGAGGGGACCGATCACGAACCATGCGCAGCGCCACAGTGAGCTGTTCTACGATCCCAGAGGGGTTCGGGGGGAGGAGCCGAGCGGGCGCCGACCGCTCTTCTTGAGGTTCCGCGCGCCTCCCCTTGCTTCGTCGCAGCACGACGCGGAGCGGGGGACAGGAAACGATGGGTTCTGTTGGCGGAACAGAGATTCCGATGCACAAATCCGTTCATTTTGTCGTTAAGAGAAATTCGGCGAAGCAAACATATACCGGGTCTCGAATAGAGGTCTCCCTCTTGGGAGCCCGACATGCATTCTTTGGTCGTTGAGCACGCAGAGCCGTCGCACGCCAGTCCCCCGGTAATCGCCCCTTGCTCCTCGTGGGACCAGGGGTTCTTGCGCTCCTCCTCGAAGACCTCCTACCCCCGGCTTCTCTGAGGTCCGGTCTTGAGGGCATTCGTCACGGGGGGTGCGGGGTTCATCGGCAGCCACCTCGTAGATGCCCTGCTCGCCAAAGGCCACGAGGTCACTGTCTATGACAGCCTCGTCACCGGTTCGACCCAGTTCTTGGAGGGACCGCTCGGTCTCAACGGAGCACCCCAAGACCCGCACCTCCGCTTGGTGAGAGGGGACATCCTAGACGAGTCGCTCCTCCAGCGCGCCATGGCCGGCCACGACTCGGTCTTCCATCTGGCGGCGAACGCGGACGTGCGTGGGGGGATCCACCGACGGAGGGTGGACTTCGAGCAGAACACAGTGGGTACCCAGAACGTGCTCGAGGCCATGCATGCCAACCGCATCCTTGACCTGGTGTTCACGAGTTCTGCAGTCGTCTATGGAGAGCCGGACGTCTTCCCGACGCCGGAGACCTACCGTGGGACGCAGACCAGTCTCTACGGGGCCAGCAAGCTCGCAGCCGAGTCGGCGATCGAGGCCTATGCCCACTACGATGGTGGTCGCGCACAGATCTTTCGCTTCGTCTCCCTCATTGGAGAACGGTACACTCATGGAGTGGTCTTCGATTTCGTGAACAAGTTGCAGACCAACCCGAAGGAGCTCGAGGTCCTAGGCGACGGCCGACAGAGGAAGTCCTACCTCTACGTCGGCGACGCGGTCCAGGCGATGCTGCGTGCCTGGGAGGCCGCGAGGGCCCTCGATGGAGGAACGGTCCATACCTACAACCTGGGCCACAAGGAGACCTTGGAGGCCCGTGGCGTGGCCGACCTCGTCTGCGCTGAGCTTGGCCTGGAGGGGACCCGGTACCGGTTCACCGGTGGTCGGAGGGGGTGGCCCGGGGACAGTCCGTTGGTCCTCCTCGACACCACGCGCATCGAGGGCCTCGGGTGGAGGCCCACGGTTCCTCTCGAGCAGGGGATCCGCAGGACGGTGCGCTTCTTGGTGGACCATCCGGAGATCCTCCACCAGCGCACCGCGATCCGGATGGTGGCCCCTTCCGAGCGAGCGCATCCCGAGACGCCGAACCTCGCGACGAGCGTCGTCGATCAGGCGAACTGAGCTTGGTACGCGCTCGGCCGACACGACGGGCCGGCCGAACGAGGGCGCCCTACGCTGGAGCGGCCGGCGGCAAAGGGCAGCTCCGAGCCACCCCTCCGGGTCCAAATGCGAACACCATGTCTGAAGGACCCGGTCCTGTGGACCCTCCGAAATAGACCAGCGTGAAGTCCTGAAGCGCAAGGGACGAGTTGGTGAAGGACTCAGGAGCGAAGGCCCTCCAGAGGATGTTGGTCCGGGGCGTCACCATCACTTCGGTGACCCCGAGCGCAACGAGATCGGCCCTGACCGCCGCCGTGTAGTTTCCGCTCGAGAGGTACGATACGGCCCGCTCATAGGAGAAGTTGCCCTGCGGACCAGGGTTCATCGGGAACACGACCCTGAGATCGGGGGCATACCCTGGAAGGAACTGCCCCGCGGAGCCCGGGGCCACAAGGACGCCCGAGCAGACAGGGAGGCTCGCCGCGGCCCACTGCAGCATGGAAATGTCCGCGTCCGAATCGTTAGACAGGGGGTGGAGGATACCGTCCCCGTAGAAGGCCTGGGCCCCTACCAGCGTCTCCGCGCCCGCCGTCACCATGGGTACGACCAGGATGAGGGCCAGGGTCAGAGTAGAGAGCCGACCGGTCATCCCCGGTCCGAGCGGCCTCCCCTTTCTCCCTCGCCGTCCAGGGACGATCCTGGCGGCGCCCCTCTCCCTTACAGGGTTGGAACCGTCCGCGACAGGGGAAGGACGCGTTGGGGCGGTCAAACGCATCACGGCCTTCCACGCAGCGATCATGGGAAGGAGCGCCAGAGCACCGTACATGAGAAAGAGAATGATCGAGATCTCCCCCACGGAGGTCACCGCTGACGCCGCGCCAACTATGGGAGAGGAGACCCCGCCGAGCGTCCCCAGCCCGATGAGGGCGATGCCGACCCCCATGCCCAGGGAGACCTGGACCGACACGGCTCGAGGAGGGAACCCTCGGGGTTCCCGGCGAGTCATCGCGTGCAGGACGAGCAGGAGTCCGCCGAAGAGCAGCACGGCGATCTCCACCTTGACGAGGGGGAATGGCGAGAGCCACACGTCCTGGGGGCGGAAGAGGAAGGGATCGGTGAGCCCGATGAACGTCCCGGTCGCGCTGGGGGCCGGCGGGGTGGGAGGCGATGGCCCCCCACCTGGCGCGAGGATATGTCCCGGGTAGTTCCACCATCGGGCCATTCCCCCAAGCGAGGGGGCCGAGAACAGGAGCCCAAACCCCGCCAGAGGGAGCGCTTGGGTGGCCGCCCATAGGCCCCTGGGCAGGGACGCGGGGTGTCGAGCGAGCCCGGAGACGGCTACGAACGCCACCAGGAACTCCGCTGGGACGGGTGAGAGGGAGGCCATGACCCCCACTCCGAGGCCCAGCAGGGCCACGGCCCGCCAGCCGAGGACGGACCGCGAGGTAGGATCCATGTACCATCCGAGCATCACCAGGAAGAGGGGAATCGCGAAAAGAAAATCGTACGAACCGCCGACCAGGAAACGTGGCCAGGACAGGAGAAGAGCTCCCCCGGCCGCGAAGATCAATCCCCCCTCCCTGCCGGAGGCGGTTCCGGGACCGAACAGGCGGGCGCCCCAGCCGTAGAACGCGGGCACCGAGAGCGCCATGAACAGCGGGGGAAGGAGCACCGGCGACTGTGGCACCGACCAGCCGAATAGGGCGGTCGCGCTGCCGAACCAGACCGCGGATCCCTGGGGATAGACCACCCCCATCGGGGCGATGGGTTCGAGCGTTCGGGGGGAGTTCCCTTGAGAGAGCAGAAGAGAGACAAAATCCGTTTGGACGCTGCCGTCGAAGCTGTTCGGGAGGAGGCGGCTCCCCACCAACAGAATCTCGAATCCCAAGAGGAACAAGAAGAGGAGACCTACCAGGAGGACCGGCACGCGATCCTTCTTACCCAAGATCCATCGACCCGAGGCGAGCAACGGGGCCCGAGCCGCGCCCGGGTCCCCTCGCCGGAGAATCCCCCGGGCTCCCCATGCCGCCCACCCCACCGCTCCGAGGCCGACCAGGAGGAAGGGGAGCCGGGCCCGCAGGAACAGTTCCATGGGGACGTAGGAGAGGGTGAAGAGGATGCCACCCGCGGCGTAGAAGGAGACCAGGACCCGTTCGAGCAGGGAGAGCGTGGGGCGGACCCCGAGGGCCCTCTCCGCGATCCATACCATGAGGTCCCCGAAAGGGACCAGCATGGCCGGGAGGAACAGCATCTCTGCGAACAGGAGGAGCGCTGGGAAGGGCACAACGAACTGTCAGGTTCAAGGGTAGAAGAACGTCCCGGGGGCCCCTCCGGCGACCCGCAGATCAAAGCCCTGGCAAGCCAGCGGGGCCCGGGTCTGGGAAAGGTGCTTATAGACAGTCCGTGCATGGAATCCTGCTTTCAGGGGGAACTCTCGCTGTCCGGCCTGAGCGTGATCATCCCCGCATGGAATGAAGAGAGCCGGCTGGGCCGGACCCTCGAGCGCTTCCTACCAGCGCTCGAGTCCAGGAGTGATCCCTTCGAGGTCCTCGTCGTCGTGGACGGGGTCCGGGACCGGACCGCCGAGGTCGCCCGGGCCTACGCCGCGCGGGGCGTGCGCGTCTTGGAGTTTCACCACAAGCTCGGCAAGGGGGGGGCGATCCTCGCGGGGTTCCGTGAGGCGCGGTACGAGTACGTTGGCTACCTCGACGCCGATGGCCCTATCCCTCCCAGCGAGATGCACCGAATAGTGGACCACCTGAAGGAAGTCGATTGCGTCGTGGCCTCGCGGTGGGCTCGGGGAGCGCGCGTCCTCCGCCACGAGCCCCTGTTCAACCGGGTCGCCGGGCGCCTGTGGAATGTTCTGGTCCAGGGGGTCCTCTTCCTCCCGTTGAAGGACACGCAGTGCGGGGCGAAGTTCATGCGCCGCTCGGTCCTCTTGCCCGCCCTGCGGGCCGTGGCGCTCACGAACCGAGCGTTCGACGTGGACGTACTCTACCACATCCGCAAGCAGGGCCGCTCAATCCGGGAACTCCCGGTCACCTGGGAGCACGACCCGGAGACCCGGATGCCCATCGGAAAGGCGATCCCAATCATGTTCCTCTCCTTGGTCGGCGTGAGGGTGATGAACACCCCTCTTGGCCAGAGGGTGCCGAAGACATGGGTGGATTGGTTCTTGGAGGAGTTTGGGTCAACCTGAGTAGGGTCGGGGGTCCAGTGTGTAGTGCGTCGTTGAAAATTCACCCACCCTCCCGCCTCACCCCCATTCCCTATTGTGTTGACCGAGTCTGCCCGAGAACTCCCTAACACGATAGCATAACT
>JAGWLG010000018.1 GCA_028864975.1 Thermoplasmata archaeon | reverse complement strand
GTCTCCACTAGCTCGATGGGACGACCCGGAGTGACCTGTGCGGCGATCTCACTCCTTGTGGTCGCCCTCGTCTTGTTGCAGGCGCAGGACCTGCATGGCGGTATCGCGCTTCCTCACGCTACCAGTACCGGACCCTCTACGCGTTCCGGTGGAGTCCGTCAGTCCTTCGTTGTCGGTGCGGTGAACCCTTCTCCACCCTCATGCACGCTCCCTTGCCTGTTCGCCGCCATTAGCGTCGGTGCCGGCCCGTCGGGTTTGGCTTACGACACGGGCAAGGGCGAGGTCTTCGTCGCGAACTTCCGGTCGGACAACGTCAGCGTCATCTCGGACAGCACGAATAGCGTGGTCGCCACCGTAGGTGTTGGAAACCGTCCGTGGGGCGCAGCGTACGACTCGGCCAAGGGCGAGATCTTCGTGGCGGACTATGGCTCGGCCAACGTGAGCGTGATCTCGGACGCGACCAACAAGGTGGTCGCGTCCGTGGGTGTCGGATCGGGTCCGCAAGCCGTGGCGTACGACCCTGGGAGGGGCGAGGTGTTCGTCGCGAACGGGGGCTCGGCCAACGTGAGCGTGATCTCGGACGCCACAGACGCTGTGGTCGCCTCGGTGAGCGTCGGTCCGGGCCCCAGTGGTATAGCATACGACGGCGGGGTGGGGGAAGTCTACGTCACGAACAACGTTGGTCGGCCTGCCTACATGGGCGAGCACAACGTGACTGTCATTTCGGACGCGACCCTGGGGGTGGTCGCCAAGATCTCGGTTGGCTGTGGGCCCAGTGGTCTAACGTATGACTCAGGACGAGGCGAGGTGTTCGTCGCGGATTCCTGCGCGAGCAGCATGGGCGTGATCTCGGATGCGACCCATCGCGTGGTCGCGAACGTGAGCGCGGAGTCGTACCCCGTCGATGCAGCGTACGACCGGGGGCGGGGGGAAGTTTATGTGGCCGACCCCGGCGGGGATCTCGGGCTGACCCCGGGCGTCGTCTCGGTGATTTCAGACGCCACCAATGCGGTGGTCGCGACCATCTCGGTCGCAAACGAACCAATCGCCATCGCAATGGACGACGGGAGAGGCGAGATCTTCGTGGCCAATGCTGGTTCGAACGATGTGGAGGTGATCTGGCATGGTACACCAACGACAGGGAACTTCACCGCCTGGGTCGTCTGGACGCTGGTAGGAGCCGTTGCGGCGGTGGCCACCGCATGGGTCGTTGTGCTCGCTAGGAGACGGAGGCGGGCGAGTCGAACGAGGTCCCTCTCAAGCCACGCCCTCGCTGCGAGCGTGCCCCGGAAAAGGGCGGGTGGCGTGGTCACCCCGGCCGACCACACCGGGGAACAGTGCGGGCCCGATCAGGGTACGCGGGTCGGTTGACCTCACCGGCGCATCTTCCGAGCCCGTTCGCGAGGTGCGGAGCGCCCCTATCCGCTGGGTTCGAGTCCTCTTTCCACGTCCACCTCGAGCCCGTGCTCGGCCCCCAACTTCAACGGCTTGTCCAAGCCTCCTCGATCCTTCTCAGGCTCACCGTATTCTCGCCATCCTCCCATCCCGACATGCTCCCCCGCATTCTCCTTCCCCCTCCACTCCCCCCACGCCTCGCGCGTCGGTCAGGCGAGTCCGCGTCCTCCACCGCCGACTCCCGGGCCCTCGATAGCGACACGTAAGCCTGCTCCGCGCTGGCGAGCTTCCCCGTCCGTGGAGCCGCGACGCGCATTGTCGTCCGTCGTCCCCGAGGACGACAATGCTCGCCAAGGAAACACCCGATCGCCGCGCCGCCACCGAGAACTTCGCCACCCCCGACCAGGTCCCCCGGTTCGACCTGGTGCCGGTCTTCGGACCGGACGGCGGGAGGCTCGCCCAGTACCGCGGGGTCCGCAGGTCGGACAACGGGGCTGTGGTGAGCGTGGTCAGCCATCGCTACGGACTCCTCCCCCACCACCAGGTCGCGGAGGCCGTCCACGCCATCGGCGAGGCCCTCGACAAGCCCGCCCCAGAGCAGGGGGCGCCCGCGTTCCCGCGGGAGCGCATCACCCTCTTCAGCGGGGGCCGTCGGATGGAGGTCCGCCTGGTCGTCGGGACGCGCTACGAGCTACCCGGTCGCGATGCGGTCTACCCTGGCATCCGCGTGGTGAACTCCGTGGATTCGATGCTCGCGCTGACGTGCGAGGGTGTGGGCGTGAGGCTCGCTTGTGCCAACCAGCTCTCCGCAGGGATGGACGCGATGGTCGCGTTCCGTGAGATTCACCTGTCGAGCGCGACGGACCTTCTCGGGATGCTTGAGCGGGCCATCCACGGCATCCTGGACAAGTTCCGAGACGCCACGCGCCTCTACGAGACCGCGATGGGGGAGGAGGTCCTATCGAGCGACGTGGAACCCTCCCTGGTCGCGGCGGGGCTCCCGCTCTGCTACGCGTCCGACATCGGCGCGCGGGCGGAGGTGGCCGCGACCCATAACGGCCTCCTGTCACGGTGGTCCGCCTATCAGGCCGCGACGTTCGTCCTGACCCATCAGGTACGGGTCAATCCTGACCGCGAACGCGCCTTCGAACGGATGGCCGCGACCGCGCTGCTCGTCCCCCCTCGGGGCCGAGCAGGGGTCTGAGGTGCAACGCCCTCGCGGCGTACAACCTTCGGACGCGTCCCCTCGCTTCCGCTTCGAGGTGCGCGTCCTCCCGAGAAGCCCGTGCCCCGGTCTTCCGGCTTGTGGCCGAGGATGGCGGTCTTCTCGGTCGCCACCTCGGCGATCACCCACGAGATCGCTCCACGCGTGTCCCCAGCGCGGTCGAGGGAGTTCGAACGAGCTGCCGCGAGCGCCCTGCTTCTCCGGGGATAGGGTTCGGCAGCTCGTCCTCCCGAAGGACCTGTTGGCGTTCGGCTTGTCCCCGGAGGCAGGTCCTTCGGTTCGAGCGCGCGGCCGCGAGCGCCCTCCTCCTGAGAGCGGGAGAGGGCGCCCTCGCGTAGTCACGCTGCACTGGGGAGGCTGTGAGCCCGTCTCGAGGCCGCATCGCAGAGGTCAAGGATCCTCTCGAGACGGTGGAGCCTCCCCTGTTACCCCCTGGAGCCGCGCGCGGTCCCCCTCAGCTTGTGAGGGAGACCGCGATGCAGATTCGAGACCTCCGGGAGATGCCTACCAGGTCCGCCAACCCTCCGAAGAACGGGGCGGACTCTGTCTCGCGCGGGCTCGTCTTCCTGAAGGCCGACAGCCCCGATCTGAAACCGACCCCGCACTGTGTGCACCATGGGGCGATGCTGAAGGTCGGGGTCGGGATCTGGCGCGGGCCGGAGTGTGGGTGCGGGGCCTGGGAGCCTGAGGAGTGCCCGCCCCCTCGAGACCTCTCTCCCCTGCCGAGAGAGGTCTCTCGGAAATGTCAAGAGGAGCTGAGCGCCTGACTGAAGCGATGGCAACGAAGTACCACATCCTCGTGGAGAAGGATGAGGATGGGTGGTTCGTGGGGACCGTTAGGGAACTTCCTGGTTGCATCACGCAGGGGAAGACCGAGAAGCAGGTCTTGGAGCGCATGGAGGAAGCAATCCTGGGCTATCTCGAAACCCGCGATAGGGCGGTCCCCCCCACCCACTTCGTCATCCTCGAGCCCGTGAAGGCTTGAGGACGTGACGCGACTCGTTCCGCTCACGGCACGGAAGGTCATCCGCGCCTTGGAGCGTTTGGGCTTCGTCCAGGACCACCAACGGGGAAGCCACCTCCACCTGAAGCATCCCGACGGGCGGATCGTGACCGTCCCGGTGCACCCTGGAGAGGATCTCCGCAAGGGGACCCTTCGGGCCATCATCCGCGACGCAGGGGTCAGCGTGGAAGAGTTCCTCGAGCACACCTGACGCCGACGGGTGTCTCCTCGAGCGCTCGGTATCGGTGGCGCTCCTCGTTCTCGCGAAGGAGGCGGTCGATGTCTGAACCGGCGGCGGTCCGCCGCCGGGCCCGGTGAGAGCGAAGGGTCGCCCCGCTCCTCCGTGAGGCTGACGCCTTCGACGGCCCATGCCGCGAGGCGTGCCACCTGCCGGCGGAGTCTACCAGGCGCGCCGGTCCCGCGAAGGTGGCACTTCAGCCACCTGGTCGCGCTTGAGCCGGCCGGCCATCGGCTGAAGCCGTCCTCACTCGAGGACGCCCTTCCCCCCGCAAGCGCGGCACGGAACGGGGAGGGGGCGGACATCAGGGAAGTGGTGCTCGCGCGCGCCGAGGCAACATGGGCATCGGGTCGACTCCCCCTCCTTCTCCATCTCAACCTCGGATTCGGGCACACCCCACCCCCTCCCACGGGGAGCGCACGCGCCTCATGAACACGCGGCCCAACAGGATGGACTCCACACCACATGGGCATCCTCTACCAGCGAGGATGCCCATGCTGGCCACCAGAGGAAACCGGCCGAGCCCAGCCCGAACGAAGCCAAGCCACGATGCCGAGCGATCGCGCGAAGCCGCAGGGGCGCTCGAGGAGATCATCGCCCACCTCCCCGGGGAGACCCGGGAGTCGCTCCTCGTTCTCGCGGAGGAGCACGGGGTCGCCCGGTCCGACGGCGAGGCCGCCCTCGGTCTCCTGGAGATGCACGGGCGCGCGAGACGCCGCGTCGACGGGGAGGGGGACGAGATCTGGGAGCTCACGACGGGGCAGCTGGACGGGCCCTCGCCCGCCCACACGCCAAGTCCGGCGACGGGGGTCCTCCCCCTCTACTCGCGTAACGACGTGGCGGAGCAGCGCTGGCGTCTCATCCCCGACTGGGTCTATTGCCCGCTCTGCGGGCCGGTCCGAGTGGCCTGAGCCCGACGCGGCCGCCCGCAGTCCCTCGTTCCTCCCTCGTGAGGAACGAGGTCCATGACCCGAAGGTTCTACGTCCACACCGCCGACTCCGGCCCTGCCCCTCGGGGCAATCCCCTCGGGGACGGGCCTCCCGAGGGACCCGTGCCCCGGTCCGCTGGCCCCTCCCCGGTCAGGCGGGTCCCTCGGGGTCGCCGAACATGCCGCATCTGCGCCGAGCGCATCCCGAAGGGGACCAAGTTCGTGGGGGTCTACGCTGGTCCTCCTTCTCCCCCCAGGCGCCTCGCGCGCGTGTGCGAGCTCTGCGTCCGCACCCTTCATGCCACCGTGAGCTACGATCGCCCGGTCATGGAGCCACCCCAGTGACGCTCACCTTCGTCCGCGGCGACATCTTTGCGTCGCGCGCTCAGACGCTTCCGAACCCCGTGAACTGCGTGGGCGTCATGGGTGCGGGCCTCGCCCTGGAGTTCAAGCGCCGGTTCCACACGATGTTCCAGGAGTACGTCCTCGCCTGCCGAGAAGGGGCCCTCGGGCCAGGCCATCCCTACCTCTGGCGGCACCCCACAGGTCCCTGGGTGCTCCGCTTCCCGACGAAGGCCCACTGGAAGGACCCCGCGTCGCTGGGCGCGATCCAGGAGGGCCTCTCCCGCATCGCGAACGACGCCGAGGCCCGAGGCATCACCTCGCTGTCCCTCCCTGCGCTCGGGTGCGGGCTGGGCGGGCTCGCGTGGGCCGACGTCCGCCCTCTTGTCGTGAGGGCGCCGTCGTCCATGTCCATCCCGATCGAGGTGTACACCACATGAAGCCCAAGAACCGCGGGCCCCCCGGGGCTCCCAAGCGCCAGCGGTTGAAGCATGACTGGTCAGCGTGGCGCAACCTTGGGACCGAGCTGCAGCGCCAGTGCCAAAGGTGTCTCGTGGTTGATTCGACGGAAGGACACGCCCCATCCAACACCTTCTACTGGGACGGGAAGAAGCCCTGTCACGGACGCGGAGAAACGGTCGGGAGGTGTGAGCGTTGACCGACCCGAAGTTCGTGACCCGGGAGATGCGCGCGACCCCAGGGATTCGCGCTCTCCCCTCGGAAGATCGCACCGCGAACCGCATGAAGGCCCTGCGGGCCGCACCTCCGGGTGGGTACGCCTGGAAGGAGGCACGAGACCACTTCCGCGACCTCGCGCGAGGAGATTCGGACCCGGCCCCGAGTGGCGTGGGCGCCTTGCTTCGGGGGGCCGGGTCCTCGCGAGGAACCCCGTTCCCTTCGGTCGGTGCCCGCGATGGGGGGTCCCTCGCCCCCGACCACCTCGGCCGCCGCCTCTACACCGACGCCGGGAAGGCGAACTCCAAGTACGTGGCGCGAGTCGCCTGGAGGGCGTACCACGCGAAGCAGGTTCCCGCCACCGCGCGCCAGTGGGGGCTGCTCGAGGCCGCCGTGCGACGGACGTTCGAGGAGCTGGAGGCGTGGGGCCTCACCGCGACGCGCGTCTCCCGCCCGCCCTCGACCTCGTGAGGGCGGACGATGGATCCCCGGAAGGCCTTCCTCGTGGTGCCGTTGCTCCAACTGAAGAAGCGGATGCTGGACCGGAGCCTGTCGGCCGTCGACCTGGAGCGGCTGGTGCGGGAGGGGGACTGGCGTGCGGCAGGTTCCGGGGTCTTCGTGGTGGCCCACGACCACTGGCAGTTCGCGGTGAAGATCGGTCGCTGTACTCTTGAGGTGAGGACGGCCCCTCGCCGGTGAATCATGTCGAGCGAGAAGGTCTCACGGGCGAAGGCTTCCCGGGACTGGGTTCCCCGTCGGCGCTGCCCTTGTGGCGGGCGGTTCTTCCTCGATGTCCAGGTCTTCTCGACGTAGGGCGTCTTCCTGGGCCACTACGTCTTCTGGACGTGCGAGAAGTGCGGGGAGACCGTCGTTCCCCCTGGCCCGTCCGAAACCCTGGACCAGGTGGCGAAGGCGAAGGGCGTTTGGGGGCCCGCGCGGCACGAGGAGACTCCGGTTTTTCACGCCCGGGTCGCGAAGGCCCACGCGTAACGTCGACCCCCCCTCTGTCCCCCGACCCTATCGACTTGAAGGTGAGGCGGCCTTGGGGTGGGCGTGGCTCCGCCTCCTCCCGACTTCAAGGACGCGCACCTCACGGAGGAGACTTGGCAGCTCTATCGTCGCGTCCACGCGCAGTGGGCGCGCTCGCTCGGGATCCCCGAGGAGACCGATCCGCTCGGGCCGGGCAACACCCGGTTCGTCACCGACCTGAACGATGTGTGCGGGTCGCTGGCGCGGGCCGAGGCCCGAAAGCTCAGTCCGGCCGACCGTGAGGCCGAGCGGGAGATCCGTCGGGCCCACCGCCAATGCGACGATCGGCGTCAGCACGCAAGGGTCGAGTGCAACCTCCGCCTGCTTCTCAGGACGTGGGAGAAGTACAACGGCCCGACCCTCAGTGGTCGGAAGGGCGGTCAAGAGCCTCGAACCTGACTCCCCAACTCCCCTCGAAGACGGACCGGTGCTCGTCGCAGGTGAGGCTCGTGGCCACCGGGTAGTGCCCCATCACGCACCACTTCGCCGGGGTCTTCGTGCCGTTCCGAAGACAGATCGAGCAGTTTCGGTGGAGCCACCCGGCGAGCCGGGGGTCTGGGGGAAAGGGCATGGGGAGGAAGATTGAGGAGCCCCTCATGAAGGGGGAAGGGCAGGTGAAATGGCCCCGCGCTCCTCGCGGCCACGTCTCCACGATGTCCGCGAGGAGAGAACCTGAGACCACCACCGACCCCGCCGCTGCATGCCTCGCCGCAGGGCTGCCTTCACGGCCCCTCACCGTCCTCCTCTGCGGGGACCGTGACTGGACGGACGGCGGGCTCATCCTCCGCATCCTCGTCACCCTCCCGCAGGTGGCGATGGTCCTCCACGGGGGTTGCCGCGGCGCGGACCTTCTTGGTGGGTGGGCCGCGCGCCGGCTGGGGATCGCGGTCGAAGTCTTCCCCGCGGATTGGGCGGGCGAGGGGCGTGCGGCAGGGCCCCTGCGCAACGCGCGCATGCTCGCGGAGGGGCGCCCGGACCTTGTCCTCGCATTCCACGATGACATCGGGTCCTCGCGCGGTACGGCGGACATGATTCGGAAGGCGCTCGTGGCAAGCGTGCAGGTCCGTCTGGTCTCGCACCGGGGAATCCAGGACCTGTCGCGGGGCGCGGTCACCAAGGAGGCAGCGTGAGCGACTTCAGGGTCAGCGCGAACGGCGGCTCGCGTGCGACAAGCCAGGCCCACCACCTCCTGCGGGAGTGCGTTCACGGTAGGAGCTACGACGCGACGTGCGACCTGTGCTGGAACCTCTTCCTTTGCTCGGACTGCGGGCTGCCCGAGTGGGCGACGGCCCACGCCACCTCGCTCAACACGGCCGCGATGCGCGAGGAGTTCGTGGGCTTCCACACCTTCGTGCCGAAGCCGGAGGCGCCTTGAGGGCAGGGTGCGGCCTCATCGATCATCTTCTCGGCCCCCGGCAGAGTAGAAGGCCCAGCAGATGGTGCCCTTGATCGGGAACCGCAGCGGCTCGGCGCGTCTCCATCGATCAGAACAGACCGGACTGGCCCGCGGTTCCCTCCCGGACCCTACCGGCCCCTCCCTCCTCCCCAGAGGTCCCATCCGCGAGCGATCTTGTTGGTCAATGAGGGGGTGAACCCCCCTCGCGCTCCGCTTCTCCCTCCGAGCGGCCGCGCCGCGTAGGGAGGGGCGTTCGGGCACCCCCTCCCTACGACCCTCTCCCGCCTCCCGCCCCCGAAAGGCCGCAATCGAGGGAGGGACCTCCACCGCCGCCCCCTCCCTCGAGCTCCCTCCTCGGCTCCTTCCAGCCGCAGGAGGAAGGGGCTGCGAGCTGTCGCTCGGTCCCCTTCCTCCTTGGCCCTCTATCCCTTGTGGGGGGCCTCCGGCCCCCCTACGGCCTTCGGCCGTGGGCCACCCGTTCGGGGGTGGCGCGGCGGGGGCTCGCGCTGGTCGTTCGGCGTCGGGGTGCGTTCGCGATCACGCGGGACCGACGCCCGTCAATCAGAGGGCATCGGCCATGGGGTCGTTCTCGACCACGTCGGAACCCATTCCTTCCTCAGTGCCCTCTCCTGTTGCCTCGGGCACACGATACTGAGCGTAGGCCTTCCCCGTCTCCGTGGCTCCCGAGGACGACGAGAACCGCCGTCGGCGCACACCGACCATCAGCGCGGCCACCGCCACCACGGCCCCCACGATGCCCGCGATGAGCCAGGGGGTCCAGATAGAGGACGTGGGGGCCGAAGTCCCGGTTACACTAACGGGGTGTCCAGTTCCCTGCTGCGTGGTGGCCCACTGCGCGACCGAGCCCACCGAGTCCGTGACCTGCAGGTGCGGGAAGTAGGTTCCGGGCTTCGAGTACGTATGGCTGACCAGGCCCGCCTTGCTCGCCGAGACTGCCGGGCTCCCGTCGCCGAAGTTCCAGACAAGCTGGAAAGGGGCGGAACCTCCGTGGATTGCCGAGCTGAAGGTCGCCGTGAAGGGAGCAGGCCCGTGAAGCGCGAAGGCGGTGACCGACACGGCGAGCCCGTTCTGCCCGCTCGACCCGCTCCCGTAGGCCGTGATGAAGACCCCCGTGCTCGCCTGGTCTCCCACCGAATCGCTCACGAACAGAGCTGCGACGTACACCCCTTGGACCGCGTAGGTGTGGAACACGGACGATCCGTTGGCTGTGGAGGTGTTGTCCCCGAAGTTCCAGGAGTAGGTGTAGGGCGCTTGACCACCCTGGGCGAAGCCCGTGAAGTGGACGGTGAGAGGAGCAGGCCCTGTCGCCGGACGCACGTCGATGGAGATCTCGAGGTAGCCCGTGCCGTTGGGAGGCGGTGGGGGGCTCACCTGCACGCTGGAGGTCGCCTGGGCGACCCCTCCCTTGGCGTCCACGGCCGTCAGTACCACGGCGAACGTGCCCGCCTGAACATAGGTGTGCTGGACCGTGGCGCCTGTGGCGGTCGAGCCGTCGCCGAAGGCCCAGACAAACGTGTAGGGAGACTGACCCCCTGACGCGTTCCCGTCAAGCGAGACCGGGAGCGGAGCCGTCCCGGAGGAAGGGGAGAGGCTGATGGTGGCGTTGAAGGTCTTCGTCCCGTTGGGCCAGATCGAGACGACGGCGACGGCCCGGGCCGAATGCCCGACGCTGTCTTGGGCGGTCAACGTCATATTGTAGGAGCAGGAGCCGCCGGAGCCGCAACCAGCCGGGGCGTGGTAGGTATGAGAGACCGTTGTCCCGGTCGTCGCCGCACCGTCCCCGAACGTCCACGCGAAGGTGTAGGGGGCCGTGCCCCCGGTAGCGTTTCCGGTGACCGTTACCGTAAGCGGAGCGTACCCACTGCTCGGAGAGTTGAATCGGATGCCCGCGTGGAGCGAAGCGGTGCTGTTGGGAGTGATGGTGACGACCCCGGTCGCCGTTGCGGTTGCCCCCGAGCTATCAGAGACGGTCAGGGTTACCGTGTCGTTGCAGCTTCCCCCCGAGCCGCAGCCCGCGGGTTGTGCGTACGTGTGGGAGACGGTGACCCCGACCCCCGAGGTCCCGTCGCCAAAGGCCCAGGCATAGGCATAGGACGGCTTTCCTCCCGTGGCGTTGCCCGTCATGCTGACGGTGAGCGGGGCATACCCTTGGTTGGGGGAGTTGAACGCGAGGGTCGCATGCAGGATGGCTGTCACGTTGATCCACACATGTCCGCGCGCGGTGGCTCCCACAGAGTCGGTGACCGTAAGGGTGGCCACGAACGTCCCAGAGGCGTTGTAGACGTGGGTCGGGTTCCTGGCGTGGGAGTAGAGGCTACCATCCCCAAAGGACCAGTTCCATCGGTACGGGGTTGAGCCACCGAGAGCCGACCCGTTGAAGGCGACGCTCAGGGGCGCGGAGCCCTGCGTCGGTATGGCCGACGCCGACGCGCTCAAGGAACAGGGGGAGCAGGCAACCACGGTGATGTTCAGAAAGGCCGACACTATCTGGTTCGCGTTGCCGGCTCCCGAGTCCATGATTTGGAGCTGGACAGGGAAAGCCCCCGTCGTGTTGTAGGCGTGAGAAGGGTTCCTTGCGTGCGAGATCGTGGAGCCGTCGCCGTACCACCAAGTCCAGATGTACGGGGGAGTACCGCCCGACGCCGAGCCGTTGAAGACCACTGAGAGTGGAACCGACCCTGAGGACGGGTTCGCGGTGGCACTCACGATCAGCTTCGGGACGACAAGGATGGTTGCGACCGCCGTCGCGGTCCGGCTGGCAGAATCTGTGATCGTCAAGGTTGGAGTGAACGACCCGGTCGAGTTGTAGGTGTGGTTGGGGTTTATGGCGTGGGACCCCAGACTTCCGTCTCCGAAGTTCCAAGCGTAGGCGTACGGAGGAGATCCCCCGCTCGCGCTGCCGGTGAAGCGCACCGCTAGGGGGACGGGTCCCGAGGTCGGATTGCCCGAGGCTCCGGCAGAGAGTGGAATCTGTCCGGTCCGATACTCCCACGTGTCGTTGAGAGTGTACCAGTTGTGTCCGTAACCATTCAGCATCGTCTCTCCCGAGAACAGCAGGTAGGCGGGAATCGAGCTGTCGTAAGTGAAGGTCGAGCCGGGGTATCCGTAAGAATCGTATCTCGGGAGAGGCGAGAGGTTCACGGAAACGTTCGTCCAGACCCCGCCCTGGAACAGCCAGGTGTCGTTGTAGGTCTCGTTGTACCAAGTGGGGGACGGCAGGAATGCGTGACCGCCAAACAGCAGAGCGCCCCCAGCCGCGGAAGTGTTCCCTGCGAGCCCGGCTCCCCACCTGGGGCTGGGCGCCGTTGCCAAGGAAGAAGTGATGTTGGTCCAGGTCCCCGCCTTGTACGTCCACGTGTCTCCGCAGACGAGCGTGGAGGCGGGGCAGTTCGTGGCGCTGTGCCCGCCGAAGAGAACGATTTCTCCGTCGCTGGCGTCGTATGCCATCGCAGCCCCGCTTCTGGGGGTGGGCTGGAGGCCGCTTGTATGGTTCGTCCAGGCACCTCCCACGTACCCCCATGTCTGCGTCGTCTGGCCGAATCCCAGGGTGACCATGTAGCCGTCGGCGGCGTCCCACGCCATGAGCTCTGGTGCACGTGGAGGGGAGTGAGAGATGCTGAGATTGGTCCAGACGCCCCCGTGGAACTTCCACGTTGCATTCCCCGGTCCCGGGCCGCCCACATCGAGAACGTACCCGTCCGTTGGATCGTACGCCGCCAGGTACACCGGTGCAGTGATCGTTCCCCGGCTGCTCCAGAAACCTCCGGAGAAGCTCCACTCGTACTCTACCCCCCCAGAGGAGCCAACCCAGAGGTCGTAGCCGTCCGAACCATCGTCCACGAGCGCATCGTGCTGCAGCTTCGGGGGCGAGACGGCGGGACTCACGTTCGTCCAGCCCACCGTGCTCTGGGCGACAAGCGAGGCGGGAACGGTAGTGCCCCGGGCCCCCGAGGGCGCAACCCCCCCGGAAGGGCCGTGGAGCCGGACCGGGAACGAAGGGGCGCCGGAGGGCAACGCCACGAGGCCCGCGGGGACCGCAGCAAGTAGCAGAACGAAGGCCCAAACCAAAAGGTGCGAGACGCGTACGGTTCCTGCGCTTGCTCTTGGCTTAGCCGTTGTCCTTAATCGGAGAGGCGTCATCGAGGGGCCATCCACCGACATTACCATAAGCACCCCGCCAGTTTCTGGGTCGCGCACCTGGCGGCCGTGCTAAGGAGTAGCACCTTTGAGAATGAACGCTCGAACCCTCACACTCTCTGAGAACGCCATTCGTGTCGCAGCGAGCCTTCTAGGTTCCACACCGGGCACCGTACGGCAGAGGGTTCGCGCTTCGGGGCTCTCGGACTCATCCTATCGGCTCGCTCAGAAACGGCTCTACGAATCTGGGCTAGTCGAGGATCGCTATCTTCCGGTTCCCTCGGCACTTGGTCTCAACAGGGTCTCCTTCGTCCTTGCGAGACCCTTCACCGACAGGATCCAGGAGACCTCGCAGCTCATCTCCTCGGAGCCTGGGGCCGTGGTCGTTCTCACGGGGACCCAGCTCGTTCTCGGGACAGTATTCCATGCCTCGGAGGAGGGGGCCGACCAACTCAGGGCGAGACTCTCCTCCCACGTGGGGGGTGGCGTTCTCGCGTTCCTCTCACTGGACCCAAAGGAGCCACGGGTGCCCGTCTATTATGACTTCGAGGGGGCGTGGGCGCACTTCGTTGGGCTCCGGGGCACGGTCCACTACCCCCGGCCTCTCCCGATAGGACCCGGCCCTTCCCGTTGGGGTCGCAGAGCTTCTCTGATTGGAGCTTCAGCCTCACTTCAACTCCTGCGAAGGCCTTTCCCGGAGATGAACGGGGGTCGCCCTTCCCATCTCGCGGGGCCGGCAACCCTTCCCGGGTCGCAACGACGACTATTGGAACATGGACTCGTGGAGTGGAGAGTGTCGCTGCACCCCGGAGTAGTCCCCAAGTACGACAACCGCTCGATTGCCCACCTCATCATGACCCGAGGCACCCTAAGGGACCAAGATGGTTTGCCCGACCTCTTCTCCGTCCTTGTGGGTAGATGCGGGGTCTTCCCGTTCCTGGTCGCCAGCGATGGAAGCCAAGTGCTCATCGGGAGTCTGGGAACAGGCCTTCAGGCCGGGGCCCAGTCACCTCACCGTGCTGTTCTCTCCACGATTTCGCGCCACCTGGGGAATCTCGAGGTGGTCAGGGAACCGATGGAATCCGTCAGGGCCCCCCTGTGGCAGCGGTACGACAGGCTCCTGCTGGGAGCTGCGGCCGCGTAGAGAGCTTGACATCCCCCTGGCGGAAGGGAGTTGAGGCTCATCCTCACTTGACGCGCTTGACCTCTCCGAGAGCGTCGAACGTGAGGCCGAAGGGTCCCACGGGGCTGGGGGTCACGGTCACCGTCAGGCTCGATCCGGCCCTTGCCCTGACGTAACGGGCAATGCCGGTGTTGCCGACCGCCCCCAGAGTGACCGTGGCGGCCCTCGACACTCCGAGTCTATCGACCCAATGGATGTGGAGTTCCGCGGCGCCGGTCGAGTGTGCGCGGACAATCATAGAGGCATCGACCTCAAGATACTCGTCTGCCGAAGGGCCCAAGACGTAGGTAAGCACGGTCTGGGGAGCAGTGGTTGCCCCCACCACCTCTCCTGTCGCTCGGAGGAGCTTCACGTCAGGTCACCCCGAACCATCGCCAGCTAGCCGGAACCAGAATCGAGTACTGTACTCCGAATCCAGGGTCGAGGCGGATGCGCGGTGAGTCGTCGGGAAGGGGCTGCGTCTGTCCATCCCATGCGAAGATGACCGTTCCGTTCCCGGTGAATGAACTTATCTCCTGGTAGACCTCGACGGCCCACGGGTTCTGATTCACCACACCGATGCCGGTTCCCGACGGGAGGGGTGGGGTGGCGGTATTCCATCCGAGCTCAACCCCAGTGTTGTCCTTCCATCTCCAGGTTCTAAGGTCGGCAGTCCCGAGATTGACGGTAGTGAAAACTCTCGCGAAGGGCCAGCCTCCGAGGAAGGCGTTCCCTCGGATCACGACTCCCAGGGGGACGAAGCCCTGGACCGGCGAAGGGACCACGATCAAGTTGAGCTGGATGCCGAAGACTGTTAGGTTGGGGGACTCACCGGGGTAGTCGAATTCACACTCGTCTACCCACAGCGGGCCGGACTGAGGGGCGGAGTTCGTCACGAAGATGACCATGAAGAAGTCCTGTTGACCAGGAGGGGCCACCGAGGCCGAGAGATCGATGATCCGCAAGCGGGCGAATCGGATGTGAAGGAAGCTGTTACCCTCCCCTCCAACGGTCACGATGCTGCTCCCCCCTCCGCTGCTTTTCGTGAACTGGATAGTCAAGTCGGACATCCCTCCCGTGTCCAAGGGCTGGCCGGCCTGCGCGAACTTGACCCCGTCGATGTCATCGACGATGTGAATGTCCAAGGTGGTCTCCGTCACTCCCGAGCCTTGTAGGTAGATGTTGTTCGCCAAGACGTGGATTGCTGCGAGGGTGGATCCTGAAGGAGGAACGATAGAGAATACTCCGGGCAGCAGAAGGATTCGTGCTCCTCCGACCGCAGCCGCGGCGGCGATGGCCTCTTGGATACCGGAGGTAACGGTGAGCCCCGGTCCAGTGTTGCTGAGCTGGGTATCCGGCCCGAAGTCGGCTCCGTTGTTCGGTGCCAGAACCACGGCCCCGCCCGCATTGACGAATCCGATGGGTGAGACGGTGAAGACTCGGAGAACTTGGTGGTTTGGACAGCAAAGAGCAGCAGCCAACGTGGCCTACCTCCAAACAGGGGAATCGTACCAGCATTGGAATCCCCGCTATTAATCTTGGGGCAGAAGTCAATGTTCGGACTCACTCATCCGAACGTTCATATCCACGCTCTCAATGGGGAGTCCTGTTTTCATGCCCGGCCCGGTGCCAACCTCCTGCTGCACGAACAAGGCCCTCTCACGATTGTACACGGTGTCACCGCTTGGCCTTGGAGACCCCGGAGTAATCGCTCCCAACAATGGGGCTGACTTTGGGCCGGACTCCCTGTTGAACAATGTCGGTCCAGGGCTCACGGTAACCGGGGGCCTTCAGGAAGCCTTGCTCGCTATCGCGAGCGGGGGCACGGTGGTTGACATCGGCGGAGGGACGTACAAGATCTCTGCCTCGATACACGGCACGGACGATGACCAGGAGTTGGTCTTGAGCGGCAGCAGTACCTTGAGCATCCAGTCGGGAGGGAGCTGGACTGTGCTTGGGAGCGTTCTCGTGCCGTTCAGCGACGGGGGAACGAACAACTGGAGTCGGGTACATTGGCATGGCAATGGGGTGACGGTTGCCGGGAATGCCGTTCATGGACCTTTCGCAGTCTTCAACCTGGGCAACGTTGCGTTCGCCACCGCCTCGCCCAACCGTATGTCGTCCGAGTGCGTCTTCGAGGGATTCAACCTCCAGCGGAACGTCGACACGGGGCTGGCCATGATTGGGGCCAATGGTCCGGGATTCATCCCGACGTTCGACCAGACCATCCGACAGGTCCTGGTCCGAGAGGTAATGATTACTTACGACGAGTCGGCGACTGGCAGTCCCTCGGGCCCGGCGGGTATCTACGTCGGCGGAAGTGCGCGCGAAGTCCAGTTCGAGGACTGTTTCGTGGACCAAACCGCCGCCACAGGCATGACGGACGCCGATGCCTACTTCGTGCGGTCCCAGTACGGTAACGTCGCCCGTATCCGTTTCATTCGTTGTGCTGCGAAGACGCAAGGCGGTAATCGTTGCTTCGAACTGCAAGGGTCGACGAATGGTCCGTCTCCACCAACGCTCGCTTGCATCACGGAGTATCTGACCTTCGAGGACTGCGACTTCATCGGGGGTACCTGGAATCTCATCGATGACGATCTGGGAGCGGGAATCTACTCCTACGTGAACAACATCGAATTCAAGAGATGCCTGTTCTCTGGTCAGTCCCCAAACGCCGTGCTCTGTGAGACCGGGACCGCCAACCCCGGAATCGTCTTTGGCAACCCACCCAATGTTCAGTCGATTGGCTATCCTCTCGGGTACGTCAGATTCATCGACTGCGACCTCGACGGACTTGCATGGAGTTCGTTTCTCTCGGGCTCCATGACGAACCGAACGCCGGGGCAGTCCATCCCTATCAGCTTCCTGTTCACCGCTTCGCCAGCTACGTACACCAATGGCCAGTCTCCGACGAGCCAAGGTGGTGACATTGAGGTGTGCGATCAACTCATTACGGTGGCAGGTGGGTTCTCGGTGGGCGTCCAGATTGATGGGCAGCCGTCGGGGGGCCCTGGTGCGTACCTTGTGAGAGCCGGGCACAGCCTTACGTTGACCTGGGTTTCCATCCAGCCAGTCGTCAATCTCATTCCCCTATAGAATCGTGAGGACCTGCATGATGATCTGGGCTCTCGCCGGTCGCGTCCATCTTTCTCCGTCGACCAGGTGAGTTCGTCATCCCGTCTCCACGTTCCTACCCAGGGAAAGTTGAGCGGGAGGGAGGGGGAGTTCCCCGCTCCTTCCCCTGACGGGCGGATGGCAGCGTTCGCTCCGCCCGCGTCGCTCCTCTCCCCTTCCGCCGCGTCATGGCTCGTCCGGGCGCAGCGGCGCGACCCCGCCCGTCCCCATGTCGGGAGACTGGCGGGAGGGGACCGCTCGCGGGGCCCGTTCGCGGCGCGGCGTTCGTGTCGCCGGGCCGCACGTGGCTGTCATCGGGCTGAAGCCTCAACGTTCGACCGCACTCCCCCTTCGGACCTGTCCTCCCGCCGACCCTTCGGGTCAGGAGGTCGTCCAGGTCCTCCCGAGGATCGGCCCCTGCCCCCCGCTCCTCGGCGAGGTCGCGGGACGTTCCCTCGCTCCGCTCGGCGGGGTCCCGTAAGGTCCTCGACGGAGCGAGGACGCATATCGGGACCCCGCGTCGCCAGCGACCTCGGAGGGGTGGGGTCGACCACAAGCGAAGTGCGCGCTTCGCGCGCCTGACATCCAATCTTGTCGGGGTGTCGCTCGCTACGTTGACCCTTCGGGCGATGACAGCCACGTGCGCGGAAAGCGCCACGAACGCCGAGAGCCGAACGACCACCGCGAGCGGGTGCCTCCCCACCCCCGAGCGGAAGGAGAAGATGGAGGACGTGCTGAGCAACAGCGCCCCCGCCAACCTCGCCTACCACGACCCGAAGAGGGCCCCCACGCTCGCCCGCATCGAGCGCCTGGTCGGCCACCCGGTCGACCCAGTGAAGCTGAGGGCGAAGCTCGACGCGGCCCGGGCCACCGTCGAGGTCGCTCCCGTCCAGACGCTTGGGGCCGAGCCCCTGACGCGCGAAGAGAAGGGGTCCGGACTCACCGACGGCCCCTGCCCCCCGTCGGCGAGTCCTCGCTCGAACCTCGAGGGTTCGAGCTACTACCTCGTGGGCGTCGGGGCGGGGCCCGCAAGCTACGCCCACCGCGCGGAGCTCAAGGCCCTCCATCTCCGGTGGGACCCGGTCGCCCGCGAGTGGACGGGGGTCGTGCTCGGTTCGGACATCCCCTCCCTGGAGAGCCTAGGCCTCGTGGTGATGGTCCGCTCGGGGGTGGCCCCACTCCCAAGCCTCCCCAGGGGTCCTTCGGTCCCTGGACGCCGCCAGCCGCGCGACCCACAGGGGTCCGCCCCCCGGCGACCGCGCGACCACGCCAAGACCTCGGTCGAAGCCTACCTCCCGAAGGGGGAGCGGGAGAGCCTCGGGCGCCTCTCTCGGTTCACCCTTCTCGACATCACGAGCGGGCTCGCGGACGACACGCGGGAGGACGACCAGCGCGTCAGGGCCCAGGTTGAGGCTGAGCGCAAGGGGCGCGTCGCGGCGGCCCTCGCCGCGCTCGAGGCCCACCCGGTGGCCCGGGCGCAGGTGTTCCACGACCAGACGCGCCTTCGTCTCTTCTGCGCGCGCTTCTCCGTTACGCCGGTCGATATCTGCCCGCGCCGGGAGGATGTCTTTCCCGCGGGCGCGCGCTGCGGGTGGTGCCGGGGGACCCACGGGGCCTTCCGTCCCATCCACGTCGAGGACCTCCAGGAGGTCCTCTCCTCCCCGGCGGACTGGATGAGTGAGGTCAGGGCCCGGGAGGTCGCCGTCCTCCCGGGGTCGGACTACGACGACGGGTGAGGCCCGGGGCAGGGGGGTGGGGGCCCCGCGCCCCCGCCCCTTTCCCTCCTTCCTCGTCGGTCTTTCGACCCGGGGTCGATCTTCTCGAGGATGGCAGGGAGCAACTCTCCCTACGCCCGTTCGGGCTACCCTCTCGCGGGCCCCGGGCCGTTCGGAGAGGGTCCGGCTGACTCATTGGGGGCCGCGGGCGGCCTCGGGACGACGCCGGAAGGTCGCCCCGAGGCCCCACCAACGAGAGCCGGCCATCCCGGGAGAACTGATCTGGGACGTACATGGGCTTGGGCATCCCCTCCTGCGCGCACTCGGCCGTTGGCCGAGTGCACGAGAGGCGGCCTTCGGCCGCCTGGACCGCCTGCGGCGGTCCTTTCCCAATTGCCCCGAGCGATCGAGCCCGCACGACGGGCGAACGGAGGTGGAGGCCCGCGCCAGCGCGCGCTTCCCCGAGAGCAATTGGGACGACGGGTGAGGGACCCCTCTCCCCCTCGGCAGGACCGAATCCTTGGGGGATCTTCCGTACCGCCGCCCGGACCGCTCGACGAAGGGGGCGCGCCCTTATCTCCATAGCGCGCTATAGAGGAGCGATGGCCGCCAAGGACCCCACGACGACCCTCCAGGTCCATGAGAGCACGCGCCGTCTCCTGGACGCGCTCAAGGCTTCAGGGCAGACCTACGAGGAGTTGATCCTCGAGATGGTCGAGGAGCACTTCCCCCCGCGCCTGGTCAAGGAGCTCGAGCACCGCTTTGCCGACCTGCGCGGCCCGAGCGCGGAAGAGGTCTTCGAGCGGGCGGGCGTGTGACCTACGAGGTCCGCTTCCTTCTCCCCGCCGAGAAGGAGTTCTACCGTCTGTCGAAGGACCTTCAGCGCAGGTTGAAGGCGCTCCGTCCGTACCTCGAGGCGAACCCGTACCGCTCCTACCCCTTCCTGCCGGTGAAGGAGGTCGGGCAGGTCCCGGGGGTCTGGCGGTTCCCTCTCGGCCCCTACCGGGTGTTCTTCAAGGTGGACGGGAGGACGGTCTGGATCGGGAAGTTCTGGCTGCGTCCCCCCGCCTACGACAAGACCCACATCCGCGAACTGCGACGCATGTTCCACCGGCTCCCTGGCACGGCGTAGGGGGGGCGCGCTCGGGCGGCGCCGCGTCTTGCGTCCCATCCGCGTCGACGACCCGACCGAGACCCTCCGCTCGCCCTGCGACCACCTCGCGGAGGTGAGGACTCGGGAGGTGGCGTGCCTACCAGGGAGCGAGGCGTAGGGGGGAGGGCCCCGGCCCTGCGGGTCGGTCCCGTGGGAGGGAGGGACCGACCCTACTAGCCCGTTCTCCCTTGAGTTTCGCGCGCGCGCCACGCCCGTTCGCAGGCGCGCGCTCGGAGGTCCCACTCCTTCCGACCGGTGCGGCGGATGGAGGCCATGGTGTAGGCCCTTCGCTGCTGGAGAGTCGTCAATTCCTTCCACTGCACTCGCCAGAGTTGCTCCAGGCGGGTCCGTGTCGGACCGAGCGACGCGAGACGGTAGTCGAAGGAAATGTCGGCGTGGTTCCCGGTGGATTCATCATGCCAGCTCTCGGGGGGGTGGAGGGTCATGGTGTGCCTGGACCAGAACCACCCGGAGGGGGTCCACCCCAGGTTCTCGAAGACCTGGGTCGGACCCTCGTCCGAGATCAGTCGATGCAGGTAGCGCTCTCCGGTCAGCTTCGGCCAAGAGGGGTTGAATCGAGTGAACCACCGAAACACGAACTCCCTTGGGGCCCGCACAACAACCGATACGCGGTAGTCCGGGCCCGGGAATCGTTCGCGAGAAGGGCCGCGGCTCATCGCCGCCTCAAGCCGTCCAGGACTTGAACTTCGCACCTCACCGCTCCTCTCGGACATCGGTAGGGTTGTCCGAGAGAAGCGGCAAGACCGCCTCCGAACCCGCCAGCACCGCCGATACCCGACCTGCCTCGTCGGGTTCCCCGACTCGGACGGTCTTCCCTAGGGACCCGGACGGGGGCCGCGGGTCCCTCGGCCGCGCCACCCGGACGCACGGCGGGGCGAGACCCAAGGCGCGGCCCGTACCGTGTCCGACGCGCGAAGGGAGCCGTTATCTATGACCCGTCCATTACTCGGAGCGATGCTCGCGGACCCTCAGACGACCATCACGATCCGCCAGAGCACCCTCAAGGTGCTCCAGGCGGTCAAGGCGGCCGGTGAGAGCTACGACGACCTCCTCCTTGCTCTCGTGGAGGAGAGCTACTCGCCCGTCCTTCTCAAGGAGTTGAAGCGTCGCATCGCTCCCCGGTCCCTCGCGCGGGCCCGACCCATCGAGGAACTCTACCGCAGGTGGGGGGTGTGAGCCTCTACCAGGTCAAGAGGCTCCCCGAGGTTGACAGGGAGACAGAACATCTCTCCCTCGTGCTCAAACGTCGTCTGCGCGAGGACCTGGAGTACCTTCGCTCCGGTCCGCATCGGTCCTATCCTTGGCTACAGGTGAAGGAGCTTCGGGACCTGCGCGGGGTCTGGCGTTTCCATCTCGACAAGAGGACCCGCGTCTTCTATGTCGTACGCGACGAGGCGATCATCGTGGTCCTGGTCGAACGCGCTGCGGGGGTGACGGCCCGAACCCTGGCCGAGTTGCGGCGGCGCACGTAGGGACGCGGCCGGCATCCTCTCCCTCGTCTTCGGCCTGCCCCACCTGCGGACCCGTCGTCAGGGTGGGACCGCGGACGCCGGGTCCTCCCGAAAGAGCCGTGCTACCGGACCTGCTCCTCGCGGTAGCTCGGACACGGTCCTCCCTCTGACGGTGGAAGGCCCCCCGTCCTCGGCCCGGTCTTCCGGTCGGTTCCCGCTGTGAGGGAGCTCTTTCGGTGCGGCCGCCCGACCCGCGTCGGAGATCGCGGGGCCACGGGTAGGTGGAGGCGCTCCGCACCGCTAAGTACTCTCACCCCATGTCCATTATGGAGCATTTCTATGGCCGCTACGACCATCGCGGTGACCCAGGAGACGCGCCGTCTGTTGGAGTCGCTCAAGGCGGGGGGCGAGACGTACGACGACGTCATCCGGGCGTTGCTCGCGAGCCATCCGGCGCGCATGACGGCCGCCGAGGTCGCCCGACGCATCCGCGACGAGGAGCCCGAGGGACCGATCGAGGAGCTCATCGCGAAGAGCCGACGGCAGCCGTACTGAGGAGCCCGTGCCGTTCCGCGTTCGTCGAAAGCTCCTCGCGGACAGCGAGTTCCTCGCCTTGTCCGTCGAGGTCCGCGAGACCTTCATCACGGCCTTTCACGCCCTCGCCTTGGCCGACGACCCGGTGCAACGGGGGCGCGACTGGTACGTCGAAGAGACCCGACAGAACCAACGGGTCGCGCGCGAGGGTCTCTTCTCGCTCCACGTGATGGAACACTGGCGGGGCTCGTTCTTCCGCCGAGGGCGAGACCTCGTCTTCTTCGGATTCGGCCCGCGCATCGGGCCCGGAGAGGACTTCTACCGCCGCCTCGCGCGCCTGCGAGAGGCCGTCGAGCGCCTGGACGACGAGCGCTGATCGCAGGGGGCGGGTGGCGGCCGCCCGCGCAGCCCTCGCCGCAGCGGCCCGGATGTCGCCGTCCAGGTCTTCCACGACCAGGTCAAGCTGGCGAGGTTCTGCGCGAGGGTGTCGGTCGCGCCGCAGGACACCTGCCCCCGCGCGGACGAAGCGTCACCGGTGGGGACGGGGTGCGGTCGGTGCCGGGGGCTCCACAACGGCCCTGGACCTATCGCGGGTCCTGAAAGGACACCGCGACAAGGTCCGGCCTCGGAGCGGCCCCTGCCCCCCGCTCCTCGGTTCCACCCCGTCCACGTGGAGGACGCGGAGGAGCTCCTCGCCGCGCCGCACGACTGGATGTCGGAGGTGAGGGCCCGGGAGCTTGCGGTCATGCCGGGGTCGGACTACGACGACGGGTGAAGCATGGGGGCGGGGGCCGCAAGCCCCCGCCTTGTCCTTCCTTGGGCCGCCTCCTCACCCGCAGGCGGGGCGCATCTTGTTGTCGTTTGGGGAGGAAGGGACACCTCCCCAACGCGCTTCGCGCTCCCCTCCCGGGTCGCCGCCCTGTAGCTCGGAGAAGGCCCAGCTGACCTTTGGGGGGCCGCGGTGCGGCCGAGCTCCGACGCATGTGGGTCTCCGCTCGGCCGCACCCAAAGGAGCTGGTCGTCTCGCGTGAACGAGTGGAGGAAGTCCGGGTCCTGGTCGGAGCGATCGAACGCGCACACTCCGCTCCGCTTGCGCTCCGCTCCGTGTGCACGAGATGCGCCCTTCGGGCGCATGCCCGCCTTCGGCGGGCTTGGGCCACAGCCCCACGAGCCATCGCATCTCGCGGACAATCTCACCGATGTCCGCGAGCAGCGCCAACAGCGCCTCCGAACCAGCCGCCAACGCCGACCGCGCCACCTGCCCGACCTGCGGCCGCCCCATTTCGGCCCCGTTGGGCCAGGGAACGGGGCCTCGCTCGGGGTCCCCTGCCACCGGTCCTTCGGCTTCTTGGGGAGAAGGGGGACCCCTCGCCAGCGCCGCCCCCGCCTCAGCGGGGATTGCCGCCCTCCGCCCCAACGCAGAAGCCACCCTGGAGGCCACCGTGGCCTCTGTCGGTCCCACCCGCGAAGTCGTCACCTCCCGTGGTCCCGCCGAAGTCGCTGACGCCGTGCTCCAGGACGCGTCGGGCACGGTGAAGTTGGTCCTCTGGGGGCCTCAGACCACGAAGCTCCAGCCAGGGCAGCGCGTCCGCCTCGCGGGGGCCTGGGTCAAGGAGTATCGGGGCCGCCTCCAGCTCTCCCTCGGGCGCAACGCGTCGATGGCGGTGCTCGGTCCCTGAATGGACGGGGGGCCCTCGGCCTCCCTCCCTTTTCGAGGGAGGCCTCGGCCGAACCAATCGGGGTTCGTCCATTTCGGACGTATCGCATCGGGCGCGAGCCCTCGGGACACGTCCTCCCGAGGCTCGTCTTTGCTTCTCGCTTGTCAGCGGGGGCACGAGCCTCGGCTCCGTCAGCGGATCGGCGCCTGACGGGCCGCCTTCCCCCCCGATGACGGGTCCCCCCGCTTGCGAGTCCGCGATCGGACGGTCGGCGCTGTCTTCGACCTGAGGGCCACGAGGGGCAACCGTCGGCCCATCGGTCCGGTCCGCCCCGAAGCGGGGACGAGAGTTCCCGGTAAGGTCACCGCGAGGAGGCCGAGGGAGCCCCGATCAGTAATTCATCAACTCCCACGTGTTGCTCGATGGCTGAAGGATCCAGACCCCACCCCAGTATCGGATTCCCGCAGTCGTTTCCTGGGTGCCGCCAATCAAGACGATGTCGTGGGAGCCGCCAGAACCGGGTGTAACGAGCGGACCCATGAACCCGTTGGCGAGGGCTCCTGGCCCGCAAGAGAAACACTTTTGGGTCCAAGTAGCCGACGAAAGTGAGTATTCCCAATCATCCGAGCAGAAGTTGCTGCTGCTACCCCCACATGCGCCTGTCGTCACATAACCCCCCTGTACCCAAACATCCCCTGTCCCGTCTGAGGCAAGGCCAAGAAACGATCGTGGAGGCGGTGAAGTCGAAGGAACGCTACAGCTCCAAGCCCCCCCTTTGAAAAAGCAGGTGTTCTGATAGTAGCACACCGCACCAGTGTCGCAGGTTACCCCCGGCCCGCTCGTCCCCGGGTAGTATGCACCCCCGAACAGCATTGCGCCATAGCTCGACCCCGCATCGGTGATCGCACCAGCCGTTCTACCATGGGTGTCGAGTCCTGCTACTCCCAGGTCCGACCAGCTCCCGCCTGAGTACTTCCATGTCTGGTCGGAGTATGAGCTCGTGACGCAGTCGTATCCCCCCTCGAGGACAATGTAGTTGTCCGCGGAGTCGTAGCTCATGGAGAAGTCCTGACAGACTTGAGGTTCAAGGGCTGGTGTCAAGAGGGTCCACGTTCCAACTGTTCCCCCCGGGCCAGAGGAACTCGGGGTGAACTTCCAGGTCTGCAACGCATACGTACCTAGGTTCGTGCAGTCCGCACCTCCAGTGCTTGTAAACACGGGGCAAAAGACATAGAGCACGTACCCGTCGTTCGCGTCGTAGGCCATGGCCGACCCGTCGCTTTCCCCGAGGGTGGCGGTTACTGCATCCGAGAGGCCGGTCCACGCAGTTCCGGGATGGGTGGAAGCGCAACCCAAACACGAGTACCAGTTTGTAAAGGGATCTGAAGAGGACGTCTGGGTCCAGCCAGTAAACTCCCACGTATCCGTCAGTACCGATTGCCATTGCGGATTGGATGTGAAACTGATACCCCCAAACTCGTACCCCCATCCGGTAGAGGGGTCGAACGCGTAGTTCGCGATGGAGCGACTCGGAGGGCCCGCCGGGGTCCACCACCTGCCGTGAATGTTGGCCCATGTGCCGCCTTGAGCGAGCCCGTTGCTGCTGGGGGCCTGCCCACCGAAGATCACGAGTATGTTAGTGGCGGTTGATCCACCGAAGTACTCGTTGAAAGTTGCGGCGCCGGAAAGGGCACGGCTGGCGACTGGCATGTTGAGCAATGAATCAGTTGGACCCTGGGGAGCCGTGATCGGCCACCAACTCCCATTCTGCCATGACCATTGGTCATTGAAGTACGAGTTGGACCCGGAGGTGCCGCCGAAGACCGCGATGTTGTCACCCCCGTCCGCCTGCATGGACTCCCCATACCTTGCTGTCGGGGCCGTCCCGCAGACCTTGCACAGTTGTTGCCACAACCATTCGTTCAAGCTGTTGGACCAGATCAACGACCAGGCGGTGCCCTGGGCCGCCCCCGAGCCAGGGGCCTGTCCGCCGAAGAGGAAGTCGTAGTTGTCGGGGCCGTCCCAGACCATCGAGGGAGCCCAGAGGTAGTTCAAGGGTTGGGTCGGGGAAATCGGTCCCATGAGATTCCAGGTCGGATTGAGCCCCCCGACGAATTCATAATACTCACCTGTGCCGGATACCGAGGTCTCCCCTCCCCAAAGGATGGACTCGCTCAACGGATAGTAGTACGCGAGTGCGGCCCCCCATCCCGACTGAGGAGAATTGGTTGGGTTCAGGTTCATCCAGGTACCCCCTGCGAAGAGCCATGTGTCGCCGAAGTAACCGAACCCTCCACAGCCGCGTCCACAGTTCGCCCCTCCGAACATCAAGACACCCCGGTCTTCTGGATCCGTCGCTGCGCTCGGCACTTGGCGGGCCGTGGGGCACCCGTAGGGCGCCTGGGAGCACGGTTTGCAACTAGTCTGTCCCGAAGCGCAAGCAGATGCAGCCCAGAGTTCCCCCCAACCGTTATCGTTCCAGACCCAAGTGTCCCCAGAGAGGGTTCCACCGTTGTTCCCCCCGAAGAGAACCACGTACCCATCCCAGTAATCGTACGCCAGAGCTTCTCCCCACACACCCGGCGGCGGCGGATTGGACGAACCGGGCAGCGTTACCTGAAGGTCAGGAGTCGTCTGAGCCGGCCCGGACGTTGTGGCATTGCCACCGTTCAGGATGGCGAGTGAGACTTGACCCGTTTCGTAGTGCGAGAACGGACCCGACGCCAAGCTTGTGACCTGATATGCCCCTCCCACAGTCGGTACGCAGCTCAGGACCGACAGGTTCTTGGTTGAGCATCCGATGGGCAGGTCGAACCACTGAAAGGACCAGTACGGCTCGGCGGTCGCCGTCACCGCCGTCAGAGCCAAGGTCTTCCCGAGCTGGAGGGGGTGGGCGTTCGAGGTGAGGCTGGAGAACGGTGTGGCGACGGAGATCTCCCAATCTCTCGATTCGATTGCACAGAGCGATGAGTTCGATCCTCCGACCCCACACGAGGGCTGTGTCGTCGCCTGGCGAAGCTGCTTCGGAGGACCCGACGGTTCACCCACGGGCGAGCTCCGTGCACTCGGACCTTCCCCTGTTGCAAGAGAGGCCTTAGCCTCCGCGAGCGCGCTCTGGGCGTGGTCGGTCGCAAGCGCGGCTGCGGTCGAAACCGTACCTATGCCTGCAAGCCCCTTCTCCTCGACCTTGTTCGCGGCCGCTCGCAATGAGGAACTGCTGAGAACCATCGCGAAGGAGATGAACAGGACCACGAACAGACGAACCGATGTCGTTCCTGCGATAGAGCGGCGAGGTCTCGAAAAGGTCACACCACTGGAAAGCATGGGAAGGGCATTCCTCACCGAGTAGAAAAACGATTCGCCGAATCCACTCTGAAAGTCACTCTTTCCGCTCCGGGGCAGCAGACCGGCCCGCGAGTTCGGCTGCCAATCCTCCCCTTCTTTCTTGACGGTCAGAGTTCCCGGCTTTCTTCGAGTCCGGAGACAGATTGGCCGTTGTACCCCGGCGCTTGCGCCGGAGGAGCAATACGAGCACGATAGCGAGAAGCAACGAAGCCGCGAGAAGCGAGAAGATCATGGTCCATTCGCTAGGAGAGAGCCCGAAGGCAAAATGGGGAGAGGACACCCGCGACTGGTTGACGACCACAGTGACGTTGGCGTGGCCGCTTCGCGGGGACTCTCCTGCGATGGTCGCGGTGACGGAGATTGCTTCCGTGCCCGAGACGTTCCCTGCACGGTACTGCACGATGGAGCCCGAGCTCCCGAGCAGGGTACCATCCTGCCCGTCACTCATCCATGAGTAGTTGACCATGCGTGCGCACGACCCGCCGGCGCAGACCGCGTTCGCAGTTAGCGTGACGAGGGTGCGTGGGAACAGCTCGACCGATGGAGGAGCGATGCCGACGGAGGAAAGTTCTGGGAGAATCGTGATCGCCACAGGCTGACCGCTCGCGTTGTATCCAGCGAGCGTGGCGTTCACGTAGAGGGTGAGGTTGCCTGCTGAGGCCCCCGCGACGAACACCCCGACAGCCCCCCCCGGCGAGGCCATTGTCCCGAGGGGGTTGGAAACCGCCCAATGGTAGACGATCCCGGGGCCGCAGACCACCGGGAAACAGGCTGGCGTCGCGGAGAAACTCACGGACCGACCTACCGTGGTGCTCGCGGTTCCAGGAGTCACCTGAAGGCCAAGAAGAGCCGGTTGTGGAGCTATCCAGGAGACCTCGTTCGATGGCCCGTCCGCGCTGTAGAGGTAGCCACTCATGGCGTCGTAGGCGAAAAATTCGGGAGTCGGAACTGGCCCGATGGTGGCGATCACCTGACCCAGGCGTCCAGAGATGACGGAGATGTTGTTCGAATAGGAGTTCGCAACGTAGACTTCCCCGTTGAAGGGGTCGACGATTGCCCCGAGAGGATAGACACCCACCGGAACCGACGCTAGGACGGTGTTGGTTGAACCGTTGATGATGGACACGTTATTGGACCCGAAGTTTGTGACGTAAACTAGGTCGGAGGACGGGTCCACGGCGATACCGCCCGGAGTGGAACCCGTGGGAATGCTTCCGATAGTGAGCTGGGTCCGTCCGTCGATGACCGTAAGGTTGTCGGACATGAAGTTCGCCACGTAGACGTCCCCGTTCACGCGATCGTACGCGACCGCGGCGGGGTCGCGACCCGCGGCCCTCCACGCGACAACCTTGTCAGTCTGGGTACTGACCAGCGAGATGTTCATGGATGCGGTGTTGGTGACATAGAGGATTCCGGTGTTGGTGTCGAGTGCCTCTCCCCCGGGCCCCCCCCCCACCAACACGGAACCGACGACCTGGTTGGTCGAGATGTTGACGACGGTGATACTGTTCATCCCGCCAGTCAAGACGTAGGCTGTCGCGCGCGCGTCGTCGACGACGATGCGACCCGGGCACGTACAAGGATTCGAGGCCAGCGAGATCGAGTTCACGATGCGACCCGAGTTCGGGTCGATGACCGAGACGCTGTCCGAGTCATGCTCCGCAACGTAGAGATCGCCAGTTAGCGCGCTGAAGGCCACATCAGCCGCGTCCAGCCCTGCAGAGAAGTTGGCCAGGACACAATAGCTGCAGTCGCGTGGGGTGGTCGCGACGATCCCTACACCGGCCCCGTCCCCGTGCTCAGCGGGTCGCGGCGCAGGATGGGAAAGTCCGGGTTCGTAGGGCCGCGTAGGTTCGACGACTGTGGGGGTCGCCCCTCCGACCAGCAATACCCAGACCGACAAGACCAAGAGGGCGGTTGAAGGAAGGGAATCGCTCATGGGCGTTGCGACTTCATGGAAGGCGTGACCGGCGTATCTCCCTTCGCCCGATGCCGTCTTCTATAGCTCGGACGAGCCGTGGGCGTGACCCGTCATCCTGCAGGCTTGGGGGGGCCTCCGCCTCCCTTCGACAACCGAAGGGAGGCTCTGGACCCGTCCTCGTAGGTTCAGACTCGTCGCTTGGCCGAGTCATCCCTCGGGAGTCCTGCCCGTCGGTCAGCCTGCCATGAAGCGACTCCCTCGGCCGAGTCCGCCCGAGGAACGGCCTCTGCCGGACCTGTCTTGTGGCCAGGTCCTCCCTCAGGACGAGGCCTGCCCCCGTCCTTCGGTGCCTCCCGTTCCTCGGTCCGGCCCCGGAACCAGGGGGTCGGGAGCCCTGGGCGGAAATGGTTATGTATTACACGATGTATGACTCTTGGCGCATGACCGATATGGTGGTCCGTCGGGCGGGCAACTCCCTCGCGCTCATCCTTCCGTCGCCGCTCGTCAAGGAGCTGAAGCTTCACGAAGGCGACCATGTCCGCGCGCAACTCGAGAAGGCCCCACGGTTGGACGAGTTCTTCGGACTGCTCAAGGGCAAGCTGAGCGCGGAGGAGCTGAACCGTCTGTCGAACGAGGGGGAGGACCTTGGCTGACCTCTTGGCGGATTCCTACGCCTTCTTCGAGCACGTCGGCGGGAACCCGCGCTACCAGCGGGTCTTCCACGAGCGCGACGTCGTCACGACCGCGATGAACGTCCTCGAGGTCTACCACGTCCTCCGACGCCAGCTCGCGCCCGAGGTCGCGCTCAAGCATGCCCAGGCGTGCCTCTCCTACGTGACGGACGTCCCCCGGGAGGTGGCCTTGGCGGCGGCGGAGTTCAAGGAGGACATGGTGACGCGGAAACGCAACTGCTCCTACATCGACGCCTGGGGGTACGAGGCGGCCAGGGCCCTCGGTCGAAAGTTCCTCACCGGCGACCGCGCCTTCGAGGGGATCGCCCACGTGGAGTTCCTGAAGTAGGTCCTGCCCCGCCGCACGGGGGGTCTCCGCCGGGTTCGGACGGGTCCTTTCGGACGCACCCTCGGAGGGAGCGTGCCCGGAGGGCGCGTACTCCCTCTCCCAAACCCCTATCCCGACGGTGGCGCTCTAGGGGGCGTGGCCGGTCCGACCTCTCCCGCCGCCGAGTTGGCCCCGCGGCGCAGGTGGCGCGTGCGACGGGGCCGCAGGCGAAGATTCGCGCTCCTCTTCGCGTCGGTCGCAGCAGCATCGGCGGTCTCTCTCTTGCTCCTTTGGGAGATCGGAATTGTGCCACCAATCGTCTTCATCTCGGGATGTGGCAGTCCATCGGAGGTCCCAATCAACTTTTCATACACAGGGCCGCGACAAGGTTACTTTTGGCAGGCGAATGTTTCCACTCCCCCCTGGGCTACACCTTGCGGAACCGCTCGTGAGCAAGCCGGAGGGGCGTTTGTCGAGACTGAGTGGCTCTACAATTCCGACCGCAGCTCGTCTCACCTATTGAACGGGGCATCCGTCCCATCTCCATGGAGATCGACAGGAGCATCTCCTGCATTCCCTGCGGTGGTGGGGGCAGGGGCTCACCTAGAGCTCAACTTGTCGATGGTGTACCCAGATCAACCGGGGGGACACTTCGGCTACCCGGTCGTCACGGTCTACTCTAGCGGGTGATGAGGTAGGTCGTGGACGGGGTTCTCACGGGTTCGAACCCCGACGACCTGAAGGTCGTCGTGCCGTGACGCCTACGGCGTCAAGGTGCCACTCCCCGCGCCTTTCTCTCTCCGCCCCCGGTCCTGGGCCGCTCCTCTCATCGCCGTCCCGGACCATAAGCCCGACTCCTGTCGGTCGGCGTGGAGGGGGCCTTGGGAGCGTTCGCGGGCATACCTATCGATGCCCGCGGAACGCTTGACCGAGGAAGAGGTCGCGCAGTTCCCCTGCGAGGAGTGCGGCCACCTCCTGGGGACCGCCCGCCATCGGACGGGGGGCTGCACGGAGGCGGCCCACCCGGCCCCGTGCTCCGTGTGTGGGAAGGTCGCCATGTTCCTGGGGTGGGGCGACATTCGGACGCGCCCCGGTCCATCGTGGGCGCCAAGGCCGCCGGGGTCGCGTCCTCCCGGAAGACCCCCTTTCCTTCGTCGTGTCGGTGTGATGGGGGGTCTCTCGGCCTGCTCGTGGGAGTGCGAGGACACCCTCGAGGAGGAGCTCCTCGAGGCCCTCGAGCGCGCGCCCCGGTCGCACGCGAAGTTCTGAACCCGCCCGCGCTCCCCCGAACCCTCAGCCCAGGACGTGGGGGCAAGCCTAACCCCAGGCCACAAGGCCGACCGGCAGTCGACCGGGACCAAGTGCCCAAATAGCCCCGGCCCCCTGGCTCCCCCCGGGAGCCAGGTTTGAGGGATGGACCCGTGACGCTCCGGCCGGACGCGTTCACCGCATTCTGAATCCTCCTGAAGCATGCATAGTCGTCAAGTCGCGGATTCCGCGAACTCTTACTGGGCAAGGGTTTGCTGGCGATTCGTCCTTTTTGTCTTCCCATTGCTGGGAGTACTATGCTTGGGCGCCGCGACGGTTCTGTGGTTGTTGCACCTGTGGAGTATTACGGGATTCATTCCGCTCGCCCTTGGAGCAATCCTGATCGTAGGGGTCAACCTCCCGGCAGTCCTCCTATGGAGCCCGAAGAAGTTTGAGATGACTGCTTCGGGGTTTGTCGTAATCGCCACCGGGTACCCATTACCCGTGGGGGGGCCAAGGAGGTTTGAAATGCCTTTTCGAGGCATCACGCATGTCTACGTCAACCTTGCACCCGAGCTCGCCTACCGTTACAGCTCCAAGGGCGTTGCTACGTTCCCGCTCACGCCTCGAGAAGCTCGCCGAGCTCACGATGCATGGCAGGCGTGGAAGCGGTCGGGTCTAGCGCCTCCGCGTTGAGAGATGGAGCCTGACGTGACCGCGACAGACTTGGAACAGCTGGTCAAGGAAACAAAGAAGGCCATCTCGCTGTGGAACACAGTGATCATCGGGGGTGTCTCGGGAATTGTTCTGGTTGCTGCCCTCCAGACGCTGAGTTGTCCATCCGGCGCGGGTCCCTGCACCATGGGTGGGCTAGAACTCGTGGTCACGACTGCCCTTGGGGGCATCGCCTTGGCGGTGATGGTCATAGGTATCATGCAAGGCAAGCGTTTGCGGCAACGTCTGGTCGATGCGCAGTTCTACCTTCTCAGGGAGGCTCGCAAGCGCTAGGGGCCGCGCCGGACACGTTCTCTCGCGGAATGTCGGAGCTCTTCGAGGACCTCGAGCGCGGGCGCTCGAGCTGCCCTCCGGATTGGAAGTTCTGACCCTCCCCGGGTCAAGCGGGGACGGGGCGACCCACTGGTTCCGACCCTCCTCCCCGAGCGGGCGGTTGGCGGGCGGACCCGCTATCGCTCCGCCGCCCACTTCTCAACCTTGACCCCTGCGGGCAGGGCCCGGGGGCGGAGCACTCCGCTCCCGATCTTCGCCAGGGCGTCGGCCGAGAGGGCCCCGTCGCCTCGACGGGTCACGTGGGTCGATCTCGCCCACCGAAGGTCGAAAGGGTCGAAGCGACGGGTGAGCTGGCGGAGGCGTTCGGCCATCCCCTCGATGTCGGGGGAGGGGCTCGAGGTTTCCCCGGACACGAGCCGGACCAGGTCCGTGCTGTCCACCCGAACGCGCACCCCCGTGGCCCCCCGGGCGAGGACTCGCTCCAGGCCGAACTCGAGCGCGAGCCCCTCCGCGTGGACCGTGGACCCCACGTCGCCCAAGCTGACGGCGAACATCGCCAGCATCTCTATCCCCATGGTGCGGATGACCACCCCCGCTCCGCCAGGGGCGCGCCACCTTCGGTCAGCTCCTCGGGCACCGTGCCGCTGACAAAGCGAGGCGTCGGTCTCCAGGTGAAGGATCATCCGAGTCCCACGAACGGCCTCGAGACCTGAAGGCTGTGCTCCTCCCACGTCCAGGGTCCCCGCCGCGAAGGCTACGTCCCCCCCCGCCCCAACCTATGGATGCGCTCGCGTGGGCGCCAGGATGCTACCCGACCACCGTGGGCTCTGCGTGTCGAGAATGGTCCCGTCTCGTGCCCACCCGCTTCGCGAATCCTCTCGGGATTGGCGTGGCGTTCCCCGCTGCGGGGGGGTCGTGCTCGGCGTTCGCTCTCGGGACCGCGCCTCGCCTCTCACGTCAGTGCCGCTATCCCCTCCTTGACGCCCGCGGGCGGCCGCTGGAGTACGGCGTCGTCCCGACCTGTCCCGCGGCTCATCTGGTCGGGCCGAGGCCTCGCTCGGGTCCTTCGGACTTCCCTCGGGGCTCCGCCCTTCCGTCTCGCCTTCGGCGCGGTCGGCTCGCCAGCGGCGACCGGAAGTCGATCACCCGAGCGTCGGCGGTGGGGAAGGCGGCGGTGGCGTTTGGGGGAGCCGCGCCTTCCTCCGCCTCCGCGAGGCCAAGACTAGGGCAACGACCATCGCCACGACCACGACGACTCCAGCGAGTACGGCGAAGGCCTCGGCCCCTGGAAGGCCGACGCCTGTCCGTGGACCGGTCGAGCCGCAGGACGACGGGGCCAACACGCTCACGCTATTCGACTCCTCGTTCGCGACGAAGACCTCCCCCTTCCCGCTGTCGTAGGCCACCCCCGTGGGGTAGGCCCCGGGCGCAACCGAAACCGTGGCGACGACCGTGTTGGTGGCGTCCGAGATGACGCTCACGGTGGTCGAGCCGAAGCTAGTGACGAAGATCTCGCCCTTTGCGCTGTCGTAGGCAACCGTACCTGGACTCTCCCCAACGAGAACGTTGGCGACGACGCCCCAGCAGCTTGACGACGCGGTAGCGACCGCGACGGGGCCCGTGCCGGGGGCGCTCGCCCCCATCGATGGATGGTCGGAGGCGTTCGTGGGGCTTCGGGCGCCGGCGGACCCCCCGAGACCGCCCCCCGGGCCGCTCGGCAACAGGACGAGAAGGACGAGAGCGATGACGAGCGACACCGCGGCCACCCGCGAAGCGATCGGGCGACGGGTCCCGCGACCCCGCGAGCGTCCCTCTGCCAGCTCCTTCACCCCGGAACTGATGGGGGGACGCCCGCCATCAATCCTTCGGGTCGGCCCGCCCCTCGTAGCGTCCCGCGAGCTCGGGCCGCGCCACCCGGTCGCGGCCCTCGCCCGTGCGGTGAGGTCGCGAGTTCGCAGGTCCACCCTCGCCGTCCGCGGCGTGAGTCGCGCTCTCGGTCGTCATCGGGTTCCGACCTGCCCCTGCGGGCTTCGCTCCTCGGGCCAGGTCCTCGCTCGGCCCCTTCGGGGTCCCCTCGGACCAAAGGTCCTCGGCCTCGCCTTCGCCGGAACGGTCGACCGCATTCCCCCTTCGGACATGCCCTTCGGTCAGGTCCTCCCTCGGGTCCTCGTGGGACCCTCGGCGAGGTCGCGGAGGTTCGGACCCGTCTCGTGGACGGGTCCTCGCGAAGGCCCTTCGGTCCTTCGCGGAAGTCTCCTAGGCTCCGCGCTCCGCTTTGCTCCGCGCTACACGTAGGGAGCCTTCCCCTGGCGGCCCGCGACCCGCTCCGGGCGGCCGCCCTTCGGGCGGCTCGGGGGGATGGGGTCGAACCTGGACTCGTCCTCGCGGATCGCGGGGGCCGGTCATCTTGAGGCCGAGTCCGTCCGAGGGTCCTCGTGGGACCCTCGGCGTTCCCCCAGAGGGCGATGACGACCAAGAGCGCCAAGACCGCAACGAACGCCGAGCACGCTACCGGCCCTGCCCCGTGGGCCGAGCCCCCGGGGACGGGCCTCCCTCGGAAGCCCCTGCCCCGGTCCTCCGGCCGGTCCGGGAGTTCTCGGGTCTTCCTCGGCCACGTCCTCGCGGGGAACGTCTGCCTCCACGCGGCGGGGTTCCAGGACTGCCCCTGGTGCGGAAGCACGGACCCCGCGCACGACCCAGCCCCCTGCGCCCGTGCGGAGTTCCGCGGGGACCGCCGAGCCCTGGAGGGGTGGTGAGCGAGTCGGGGGCCGGTGCGTGGGACGCGGCCGGGCCCGTCGACGCGGCCATGGGCTCCGGCCTCGTCCCGAAGCTCTCGGGGGGGCCAAGCGAGTCGGGGCCGAGGCCTCCCGAAGGACGCGGGGCTGACGGCGTCCTTCGGCCCTGCCCCGTCCCGGGGTTCCGGACGCATCGACAGAGCGACCCGTCTTCTGCGATGCGTCCTCCCTCGGACAGAGAGACGGCCCCCTGTCCTCGGTGCGGCCACGACTGGACCGACCACCGCCAGTTCTCACGCTGGGGAGACCCGTCGCCCCTGTTCGGTCCTCTCATCACCGATACCGGACCCGTCGTTCGGCCCCAGGGTCCTCCGACGGGTCCTACCTCGGAGCGAGGCGCGCCTCCGCTCCTCGGCCCCGCCTGGACCCCCGATACGGACTCGTCCGATCTTCGGGTGTGGGCCAAGTCGGTCGCGGCCGAGTCCTCCCGAGGGACCCCATCTTCCTCGGCTTCTCCGGGGGGTCGGGGGTCTCTCGGTTCCATCTCGTGCTGGCGGTGCCGGCCTCATCCTTCGGATTCCCTCGGCCCCCCCGGGGCCTCGGTGAGGCCTCCCTCGGGGCGACACCTGCCCCTCGCCCCTCGGTGCGACCGGGTCTGCTTCCCGACCCTCGATGCGATGTTCAGCGCGTGGCTTCCGCACTCGATGGACGCGCTGGAACAGGCGCACGCCGCGTTGGAGGGCGAGGCCGACGCAGGTCGGCCTCGGCGGGCCGGGTGAGGGGATCAGAAACGCAGGTAGAGCACGCTGTACACCATCAGCAACAGAAGGATGGCCGCGAGCCCGATGGCCACCTTGTCGGTCCATCGGAGCGGACGGACCCACCGCCGCCCAGCCGTCGCATCGCCCACGCTACGCGGAACGGCGCCGGTGCAGAAGGCCTCTCCTCTCCCTCGCCCAGGTCGTCAGCGGGACGCGCGCCGCCCGCGCCGCGCCCCGGCATCCCCCCTCCACCCGCTCCCGCGGCGGGTCCCCGCCGCAGTCGCCCCATCCACCCTCGCCCCCGGCTCGCCTTGCTCGGCTCGGCACGCGCGGGCCCTCCCACACCAGTGCCCCTCCCACCGCCGGGCCCCCGCCGGGGCTTGCGACGTCCATCCGTCTGAGTCGTGAACCCCTCCACCCGCAGGTCGCCCGCGTCGCAGAGTTCTTCCGTCACCTCGTGCCTTCACCTGCGTGGCCGAGCTCCTGGTCAACTCGGAGTTCGACTCCTACGTGGTCCGGTTCTTCGTAGGCAACGGGCTCTTCTTTGGTTCCGCTCTCTTCGCGCTCATCCTCGTGTTCGGAATCACCTTCGGGTTCTTCCTCTGGCCCGTTGTGATCATCGGCTACTCGGTCTGGGTCCTCGGCACGCAAAGGACGCTCCCCCCGCGCTACGCCATCACCCAAGGTGGGTTCGTCCTCGATTGGGGCCCGACGCACCTCCTCCATCGGCGGACCTTGGAGCCTTGGGAGGCCGTTGAGAAGGTGGGCGTGCTCGACCCGAACGACCCCGAATACTACGAGGTCGTCTTCCACGGGGGAGCCCGGGTTCGAGTATCCCCCCGGGTCATGCGGGCTCTTCGCTCGAGGCTTCCAGCCCCCGTTCCATGGAACCCCCCAAGTCAACGCTGGATCTACTGAGGGCGCCCCCCACGCCCTTGGTCTTGCCTCGCGGGCGGCGTGGGCGAGGGAAGCTCGGGAAGGCCAAGGGAACCCCGCGGCCCCTCGCGCGCCCCCGCGGCCCGCGTCGCGCCCCATTCCCCCCCCACGATAGTTCATCGGGGCGCACGTCCTCCTAGGCGCGTGCCCGCTCGTCCAGGTCCCCGCGAGGACCGCTCTCCCCGGCGCCTCCTCGCGGCCGCGCTCCTGGTCGCGCTCGCGGTCGCGCTGGTCGGGACCCTGCTCTTTCTCACCGCGCCCCGGCCATCCGGGAATCCTTGCCGCGCGCTCTGCGGTCCATGGGGGACGGCCGGCCTGATGGGAAACTGCAGCGACGCGTCCCGGACCCGGTTCGCGACGGTTCCGGTCTCCATCGGGGGCGCGGCCTACACCCTCACCACCGCCAACTTCGGCTTCGCGCTCACCCTGGCGGGAGCCGGCTCCACCACCCCTGCCGGCGCCCCTTCTTCGCCCGACAACTGCATCCGAAGCCCCACCTCGTCGACCTCTTGGGTCGCGGTCCTCATTGCTGCAGGGGGGGCAGGCGACTTGGCCGTCTGGGGATCGGCAGGTTGGACCGCCCTCAACGCGTCAATTCCGGTGGCCATCGAGGGCGGCCAAACCGTTCTTGTCGTCGCCGGCCCGGGGGTCGACCTCGTGGGAGCCCAGCTCACGCCCACCACCACGAGCGGTGCAGGCTCCTCCAGTTCGGTCACGCTCTGAGCGTGAACAACGCCGATCCCGCCCCGTCGCTGCCCTCCGTCCGCTTCCCCCTCGAGTCTATCCACCGCCTCGTCCTCTCTTGGGCATGGAAGTGCCACGACCATGTCCACAAGCCCGTGTCCGCGACTTCGCGCGCCTCCCGTCCTGCCGAGGCCGGCGCTCCTAACTCTGCACCGCTTCCTGAATGCCGGTGTTGTCCGCAGACGGTGGCTCCTCGAGCCGTCGACGGCCACGCCTCCGTAGCCATCGCGGAAGGAGGAGCAGCAGCACAGGGAGGACCACCGCCACGATCGGGACAAGGACGAGCGGCCAATGGAGGAGGAGCGCGAGAGGAGAAGGCGGCGTCGGCACCTTCGCGAACTCGGCCGCGAGGCTACCGTTCCCCGAGATCGTCAGGTCCACCGCGTACGGGAGGAGGAGGGTCCCGTTGTACAGGAGCGGGCCCGCGCTCGACTCGACAACTCCGCCGGACTCTTGCCACTCGACGAACCTGTACCCGGCACACGCGAGCACGCCCGCCTGCACATCGGGCGGCTGGTCTGGAGTGCGGAAGGTCTCGACCGAGCCGTTCGCGAGGGTCACGTTCCACGGTGATCGGATCCAACCGGGCGGGTACCATCCGGTCCGGATCGGGCCACAGCTGGCGGGCCGCACGAGGAAGGTCACCGAGAAGTTGTCGCTCCGGACGACGTTGATCCAGAACGGGGGCGAGGTCGCGGTCTCGCCCCCCGAAGTGTCGTTCACCTGGACGTGCACGGTCCAGTTCCCGGGATACGCAGGTGCGCACGCGCCGAACCAGCGAGTGTTCCAAGAGGGGCAGGGGGGCGGAACTCCCCGCCACCAGTACGTGTAGTTCCTTGTGTCACCGGATCCACCGGTGACGTTCACCCCAGGAATGGGGCCGAGGCCGGGGAACATGGACCAGCCAGTGTAGGCGGTGTTGTACTCTGGTACGCTGCCGAGCGTAACGTTTAACGGAGCACGTGTTGGGGATGAGCAAGGCCCGGGGTCCGGCAGGCGAAGAGACGACCGCAGTGCGCTCGGCCCGGAGGGGGCGACCGCGGAGTGTGGTGAAGCGGCTGGTGTTTCGTGACCCGTCGGGACGGGGGCGCCACCGAGCGTCCCGGCGGGATCGCCGAGAGCCACCAGAAGCAGCGCCAGCACGACCGTCACACTTCGCCAGACCCGCACGCCCGAACCATGCCCACGACTCGGCTTAACCTACCGGAGTTCCGCGCCATGCGGTGCCGAGATCGCCTCAGGGCTAATCGAGCACCGGCCCGCGGGCGGGAGGTCTCGCACGCGGTCCGACCGGTCCATTCGCGCTAGCTCAACCGCCCCTTCGGTCGCGGGGCGAACACCAGGACAAGCCCCAGGACGCCTCCTCCGACCAACCCGACCTCGACGGCCGCCCCCCACGGCACACCGAGCAGCAGCATTGCGACCGCCAGGCTCACGAGCACTCCAACGATGATGATGGGAGGCAGGAATGCCCGACGCAGCGCCCCGGGCGGGAACTCGAAACGGGCAGGTGGGGCCGCCCTCACGGTTCACCATGTCCGTCCCGAATCATAGACCATTTGGTCGTGATTCGACCGCGTCTTGCGCTTCGTGGAAACGCGACCGACGGGGCGGCCTCGCGGTCACCACCCTCGGCGTGCGGCTCGTTACCTCCCCTCTCGGCTCGCGCCCGTCCCCTTCCGCCGCTACCGCCTCCGCGCCCTCACCACGCCTACCCCTCCCGCGGCCGCAGCGACCGCGACCGCCGCGTGGAAGAAGAGAGTGGTCCCGCACCCATGTCCCAGCCGCGGAGAGCACGGTGCCAGCACCGAAACCACCGAGAACCCCACGACTGTGCCTATCCCTCCCGCTTCCGCGACCGTCGTCTGATGATCCAAGAACTCACAATCAGGAGCAGGATAGCCGCGACGAGTGTCAGCGCAGCAGGGATGAGCAGAGCTAGGAAGGGCGAAGGTTGCCCGCAAGCCGCTGCAGGTAGTGCAAGCCACGGCTTGTCGAGCTTAATGCCCGAGTTCCGCGCGCTTGCGTCGGTCACGTTCAGCCAGATGACCCCCTGTTGTCCTTCGGCCATGCGCCCCGTGAGATTGTACTGAAGATCCTGGCCGCTTAGGTTGACCATGGGGGGGCCGCCAGAGTACTCCGTGATCTGCCAAGAGAATCTGAACGGCGGTGTTCCATTCCATGCCCGCGCTTGCAGCGAAATGTTGATCCAGACTGGCTGACCAGCCTGAGTCGAACAGGCCGGGGCTTGATGCCCAGAAGTCTCGTTCACCCACCCCATGATTTCGAGGACGGAATCGGACAATACCTGTACTTGCGTCGCCTTGGCCTCCTGCGTAGGGACTGAAGCTCCGACGACCAAAGCGACCAGAACGATCGAGAGCAAGGGTCGGGACTCTTGACCAGTGGGCTTGACCATCAAGTTCGATAGCGATAGGGGCCGTAATGGACGTATCGAGCCGGCGGCGCCTCGTTCTTCTCGTTGGGCAATGACCGTGAATGCACCAGGGAGAACACTTCACTGCTCCTGACTCGCTCAAGAGGTTGCTGTCTCACGGGTGAAGGCGATCCGATGCTCAACGACAACCGTGAACACCCCGTTGACGGTCCACAGCTCGCGAGGGGTCATCCTCACGTCTCACCCTCGAGGGCGCCCCGGCAGCGCGACGCTCATCGCCGATTGCCTCAGCTCCCTCCCGCATACCCTGCAACAAGCGTGCGGAGGATCGGTCGAGCCCGCGGCCTCCGCGTCCGAGGGCGCGTCCGGGCCGAGCGGTCAGGGAAGCCCGCACCTACCGGACCTGCCCCTTCGGGGACGGTCCTCCCTCGACCAGGGCGACTGCCCCCTGCTCTCGGCATGGCCGAGCGAGGTCGCCACGGGTACGTGACCTCCGACCGCCTACTTCTTCATGCCGAACCTGGTCGCCTCACGCCCCGGGTCCCCGCCGCAGAGGCCCCCTGCTCCCGTACGGTCGAGTCGCGCGCACCGGAGCCGGGCGCACACCAGGTCCGACGACGCGCCTCGAGCCCGGGCGGCGACCCCCTCGTGCTACCCGTGGCCTACCGAACCGCCTTGGGCGGCGGATCCGGAGGAGCGCCTTTCGCGGCGGACTCGGGCCCTGCCTACGCCCCGTCCAGCGGCATCGAGCATAGCGCGCCCCCCCAGAGCGCGGCGAGCGCCCCGACTCCCAGACCTGCGACCGGGGCCAGATCGGGCGGCACGGCGACCGCCGCGAGTCCGCCGAGCGTGCTCCCGGATACGAGCGCCACCCATCGCGTTCGCCATCGCGACCCCGCGAAGCCCGCCAGAGCACCTGCAAGAAGCGCAGCCACGCCGAGATAGAACCCGGGGGCGGTCGGGGGGGCGTAGCCCCCGTCGCCCGCCCACGTCCACACGATGGCCCCCGCCACCCATGTGTTCAGGACCGCGAGCGCGATGGCCCCGTCGCGCCGAAGGAGGACCCTCACGGGCCCCCCCGAGCTGCTCCCGGACCTTCAACTCTTGCGAGTCGCGATCCGTTTTCCCGCGGACCGCCCTCGCGGCCCCCGGGTTCTGACGCGCGTCGGGCCCCGTGCCAACGTTCAAGAACGGGCCCGTGCCTACTTCCCTCTGGAGGGGACGCGAACCCCAACTCCTGCTCCCCGCAGGAGGGTTCCAACTCCCGAGAGGGGCGGTACCCCCTCCCTGCGAACCGCGCGACCCCTCCCCCTCTTCCCCCTCTCGAGCGACGCGGCCCCGCCGCGCCCCCGCCGCGATCCTTGGTCCTCACGGCGAGACGAGCCCGCCGAGCGATTCTCATAATGGAACAGCCCTCCCTCGTCAGATGTTCCAGGAAGGGCGACGGACACGCCCGCTCACCGGGGATGAGCGGGAGACCATAGGGAGGGCTGCCGGCGCCGTGTGGGCGATCGCAGCCGTGGCTGGCGTCCTTGCTCTGGCCGCTCTCGCAGTGTGGCCCGTTCCTCAGGCATGTGTTCCGCACGGAGGCCGGTGTTTCGCTGGGTTCTGGCCGCTGGTCGCCTTGCTCCTGGCCCTGCTTGCTGCCTTGGCCGCCGTGGAGGGTCTCAAGCGTCGGAACCAAGCGCGCGCCGTCCTCACCGACGGTCGCATCGAGGAGGTCTCCGGAACTCCCCTTACCCACCGGGCGCCAGGCGCCGAGCCGTACGACATCGCGGGGTGTCGGTTCTATTTCACATGGGCGACGCCCCTCCCTCCCAACCTCCGGGTCCTTCGGGAAGGCCGGGAGGTCACGCTCGCGTTTGTCATCACTCGCCGCGCGCGCGACTTTCCGAGCGGGTGGATCGTCTCGTTGAACGGGGCTCCCTTGACGCGCCCGGTCTGGACCACGATCCTTGACCGGAGCTCGTCCGCCTGGGAAAGGACCTGACCCCGCATCTGTCGCTGCGCCTCCGTCACACCCGCGGCGGGGTCCCCGCCGCAGAGGCCGCCTCCCCCCCATCCGGCCCGCCCACCACCGCCCTTCCCCCCCACGGGTGGAGCAGGGGGTAGGGTAGGGAGTGGGGGGGAAGAGCTCCCCCGCCACCAGGGGCGCGGCGCGCGTCCATCTCCCACCTCCCCCTCCCTCCCCTTCCTGGGTCGGTCAGGGGGAGCCGCCGCGCGCGCCCCGTCGCGGCTCCCCCGCCACGCACGGGGGCGGCGGGTCCTCCCGTTCGCTTCGCGAACGGGTCCTCCCGCCGCAGGGGGGTGATTCGGGGGTGGTCGTCGTTCTGAGCGCTACACTCGAGAGGGGTCAAAGGACAGCCCGATGGGTAGGCCCGGACAACCATGCCATGCTCCTTGCCAAGACACCTTGCCTAGCGGCCTTGCCGAGGCACACGCCCGTTTAGAATGGCTCGGCTTGGTTGGCATGGTTGGCCAGGTTGGCATGGTCTCGTCCGTGGCGGGGCCACCGTGGAGGCTCTCTGGAACTCCTCTCCCGGGGGTCCGTCGCACGCAGCGCTACATCGGGACCGGGACCCACCGGGGCGCGAATGGGCGGAAGATTGGTCAGTGCGCTGGGTGCCTGTGGCGAGGCCTTCGCACGCCTCTGGGCGCGTCGCGGCGCCTCTCGTTGAGGGCACGGCGTTCATCTCGGTGCGTTAGCCGACGCTCCTCGGACCGAACCAGGATCGAGAGAGTTCCAATCTGCGCAGGTCCTGGGGGCCGGGTTGCCACCCTCCACGGCCGGACAATCCCTTGGAAGAGAAGGTGCAGTCGAGCGATGCCTTGATGGTCCGGGCGGGGCTCCACAGAACGGCGTCGGGGATACCGGGTCTCGTTCCGTCCTACCCTTTCTTGGCCCGAACGGGCCGTGGAGGGGCATACCTCGACTAACTTTGGACGAGGAACTCCTGGACCAGGTTCCTCTGGAAGAAGCCGAAGGTCTGCTTCCCGGGCGTCGCCGTCAACCCGACGAGGAACGCGTCGAAGTAGTCCAAGACCTGCTTCCAGACCGTGTAGATCGACCGGTGGCACTCGTCGATGAAGACCACGTCGAAGAACTCGGGGGGAAGGCCGGGGTTGTAGCGGACCTCCGCAGGCCTCTCAAGGAGGCCGGCAGAGGTCCCCCAGAGCGAGCCCTCCTCCAACTCCTCATCTGTTGCCTCCTTCCCTTGCAGGATGGAGTAGAGGCGCTGGATGGTCGTGATGACGACGCGGGCGACGGGGTCGACCTTGTTGGAGATCAATCGCTGGACGTTGTAGAGTTCGGTGAACTTGCGCCCGTCGTCGGGCGTGACGTACGACTGGAACTCCTTCAGCGCCTGGCGTCCTAGGTTCGCCCGGTCGACCAGGAAGAGCACGCGCCGGGCCCCGCCGAACTTCACCAGGCGGTAGGCCGAGGTGATCGCCGTGAAGGTCTTGCCACTCCCAGTCGCCATCTGGATGAGCGCTCGGGGCCGACCTCGGGCCAGGGAATCCTCGAGCGACTCGACCGCTTGTGCCTGGATGGGCCAGAGGTTCCCTCGCTCAAGAGGAGGCAAGTGCCGCAGCCGACCCCTCAATGTTGAGGGGTAGCGCTGGCCGTCCAGGGGCTGCGACTCGAGCCAGGACTCCAAGGTCTCCGGTCGGTGAAACGAGAAGACCTCGCGGCTGCGGAACTCGGGGTCCAATCGATTCGTGAACCACGTCTCGACGGACGTGCTCTGATAGAGGAAGGGGAGCGGGCGAACGTGTGCGGGCAGGTCGGGTGGGACTCCGTCGGCATACTTCTCCGTCTGGGTCTCGACCCCCGCGAGCGGCGTTCCGACCTTCTTGGCTTCGATGACCCCGGCGGCCCGGCCTTTCACGTAGAGAAGGTAGTCCGCGAAGCCGTGCCCCGGCATCAACTGAAACTCGCGGATGGCGACCCCTGGGCCGGCGTGGAGGTTCGCGTCGCGGGCATCTTGGACGAGCCAGCCGGCCTCGGCCAACTGCCGGTCGATCTCCTTGCGGGCTTCGGCTTCGGGTCCGAGACTCACGAGTGCCCCGAGCGCTTGAAAGCCAGCGGCCGGGACCTCCCCAAGGACCAACGCGGACCCGGACTATAATCCTGGGGGGCGCGCCCACGAGCTCCCCCTCGCTCGATGGGGCTATTCGATGGGCTTAGGGAAGACCGCGGGGTCCGTGGGGGAAAGTAGGGGTGGAACGCAGAGATTCGCCATGTAACGTCCGGGCCTCGTGAGCCTAAGGATCCGCTCACGACCCAGAGGCTCGACCTCCACGAAGCCTTGTCGTCTGAGCTTGCCTACCACCCGCTTGTTGAGCATCACGTTGGCCCTATTCCGGGCGCGTCCGCGCTTCGGATCCTCCTCCTCGGGGACTATGTACTCTTTGAACCCACATTTGCGGAGAGTCGCGATCACCACTCCATACCGGAGCTCGTGCCTTGGAACTCCAGCGAGGAGCCCAAGGGTAAGTCGGGCGTCGTCCCGTGGAATGTCCAGCCGGAAGAACGGTAGGTCGAACGGTTCACCCTTCATCCCGAGAGCAAGCCCGTGCGCCTGTCGTTCCCTCCCGGGTTCCGAGTAGTTCTCTGCCTCGGAATAATAGAGGGACCCCGTGAGAAGATGCAGATGGACGGATGCCGCTAGAGTTGCAGCGGAGGCCGCCACTTTCCCCGCCCCACCCAGGTTGATTCGTACGATATTCTCGGCCCCTTGCTCGAGCTGGATGATTGCCGAGATCTCGCGGACGAGCCCCTCTGAGTCGAGGTTCGCATCGACCGACCGATGGACCACCTCGAGCCCCCGCCGTTTCAAGGCGGCCGTGACCGCGCGCAGGAAGTGGGCCCGCTGCGGCTCCTCCGCGGTAGGTTCGCAAAGGAGGTAGGCCCGGTGACCCTTCATCGCATCGATTGGAAGTACGACCCTGTCGAACTCCCACCCAAGGGGGACAATGTGAACCGTCCTCCGCACGGACGCCCAATTGTTTCCTAAGTAGTTACACTTTCCGCTTGAAGGTTAACAACTCACCCGAGGCTCAAGGTCGTTCGGAGCGACTCGCCGATGCAGAGGGATACCCCCGCAATCACGCCGATCCGAGCCTCGAACACCCAAGACCACGTCTTCCTGGCCGGGCGGCCTCCCATGCCCGAGTTCCTCTCGATGGTGCTCAATCAAACCGGCTCTGCGGCACCAGAGGTGGTTTCTCAGATGGCGGGGGTGTGGAGGTCGGCCAATGACCACGTGAAGGAATTGGAACGGGACGAAGCCGGACTTTGCGACGGCCCCCCTATCGGTGAACTGTCAGCCAAGCTGAAGGCCCTCGAAAGAGAGGTCCTGGTGGACCCCATCTTCCGCCGGGCGTTCTCTGTCCTTCCCACACGCATTGGCATGGTCGATCTGGATCGCTTGGTTGTGTTCCAGAAGGACATCAACTTGGAAGCGGTGCGCGACCAGAAGCGCGCATTGCCATCGCCCCTCTCCGAAGAGGACCTGTTCCGTCTCTGCCTGCCCGCCGACCACCCCCACCCAGACGTGCACGCGATACGGCTGCCCGCGCAGGTCCCGGCTTTTTCCTTCGTCTCTCCCTCCACCGACTTCCGGGTACTGGACGTCACAGTCCTCGAGGGCAATCCAATCCAAGGCGCGCATTTCGGCGGCCCGGTGACCCATGTCCTGGTTGCAGCCGTCGGCTACGGTCCCAACTTCCTCCAGGCGGTCCACTGCGAGAACCGCCTGGTGTTGAGCAACGGAAGCCACCGGGCCTACCTGCTTCGCGAGCTCGGATTCAAGCAGGTGCCGTGCCTGGTCCAGGAAGCATCGAGGAGGGAAGAGCTCGATGCGATCGGGGGAGCGCTAGCGCAGAACCCGGACCTATACCTCAAGGCGTCGAGACCGCCGCTCCTGAAGGACTACTTTGACGAAAAGCTCAGGGTCATCGTTCGGCTCCCGAAGAAGGCACGTCAGGTGAGGCTCATGGTACAGCCTGAACAGTCCGACGTCCCCAGCAACTGAGGAGTGCTCGGACGTGCCACGCTGGGAAACGTGAGCGCGCAATCTGAATTCAAGGGCCGGGCGGACGCTTGGCCTGGTTCGGCTGCGCGCTCCTCTTCTCCTACCTGGACGGGGTGAATGTCCTAGGGAGTGTCGGAGAGGGAACCACGGGAGCTGCGCTGCTAGTTCTAGGTCTCCTGGTCGCTTTCGTCGTGATGTCGCTTGCTCCCGCGGCCGTTTCCAAGCTTCGGCAGTGCGGGGGAGGCGTGGACCCACCCGCCCCTGGAACATCGCCCGATGCGCCTCTGCGACCACGGCGAGGTCTTCGACTCCCCGCCAAGGCGGTGCAGGGCCCCGCGTCACGCCCTAGCTTGCGGGGCACCCGGCGCCGCTTGAGTACGCCGTCACCTTCATGACCCCCCGACCGCCCCGAGGGGCCGATGTCCCCTCGCCAGGTGTCCGCCCTTGACGCCCCTGCATCGACGCTCGCCCGGGGCGAGCGTCATATTTATCATGCCATAGCTTTTGCCCACGCCCTGTCCCCATGATGCGGCCCCTCACCGCCCTCCCTCTCCTCCTCGCCTTCCTCGCTGTCGCGGGGTTCCTCCCTCTCGCTCCTGCGGGGAGCCCGCACCACGCCCCGCCCCTTCCCTTCGCGCCTTCCCCCATGCCCTCGCCCTCGGAGGCGGGTGCCTTCCCGACGCACGCCCCTTCCCCAGGACCCGCACCGTCCCTCGTGCTGCGCTCGCCCTCCCCCTCTCGACCCGTCGTCCCCCCGTCCACCTCCTCCTCCGATCCCTCGAGCGTCGCGGCGGAGGAGCTCTCCGCTGCGCAGGCCTCGCTGGACCGAGGGATGGGGCCCGCCGCCTCGTCTCCTGCATCCTTCGCACAAACCTCCCCTCCACCCGCCCCCATGTCTGGGCACGAATCTTCACGTCCATCCTCCCCGCTCGCCGTCCAGACCGCCGGCTCGGGCGATAGCTGGTCCGAGCTCTCCACGCCTCTACCGTGGCATGACGTGAGCATGGCCTACGACGCGGCCGACGGGTACGTCGTCGAGTTCGGCGGGACGCCCTACGGCTCGACCGGCCCGTTCTCGGGGACCACGTGGGAGTTCGCCTCGGGCGCCTGGACCCAGCTCACGCCGACCATCTCCCCCGGGGAGCGAAGCGGCGCGGCGATGGCCTACGACCCGGCCGATGGGGTTGTGCTGCTCTTCGGGGGGACCAACGACTGGGGCGTTCTTGGCGACACGTGGGAGTTCAAGGGTGGCCAATGGAGCGAGGCCTCCTCCACCTCCTCCCCGCCCGCACGCCATTGGGCCTCGATGGCCTTCGACGCCGCGGACGGGTACGTCCTTCTCTTCGGAGGCCAGAGCTCGAACGGCTACCTCTTCGACGACACCTGGACGTTCAAGGGAGGGGCGTGGTCCGAGCTCACTCCCCCCTCCGCTCCCTCCGGCCGGTTCGGCTCGAGCCTTGCCTTCGATGCGGCCGATGGCTACGCCCTCCTCTTCAGCGGCGACTCGACCCACCTCCTCTCCGACACCTGGGAGTACCTGGGGGGAACCTGGACCAACGTCACCGCGCAGCTCCCGACCGCGCCACCCGGGAGGATCTGGGGGGCCAGCACGTGGGACTCCACGGACGGCTACGTACTCCTCTACGCGGGGAACGACGGCTCTCCGATGACGGACGCGTGGAAGTACGTCGCGGGCGCCTGGACCTCGCTCGGCACCACTTCCATCTCCGCTCGGTACGGGGAGGGACTCACCTACGACCCGGCCGAGGGCGCCCCGCTCCTCTTCGGAGGGAGCGGGACCGCCACGCCTCCGTACGAGGCCTGGACCACGTTCGTCTGGAGGGGCGGTGCCTGGGGCGCGTTGGCTCCCGCCCAGGACCCCGCGGCGCGTAACTCCGAGGGGTTGGCGTACGACGTGGCGGATGGGTACGTGGTCCTCTTCGGCGGGATCACTTCGGGCGGGGTCGTTCTTGGCGACACCTGGACCTACGCGGGGGGGACATGGACCGAGCTCGAGAGCGCCCAGGCGACCGCAGGGCAGTGCACGCTCCTCAAGACCGGGGCGACGGTGGGTTGCCCGGACCCTCGGGCGGCGGCGAGCATGGTCTACGATCTGTTCGACCAGTACGTCCTCCTCTACGGCGGATGGAACGCCGGGATCGGGAACTCCTTCCTCGGCGACACGTGGGAGTTCACCGCGGGCGCCTGGCACGAGCTCAGCACGTACAACTCGGGGAGCTCCTGCACGCTCGTCCAGTCGGGCGGACTCGTGGAGTGTCCGCCCGAGCGGTACGCGGCAGGGATGGCGAACTATCGCGTGCAGGGCGGGCCGATCATCCCGTCGGTGATCCTCTTCGGGGGCAACACACCTTCGAGCGGGTTCGTCAGCGACACCTGGCAGTACGCGAACGGTTGGCAGCAGCTCACCCCGACCACCTCTCCCTCCAGCCGTGAGGACCCGTCGATGGCGACGGACCTGAGCGCCGGTGGCGAGGTCCTCCTCTTCGGAGGGTACGGTGGGTCGGAGATGGGCGACACCTGGGAGTTCACGGGGAGCACATGGTCCCAGCAGACCCCGAGCTCGGCGCCGAGCGCGAGGGACAGCGCGGGGATGGCCGACGGTCTCCCCGTCCTCCTCTTCGGAGGGGTGGCCGCCAGCGGCGGGAACCTTGGCGACTCCTGGTCCTTCCGCAACGGCCAGTGGTCGCAGCTCCCGTTCGCCACGACCCCCGGGCCCCGCGGCGCACCGGGGCTCGTGAACGACACCGGTGCGGGGTACGACCTCCTCTACGGTGGAGGGGCCGATCAGGACACCTGGACGTTCGGGAGGGCTCTCGAGGCCATCGGCCCCGCCCTGAGCCGCCCCCAGGTCGAGCTGGGGCAGTCGGAGAACTTCGTCGCGGCCGGATCGGAGGGAGGTATGGGTTCCTACTCCTACTCCTGGGGCGGGCTGCCCCCCGGGTGCACCCCCTCGGGAACCTCCGCGAGCCTCTCGTGCACCCCCACGGCCGTCGGGACCTACTCGACGAACGTCGTGGTCGACGACTCCGACGGAAGCCCGCCCGCGACCGGCGGGGCGGTCATCTTCTCGGTCTATCCCGTCCCCTCCACGACCTCGCCCGCCGCCTCCCCCTGGTCGATCGACCTGGGGCAGACGACGACGTTCAGCACCACGACCACGGGAGGGACGGGGGTCTACACGTGGACCTGGAGCGGTCTCCCCGCGGGGTGCGCCGCGTCCAACGCCTCGGCGATCTCGTGCTCCCCGACGGCGACCGGGTCCTCCTCCATCTCGGTACAGGTGAAGGATACCCACGGGTTCACCGCGACGAGCGGGACGCTCGCGTTCACCATCCTGGGGGATCCATCGGTGGGCGCCCCGTCTGCCAGCCAATACTCGGTCGACGTGAACCAGCCGGTGACCTATGGCGCGGCCCCGACCGGCGGGGCGAGCAACTACTATCGGTATTCGTGGGCAGGGTTGCCAAGTAGCTGCTCGAGTGTGAACACCAGTTCCCTATCGTGTACACCCACTACCGCAGGGACCTTCCCTATCTGGGTGACCGTAATCGACACGAACGGGTACCAGGTGGTTTCACCTACATTGTCCTTCGTTGTCCACAGCAATCCTTCGATCTCGCTCGCCCTGAACCGAACGAACCTCGACCTTGGGGAGAGTCTGACTCTCTGGGGCAACGCGACGGGAGGTTCAGGGACCTTCAGCATCTGGTACCAGGGGTTGCCCTGCCCGACAGCCAACACGAGCACTCTGGTCTGTTACCCCTCCACCGCTGGCACCTTCACTGTCACTGCGTACGTGAACGATACACTGGGTGGCTCGTCGTTCAGCCCTCAGAAGTCCTTCACTGTCGCCCTTGACCCAATTGTCGTACCCTGGTTCGCTCGCGGGAGTTCGGTTGCCTACGCAAACCAGAGCCTCCTTCTCCAACTCAACTACAGCCAGGGGACTCCTTTCTATCGGCCCTGTATCGATGCCCCCGGGTCGATTCTCGTAGGGGTCGTCTGCGGCGCCCCGCAGGGAGGGCCGAACTACCAATTCGGTCTGAAGTACACCCAGCCGGGCACCTACTCCATCACGGCCAGCGTCGAGGACAGCACCGGTTGGAACACGACGGTCACCCTGACCGAGACCGTATATTGGCCCCTCGCGCCCGCGTCGATCAGCCTCCCTGCGGTGCTAGACTTCGGGATGAACAGCAACGCCTCCACGCAACTCGTCCACGGGATCCCAAGCTTCTCGTTCTGGTGGAACGACACCACTGGGGGGGGAGTTGCCTGCTCCTCGACCGCTTCGGGGGACGGGCCCCTCGTCTGCCCCATCCTCGCGTCGTGGCTCGGACTCCACACCATCGAGGCGACCATTCGCGACGCAGGAGGGATGGCCTGGTACGCCAACGGCACGGTCCTCGTCAACCCTGCCCTGGCCCGTCTCTACGTCAACGCCAGCGTGGGAAGCTTCTCGGTAACGACCTGGGGGACCCTCCCGGACGAGGTTACCGCGACCACGTCTTTTGCTGCCTCTTTCAGAGGTGGCACGGCCCCCTACACGACGACTTGGGACTACAACGGGACCGTCGGGTCGATGGGTGGTGGCACGGCCCTCTCTTACTCGTGGTCCCATGCTGCGAACTACACGGTCAATTTCTGGGTGGTCGACGCTGTCGGGCAGAGCACTGCGGCGAGCGTCTACCTCAGGGTCAGCCCCACCGCCTCCAACCTCGTCCTCTCCCCCCACTTCTCCATGGTCGACGCTGGAGTCCCGGACAACCTGACCCTGAACTTCACGGGAGGGCTCGCGCCGTTCTCGTACCTATGGTACTTCGGGGACGGTTCGAACGCCACAACGGCCACCAACTGGGTCGCTAAGGCCTGGGTAGGGGGCACGGCCGTGTACACCGTGATCGTCTACCTCCAGGACGCGACGGGCGTCCAGCTCCGGACGATCACCCAACCTACCGTGGTCGCAGACCCCTCGATCCTGAACATCACGGCCCGGGCAGGTCCGTCCACGGTCGGCGAAGGACAGACGCTCACCGCCTTCGCCGGTCTCAACTTCGAGCTGGACGGAACGCTCTCAGGAGGGCAAGGCCCATACAACATGTCCTGGTGGTCGCACTGGGGTCAGACGTGGGGGCAGTGGATACAGAGGACAGGTCCAGGCCCTTGGCTCAACTTTACGCTAGGCCTCTCCATCCAGAACCTCTTCGCCGCGTTCTGGTTCAACGTGACGGACGTCGAAGGTGTCACCGCGTCAGGTGTCGTCTACGTGCGGGTCCTCATGGACAACCTGAGTTCGCCTGTCCTCTCGAGTTCGCCCCCCGTCGTCGACGTGGGCGCTCCGGACAACATCGCTGTCGCGATCTCTGGAGGCAACGGGACGTTGACCTACGATTGGAACATCGGTAACTCCTCTTACCCTGTGACTAGCGTCCCCTGGTACCTGTTCACTCCGACCGCCGCGGGCCGGACCTGGGTCGGAGTTGAGGTTTGGGACGCCTACGGACAGATGAGGAGCGGAGGCACCGAGGTACGGGCAGTTCCCGGGCTTTCCGTTCCCTGCGCTCCCACCGCGAACACGACCTCGCTCTGGGCCGGCGACCCCTTCACGCTCAATCTCACCTGCGTGAAGAACGGAACTTCCCCGTACGCCTACCTCTGGGAGTTCGACGACGGGCACTACGCGGGCGGGTCGTCGTTCTCGCGCGCCTTCCCCACCACGGGGAGCCATTGGGTTCACGTCCTCGTCAACGACAGCGGAGGGGGCTCCGCTATCTCGCTCGCCCTCGGGCTCCCGGTCCTCGGCCTCGCGGACTTCTCTCCCGTCATCACCAATGGCTTCATCGACTCCGTGACCAGCGTCAAGGCGCTCTCTGGCGGGGAGTACAGCGTCGCCCTGGTCCTCGAGTTCTACGCCAATGGGATGTACGGGGGCACCGGCTTTGCCCGCGCCTGCTCCGACCTCGCGACCCAAGCGTGCCTCACATCGGAGACCTGGGGGCCGGTGCGGAGCTCAGCGAGCGGCGATCCCTTGGGAGGCCCGATCTACGGGTTTCTCACGCTCGTCGTTCAGGTAACCCGCGGGAACCCCGTCGCCTCCATCTACCTCCAGGCAGAGAACAGCCTCAACCGCACCTCCGCTCCCTTCCTCTTCCAGCCCGACCTCTCGGCCTACCTCCCGGCGCCGACCGGTGGCGGTGCCCTCCCCCTCGGCGAGGTCTTCCTCGCTGGCGTCCTGATCGTCGTCGCGGTCTTCTCGGCGGTCCTCTGGCTCGTGATGCTCTCCCGGAAGAGGAAGACGAGGGGCCGCACGGGGGGAAGCCCGTGCTCCTCCTCTACCTCGGACCCGAACGACATCACGTCCGAAGCGATGGCCCACCTGAAGGCCTACCCCAACGAGACGAAGGACGGACTGGTCAGCGCAGTCGCCGAGGCGAAGAAGATGCCCCGGGAGGACGTGGAGACGCAGCTCGTGGTCCTCGTCAGCAGCGGGAAGGTCGTGGCCTCGGGCGTGAACGGACGGACGACCTACCGTCTCCCCAACGGGTCGAACGGCGCCGCGTCCGAGGAAGCTGCCGCCGAGCTCGACCGGCAGAAGGCCGAGACCGAGCAGGCGCTGGGTCTACGACGGAAGGAGGCCCTGGACCGCCTGGACGCGGCGATACCCGAAGGGGCGGGCTACGTTCCCGAGAGGATGGTCCGCGAGGCGGTCGCGGACCTGGGCATGAGCGACGGGGAATTCTGGGGCTACGTGGGGGAGCTGAAGGAGCTCAATCACTGGAAGGTCAAGGGCCGCAAGAAGGAGGGTTTCTGGTTCCACCGGATGGTGGAGAACGAGAACGCGGTGCCTGAGCCGCCGCGGCCGAGGATTTCGTTCACGCTGAAGGACGCGCAGAAGGACCCGCCCGGCCCCCTTCCTCCGCCTGGACCCTCCTTGATGGACGAGCGACCGCCAGAGGAGTGAGCGCCGTCCGGGCGACTACGGGCGCCTCGCCCTTGAGGGAGGAGGCAAGTGAGCCTTTCTCGGACGGCCCTACTTCTCCGAGGTGGCCCAGAATGGCGATGTGTTGAACCGCAGGAAAGCCTCTGAGGTGACCGAGATCATGCAAGCGGCCGCCCACTCGTCCCCCCCTTCAAGGATGAGAGTCCGCCCTTCCCTACTGCTTGGGGCTGTCACAGTCGGAGTCTGGCTTGTCTCTTCCCAAATCTTGTTCGGAGCCGTCGTCCAGCCCGGCTCAGGAGCATCCTTGTTCCTGTTCCTCCTCATGGCGGCCATGGTCGTCGTCCTGTTTTCCATCGCGATGATTCGTGCGCGTGTCGCCGGAAGGGAGGCAATCATCTACGTGGCCTCTCTCGTCCTGGCGGGAGTGGTATCAGCCTCTGCCCTCATCCTGGCCCACCCTCCACCGGCACCCTGAACCCTGGCTGAACGCTGGCCGGATCACCCGGCTCATCTACGACGTGAAAAAGCGGTCGTACCGGTGATCGACCGGGACCCGCAGTGTAGCGAGGTCCTCACGGATGATCCTGACCTGACGGGCGAACCGTTTCACCGTTCCGAGCACAGACGGACGGGGACTCGACGACCGCACTTCCTGGCCTGGTAGGGGACCGAGCGATAGGAGTCCAAGGATGACCTGTTCTTCGTCCTCCGCGACGAGGAAAGGGTGTGCACCGCAATCCGCGGCCAAGGCCGGGAGGAGCCCGTCAAAGCTCGAGTCGGGCTGACGTGCCCCTGTCACGAGAACGAGCTGACGAACGGTCGCGCTGCCGACGGTGATGGGTCGACCCAACTTCGGCAGGACCCGCCAGGCGGCGACGCTTTCCGATAGAAGATGGCGCTGGCTTCGCGGCAAGAAGTGCGGGCCGGACTGTGGGGGAGTCCCGCTCCCTTTCCTGTCGGTAAATGGACGAGAGACCAGTTCGCGGAGCGCCGAGAGATGGGCCGGAGACATCTGAGTTCCACCTGACCGCGGCAAAGCCCCCGGAAGGGTTCGGGGATAGACGGATGGTGGCAGGAGGCCCGGAAGCGCGGACCAGCATCCCTCGAAGTCGAAGTAGACCCGCACTTGCTCCGGCTCAGCTCGCAGAGAGAAGTCCTCCTCATCTCGTTCCTCGAGGTTCCCCTGCTTCGAACGACGCCGGTTGAGGAAGCGCACAGAGAACAGTGACTGCACCCCCTCCCAAAGCAGCACGGTCGTTGGGTCCTGCTCGAGAGCGAGCGCAAAGGTCTGACGACGCTCGGCCACAGGCTGCGAAACGCGAAACTCTATCGTGTCGGCGCCGACCGCGAGCGGGCTTGGAATGAATCGGTCCTCAAGCCAGCCCTCGCCATAGAGACGACCCTTTGCCTCTTGGTAGGTGGACTTGGGGAGGCCCGTCCGTGTCCGCCTCGACCGGTCGGACTCCAGGCCGTCTCCCCCGAGGAGCGCCTCGAAGACGAGGGCCTCGGCGTGAGTGAGGGCCTCCACGTGTCGGGAGAGCTGAACCCCCCTTACAAGGTCTAGCACTCGGAACGGATTATCGAGGGAAAGCCGGACCACGTCGTAAATAGGTTGGCGACCAACTCATGTACGGGACCATGCCGTACCTCCAGACGATCAGGGTGTGCCCAGCCGGGAGGCACGGGGTAGGCTCTGTCATGTGGGTCACCGCTGCGCTCCTGGTCGGTCTGGTCCTTCTCGTCCCCTCTCAAGTGTCAGGTTCCGTCCCTAGCTCCAAGTCAACGGCCGACCCTTCTGCAGCTCCCCTTCGGGTCACCATCAGCGAGTCCACGACACCCGGGAACGCCAATGTCAACGAGAATCTCACGGCGAACGCCACAGGCGGACTGCCTCCGTATTCGTACATCTGGAATGGTGGTGAGACGGGGCCCGGTCCTGTGGCGGCGTACCTCATCTGGCCCGGAACATTCGCATACATCGTCATCGTCACTGATCGCGCCGGAACGACTGCGACAGCATCCTACAATCTCACCGTTCCACCCCCAGGGCATGTAGGTTACAACTTCGATTTCTCTGCCGCCGTAGAGAGCTACACGGCGACGTCGTCGGGGGCCGCTGTGGCTTTCACCTCCACCGCGAGCGGGAACCAAGCCCCAGTTCAAGATGTAGCGTGGGACTTCGGGGATGGTGGCGTCTCGTACGCTCAGAATCCCACCCACGCCTTCAACTCCACGGGAGAGTTCCGGGTCGTTGTCACGGCCCGCACGAATGCGAACTATTCCGGGGGCGGGACGAGTGCCGACTACATTCTGGACATCCTCGTTCAAACCGGCGGCAAGTTCGTTCTTGCCACCCAGTACTTCGACTCCGGTTTGCTTTCTAACGGAACAACGGTCGAGGAACTCTACACGCTGGACGGGGCCGCGGTCGGCGGGACGCCCCCGTATCGGTACCAATGGACGTTTGGGGATGGGAGCCAGAGCCCAGTACAGTCCAATGCCTCGGTGAATCACACGTTCCGTCGTACTACAGGGCCTTGGACCTTCCTCGTTACACTCCAGGTTAGTGACTCCGCAGGGGCCTCCTGGAACGCGATCGAAGCCGTTCATTTGCACCCTCCGGCGTACGGAGGCGGCCCCGGCCTCCCGTGGACGGGCTCGCCGTTCGCCCTCGGATGGTTGATCGTCCTGGTGGCCGTCCTCGCGGTTGCTGCGGCCCTGATCGGCGTTCTTGTCCGACGCAAGATGCAGACACACGGGCAGGCACCTCGCCGACGCTCGGGAATCACTCTCGAGCCTGCAGATGTGCCACGAGGTGGGGAACCCGGAACGAGGCCTACTCCGGGAGGCTCCGTCAACCCGTCGAGTGGAGTACGTCGGGAGGCGGTCAGCCCCAACCAAGGGGAGGAACCGGACCTGCTCGCGGATGTGCTGTGAGGGGGCCCTGGAGGGTGGTCAGTCATGCGAAGAGCGCGTGAACGGGTCCTGTTCACCCTGGGGGCGGTGGCCCTCGTGGTCTTCCTCGCGCTCGCACTGAGCTTCTCCTTCGACCCCGGCTATGGGCCATGTCCACGTCCACCGCCATGCAATGGACAGTCAGCTTGCCTCACGTCCTCCTGCCCAACCTACTATGGGTGGGGAGAGATCGTCTCTCTCATCGCAGGCGCGGCGCTGATAGCCACAGGCGTCTGCCTTCTCGTCAGGGACCGCCCCGCGCAATCGGGTCGCAGGCCTACCGCGGCGTCCTGAACTCTTCACTGCCTCACGAGGCAGGCACGCAGGCCTTCTCGGCCCTTCCTCTACGCCCGGACCTTCCTAGCAGGGCGAGAGACCGCGAGCGGGGCGACGGGCCGCGGCGCGACCTCTTCCTCGCCCTCCTCCAAGGCCTTGAGCGGCGGGAGGAGCCCCGGGAAGTGGGATTTCATGAGGTAGACGTGGGCCGGGCCACCCAGGCTCGCCAAGGGCGGCTTTTCCTCCCTCTTGGCCTCGCGGAAGGTGTAGTACTCCTCCGCCGGCATCAGCCATGCCAGGACCTCGTCGGTCACCCGGTTATGGTTCTCGGGGTCGCGGAACCCCTTCAGGGAGAGGAAGGACTCGACCGCCGCGGGGAGGTTGAAGTAGAGCTTGTCCGAGAGACCGATCTGCGACACGACCTTGCTCTGCGAGATGGCGGCGGCCAGGACCATCGGAGAACGTGAGACGCTGATGACGCGCAGACGGCCGTCCCCCCGGTCCAGGAACGCGACCGACCTGCGGCTCGGGTCCGGCCGCTCTCCCTTGGGCTGGACCGGGGGAAGACCCAGGGCCTCGGCCAGCTCGAGAGGAAGGATCGTCGTCCCGTAGCTCGGGTGGCCGGTCTTGAACACGACCCAGGCCTCGGGGTCGCTTGAGGAGGGCACGGAAGAAGGGAGGGGTTGGGGGTACATAAGGCGTTAGTGGTAAGCGGGGCGTGCGCTGTGTCTATGGCGTGATAATTATCATATACGTGGGCAGTATGGGGGCATCCATGCAAGCCTCTCCTCGAGAGACGAGCCGCCGAGCCCCCCCTGACGCCGAACACGCCCACCCCCGTGCACGAGGTCGCTGGCCCCGCCTGGACCTCTGGACGGTCGCCCTCGCGGCCCTGCTCGCGATGTCGTCCTTGCTGGTCGCGCCGGCCCAGGCCGAGCCGGTCCCCGTGGTGGGGGAGACCCCCCACTCCGTCGTTCACGCGACGGCCGGAGCGAACTGCCAGAACGCGACCTGCGACCTCGCCGCGACGCTCTCCAACATCCAGTACTTCCTGATCGGCGTCGCGATCCTCCTCGCGGGGATCGCCTTCGCCATCTACGGCATCCAGCACATGCTGGGCTCCCTGGAGGATATGGACCCCAACAAGAAGGCCACTCGCAACCGGCAGTTCTACAGCATCGTCGTCGGCCTCGTCATCGTCCTGATGTCCGTGGTCCTGGTCTCCGTCGCCCAGGGCCTCATCGTCGGGTGAGGTGGGGAAGATGTGCTCCCCTTCCTCCCCCCGCTTCCGCTCGAAGCGCGCCGAACGGACGACCGAGGACGACTCGTGGGTCGACCGCGTCGCCGACGAGGTGCAGGCGCTCCTGCGCCGCGAGGGCCTCGACCTCGAGCTCGTCGTCTTCTACGATCGGGTGACCGAGATGCTCCACGCCGTCGGGTACGACGGCGCCCCGGCCCGGTACTTTCGGTGCACTCCCGGTGAAGCCCCCCTGCCGGCCACTCCTGAGGGCACCACCTCCCTCCCCCAACGGGTCCCGACCTCGGCGAGCCTCGCCCACGCGGCCACCTCCACCGAGGTCGCCGCCCCGGCCCGCGCCGTCCCTTCGGGAGGTGCCGCATGAGGCTCCGCACCTTCACGGGGACCCGATGGCCGGCCATGTGCGCCTGCGGGTGCGGGCGCCGCATCGAGCCCTCCCCCGACGCGAAGGTGGTCGTCGATGTCGACGCGCATCCACGCAAGACGTGGTTGCCCGAGCACGCTCCGGCGACTACCGACGGGAACGACGCGGGGGCCCTGACCCCCGCACCGACCCCACCCTCGCCCCCCACGGGGCCCTCCTCGCAGCCCGTCGATCCTGGAGCTGCGGCCCGACCCATCCCAGCCTCCTCGACCTCTCCGAACTCGGCGAGCGCGCGGCGCCCCCACTTCATGACGGTCGAGGGTCAGCGATGGCCTTCCAAGTGCGCGTGCGGGTGTGAGACCATCATCCCCGCAGGGCTGGGCGTCTCGCTGGTCGTGGAGATGGGGTCGAGGCCCCGCCGGGTCTACTTCCCGGAGCACAGCCCCGAGGCCGACCGGGCTCGGGCGATGGGCACCGCGGCACCGCAGCGCTCTGCCCTCCCGCCGGAGGCCGCATGAGGCTGCGGACCCTCACGGGCCAGCGCTGGCCCGCGAAATGTGCCGACGGGTGCGGGGCCGAGATCCCTGCGGGCCCCGAGGTGAAGGTCGTTGTCGACCTGGAGGCGCGGCCCCGTAAGGCGTGGATCCCCGAACACAGCCCGGACGCCGGGACGTGGGGCGGGAGTAGGACCGCGGTGCGCCCGTCCCCCTCGAACGGCACGAACGGAGGAACGGGCCGACCCGCGCCGAGCCCGACGAGGACCTCCCCTCCTCCCAGGCCGCCCGCCCCGACCCCGACCTCCTCGAGACCCTGCGTGGCTCCCTCGCCCCCGCCGAGTCCTGTCGCATCCTCCTCGGGAGGAGAGGAAGAGGAACCGCACGAGACCGAAGGCGTCGCTCCCACGCCTCACCAGGGCCGCACGTGGGTCTCCGGGTCCCTCTCGCTCGCCTCTTGCCGCTCGGCGCTCGCGACCCACGCTCGCGAGGGGGAGTCGGACGAGGACCTCCTCGCCCGGGTGAACCTGCTCCTGGCTCAGGACCTCGACACGAAGGTCCGCGCCGTCAAGGCGCTACGCGAGAGCTTGGGGATCCCGGAGCGTGGGCGCGCACGGGCGGCAACGGAGGGGGCGTGAACGCCGCTCCCCGCGCTTTCCCTCCGAGGCACGCCCTTCCCGTGGACTCGGACGGGCAGGACCTCGTTCGCGTTCCTGCCCGTCCCCCCCTCCAAGCGGGGGCGGTCGGGGCGAAGTTCGCAGGCCTCTCCCCCGGCCGCCAGGGGGGGAAGGTCCGACCCGGAGATAAGGGCTGCGTCGAGGGTCCGTCTAGCGGCCACGGCTTTCCGGTCGTCGGTCGATCTTCCGAAGCTTCGTTGCCCGGGGCGAACCAGCGGGGAGGAGTGGGTGCCTCCCGCGGACCCCTGGTCGAAGACCTCCTCGTGGACACGGTCAGGGTGGATACGGACCAAGGCGGGGAGGCGGCTACCAAGCCGTGCCTTGCCGGGCCCTCCCCGCCCTTCTTCCGCCACAAAGAGGAAGCTGGCGCCGGAGATAAGGATGCGGGGAGAGCCGCCGATCCGCTGGTCCCAGAGACGGATCCCTCCAGCGACGCGACGCGCCTCGGGGTCGAGTGGAGGTATGCTACCCCGCCCAGCTCCGCAGGCCCCGGGCCCTCCACGGCCCCGTCGCCTGACAGGAGTGGACCTCGACCGGCTGTAGGGGACGAGCGGGGGGCTACCGGACTCCCGGTAAGACCGGGTGCAGGCCCTGCCCCCACTCGCCAAGGAGAGAAGACTCTCACCGGAGATAAGGGCTCCGTCAGCCAGGTCGCCGAGGGCCGGACCGGGGGCTCCTACGGGTCACCCGACAACCTCGACCCCACGGTCAGCCCTACCCCTTCCTCGCCGTCCATGGCGAGGCGCTCGCGGGACGAGGAGATCGTTCGCTTCTGCGTGACTTGGTTGGGCTCCTGGGCCGAGCACTTCGCGACCGTGGACGAGGTGCACCCCGATCTGCCGAAGTCCCGGAGGCCGCGATTCGACCCCATCAAGGGCAAGTGGCCCATCGTAAGGCGTGCCCAGACGCGGCCCCGGCGAGCGAGTCAGCTCCGAAAGGTGAGGGACAGTAGCACCCCACGATCCGTCGCGGACGAAAACCTCTCTTCCCCTGGGTCCGACCAGGCGATCCTCCAGGGGGCCGCATGAACTCCTGCCCCCGCTGCGGGGGGGTCCACACCCTCGAGAACCAGGATGGGAAGGTCACAGCCTGCCTGACCTGCAAGTGGACACGGAGCCCTGGGCTCGACCGGTGGCTGCCACGGGGGCCGCCCCCGCCTGATTCCCCCTCCGGATCGGGGCTCGCCTCCCTTCCTCTCCTCGCTTCGTTGCACCGGGCCACCCCCGACGACGACGAGGGGCGCGCCGAGCCGGTCCGCCCACCGTGGACCAGGGATCCGGCGGAGCGCGGGGGCCCTCGCACCGGGGGCCCCACAACCCCCCCGCGACCACAACCCATTCCGGCGGGCATCCCACGGCGGCGCAAGCCGTTCGTGGCGTTGCCCGCCGACCACGAGGTTCCCGATCTACGATGCGGGGTTCGGGGTTCGGGGTTGGACCCAGAATCTGTGTCGGAGGGTGGTGACCAAGATCAAGAGGATCGACCCTGCCCACAAGAGCTGGGCGGACGTGTTCTCAAGGGCGGTGTAGCGGTCGAAGCATCCCGGGTAGTTGAGCATAGGGTCGGTCTGGCAGGGGATGCTCTTCCAAGCGAGCCAGGAGAAGGCGAAACCGAGACCCGCCAGTGCCACCGCCACGATCCAGGAGCCCCAGGTCCGCATGCCCATTCCTCCTCCACCGTCCGCGGGTCAACGCTGCGAGCCGCGGACTCCAGAAATACTTTGGTTCCAGGACAGGTCACCGATCCTGGCCCGCTCCCACTCTTGAGCCCCGCGAGGCGGTCGAACCTCCGAAGGCTCCGCAACCGATGCGTGGCCACTCTCGCTGCCACCCTCGCCCTGTGCCTCGCCCTCCCTCTCCTCCCTGCATCCTCCGCCTCCCCCCTCCTTCCCCACCCCGCGTTCGCCGCTGACGGTCCGACCTTCCAGGTCTTCCTCTCCTTCCACAACTCCTCCTCGAACTCGACCGTCCCGGTCTCCCAGGCGGTCGCCGACTTCCTGTTCCTCAACGAGACGGACCTCGAGCCCGTCGAGAACTTCTCCGTCTCCAACGGAGCGAACTACACCTACTCCGACTTCGCCGGGATGAACCTGACCAACGTCAGCACCGTCCTGGTTCTGGGGCACCCCCTGAGCGGGCTCCCAGGTGCGACCGAGGCCCAGGTCGAGGTCGACAACGTCTCCTCTCAGTCCAGCATCGCGATCGACCTGGTCTGGACGAACTCGTCCCCCTCCATCCCGCCCCCTCCCAGCGGCAACGGCTCGCTCTCTCCTCCCCCTCCGGCCTTTCCCCTCTTCCTCCAGCTCGTCGGGGTCGGGCTGTTCCTCGCGTTCACGCTGTTGCTCGTCGCCGGCCTCCGCAAGATCGTGGGCGACCACGGGGAGGAAGAGGGGCCATGAGCTGGGAGCAGGACCTCGCGAACCTGATCTGGAACAGCCTCTGGGGCGCCATCTCCTCGCCCTTCGCCGCGCTGTCGGACCAGCTCCTCCAGTGGTGCGTCTCGGCCGTCCAGACCACCCCCAGCCTCTCCAACCCCGCGGTGGCCGCCGTCTGGAGCATCACCTACGCCGTCTTCCTCGGGGCACTCGGCATCGCCATCGCCGGTATCGGCCTGATGTACATTCTCTCCCCACTGGCCGAGAAGAAGTTCCAGTTGAAGCAGCTCTGGATCAAGCTCGGCTATGCCCTCATCCTGGGCTCGTCCACGATGCTCATCGGCAACTTCTGCATCTCCGTCTCGAACGAGCTCGCGACGGCCATCCTCTCCCAGGGGAACTTCAACGTCTTCTCGACGGGGGGGTGGAGCAACTGGTTCAGCGGGTCGGGGCCCCTCGCCGTGGTCCTCTACCTGATGTCCATCATCCTGCTGGTGACCCTCCTCATCGAGCAGGGCGTCCGCATCCTGATGGTCTTCTTCACCGGGGCCATCCTCCCCTGGGCCTTCCTCCTCTGGTCCTTCCCGACCACCCAGGCCTTCGGCACGAAGATCATCAAGATGTTCTTCGAGTGGACCTTCGTCAACGTCTTCATCGGGATCGTTCTGGTCCTGGGGTCCCTCTTCATCAACGGGAACGGGACCTCGAACGGCGCGCTGAACATCGCGCTCGTCCTCGGCAGCTTCGCCCTCGCGGCCGCCATGCCGAAGGTCATGACGGAGAGCGGGTCGGCGGTCTCCAGCGTCGGGCAGGCCGTCCTCGGCGGGGTACTGGGGGCGAGCAGCATGGGCGGCGGCTCGGGCCTCCCGGGCGTTGAGGGGTCGAGCGGGGCCATCTCGGGAGCGACGGCGGCCGCCAAGGGACCCGTTGGGGTCCTCAGCAAGGTCGGCCAGGCCGCGCGGCTGGTCGCCGCCGGACACGGCGTCTCCGGGATGGGGGCCATCGGCGCGATCTCCCTCATTCACGGAAGCAAGTGGGCCGGCCAGAAGATCGTCCGGCATGGACGGACCGCTCTGAGGTCGCGGGCCCTCCAGAAGAGCGGGGTCCCCAAGGTCACGGCCCAGGCGGTGGCCTCCGGCAAGATCGACCTCAACGACCGCACGAAGTCGGGGTTCGTCCTCCCGCACGGCGGTTGGTACGGCGCCGACAGTGCGTACATCCATGAGATGAGGAAGAGGGCGAGCGCATGAGCGAGGACGGGGAGACCGCGACGGACGGGATGGTGATCTTCCCGCCCCGCATCGGGTCGCTGGCGACAAGGATCGGCCCCATTACGGTCCAGCAGGGGTGCTACCTCCTGGGCTCCGCCTCCCTGGGCGCCCTCCTGGGCTACTCCATCAACGGCCTGGCTCCGCACACCGTGTGGGCGACCGCGACGGGGATCCTCGCCTTCGTCGGGGCGGTCGTGGTGGGGCTCATCCTCGGGTTCGTCCGCCGGGCCGACCTGCCGCTCCTGAAGTACCTGGCCCTGCGCCAACGGTTCCGCGCGAGGCCGGCCAGGCTCGAGGGGGAGGCGGCCCAGGCCTACGTCCAGTTGACCGGCCTCACCCACGACACGCTCCTGCTACCGAACGACGTCTACGTCCGCGTCGTGGAGGTCAAGGGGGTCAACTTCGCCATCCTCTCCTCCGAGGAGCGCGAAGAGCACATCCAGGGATTCCTGGGCTTTCTGAACGCGCTCGACTTCGACATCCAGATCATCACCCGGCCGGACCGGTTCGACAACCGCCGGTTCGTCCTGGCGCTCTGCGACCGGCTCCTGGCGGAGCC
>JAGWLG010000100.1 GCA_028864975.1 Thermoplasmata archaeon | reverse complement strand
GCCCCCAGCGCACCCCCGCCGCCGAACCGACCCGCCCGCGCCCCCCGGCCCTTCCCGGGTCGTTCTCGGGCCCGCGCCCTCCCACCCCACAACCCGTCGGACGACTCCTGGGTGGACGCCGTCGCCGACGAGGTCCAGGCGCTCCTCGCAGAGCACGGACTCGAGATGGAACTTTGTGTCTGGTTCGACCCGATCACCGAGGTCATGCACGGGATCGGCTTCGATGGAAGTCCCGCCCGCTACTTCCGCTCGCTGGCGAGCGACGGGGCCCCCCAGGAACCGCCTGAGGAACGGCCCCAGCCCGAGGTCGCCTCTCCTTCGTGAGCAGACCTCGGGCGTGGTCTTGAAATGGGGACAGGGCATGGAAGGGAACGTGGCAGCCAAGGCGTCCCCCCATTCGGCCCACCCGCATGCGGGACCGAAGTCGGTCGAGAGGGGAGGGAAAGGGGTCCACTCCTTCGAGGAGCTGGGCGTGACCCGGGAGCAGGCGAAGGAAGCGCGCCGACGCATGGAGCGCTGGGCCTACCTCTGGGAAGACCCTTCCATGGACGTCTACGATGACGAACGCTAGGCGGGGCGACGTGGTCTGGGTCGGGTTCCCGACCCGCGACGTCCGCGGATGGAAGCGCAGGCCGGCCGTCCTGCTCACAGAGCCTGAGGTCGCTTCCCGACTGGGCAACGCTCTCCTCGTTCCCATCAGCTCCAGGACGGACCTGGATGCCCCGACCAGGATTCTCGTCAAGGGTGGGTCGCCGGAGGCGCGGGAGATGGGCCTCGTGGAGGACTCTCGCATCTTCATCGACGAGGTGGGAGGGGTCCCGACCGCGTGGGTCGCCGAGCGCCTCGGGCGCTGTCCGTTCATGCGCGAGATCGACCAGGTGTTGCGGGACCTTCTCTGCTTCCCGGAAGGGTAGGGCCCCCCGCGCCCACCTTTCCCTCTCGAGCGAGGGAAAGGAGGGTCGCCTTCAGCAACCACGCAGCCCGAGCTGAGCGCCGCGAGCGAGGACGTCTCCCCCCGCGTGAACGGACATGCGTGGGACCGGCAAGGGAGGCAAGGCATATATGTCAGTTGAACATTCAATTGAGTTGAAGAGGGCGACCATGAAGCTCCCCGAGGACCCCGTCACCTGGGTCTTCCAGAACCCCCATGCCGACGCCATCCTGAGGGCGGTGGGGGACGGGCATGCGCACCTCCCACTGGAGGTGCGGAAGAGCCGGGGCATTCACCCGGAGAGTTTCCGCAAGACGGTCCACACGCTCGCGGGGTACGACCTCGTCCGGATCCGTGCGCAGAAGGGCGCAAGGTTCCACGAGACTCCCCGCGGGTACGGGATCGAGGTAGTCCTGGAAGCGACCCCCAAGGGCCTCCAGGTCTTGGAGATCCTCGAGGAGTTCCGCTCCGTCCTCAAGAGAAGGGAGCCTACGTTGGCACGAGCCACCAGGGAGCGGTGGCTCGCCCCATGAGGTCGGTCCTCGTTCTGGGCCCCACCGGGTGGCGGGCGGGGTTCCGGGCTCTGGTCCCGGCGGAGATCGCCCGGACCCTTCCCGCCTGGTGGAAGCGCCGGGGGTCGCCGGTCCCCTGGCCGATCGACGTCCGGGCCCTCCTGGTGGACGACGTCCGGAGGGTAGGTCACGCGGCGACGATGATGGAGCTCTGGGACCGTCCGAAGGGGGAGCTCAGAACGGCCCTGTTCCACCGGATCGCGCGGGAGGCCCACGTGGACACCTTCGTGGTCTACTGGCCCCAGGGAGGGCACACCGAAGGGATGTCATGGGAGTTCCACGGGCTCATCAAGGACATCCTGGACGAGCAGCTCCAGGCGGAGGCGATCCGGATCTTCCCGGAGGCCTCCGTCCTAGGTCTCGATGGGGAGACGGGGCTCGCGACCCTGGGCGAGCCGGACCGGCGCACCACCTACTTCCAGGACCTCCTAGACGCCGGCTGCCCCGTCGCCCCGTGGTCCACCTACGAGGAACTCCGGCTGTTCGTCCGCAAGCACCTCTCCCCCTGAGGGGACGCGCTCCCAGGTCTCCCTTCCTCGGTGAGGGAGACCATGCGCTCCAGGAGCCGCCTGAACCCCGCCGCCGAACGCCCCGCGACGACTGAACCCAGACCCGAGGACGACGCCTGGGTCGATCAGGTTTCCGGACCTGCCCCTCGGGTTCCGGCCTCGTTCCATGATCGTCTCGATAACCTGGGGTCGGACGAGGCCTCCCTCGGAACGAAGGCAGCCCCTCGTTCCTCGGCCAGACCCTCGGGGACGGTCCTCACTCGGTCCACCCGGGACAACGACGCGTGGGTGGACCTCGTCGCCGACGAGGTGCAGGCCCTTCTTCGCGAACACGGGCTCGAGATGGAGCTCTGTGTCTGGTACGATCCGATCGGCGAACACCTCCACGCCGTGGGCTTCGATGGCTCGGCGGCCCGGTACTTCAGGTCGCTCGAGTCGGACCGGGGCCCGAAGGCTCAGGCTCCGGAGGTGCCCGGGAGCGCCCTCGCGACCGAAGGTCCGCGCTCGAGCCAAACCCTCACCTCGGCGCCCTGAAGGGAGAGGCGGACCCGGAACGCCTCCTCCTTCGGGATGCCCATGAGGCCAAAGGCGTGGGCCACCTGGGGAAGGTTCCCGCCGAACACGGCGGGGACCAGAAGCCGGGTCCAGAACCGCAGAGCGTGATCGGTCTCGGCGATGCGCGCTCGCCGGACCCAGAGGACTCGTACCCCCTTCCGCCATGAAAGGGGTGGGACCTCCCATCCCACGTCCGCACCCCTGCCGTTCTCCCACGCGTGGAGGTTGGACTGGGCGTCGGTGAGGACCTGGAGGAGGCCCTTGTATCGGCGCTGAACGCGGGCCACCCGGAGGGCGAGCAGGAGCGCGCGCCACTCCGCCTCGGCCGTGCGGACCGCCGCGAGGCCCCGGGGAAGGGCGAGGAGGTCGAGCTCCAGCACCGGCTTGCCGACGAGCTCGCCGCGGACGACGTTCCCCATGACCTTCCGCTTGTGCGTCGCGAAGGTCGAGGCATCGACCTGGAAAGCGGGGATGTCCGGCAGGAGTTCCCCCTCCTGCCGAGACGGGGACCCCCCTCGGGCGGCTTCGGGAAGGGTCTCCTCGATGACTAGCATCCTCTCTTCGGGCAAGGGTT
>JAGWLG010000099.1 GCA_028864975.1 Thermoplasmata archaeon | reverse complement strand
CTCCCCCGACCTGTGAGATCTCGGATTCTGCGGGGTTCCCAGGGCTGCCACCCTCCCGAGCGGAGGTAGCATGAGCGTCTGCCCGACCATCAAGAATAGGACCCCCAGAACCAATGCCAGGCTCGCGGCTCGCGGTCCCCGGGAGGCCCCCATCCCTTCCTCGAGCTTTCGACCCCTATATCGCCCCGGCGCAGTCAAGAACGCGCCCTGAGCCCTTTCCCCTGCCCCCTCAGCTGGCTCTCGGTTGCCCCAATGTTGATAGGGGGGTCCCCCTCCCGATGTCCGTGTCGATGAGCTCTCGACCCTGGCTGCGCTCCTATCCGGACGGCGTCCCTGCCGATGTCGCGATCCCGAATACTCCGGTGGCGGATATGCTCGAGAACGCGGTCAAGAAGTGGCCCGCACGCGATGCCTTGGTCTTCGCCCTCGCTCCCGGCCACCACAAGGTCTGGACCTTCACGGAGCTCTGGGACGAGATCGAGCGCGTTTCCGGAGGACTCTCCGACCTCGGCATGAAGCACGGTGACCGTATCGCGCTCTACCTCCCGAACTGCCCTCAGTACATCATCACCTACTTCGCCGCGCTGCGGCTGGGGCTCACCATCGTCCAGATCAGTCCGCTCTACTTGGGCGACGACCTCATCTTCCCGATCAAGGACTCCGGTGCGAAGGCGATCGTCACCCTGGACTTCCTCTCTCACAAGCTGGAAGAGGTCTGGGACCGGGTGCCTCACCCCATCGTGATCGTGGGACGCCTCAAGGAGGAGGCCACGTTCATCCCCAGTCTGGTCGTTAACGGCCGGCTGAAGAAGAAGGGATTCGACCCGAGCCTTCCCTCGAAGATCCCGTACACGCGGTTCCGCGACCTTCGCCGGTCGAAGTCGCGTCCCGCCAAGTCGAAGCTCGACGTCTCGAAGGACGTCGCCGTGTTTCAGTACACCGGGGGAACGACCGGACGCCCCAAGGCCGCGATGCTCACGCACCGGAACCTCGTCGCCAACGCGGTCCAGTCCCGGGCATGGTTCGTCGGCGCCGCCGACGGCGACGAAAAGGTCCTCGCCGTGATCCCGTTCTTCCACGTGTACGGAATGACCGTCGCGATGAACTTCCCGCTCTTCTACGGGGCGACGTTGGTTGTCTCCCCGGACCGCCCCGAACCGAACTCGCTGCTGAAGTTCATGGTGACCTACCACCCGACGCAGCTCCCAGGGGTCCCGGCCCTCTACGCGGCCATCTGCAACCATCCCGAGGCCAAGAACACGGACCTGCGTGGGGTCAAGATCTGCCTGAGCGGTTCCGCTCCCCTTCCCGTCGAGGTCTGGAAGAAGTTCGAGGAGCTCACGGGAGCGAACCTCATCGAAGGCTATGGCCTGTCGGAGGCGTCGCCCGCGACGCATGCGAACCCTGTGCAGGGGAAGAAGAAGATCGGCTCGATCGGCCTTCCGCTCCCTTCCACCGAATCCCGCGTGGTCGACCCGAACGACCCTTCGAAGGAGATGCCGCAGGGACAGGAAGGGGAGCTCGCCATCCGGGGCCCCCAGATCATGCTCGGCTACTGGAACCGGCCCGAGGAGACCGCGAACGTCCTGAAGAACGGCTGGCTCATCACCGGCGACATCGCGAAGGTGGACGAGGATGGCTACGCGTACATCGTCGACCGCAAGAAGGACCTCATCCTCGTAGGAGGGTTCAACGTCTACCCGCGCGAGGTGGAGGAGGTCCTCTACCAGCATCCCCAGATCGCGGAGGCGGCCGTCATCGGCGTTCCCCACGACACGTTGGGCGAGGTGGTGAAGGCCTTCGTTGTCGCCAAGCCGGGGACGCACCCTACCGACCAGGAGATCATCGACTTCGTCAAGTCCAAGATCGCCCACTTCAAAGCCCCCCGGAGCGTGGAGTTCCGTGAATCCCTCCCCAAGACTCTGGTGGGCAAGGTATTGCGTCGCGAGCTTCGGGAGGGGACGGGATCCTCCAAGACGGAGGTATCCGTTGCGACCACAGCAGGGGCGTCCGTTCCCCCGGCCGTCGTGGCGGCGCGATAGCGCTCGGCGCGGTTCGCAGATCGAGCTGGGCGTTACGCCCGGTCGGCGCTCCGCCCTGTCCTCGGCTGCCCGCAGGTCTGGCGAGCGCGGAGATTTGGCTCCACCGAGCGACCCGGGGCTTGGTCGGACCCGCTCAGAGGGAGCTCCGGGCCGCAAGCCTTGTCCGCGCTCGGAGTCTGTTAGGGTCACATTGTCGATGGCCGGAGCGAGTCCTGAGGACAAAGGCGCGACCGGCTCGCGCCCCTATGGTCGTCGCAGGTCCCGCCTTCGTGTCGTGGCGGCCGTGGTTGCAGTCGTCGCGGTCGTCGTCGGGGCAGCGTTTCTCTTTCTTTACTTCTTCACCGTCGCCTGTGCTGCGAGCCCCGGTGACGCCGCCCCGGTCAACGGGGTCGTTTCGCTTCAGGTCTCCTCGGTGTCCGTCTCTCCTAGCGAGTCCACGCACTTCGAGAACGTCTCCTTCAGGGTGGCATCCGCCTACAGTTCATGCATTCCCCCTCGTCCATTCACCACCGCGTGGTTCGACCTCGAGCTCTGGTCGGTGAATGGCACTGGGCGACCTCTTCTCGGGCCAGCTGTTTGCGCACCTCCTCAGAACTTCTCATCATGCTCCTCGGAGACCGGCGCCTGGTATGCCGTGCTTTTCGCCCCCTCCAGCGCACCGGGCATCCAAGCCAGCTTCGAAAGCCACTGGAACGAGTCGCCACCCACATGGACCGCTACCGTCGAGCCAACTGCGCTCCACGAGGAACTCAGCATTGTGAGCGCGGTGGCTCTCTCCGGGCATGGGTACATGTTGTCGGTTCTCGGGGTACACGGATACGACGTCACCGGCGAACCGATAGACCTATAGTCATGCGGCCCACATCCTGAGGGGCGTACCGTTTCCTTTCCCCTCGAAGCACGCGTTCCTCTCAAGGACGCACCTCAGGACGTATAGCCGCCCCGGACCCGGGTTCGACAAAATGACCCGGGCTCTCTCGGAGAATTTGGAATGTAGGAACACTCCCTTGGAAGTCCTCCGCCGCGCCCTGCGATTCAGGGCCGGCGTGATTGTTCATGAGTTGGTAGCACCTCCAGGCGTCGGAGGAGAAAGGAGTTTCCCCACGACGTCACT
>JAGWLG010000098.1 GCA_028864975.1 Thermoplasmata archaeon | reverse complement strand
CCGCCGCGCGTCGACCTCCAGCACCGCGGGTACTTCGCAGCCTATGGCGGAGGCCAACCGGGGGGTCCCCCCCAGGCCGCGCAGCGCTACCCCGCTCGGTAGGCTTGGCCGCCGGTGCCTGGCCGATCGCCAGGGTCGGGTGGCTTATCCAAGACGCCCACCGCAACGAGGGCAGAACGCGTACCCGAGGGGAGAGGCGGAGTGGCACGTGGCGCAGGTCACTGTCGCCATCCCCACCCAATAGGGGGCGTTCATCGTCGCCTGGGGGGTCGTGCGGACGGAGGCGGCCAGGGCGGCGTTCCACCGCTCGAGCTCGAGCGCGCTGTCGAGCTTGAAGAAAGCGATGAGATAGAGGATGCCAGGAACGAGCATCAGGAAGAGCCCGACGACCCCCAGCACGAGCGTCGGGGTCTTCGCACCTTCGAGGTCGCCTTTCTTGATCCGAAGGTAAGAGCTCGTGTAACCGAAATACAGGAGGACGACGACGGCGAGGAGGGCCAGCAGGAGCGCAACGACTGCGACAGTGGCGGCGAACGGGAACGCGAACGCCACGGCCATGACGGCGCCGACAGCGGCCCCGAGCGCGACCGCGCCGATGACCTGGAGCACCAAGGCGACGAGGACCAGGGTCTCGGCCGTGGAGACCCCCGAAGCGGGGGAGCGCCACGGGGGGAGCGGATAGGCCAGCGGGGCCGGAGCCCCAGGGAACGCGGGCGGCATCAGGAGTACTCTCCCCGTGGGAAAGATGAGCCGACCGTGCGAGGGGCTTCACCCCCGCCAGGGGGCCGTCAGGCGGCGGGCCCGCCCGCTCGCGCGGGGGGGGACCCGGACCCGAGGTCGCGGTCGGTTCAGGCGACGGGGGGCGCGACCATAGGCCCGGTCCGCGTCCCGACCTGGAGGATCTTGATGAGCTCCTTGCCGCCGATGTTGTACCCGTAGCACTTGGGGAGTCCCGGGGAGACCGGGAGCCCCACCCGCTGGGACTCGGCCGCCATGGAGGGCGGGAGGTGGCTCGCGCAGCGGAAGAGGAGCTGCGCCTCAGGGGTCTGCGGGGCCTCCTGCTCGTTGCAGAAGATCGCCGGGGGGAACGTGTCCGAGTCCCCGATGTGCAGGCTGAAGATGAGGACCATCGAACCGTTCGCGTTCGTGACCCGCTTGAGACGCGTGCAGATGTCGACGAGCGCCTGCCAGTTCTCCTGCGTGCGAGGCTCGGGGATCCCGTCCGTGATGTTGAGGATGATCGGAGGGTAGCTGTTGGGATTGGTCGCCACCCACTCCTTGACCGGCTCCTCGAGGAGGGCGAAGGCCTGGGTCATGGGGGTCCGCCCCTCCGCGACCGGTCGGATGACCTGGAGGCGGCCGTCCGCCCAGCCGTTGTTCTGGTCGGTCCACTCGGCCATCCGGTCGAGCGGGAGGATGAGCGGGTCCTGCTGGCTCCCGACGATCGGGGCGACGAGGTCGCCCTGGAACCCGTAGGAGATGATCTGGCTGTGGAAGTAGGGGACGACCTTGTTGTTCTTCGTGCAGCGGAGCAGGAGGTCGTCCAGGATCCCGTTGATCTGGTCGGCGAGGAAGTCGCACTTGCGGACCCCGGGCATGCCGCGGATCTCCGCCTTCATCGACCCGCTCTGGTCGATGAGGAAGATGATGCAGCCCGGTTGATTGTGCGTGACGCTGACTTCTTCGGTATAGGGCTCGACCAAGGGTATCCCTCGGCCTTGCCAACCTCAGCCCCCTATAAATGGTGCGACGGCGAGAATACACCTTGCCGTGGGCCACCGCGGGGCTCCGCGGTGCCAGGGACGCCGGGGGCACGGACGCTCCCGACGGTGCCCCTCGTGCTCCGACCAACTGCTTCTTGTAGGCGGCCCCGTCCTATCCGACCCGAAAGTTCCGGGTCGGAGGCCCCTGCTGTCGGAATCGCAGAGCATGCCGAGCAAGTCCGCCCCCCTCTTCACGTTCTTCGAGAGCATGGTCATCTCGAAGGGGCCGCTCGCCGACTGCGATGACCGCGTCGCGCACTCGCCCCTCGACAAGTACGTGCGTGTCGCCTCGGCCGACGAACACCGCGTTCTCGAGGCGGGGACCTTCCGAAGGAAGCAGGAGACGATCCGGGTCGCCGTCGCGGACGGGGCCACCGAATCTTCCTGGTCCGGGATGTGGGCCCAGATCTTGACCGACGCTTTCGTCGAGGGGACGCTTCCCGTGGACACCTCGGACGGCTTCCTGGCGGCCCTCCCCGACCTGGCGGGGAAGTGGAAGAAGGACACCGAACCCTTGCTGGACAGCTCGAACCAACGGGCCGTCCGCAAGAGGGACCAAGGGGCCTTCGCGACCTTCCTTGGGATCGAAGCGAACGCTAGCGAGGGCACATGGAAGGCCATCACCGTGGGCGACTCCTGCCTGCTGCGGAACTCCGGCTCGAGCAAGCCTCAGCTGATCTCCTGGCCCGTAGAGCGGGCCTCCGATTTCGACACCACGCCACCGCTCGTGACGACCGGGGAAGGGGCCACGCCCACGCCGTTGCTCCAGGAGGGACAGCTGGAGAACGGGACGCACCTTTGGGGCGCGACGGATGCGCTTGCGAAGTTCCTCATCCAGTGGCCGGGGGTGCTGCTGGAGCGCGAGAGGTTCAGCGAGGTGGCGGATGGGCTTTTCGAGATGCTGGGTCCCCTGCAGGGCGGAGGGGTCCTGAAGATGGACGACCTCACCCTGGTCTCGCTGGAGTTCGACAAGGACGAGACCGTCTTCAAACGACGCTACGCGCTCCACCATCTCTTCCGTGCCGGACGGATGCTGTCGAAGCTCTCGCGTTGAGAGCGCCGCACGGTGGCCCGGAAGGGGGCGCCGCCCGGCTCGTGCGAAGGCTCATAGTCCGACGCGGCCCCTCTGACCTGGTGTCCGTGCCCCGGAGGAACCACCCCCGCCTCAGGCCTCTGGGGGGGATCGCGACGGGGATCGTCCTTCTTCTGCTGGGCACGTTCCTCTCGACCTTCGGCCCGACCGTATCCGACTTCGGCCACGACGTCCGCGCCCCAAGTGGAGGGCCGCTACGCGGGTTGGGAGCGGCCGCTGGCGAGGTGGCGTGGAACGCTGCGGGAAACCTTCCCCATCAACCGGCCCCCACGACCCCCGTTGCCAACCGGTCCAGCGTGGACCTGGGGCAGGCCGTGAACTTCTCCGTGAATCCGAACGGCGGGATCCC
>JAGWLG010000097.1 GCA_028864975.1 Thermoplasmata archaeon | reverse complement strand
CACGAAGTTCTTCGTCGAGCTCATCGAGAAGCTCCCCGCAGGAGGGTTCATCGCCTTCTGGCCGAAGGGGGCCAGCCCCGCAGGTCTCCTCTGGGAGTTCCCCCTCATCGTGGAGCGGGCGGGGAAGCCACCCGTCACCTCCGAGACGGTCCATCTGTTCCCGCAGGAGGGCATCGGCGACTGGAACGTGGACACCGGGTTCTTCGAGTTCCATGACAAGGCGTATCGCACCACGTACCACAAGGACATCACGCGGGCCGGGTTCCAGATCTGGAAGTGGAGCGACTACCTCGGTCTCGTTGAGAAGGTCAGGCGCGTCGCGCGCACCCATCCGCCGAAGGTGAAGTAGGCTATCGCCGGCGCGCCTCGTTCGTCCCCGACGGGTCGAGGGACGAACGATGCCTTCACGCACCCGCAAGCCCAGCGCCAGCCGCCCCGACCCGCGACGACGACGTCTGGGTCGACCAGTCTCCGGCAGTCGACCTAGCCGGCCCCACACGGCGCAACGTGAGGGACCCCGCCGGCGGCGAGGCAGGTCTTGCACCACAGCTCCACACCCCTTGCGTCGACTGGCGCTCGAACCACCTCGTGGAGGAGTAGGTAGTGCTGGCAGCGCGGACACTTCTTCCCTTCTACTTCTGGCTGAGAGTACTCGCCTCGATGGGGATCCACCCGACCGTAGTCGTACTCGTGCTCCTTCGATCCTGGCTGCATCGTTGTTGCCCCCTCAATCCGTTCACACCACCCGATTCCTTCAACCAGACCCCGAAAGGCTTCCGGGGGCAGGCCGCGAGTTCGGTTTCCTACAATGGCTCGCCGCCCTTCCCGTCACACGTCCCAACGTCCTGATCAACTCCATGTGAAGGGAGGCTCGTTGCCTGGCCCCATGTGGCCGGAAGGTGTCAGGCAGTTGCGGTTCCAAGGTCGGATAGTTGCTCTGGCGCGGAGTGCGTCTCGCCCAACGGAGCCCGTTCCGCCCCCCTGACCACCGACCGGGCAGAGAGGGACTCCGCCTTCACGCGTCCGTCCATGCAAGCCCGATACCAAGCCACCATCACATTGAGTTCGAGGGAATCGTCGTGTTTCGGATCGTAGGAGAGACTCAGGAGCCGACCCGCATGCACGGGAGGCCACGGCACCGGCTGGGCGGGGATCCCCGTCAGCCACGGGGGGTCCGGTCTTGCCTTTCTCCAGAAGCCCATGTTCGCGCCCATTGTGGTCATGGCGCGGGGTGGCAAGACGCCTCTATCGAAACGATTCGAGCGGCCGCCAGGGGCCGAGCGGGTTCCTGGGAAGCGACCCCTTTGGCCGGGGGCCAAGGGTGACCTGACATCACGTTGTGGATGTGCTCGCGGCCCAGTCCGTGGGAATGCGGGTGTGCGTGGTGAGTCCCGTTGTAGTGGTAGTGCTCGTGGGTGTGGACCAACTCAGCCTGACCTGCGTCGTATGGCCACTCTACCGGAGGAGGACTTGACTGGAAGCCGGGAATCGAGTCGACCCGGGGAGATTCCCTCCTACGCAACCACGACATCGCTCGCCTCATGAGCTACGAGGCGGCGGGCGCCGATGGAATCTGCCTCGAAACCGTTCGTCGCTGCCCGGGGCTATGCGCGGGGCATGCGTCCCGGCGTCTCCTCCGAGAGCATCCGGCGGAAGACGTAGGGAAGGATCCCCCCCGATCTCCAGTAATCCAGCTCGTTTCCGGAGTCGACCCGGCACCTCGCAGGGAAGGACACTGACCCTCCCCGGTGTTGACCCTGCGCCGACACTTCGAGCGACCCTCCGACCTCCAGAGGGTGATCTGCTGGGGTGCGCAGCGTGAAGCGCTCCGTCCCCGTGAGGCCGAGGGAGGCGGCGCTCTGACCCTCCGGGAACTCGAGGGGTAGGACCCCCATTCCCACGAGATTGCTGCGATGAATACGCTCGAAGCTCTCCGCGAGGATGGCCCGGACCCCCAGGAGGGCCGGCCCCTTGGCGGCCCAATCCCTGGAACTCCCTTGCCCGTAGCGCTGGCCCGCGAGCACAACGAGCGGAACCTCTTCCTGCCGGTACCTCACCGATGCGTCGTAGATGCTCATCAGATCGCCCGAGGGCTGGTGCTGGGTCCAGCCCCCCTCCTTCCCTTCGGCGAGTTCGTTGCGGATCCGGACGTTCGCAAACGTGCCTCGTATCATGACCTCATGGTTCCCGCGGCGCGATCCGTAGGTGTTGAACTCCCCGGGCGGGACCCCGTGCTCGCGCAGGTACTTCCCCGCAGGGCTCTCCTCGGGGATCTCCCCCGCCGGAGAAATGTGGTCGGTGGAGACGGCGTCTCCGAACAGCGCGAGGACCCTAGCGTTCTCGAGCAGGACCCCACCCTGCGGGACCTGCCGAGCGAGCTCCGTGAAGTATGGCGGTTCTCGCAGGTAGGTCGAACCCTCTGGCCAGCCGAAGCTCTCTGCAGGCGGAACGTCCAGTGAACTCCAGTGGGGGCCACCCTCGAAGATCGCGCGGTACTCCTCCCGGAACATCCGGGTGTTCACGGAGGCGCCGACCACGGTTCGGACCTCCTCGCGGGTCGGCCATAGATCCTTCAGGAAGACCGGATGCCCTGAGCGGTCGACCCCCAGAGGCTCTCGGGTCAGGTCGAGGTCAGCCCGACCCGCCAGGGCGTAAGCCACGACGAGCAAGGGCGACCCCAGGAAGTTGGCCCGGACGTGATTGTGGATCCGGGCCTCGAAGTTGCGATTTCCGCTGAGCACGCTCGCCAGAAAGACGTCGTAGTTCCTCACCGCCTGCTCGGCCCCCGGGACCAGAGGTCCGCTGTTGCCGATGCAGGTCGTGCACCCGTAGCCTACGAGGTCGAACCCGATCCTCTCGAGGTCTTCGAGGAGCCCGGCGCTTCGAAGGTAGTCGGTGACCACCTTCGAGCCGGGGGCGAGGGAGGTCTTGACCCACCAGGGAGGGCGGAGCCCGCGCTCTGCCGCCTTTCGGGCGAGCAGCGCCGCTCCGACCATCACCTGAGGGTTTGAGGTGTTGGTGCAGCTGGTGATCGCGGCGATCGCGACATAGCCGTCCCTGACGTCCCGCGGGTCCCCTGGGGGGTCGGGGCTGAGAGGCCCGGGGTGGGGCGGTGCCGGGTGCGCCTTGCGGTAGTCTCCAAGGGCCCGCCGAAGGACCTCAGGTACGCTGGGCAGAGGGACCGTCTCTTCGGGGTTGCGCGGACCTGAAAGGGAAGGTACTATC
>JAGWLG010000096.1 GCA_028864975.1 Thermoplasmata archaeon | reverse complement strand
CCCGAGCTCGCTCGTCACCAGCTCATGGCAGAGTTCCACCGTTCGGTCCTTCCAGTAGACCTCCCGGGAGGCGCCGTTGAAGGCGTGATGGGCCATCATCTCGAACATCGTGAGATGGCGGCCAGTGGTCCCGACGTTCTCGATGTCCGTGAACCGCATGCAGGGCTGGGAGATCGTGAGGGGGTTCGCGGGCGGAGGGATGGCCCCCGAGGTTACCCAGGGCTGAAAGTCGTAGACCGAGGCCTGGACGAACATCACATCGTTCCGCCAGCGGGGGACGACCGGATAGCGACGCAGGCGGGAGTGGCCCCGACGCTCGAAGTAGGAGAGGTAGAGCTCTCGCATCGAGGTCAGGTCGAGGGGCTTTGAGAACGGGGAGGTCCCCTGGAAGGAGTAAGGGGTACAGGGCACCTCAGAGCAGACCTCGCTCGACCCCACGGACCAAAAGGGCTCCCCGCACTTCTTGCAGGCGCGCCGTCGGAAGGCGTTCTTCTCGAAGAACGCGTTCTCGTATTCCTTGGCCTCCATGGCGGTCCCCGCCTACGAAGAACGGTGGAAAAGCGTTCGCATGGCGCGCCGACCCTTCTCACGCCTTGCGGCCAAAGGTTTATGGCATCGTTCCCGCGCTCGCCTAAGCACCATGAGGACCTACGTCAAGTTCTACTTCAGCAGCGAAGGAGCCGGCCCGCTCGACCTGGTCGACCAGATGAGGAACATCGGGTTCCGCGCGGAGGTCGGCGACTACGACTTCTCGGTCGAGTGGCACACTCCCGAGCAGTACGGGAACATGGTCCGCAAGATGCACAGCCTGCTCGCGGGATCGAGGGTGCGATACACCCTGATGACCAAGAGCTGAACCTCGGTTCTCCCGAAGGAGGAAGCCGGGCCTTCCGGGCCGGTCCGCCCCCCCACTCGCGTGCTCGAAGAACTCGGCCGTTCTTTCGCCGAAGCATTCAAGAGATGCGCGGCCCCATCTATCGAACGAGGCGGTCGCGCGAAGGATGCGTTGCTTTGGAGTAGGTCTGGGCCTCGCAGCGCTCCTCTTGACCCTCCTGCTTCTTCTGCCTCTAGGGGCGTTCGCCCATCTTCAGGGGGAAGGGGTCGGGCGCTCGACGCTCGTGCTCCCGTCTTCGCCGGGGAAGTCCCATTCCGTCCTCGCGGCGACGATGGCAGCCTCTTCGCTCCCTTACCGGGCGCGTCTGAGCATGGCGGACGACCCGCACGACGGCTACACGCTCGTCTTCGGGGGACAGGACGCCAACGCGAACCCGACCGGGCTGACGCTCGCCTACCACGGAGGAACGTGGACCAACCTTTCCGCCTCGCTCCTCTCCTCGCCTCCGGCGCGCTGGGGGGCGGCGATGGGCTACGACCCTACCGACCAGGAGGTCGTTCTCTTTGGGGGATGTCAGAACCCGACCTGCAACCCTGGTCTCTCCGACACCTGGACGTTCTCCGGCGGCTCTTGGACCGACGTGACCTCTTCCGTGGGGACCCCTCCGGCCGCGCGCGGCATGCCGTCGATGGCCTGGGACCCCACCGGCGGATCGCTCATCCTTTTCGGCGGGGTCTCGACCACGACGAGCGGAGCGAGCACCAGCACCCGGTTCTGGAACGACACGTGGTCGTTCGCCCATAATCATTGGACGAACCTCACCACCAGCGTATCACGTTCCTCCCCGACGCCGAAAGCGGAGTCCTCTCTCTCGACCGTTCCTTCGGGCGGGCTGGTCCTCTTTGGCGGGGAGGGGGCGCCATTCGCCGACACCTGGACCTACGCCAATGGCTCGTGGCTCAACGTGACGACGACGGCCGGCCCGGGCCCCGGCGTTCGCTTGGGGTCGATGATGGCCCCGGACCCCTCGAAGGGGTACGCCGTGCTGCTGGGAGGGTACCTTGCAGGCACTTACTACGACGACTTCTGGGCCTTCTCGAGCGGCCACTGGACCAAGCTCTCCTTCGGGAGCACGTCGCCTCCCGGCACCTTTGCGGGGGCGATGGCCTGGGACTCGGGGGATGGCGAGCTCCTCCTCTATGCCGGGCTCATCTCCGGCGGGATCACCAACGCGGTGTGGACCCTGCAAGGGAGCTCCTGGACCCTCGCGAACCCGTACGTCAATCCGCTCGCCGGCTTCCTGCTCCTCTTCGTGGTGATCTTCGGCCTCATCCTCATCCTGCCCTTCACCGCAGGGCACTTCGCCCGCGTGAAGCGAGAGAAGAAGCTCAAGGACCTCTTCCCGCCCCCCAGCTCCCAGGAAGTGGTCTGGGTCCCGACGACGGGCCGTTGGTCTCTCTACCGCCAGGGCGTGGTCTCCTCGGTCGTCCTGCTGGCGATCTTCATCCCCTTCTCGTTGGTGATGCTGGTTCCGCTCTCGACCCCCGGGTCGGGCTCTGCGGACACCGCATTCCTTTCCATCGTCGTCGTGGAGGTCCTCTTCCTGGTCCTACTCCCGATCTTCATGCTCGTGACCCAGGTGCGGTTCGTCACGCGGTCCATCGGTGTCTGCTCCTCGGGGGTCATTGTCCAGAGGAAGGCGGGGGAGATCCGGGTCCCCTGGGGCTACATCACCCCGCCCGAGTTCCCCGCGCGGCGCGGCATGGTGGCTTTCCGATACTACTACGCCGAGGGAGCGATGCGTGGTGCCTTCGCCGTAGATGCGGCCCAGGCCAGGGCGATCCTCGCGAACTCCGCCGCTGCGGGTTGGACCCTCAACGAACCGGTTCGTAGGTCGCTTGGGCTCCCTCCTCCGTCGCCTCCTGCGGTCCCTGCCCCTGGCGGGGGATACGCAGCCCCGCTCTCTCCGCCCCTCGCTCCACCTGCGACGGCGAGTGCGGTGGCCTACGGGCAGCCTCGGATGTCCCCCCTGCCGCCGCGGTCCGCCCCTCCACCCGCCGCGGCTCCCCGAGCGCCCCTCGCGCCCGGCTATCCTCCGGTTCCCGCCTACGCCCCTCCAACCGCGTACGCTGTTGCCTACGCACCCCGACCGCCCGCTCCGACCCCTCTACCCTCGAGCGGCGTGCGGCGTCCTCAGGTCAAGCGCTGCCCCTACTGCCAGAGCCTGCAGTCCTTCTCGTCCACCTACTGCTCCAGGTGCGGTCAACCGATCGGGTAGGTGGAGGGCGTGGCGGGCTTCCTTCCGGCGTCAGAGCAGGACCTGCAGCGGATGGTCCCCGGGTCGAACCGGGCCGGCGCTTTCCCGCGGGATTCCTTGCTGGGAGAAGAGAGGGTCCTCTTCGAGGCTCGGCCGGGGATGGCCACGTGGGCCAAGGTGGCGGTGGCTTGGGGCGCGATCTGGTACCTCATTTCCATCGGGGTCGGCATC
>JAGWLG010000095.1 GCA_028864975.1 Thermoplasmata archaeon | reverse complement strand
TGTCTCCGGGCTGGAGGGAGCGCTCTCGGCCCTCGGAGCATGCGTGGTACTTAGGCACCATCGTAGGAGGCCCATGAGCAGGAACACGCGGGTCCCCACGAACACGAAGTGAACAGGGGCGCAGGCACGGTCGCTCGGAGACAGGAACTCGTCCACCGCCCGGGGGACCTCGAACCAACCCTTTCCCTCTGGATCATCCCGGAACTCGCCGGCCCGCGGCGCTGCCATGCGCACTTCCCAAGAGAATACGCGGGCCGAAGGAGACAGTCCACAGGCTTACGCGGATGGCGTGAACGAGCCTCGCCGGGGAGGGAGATCGACCGGTTCTGCTCCCTTGGTCGCCCCCGAGGAGCCTGTCCCTCCCTCCGACTCGAGCGACCGGAAGTATCTGGCGGGACTTCCGTCAAAACCCGCCGCGTGCAAGGTCTCGGTCAGGCTGTCGTTGAAGACGACCAGCTCGAGCTCGAAGCCATGCTCGGCGAGCAGGGCCTGGATCTCGTCGGCCACTTGGTCGACCCACGAGTCGTCTTGGGGGCGTTCGTTCGGCGCAGGGCAGTTGGCGTAGGGCTTCAGTCGGCTCTTGGAGCGCATGGTCTCCCTCGCGGGAGCGGGGAGACCTTGCGGTCGACCCCCGAAGCACGGGTGCTCGAAACGTCTAGCGCTACCGAGATGGGATTCAGGCAGATGGCTGACCTCGGTGAACCATGTCGCGCCTCATTCGCCACGATGCAACGGGACCTGCGCTGATCGAGATCGGGGGGCAGACCGTCGCGGTTTGTCAGTGCGGCTTGAGCCGGAACAAGCCGTTCTGCGACGGGAGCCACTCGAAGACGAAGGGCGAAGAGGCAGGGAAGATCTACATCTACGACGAGAACCGGAACCGTGTTTCCATCGAGGACATGTTTCCTACCCCGAAGGAGAAGCTCCACCCCAAGTAGTCGCCCGGTTGGGGCGGTCGGCCGCTTTCGGTCAGCGCCGCCCCGCCTTCCCCCGGACCCTACCCTCTCCGAGCGTCCTCATAGAATGGTGTTACATCTAGACGTTTCGAGCTCAACGGAAAGATAGGTGAGGTTCCAAGGACCGGATCCACCATGCGACAGGGCCGTGGCTCGGGACCTCTGTCGATCACGGGTCAGGTTCGTCGCTTCCGTGAGCTCGGAGACTTCACCACGGTAGACCGTCGGACGGTCTACCTCTCGCTCCTCGCGGTGGTCACGGGTCTGCTCGCCGCAATCGCCGCCGCGGTTCTCCTCGATCTCATCGGGTTCTTCACGAACCTGTTCTATTACCACAGAGTCGCCCTCAGTTTCGTTTCACCGTCCGGAAGTTCCCTGGGTCTCCTCGCGGTCGTAATCCCCGTGTTCGGCGGTCTCGTCGTGGGTCTCATGGCCCGATTTGGCTCCGACAAGATCCGGGGCCACGGCATCCCAGAAGCCCTCGAATCCATCCTGGTTCGAAAGAGCCGCATCGAACCCAGGATGACGCTCCTGAAACCACTCTCGGCAGCGATCTCGATTGGGTCGGGGGGTCCCTTCGGCGCGGAGGGCCCGATCATCATGACCGGGGGGTCTCTGGGGTCGGTGTTCGGGCAGGCGCTCCACCTTTCGGCCGCCGAGCGCAAGACGCTCCTCGTGGCTGGGGCCGCTGGCGGGATGGCCGCCACTTTCAATTCCCCCGTGGCCGCGGTCCTCGTGGCCGTCGAGCTTCTCCTCTTCGAGTGGAGGCCTCGGAGCCTTCTCCCGGTGGGAGTTTCCTCCATCACGGCCACGGTGCTTCGATGGCGACTGATCGGGATTAATCCACTCTTCCCGCTTTCAACGACCGCGCCCACTTCGCTCAGCATGGTCGGCGGAGCCCTCCTTATCGGGCTCATCGCGGGGGGGGTTGCCACAGCCCTCACGTTCGCGGTCTACGGGTTCGAGGACGTCTTTCGGAAGCTCCCGGTTCATTGGATGTGGTGGCCCGCGATAGGTGGTGTGTTTGTGGGCCTGGGGGGGCTCGTAGACCCCCGTGCGCTCGGGGTCGGTTATGATTCGATCGACCTTCTCTTGGTCGGCGGTATCGGGATTGTTGCGGTCGCACTTCTCCTCCTGGTGAAGGGAGCGATATGGACCATCTCTCTGGGGTCCGGTACGTCCGGAGGGGTCCTCGCACCCCTGCTCATGATGGGTGCCGCCACCGGAACCTTGGTCGGAGTCCTCCTCCCCGTGGGAAGCCCCGTCCTCTGGGCGCTCGTGGCCATGGCCGCGATCCTCGGTGGGACCATGCGGGCGCCGTTCACCGGGGCCATTTTCGCGATTGAGCTCACCCGTGACCTGAACGTCCTATTGCCGCTGTTCGTCGCCTGCCTCGCTTCCGAGGGCGTCACGATCTTCACCCTTCGACGGTCGATCCTGACCGAGAAGGTCGCCCGTCGGGGGGTGCACGTGGCTCGCGAATATGCGGTCGACCCGCTCGAGACCACCCCGGTCTCCGCGGTCATGCACACCGACATCCTTCACGTCCCCGCTGATCTCCCCGTGGGAGAGGTTGTCCGGCTTGCCCCCGAGATCACCAGCCGCTATGTGGGATATACCGTGCTCGCCCACGGGGGGGGGATCCGCGGGTTCACCACAAAGGACGCGATCGTCACATACCTCGCGGAGGGAGGGGACCCGATGGCGAAGATCGAATCGCTTGCGCGCACTCCCTCGCGGGTCCTCTACCCGGATCACCCCTGCCGGGTGGGAGCCGCCCTTCTCGCCGCCCTCGATGTCGAGGCGCTACCGGTGAACGACCCCGACGAGCCCGTGCATGTGGTGGGGCTCTTCGCCCGTGAGGACCTCTTCCGCGCGAGGGTCGTGGCGCTTGAGGAGGAACTCCAGCGTGACCGAACCCTTCGGGTGACCATCCCCTCGCTCCGCTGGTACCGTGGGCCACTCGGAAAGGCGAACCCTTCCCGCCCCGAGGAGACCGCTCCCCGTGACTCAGGGTGTGCCCCCAACCCACCCCCCGCCACGACGCACGAGAAGGAGCGGGCGACGGATCCCTCGGAGGCTTCTGCCCAACCCCCCCCTGGAGGATAGCGGGGGCCTCCCTAGAGGTCCCCTCGCCAGCCGGACCGGATAACAGAGCCCCTGGTGCTAACGCCTACGCAGGGCTCCGTGGGACGAACAAGGCCGAAACGTCTAGGGGGGTGGAGTATCCATCCCCATCGCGTTACCCACATCATAGGCCATGCAACCACCGCGTCGCAGGGACGTGACCCTCGTAGACAATGTCGAGGTCGGCCCTGGCCTTCATGTCCTGGAGTTCACGGTGCCACCCTCCGATCCGATCGAGTTCTCCCCGGGTCAATACGTCACGTTCTACCTGCTCCGGGA
>JAGWLG010000047.1 GCA_028864975.1 Thermoplasmata archaeon | reverse complement strand
CCGTCGGGCGTCTCGAACCTCGCGGCCACCTACGGCGGCCGGCGGGACAAGGGCAGCGCGCCCTACCATGCCCGCAAGGGGAGCCGCTCCGTGGCCCGGGAGATCTTCCAGCAGTTGGAGAAGGCCGGGCTCGTCCAGCAGGTCCGCCTGCGAGGGAGGACCCTTTCCCCGCAGGGGCAGAAGCTCCTCTCGAAGGTCTCCACCGAGACCTTCAAGGCGCTCGCGGAGAAGGACCCCGCGCTCAAGAAATACCTCTGAACGCCGTCCCGGAGCGTCCGAGTCTCCGTTATTCTAACGAGGTCGACCATGGCCCAAGGCGAGGATGATGCGGAACTGGAAGAGCTCAGGCGCCGTCGCGCGGCCGCGCTCCAGGCGCAGCTGGGAGCCCAGCAGATCGACCCCACCCTTCTCGCCGCCCAGGAAGCCGAGATGGACCGGCGGGCTTCCGAGCAGAAGGAAGTCCTTCGACGGCTCCTGACCCCCGAGGCGCGGGAGCGCCTAGGACGCATCCGGCTCGCGAAGCCCGATGTCGCTCAGGCCGTGGAACAACAGATCATCCAGCTCGCGGCTTCCGGGCGCCTCCGGCGGCAGATCGACGACCCGACCCTGGTCCAGATCCTGGAGCGCCTCATGCCGGAACGGCGCGAGATCAAGATCACGCGCCGCTGAGAGAACGATATATACCGAGCGTTGACGGGAGGGAGGTACTCAGTTCCATGGCGAGCCGTCACAAGCCCTTCGCGCGAAAGCTCAGGCTGCTGAGGGCGGTCAAGTCCAACCGGCGAGTCCCGGCCTGGGTCATGCAGCGCACCGCCCGTCGGTTCACGAAGCACCCGAAGCGCCGTAGCTGGCGCCGCGGGCACATGCAGCTCTAGGAGTTCGAACCGTGGCGAAGGAAGAGAAGACCCGCATCGAGGAGCTCGAGCGGGAGTTCATCGTGCCGCTCCGTGCGAGCCAGCACGCGCCCCCTCGCCGGGAGCGAGCGAGCCACTCCGTACTGACGATCAAGCGCTTCATGATCCGCCACATGAAGGGCGAGATGAAGGACATCTGGATCGACCCCCGTCTCAACGAGTTCCTCTGGGAGCGGTCGATCTCCCACGTTCCGTCCAAGGTCCGCGTGAAGGCCATCCGGTTCGAGGACGGTCTCGTCGAGGTGGACCTCGCCGAGGACGAGGGCTAGGGGGCGTTCCCCCCGGGGGCTGGGCTCGCTTTGCCGGTGGGTAAGCTTTCGTTCTCGGGCAGCCCCTATCTCGGGGTCTACCTGCGCGTCGGCGAGAAGATCGCGGTGGTGCCGCCCACGTGTCCGGGGGAGCTCGTGCGGGCGAGCGAGCACACCCTGGGCGTGAAGGTCATCCGAAGCCGCATCGCCGACAGCGAGCTGGTCGGGTCGCTGCTCGCGATGAACGACCATGGCGCGGTCATTTCCGAGGAGCTCACGCCCGCCGAGCGGGGACGGCTGGAGGAGAGCTTCCGCGTCACCGTCGTTCGGAGCCGCCTCAATGCGCTCGGGAACATCGTGCTCGCGAACAACCGTGGGGCGGTCTGCCACCCGGAGTTCACGGCGAACGAGCGGCGCCATCTGTCGGACGCCCTGGGGGTCACGGTGGTCCCTTCGACCGTGGCGGGGCTTGGCACCGTCGCCATGGCGGCCGCGGCCACGGACCGCGGTGCGGTCATCCATCCCCGGGCCACCCCGAAGGAGCTCGAGACCATCGAAGGCGCGCTGGGGGTCCCGGTGCACCGTTCGACCGCGAACTTCGGGGTCCCGCTGGTCGGTGCCTGCCTGGTCGCCAACTCCCGGGGATTCATCGTAGGGGACCCGACCACTCCGGTCGAGATGGTCCATCTTCAGGAAGGGCTCAAGATCTTCGACTGACCGAGCCCTCGGCGAAGCCTCTTTCTACGCGCGACCCACGAGCCACGGTCCCCGGCGTCCCTGCGACCCGGAACGAGTGCGACCATGGCCGAACCCTCATCCCACTCCTGGGGCCCCCTCCTGCGGCGGCGCCCCTTCGCCCTTCTCTTCTCCGCCCGGACGGTGGCGCGCTTCGGGAACAACCTGGGCGCCGTGGCCTTGGTCTGGTACGTCTACTCCGCCACGCGCTCCCCCATCGCCCTGACCCTGGTCGGACTGGCGGAGCTCCTCCCAAGCTTGACGGTGGGGCTCTTCGCGGGGGCGCTGGTCGACCGGTTCGACCGACGTCGGACGAGCGGGTTGACGACCCTGGGGAGGGCGCTCTCGATGGCCGTGTTGGTCGGCGCGACCATCGCGATGGGCTTCCACTTGACCATCGTCCTGGCGGTCGTCGTCGTCTTCTCGCTGCTGTCGTCGTTCATGGGACCCGCGACGACGGTCCTCCTACCGCAGATCGTGGAGCGGTCGGACCTCGCTCCCGCCAACGCGATGCTCCAGGCCTCGGAGAACTCGGTGGGGATCGCGGGCGCCTCCTTGGCGGGGGTGGTCGTGGCCTTGCTCGGCATCGTCCCCGCTCTCATGCTGGACGCGGTGTCGTTCGTCGTGGGGGGTGCTCTCGTGCTCGCCATCCGACCGTCCGAGGTGCGCCCCCCGTCCACCCCACCCCGAGCCGCGACGACCCCCGCGGGCTTGGTGTCGGAGATCGTCGAGGGCGCAAGGTACCTCCGGGGCCAAACGGGGCTGCTCGAGCTCACTCTCTCGGCCCTGGGGCTGAACTTCTTCACGACGCTGGTGGGCCTCTTCACGGTCATCTACGTCGCGCAGGTGCTCCACGCGGGAGCGCTCATGTTCGGGGTACTGAACGCCGTGGGCTTCGCGGGCGTTGTCGTGGGCGGGTTGGCCGCCGGGGCGTTCCACCTGACCCGGCGAGCGGGTGTGCTATGGGCTTCCGCAGGGCTCTTCTTCGGAGCCTCCTATGGCGCCCTGGTCATCGCCCCGCTCCTTCTCGGTGTTGGCCCGTGGGTCCTTGCGACCGCAATCGCGGTCAGCCTGGCCACGGGGGTGTTCGGCGGCATGATCGGCACCGCGTGGCTCTCGACCGCCCAGGCCATCGTCCCCGATGAGTTCCAGGGCAGGTACTTCTCGCTCGACAACCTGGGGAGCTTCGCGGCGACGCCGATCGCTCAGGTCACCGGTGGACTCTTGACGGCAGCCCGCGGGGTGCTCGTGACCTATGCGGTGGCCGCCATCGGGTGCCTGGGGGTCGGCGGGGTCTTCTCCACGAGAAAGGAGCTTCGGGCCCTCTCCTACGACCCCAGCAAGGGCGGGGAAGGAAGACCGCCGGTCGCGAAACCGCGCTAGGAGACCTGGCGCTTCTGCCGCTTGTAGTAGCGGGTCGCGTAACCGGCGATGCGGTTCGCGAGCTTCTTGAACTTCACCCGGTCGGCACCCGTGGGTCCCTTCTCCACCAGGTCCGTGAGCTCCAGGACCTTCGCGTGGTTGTGCTTGTAGTCCGCCGTGAACGCGTCGGGGTGGAGCTTGACCAGCTCGATCGCGACACGCTTGATGTACGTCTGACGGATGTTGCCCATGCGCGGCGCGCCACCTGGGAGCTGTTCTTAACGGTTGCCGTTCGGTTCTCACGGCCCGGGGAGATTTCACGGGCAGAAACGCGCCTATACTCGAGCGCGACCTGGGGGGGATGGCGACCGTCGTGACTCGTCACCGAACGACCTCTGCACCCTCGGTAGCGACACGAGCGGTTCCCTGGCTGCTGGCCCTGGGGATGGCCGCCCTGATCGGCTTGTCGATCGTGGGGATCTCCTCCGGGACCCCCGACGCGCTTCCCGCCCCATCCCAGTACACCACTCCACCCTCCCCGCCGTTCACGCTCGGAGGGGCAGGAGAGATCATCCTCGGTGTGCTCGCGGTCTTGGTCTTTCTCGCGCTCGCGCTCATGTTCGTCGTGTGGGTTCGCCGACGACGACGCAGCGAGCGGCTCCTGGACGAGGTGGTGAACCCCCCGTCGGGGCGCGGTCCAGGACCGAACGGGCCCTACGAGCCTCCTCCCGGGTCTCCCCCCAGCCTACCTTAGGCCGACAGCCTCGCCGGGCGCCGCTAGGGTCGAGCGGAGGATTCGGTGTGCTCGTGCGGTTCAAGGGAGGTGCTCACCGGGCCGCTCCCGAGCTCGCGGCGTATGCGGTGGAGGCCCTCCGTGCTCGTGAGCATGAAGGCCGTGCTTCCCCCGTGGATGGCGAAGTCGTCCGGAGGGTTGCTGAAGGTCTTGCCGTCCTGGAGGACGAGGAGCACGGGGGCGAGCGCGTTCAGTCGTCCGAAGGTGATGGCCTTCCCCTTGGGGATCTCGAACTCAGCCAGGTAGCGTCCGGGGATCTTCGCGGAGAGGATGACCCCTGCGACCTCCCGGGAGACCGCGGTGAGGCCTAGGAGGTCGCCCAGGATGTTGGCCATGGGGAAGACCACGTCGGCTCCGGCCATTTTGGCCGAGGGCACGAGCTCGCGGTCGTGCACGATCGTGATGATGCGCAGCTGGGGGTGGACCTTGTTGGCGTAGAGCACGGCCATCAGATTGTCGGGGTCCTCGTTGAAGGTGCAGATCATCGTCGAGGCCCGCCGGACCCCCACATCTTCGAGGGCGCGGTGGAACTCCGTGACCGGGCTCGAGAAGGCCGGGACCCCTTGCTCGCGGAGCTTCACCAGGTCTTGGTTGTCCCGCACGACCACGACGAACGGGACGTCCATGTCGCGCAGCTTGTCGGCGACGTATCGGCCCAGGAAGGAGTACCCCATGACGACGACGTGGTCCTTCATCTTGGCCACCTCCCGACGGAGGACGTCCTCCGTCCAGAGGTCTCGGTTGACCGCCTGGGTCAATACGGTCTGCACGATGCTCGCCGCCGCCCCCACGCTCACCAGGAAGATGACGATGAAGGCCCCCTTGGCCCAGTCCGGGAGCAGGATGAGGTTCGCGGGGGCGTAGATCCCGATGGTGGTGATGGTCGAGACCGCGCCCAGAAGCGCCCCCAGCGCGTCCATCGTCGGGTTCCCCAGAGGGCCGCGGAAGTAGTAGAACAGCGCGGCGCAGGAGAGGAACATGGCCAGCAGGACCGAGAGCTGCACCCAAAGACGACGGAGGACCGCGGCAGGAGCGTAACGGAGGATGTCGCGGCGACGATAGACGAGACGTCGCTGTTCCTGTCCCTCTTCTCCGACAGGAGGGAGGGCTGCGCCGGCCAGCCCTTCGGGATGGCTTGCTTGGGCGGCGGCGGCCGCCGCCTCGAGCATCGGTACTCGACCGACGCCTCGCTGGCCGGCCCGGACCTCCCTGACGGGCACGCTATGGCTCCTCGCGCGACAGGACCGGGGACTCCCTCTAAGAGTGTTGCGCGGAGAACGGGCGGGCTCCGATCTCGCGGTAGAGCGTCGCCGACTCTCGTTCGAGACGGGAGGCGTTCTCTTTCGATCTGTGCCGCTCCTCCCACCTCGCCTGCTCCCGGAGCGTGCGGGCGAGCATGAGACGGTGCTGCCCCGTCGTGGAGTAGTCCCGCGCTTCCTGAAGGAACTCCCTAGCCCGGTCGGGCTCCCCACGATGCTCCGCCATTCGCGCTTTCAAGAGGTCGGCCCACGCCAGCGGCCATGGCTCGAGGACCTCCTCCACGAGCTTCGGGAGCAGGGCGTCCGCCCGCTCCCACTCCCCCAGGTCTTCCAACACCTCGACGAGGGAGAGGCCGCAGTTCCGGTAGCCTTCGAGCTGACCTAGGGACCGGAAGCGCTGGTGGGCTTCCTCCAACAGGGGGAGCGCCTCCCGGGACCTCCCCTCCGCCGTGAGCATGTATCCCTCGGCGAGGGTGACGTAACACAGTCCCACCGGGTGCTGGAACTTCTGGGCGAGGTCCCTCGCCTCTTGCCAGCACTCCCGTGCCGCCGGAAGCTCACCGCGCTCTGTCAGGACCATGGTCTTGTCGAGCAGGACGATCTCCAGCCACTCGATGGCCCCGTTCGTGCGGCTCTCGAGGATGCTCGCATCGAGCGACCGGACGGCCTGCGTCAGTTGCCCCCAGTAGCGGGCGAGGGTGCCTTCGTAGCGGAGGAAGAGGAAGGAAAGGAGGCGGGCTCCCGACGCGGTCGCCAGGGCCTTGCCCTCCCGGAGCTTCGCTAGGCCCTCCTCAGGGCTGGCGGCCGCGAGGAAGACCCCTTGGAACAGGGCCGCGAGCGCGCGCTCCGTCGCGGGATGGGTCGGGTCCTGGAGCTCGATGGCGCGGGAGAGCGGCTCCATGCCCTCGAGGTAGCGCCCCTGACCGGCGAGCGCAACGGCATGGGTCAACTCGAGGTGGGCCTGGACCAGGGGAGGCAGCGGGGTCCCGCTGCGGTCGATCTCGGCGCGCAGCGCCTCCATCCTCCGTACCGCCTCCTTCGGGTCGACCACGCTGTGGAACCGGATGGCCCAGTCCCGGATCCTCCACTTGGGGACATCGGAAGCCGGGAGCTGGGAGAGGCGTCGAAGGATCCCCCGGACCCCTTCACAGGGACCGATGGCACTGCCGATGTAGTGGACGATCTCGAGCCCCTCCTCAACACGCGCGTCCGCGGTCTTCCCCTGTTCGGCGAGGAGGTCCTGGAGCCATCGGTGGTAGCGCTCGGCGAGCTGGTCCGAGGGCAGGCGGAGCGCTTTCTGGACGAGACGACGGACCCAGTCGAGACCCGGCTCCGGGGCGCGCGCCTGGTGGTAGAGTCGGGCGATGTTCTCCGCGTCGCCGGGGCGGGAGCGGGCCCACCACTCCGCGAGCTCCCGTGAGATGGACCGGTAACGCTCGGGACCGATCTGACCCGCGATCACTTCCCACGCGAGCGGATGGGAGAAGGACCAACCGTTCTCTCCCTCCAGCGAGGGCTGGAGGAAGTGGTGTTCCCGCTCGAGGGTGCGTACAACGGCCTCGAGCGGGTCGCGGGGGCGGCCCAGGACCCCCGAGAGCGCGGAAAGGTCGAACTCCTCCCCCATGACGGAGGCGACCTCGAGGACCGTCCGGGACTCCGGTGGGAGGGAGGAGAACTGACGTTCGACCACTCGACGGATGCTGTCGGGCAAGGTGGAGAAACGCCCTTCCTCCCCGCCGACCAGGCGGGCCTCCGTGCCCTCCCGGCGGAGGAAGCCTTGGTCCGCCAGCATCCGGACCATCGAGAGCACGAAGTAGGGGTTCCCGGCGGTCCGCTCCAGGGAGCGGAGGAACTCCTGGTCCCGCGAAGAGAGTTCGAGCTTCGCTTCGAGCAGGCCTTCCGCGACCTGGACGATCTCGTTCCTGGAGAGGCCCCGGAGCGTGAGGCGCTGCATCGACCCCTCGCGCTCCATGTGCTCGAGGACCTCGAGCACCTTCGGGTCGCCGCCCTCGCTCTCCAAAGGGACCTCTTCGCTCCGGAGGGTGCCGACGATCAGGACGGGCAGCCGCTGCGTGTTCCTCGAGAGGAACAGCAGGGCCTCGAGGGAGGCGGGGTCCGCCCACTGGACATCGTCCAGGACGAGCAGGAAAGGTCGCTCCCGCGTCGCGTCGCGCTCCAGGATGTTCAGGTAGCGAAGCAGGGTCACCGCGGGGGGCGTCGGACCTTGGACGGGGAGCGCGGCCTCGGGACGAACGACCTCCCCCTCCGCCTCGAGGAGGGTCGTCTCGCGCCGTTCCAGCCCCGCGGGAAGGAGGTTCACGAAGAGGTGTCCCCCGGCGCTCTCCGCGACGTCCCGGAGGAACTGCACGAGCCGGAGGACCGAGGTGAAGTCCCGCTGGCTGACGAGATACTCCAGCCCTGCGATCCCTGCGAGCCCTCCGGGATGCTGGCGCAGGTGGTCCTCGACCCGCTTGCCGAGGCCGTCCAGGTCGCTCGGGTTGACACACCCCTCCCCCTCCGAGCGTGTTAGCCAGAGGAGGCGGGCACCTTCGGCGAGCCCGGGGAGCCGAGGTCGAAGGGCGGCGGGCCGGTCCCGCGTCGCGAGCAGGGTCGCGTGACGGGACGAGAGCCGGGAGACCCGATGGAGCATCTCGGTCGGCCGATCGGACTCGAAGATCGTGACGGTAGGAAGGTCCTCCGATGCCAGGTCGGCGGAGGGAGGGCCTTCGCCAGCGATTCGACCTCGTTCCGGTTCGTGCCGGAAGATCTGTTCGAACGGGAAGAAAGGGGAGAGGGCCTGCTTCAGGCAGTAACCCCAGAGGGTCCGGAAGCCCTCCGCGCGCGCACGGGACTCGAGCCATCTTGCGAGCCGGGTCTTGCCGATCCCTCCCGGGCCCTCCAGCAGCCAGGTGCTCCCCTCGCCGTTCTGGGCCCTCCTCAGGGCCTCCTCAAGAACGTTCGTCTCTCGGGTCCGGCCCACGAAAGGGACTGCCGACGACGTCGCGAGAGGGGGGGCCGGGCTTCCTGCCAAGGTCGAGGTGACCCACAGCGAGGTGGGGGAAGTCGCTTTCGACGCCCCCCCGTGCGCCCACCTTCCATCAGGGGCGCGTCCCCGTCCGTCCTTCAATTCGAGAGGAAGAGCCAGGCACTCGGCCCCACGAGGGCGAGAAAGAGCACGAGCGCGGTCACGATGACCGCAAGCTCCACCCAGGCCCTTCGAACCGTCCATCGGCGGGGGCCGGGCAGGGCCAGCAGGAAGAGCGCTCCGGCCAGAGCAAGCGCCAGCGCGCTCGCCCACAGCGGGAAGGGCCACCGAGCCATCGTCACCGGGTCGAGCAAGGGGAAGTCGCCCCCGTCGACCGCGAGATGGGTCGCTATGGCCCCTGCCGTCGCCAGGGCGGGCAGCCGTCCCTTCCAGAGCGCAGCCACGACCGTGATCAGGAGGATGAAGAGAAGGGCGTGGTCGGGTCGCGGCACGCTGGCGGGCAACAACAGCCCGAAGGCATGGTCGATGTCGAGCCCGAGCGAAAGGACCGGGGCGAGGAAGAGAAGACGGCGGTCTCGAGCAGGAAGGGCAAGAAGGAACCCAGTCCCCAGGTGCCAGAAGGCATCGATGGTCTCGCTCCAGAACGCGACCCGGGGCCCGACCAGCGGAACGTGGTTCGCGCTGGCGGCAAGGTTGACCAAGGAGGCCCAGGCGAAGGCGACAATCGCGAAGACCCCGAGGAAAGGTATCCACGGGACAGCGGTCGACCACACCCTGCCCCACCAGGACCGCAACCTCGCTCCCTCCCCGGTCATCTTCCTGCCCCGCTCGGCTGGACCCTCGACCCCGAACGGAGGTCACCGGGGTCGGAACGCGAGATAAGGTTCACGCCGTTCCACGACAGGGAAGCTTGCGTCCGGCCCTACCGGATACGCTCGAGCGAGAAGCTGCCCAGCTGCAGCGCGCGCTGCGTGAAGCGGTAGTCCACCCATTGGCGCGACTGGACCTCGCCCAGCCCCAGGACCTGGAGCTGGTTCTTGCCGCGCTCCGTCTGGAAGACGATGGCCCCGTCCATCTGCGAGACGATGGCCTGGACCTGCTGCTCGCTGTGCATGCCTCGTTCGACGCTGTAGGCCCCGATCGACCTCTTCGTCCGGAGCGTGCCGAGAACGTTCTGGACGAACGCCGCCGCCCCCTTCTCGTCGGTCTGGGTGATGCAGGCGGAGAGCGAGAGGAACGCGACCCGGAAGCTTCCGGCCTTGTCGAGCTCCGCGGAGTGCTTGTGGATCGCCTGAAGGATCCCTACCTGGTCCCCGGGTCCCTTGACGGTGCTCCCCTTCTGCGACCTTGAGTCTCCGCTCGGGACCCCCGCCGGGTTCGAGGCGTCCACCCAGATGACACGGCCCGCTCCTTCGTACTCCATGAGGGAAGGGACCACGACCCCGAGCTCCTTGGCGATCTCGCCCGGAGCGCGCGCGGTGCTCACAATGAGCGCCCCCTCACCCTTGCGCAATCCCTCGGCGAGGAAGGCGTAGATCGCCACCTCCTTACCGACGAAGGACGGACCGACCAAGGCGACATGGGCCTTTTCGGGGACCCCGCCGAGCAGCAGGTCGTCGAGGCGGGGGGTTCCCGTGGAGACCTTTCCCGGCACGCGCTGGGTCACCGTGGTGGGACCGATCGAGATCCCTCCCGAGGCGTCCTCGGCGCTGGCCGCGGCCGCTTGGCGGTCCCTCTCGTAGGCCATGGCTCGGATCTTCTGCTCGCGGTCGGAGAGCTGCCGCTCGCGGAGCTCGAGCGCCTTCTCTCGGTCCCGCAGGGCTTGCGACAGCTGCTCGTCGGCCACGGCCGGCTTCGCTGCCGAAAGGCGCGCCGCGGCCTCCTCGAGACGGGTGCTTCGCAGGCGAAGGTCCGCGGTTTGCGCTTCGAGGGCCCGACGCTGGGCGGCCGCCTCCTGCGCGAGGCGCTCCGCCTCCACCCGCTTCGACTGGGTCTCCCGCTCCCGCTCGAGGAGCTTCTGCTCCCGGAGCGAGAATCCCGTCTCCTTCTCCTTGAGCTGGTTCATCATCAGGCTGCTCTGGCTCTCGACCAGGGTGCTCTTTTTCGTCGCGTCGAAGTACCTGCGGATCTCCTCCTCGTGGCGTTTGGTGGCGCCCTTCAAGAGGTCCAGCTCGACCTCGTACTGCTTCTCCTTGGCCGAGATCGTCGCCTCCCGATTGGCCACCTGCTTCTCCCGCTCCAGGATGGTCGAAGCCACCTGCTGGAGCTCCAGCCGGCGTCGCTCGACGGCCTGTTCTTTCTGCGTGGACGCGTTCGCGCGGTCCTGGACCTCCGCCCGCTGGGCCTCGATCGCGGCCTCCCGGCGCAGGATCTCCTGTTCCTTCGCCTGGACGCGGGACCGCGCGTCCGGAGGGAGCACCATGGAGGACTCCTTGGCTCGCACTTCCGCCTCCCGTGCCGTGGCTCCGGCGAATCGCCGCTCGGCCTCCGCCAGCCGGCTCTGCGCGGTCTGCTCCAGGACCCGGCTCTGCGCCTCTTGGCGCGCGACCTCGGAGGAGCGGTTCTGCAGGTCGAGCTCCTTCTGGCGGGTCCCTTGCTCGCGCTCGAGGAGGTTCTTCTCCCGGTCGCCCAGCCGCTGGAAACCCGACTGAAGCTCGTGCTCCCGCGCGGCCATCTGGGCGTTCCGCTCCTTGAGGGACCCCTCGGCCGCGGTGACCTCGGCGGCTCGGGGCAGGAGCCCCTGCTCCCGGCCTCCGATCTCGTCCGACTTCTGACGCAGGTGGCGGTCCAGGGTCTCGAGCTCGGACCGCCGGTCCTCCAGGAAACGGGCCCGCTCGACCAGGGAGCCTTCCTGGGCCTCGACATCCGCCTCGCGTCGGGCCAGCGCCTCCTCTCGGAAGAGGGCCGCCTCGCTTCGGGTGGCAAGTTCCTGAGAGAGGGCGAAGAGCTTCTCGTGGCTCCCGGCGACGACCTCCCGCTCCTGGGCGCGGGTCGCGCTCGCCATGAGGTGGAGCTGCGCCCCGCTCGCGGTGTAGAGGAACGCGGCAAAGCTGAGCTCGATCGAGAGCTGGAGGTTGAACGCCCCTGACATGCCGGGAGCCCCGACGTTCGCCAGCGGGGTGAGCGCGAAGGAAAGGGGGATGGCGAAGAGCGGCGGGAGCACACCGAAGACCACGCTGGCGATCTTGCGGATGGGCCAGCCACGCCAGGTCGTTCCGAGGGAGACCATCCCGAGGGAAAGTGAGGTCAGGACCAGAATGTAGATGACCGGCTGGAGCGTGTTGAGGAGTCCTGGGGCCTTCCCCGTGAAATGGAGACCGTAGACCGCCGCCAGCACCACGGCAAGGACCAGCGAAGCCACGGTGAGGGCAAAATGGTCCTCGAACGGCCAGAAGCCGTACGTGTCGTACTTTTCGACGAAGACCATGATCGAGAGGAACAGAGCGGCAGCGAGCGGAAGGATCAGCTGGGGTTGATTGGACAGGATGGCCCCCAGGAAGGGCGAAACGCTTCCCGCGGAGGCCAGAGCGGACGTGCCGACGAAGAGCGCGATCGCCGAGTCGACGATGAGCAGCAACCCTGCGATGAACCCGAAGGCCAGGGACTGACGGCCCAGGCGAAGCTGGAACAGGGCCTCCTCACGGGCCTTCCCCATGTCGACGACCGTCGGGACCGTCGTTCGGATGTGACGGCCCTTCGGCGCCGGAGGAGGGCTTGGCGCGGAGGGCGCGCCTCCCCCCGGGGCCCCGCCTGCAGAGGACGCCTGCCACGAGCCGCCGACCGTCCCCTCCGGGGCCACCGGGAGAGGGCGGGGTGCGCTCTTGCGTTTCGGCATGGTGCTCTGGAGCGTGAGAGGCGGTTGGTGGACCGTAAAGTGGCCTTACTTAAGGAACGATGGACGGAGCCGAAACCCGGTCGAGAGGGGGGTCGCTCCCCACCCTCTCAACCGCGCCCCGACCCGACCTTGGGTCCAAGAGGGGACGCCCGGGCCATGAAGGTTCTGTTGCATCGGTCCGAGTGGTTCGAGGTGCGGAGGGCAGCCCGAACTTCTCCCGAGACGATGCTTCGCGGGGATTACCTGGGGGTTACTTTGGACTTGTTACCGTCGATGCGGATATGCATACAAGTTCTGGAAGATGTCGGCCGCGTCACGTCTGGAAAGCGCCCACGTTCCCCCGCGCATCGACCATCCCGAGATCACATCAAGCTCGGCACGTGCATGGGTGGCTTCGGCCTTCGCGGGCGAGGGCCGACAAGTGCTCTTCGCCGGGACCTCCGAAGCGGTGACGGCCGCCCTGGTCGACCCCGGATTCGTGAAGAATGTACGTTGCGACCTCGTCTGGGAGCTTCCTCCGCTCGGGCCGGTGGTCCGAGCGGCCACGAGAGGGATGGGAGACCTTCTCGCTCCCGGTATGGACTACGGGGCTATCCTCGGAGCGATGTGCCTCCCTCCCAGCCTGACCGCGCTGCTCCTGCGTGGCAACCACATCGGCGGGTTCGCCCTCATTCTCGAAGGCCCGTCCGCGACCCACGATGGGGATGTGGCGCTGGGCCTCCGTGCGATCGCCTCGGTCGCGAATCGGACGCTCACGTATCTTGCCGTCCTAGAAGCGTAGCGGGGTGCCCTCCATCTTGAAGGGCCGGGCGTCAAGGGGTTCTCGCCAGGAGCGGCGTCGATCGCTCCTACTCGGAGTAGCGGATCGCCTCCGCGGGAGCGATCCGAGACGCCCGGAAGGACGGGAGCCCCGTCGCCACCAACGTCAGAGCGTAGCTCGTGCCCAGGATGGTGAGGAGGTTCTCCCAGGGCACGGCGAAGGCGAAGAACCCGCCGACCGCCTGGTTCAGGTTGTAGGCGAGGATGAGCCCCATGACCGCCCCGATTCCGATGCCCATGAGGGCCAGGAACGAATATTCGGTCAGGAAGGAGGCGAGGACCATCGATCGGCGGAACCCCACGGCGCGGACGACCCCGATCTGGGTCCGCCTTTCCACGACCGCGCGCAGGGCGAGGATCCCCAGGGAGGTGATCCCCACGATGAGCCCGAGCGCGACGAAGACCTCTAGGAGATTGATGAACGCGTCGGTGAACTGCAGGGTCGTCGAGAGGATCTGGGCGAAGTCGTAGATCTGGAGCCCCTCCTGGAAGAAGTGCGTCTGCAGGGTCTGGATGATCGCCCGGGGCGCGGCTCCGGGTGCGCCCGAGAAGAGGAAGATCGACTGCGAGTCGTACCCGAACTTGTTGACCAGCAGCTCGGGATTGACCAGGACGATCGGAAGGGTCTGCTCGTTGAGCACGCCCAGGACCTTGAGATGGAAAGTGGGACACCCGGGACACTGCTGCACGTCCAGGATGTCGCCCGGAGACGCCCCCGGGTGGCCCGGGCCACCCCCGAAGCTGCCGAAGGCCCCCCCGGCAAAGCTCCCGTCCACCACGGTGACGTTCGTGTTCGGAGTGGAGAGCTCTTGCCAGACCCGGCTCGCGGACATGCCGTCCAGGGTGGAGGTGAAATTGTAGTGGTTCGACGTGTAGAAGTCGAACCGCCCCGGTTCGCCCGTGGGGGCGGCCGCTAGGCCGTAGCCGAAGGTGCTGTTCCTCGATCCTTGAACGCTCAGGATGCCGGGTCCCGAGTAGAACGGGACGAGGGTGGAGACCTCGGCGTTCAAGGTGGAGTTGTTCGTGACCTCGCTCGTGATGTTCGCGATCGGGGACTCGGAGAAGCCGTAGAACTGGTAGCCCCCGGACTCAGTGGTGATGCTGGTCGAGACCCCCGACGAGATCCCGTTCCCGATCGCGGCGATGGCGGTGATCGTGAACAGGACCATGGCGAAGATGCTGATGGTCATCGCCGACCGGAACTTCCGGTGGGCGGGATACGAGAAGGCGAGCCGGACCACGGGCAGGTTGCGGGAACTGCTGCGGGACAGCCCCGTCAGCACCCGTACGATCACATCCGAGTTGAAGACGTAGAGGATGACGGCCGAGAGGATGAGGAAGACCCCCTCCAGGAAAAAGACCAAGATCGTGCCCGAGTGCGTGCCAGGGAAGAGGTCGTTGCGGAGCGGGAGGTCGGCCCAGAAGAAGAGGAGCCCGACGGCGCTCGCGGAGAAGGCCCGCCTCAGGGGGACCCGGAATGCGGCGATGAGCCCCCCACCCAGAATGAGCATGCTCGCGCCCATGAACCCGATACTGATGTCCGTCTGCGCTGCGTGACCGTCGAGGTAGAGGAGCGCCCCTACGAGGACCAGCACGAGGCCCAGCACGAGCATGGCCCTCTGCGAGCGCGTCTTGTGCACGAGTTCCGGCTGGCTGCGGATGGCCCGAACGATGTTCATCCGACTGACGTAGGCGGACGTCAGGGTGACCGTCCCCAGGGTCAACAGGAAGCCCGCCGCATAGGCCAGGACGAGGCTCTGAGGAGTGAACGTGAACGATTCCACGATGGCGTTCGTGGCGGCCCCTCCCCCTCCGCCGATCGATGCGGCGAAGAGCTGGATGATCCCCCACCCGACCACAACCCCAAGAAGGGTTCCGAGGAGGGCAGCCCCAGCGGAGTATGCCAGCCCCTCGAAGTAGTACGCGCGGATCAGCTGCCCCCGACGCATTCCCACGGCTCTTGCGACCCCCATCTCGCCCCTGCGCTCCTCGGCGAGCATCGCGAAGATGCCGACGATGAGGACGCACCCGGCGCCGATCGAGAAGAGCCCGAGCACGAGGAAGAGCTGGGTCAGGGATTGCGCGCTCGCCTGGGCCGAAACGATGTCCCGCTGGAGCACCCTGTTGACCGAGACCCCCATTCCGGGAACGCAACCCGCGCCGTTCGTGGCCGCCGCGAGGGTGCAGTTGAGGCTGTTCGAGACGTCATCGCTGTGAGAGGTCCCTCCGACGAGGCCACCGGTGTTGGTCGCCGCGAGATAGTTGAAACTGCCGGGGATCCCCGAGAGGTTCTGGGCATCCTGGAGCGCGACGAACACGTCCCCCAACCCCGCGTCCTGGAACCCGCCCCGTGTGTCCGCCTTGACGATGCCGAGGACCGTGAAGTTCATCGGACTGGCCGAGGGCCCGCTCAGCCTGATCCGATCTCCTACCGAGGCGGAGAGCTCGGAAGCCGAGGTGGGATTCAGAAGGACCTCCCCCGGCAAGGGTCCGGCGAGCGACGAACCTCCCGTCGTGGTGAAGCTCCCAAGGTTCCTGCTTGCCCAAGGGTCCACGCCGACCATGGTGAGCCCGGGCTGAGCCACGTTGGCGGTGAGGTCGTAGGCGCCGGCCGTTCCCAGGATCATCGGGGTGAGACCGAGGAGGTACGGTGTCCTCCCCACAGAGGCGTTCGCCTTATCGAAGACCGACGTGGGGAGGGGGCCATACCACAGCGCGGGGCCGCTCAGCCCTTGAGGGGGAGGGGGGGCGTACGCCGCCTCATCGACCGCCCCGTCCGAGATGTACGTGAAATGCACCGAGAGGGCGCCGACCGTGTCCCCGATCACCAGGCTCGAAGAGATGATCGTACTGCCGATCAGGAGACCGAACAGCAGGACCACCGTTCGAGTGCGGGCCCGGGCGACGTTCCTCAGACCGATCTTTGCGATGACCCGGTCTTTCACGCCCAGGACGACGGAGGAGAGCGCGACGATGAGCACGAGGAGCACCAACAGCCCTACTGTGGGGTCCCCCCAGCCGAGGGCCGTGAGGCCCCCGGAGGCCTGTTGGGCGCCTTGAGAGGTGCCTAGCCAGAGGCTCATCGCGATGATGCACACGCCGAGGACGACCCCGGTCCAGAGGACCTGCGCCGCCAGACGGGAGCGTCTCGACCCTTCGGAAGCCATGTCGGGGAGCGCCGGCCCCTCGCGGTCGCGCGCCCCGGTCACGTTGCCTCCCGCCTACGAGGCGAGGATCTTCCCATCCCGCATCCTCATCGTGCGGTCGCAGGACGCCGCCACCGAAGGGTCGTGCGTCACGACCACGAAGGTCTGGTGGTGCTGGCGGTTCAAGTCCCGCAAGAGCTCCATGACGGCGGTGCTGTTCTCTTCGTCCAGATTGCCGGTAGGCTCGTCGGCCCAGACGATCGCGGGGCGGTTCGCGAGAGCTCGTGCCAAGGTCACCCGTTGCTGCTCTCCCCCGGAGAGGGCGCTGGGACGGTGCTCCTCTCTCCCCTGGAGCCCCAGTTCGTTCAGCCAAAGGCGCGCGCGGTTCCGAGCTTCCTTCGGCGCCACGCCGGCGACGAGAAGGGGGAGCTCGACGTTCTCCTGGGCCGTGAGCACGGGGAGGAGGTTGTAGGCCTGGAAGACGAACCCCATACGAAGGGCACGGTATTCGCTCCGCGCATTATCCGAGAGGTTCCTCAGGTTGCGGCCTTCGATACGGATCGTGCCTTTGGAGATGTCATCGAGCCCTGAGAAGCAGTTCAGGAAGGTCGTCTTCCCGCAGCCCGACGGCCCCATGACGGCGACCATCTCCCCCTTGGCGATGCTGACGTCGATGCCCTTGAGCGCCGGGACCTCCCCGGCCTCCGACGCGTACACCTTCCAGACGTTTCGCCCCTCGACGACGATCGGCTCGGGCATCCTGCCCGCCGAGAGGATTCCGCGGAGGGATAAGCTTGGCCCGGCGGATTGTGTCGGCAGAGGACGGCGGCGAACGCTCCTCCAAGGTTCTGGGACCGAAGGATCACCTTTCGTCAGGCAGGGTCCCCACCGGGAAGGTCGGTGGGCCGCGACAGGTCCGCGCGACCGGAGCTCAGCTCCGTTCGGAGAGCCGTGAGGCGGAGCGTGCCGCGCCCAAGAGGTCAGGCTCGGAAACCGAGGTCTTGAGCGCGAAATCGTTCCATCGACCCTTGCCAATGTAGGCCCTTACCTCCTCGGGCCGGACGACGACCCCGACCCTTCCCTGGAACCCCTGCCCCCGTCGTTCCTGGACCCAGCCCCCCGCCTGTGCGGGGTCCGTGGGTCGGACGAGGAGGAGCGTGCAGTCCGGTCTTGATGCCAAGTGGGGAAGCGCCTCCTGAAGTTGACCGACGCAGGCAAGCACGGACACGTTGTTCCGCACGAGGTAGCTCTTGAGGAGCGCGAGTTCACTGTCCGGCCCTCCGACGAGGAGCACCGGGGGCGTATTCTCGGCGGTCACGCTCGACTTCCCCTCCTCCTACCCCGACGCAGAGAGGCTCTTGAAGCCACCGCGCGGAACGCCCCCCTCGACACTCCGCAAGCGCTCGAAGTGTACGCCCACGGTGTCCCCCACACGGGGGTCGGGGCTCCCCTCTCGCGAAGCGAGGACCTCCAAGAGCGCACCCTCACCCTGAGCGGGTCGAAGACGAACGAAGTACCTCCTTCGGACTCCCGCCTCTCCCCGAGATTCCACGACGGCGTCGCTCGAGCCCTCTTCGCCAGGAGGAGTGAACCGTATGTCCTCCGGGAGCACCGCCAGGCTCTCTTCCCGACCGGAAGGGCCCGGCACCACGTTGTACCCTAGGAACCACGCGGCGAAGGCGGTCCGCGGTTGGTCGAAGACCCCGGGGG
>JAGWLG010000017.1 GCA_028864975.1 Thermoplasmata archaeon | reverse complement strand
CATCCATCTCCCCTATTGGCTGTAGGGAAAACCCGCCCTCCTCGAGGGGGTCCCACCCAGAGATGTAATCCTACAGGCTACGCGTTTCTCGAGGTGAAATCACGATCCATGACCAAGTTCCGCTGGGCTCGCTGGGCGCCCGCAAGATGAGGCGCCTCTGCAGGACGCGCGTACGGCGGGCCCCTATCGTCGTCGCGCCGCCATCACGAACCCTTGCCCCGTGCTGTGGACCTCGGGCTCGCGACCGGCCCGTTCCTCCAGCTCGAGCAAGTTCCGCCAGGTCCGGGGGTCCCTGAGAGCGATGCGCGCCACATCCGGCTGGAAGGCCGCTAGCGGAGCGACAGCCATGGAGTCTCCCACCCGGAACCCCACCCTTGCGAGCATCGCCCTAGCTTCGCGTGCCGTGTAGAAGGAGAACTCCCAACGCGACCATCGCTCCGGAGCGAACGGCTGGAAGCCGGTGCGAAGGACCTGGTCGACGAGGTAGAACTCTGGGTCCCGCAGGACGCGCGGCAGCCTTCGGTTCTGGCTGATCGTGAACAGAAAGTCCTGGACCGCTCCCACGGCAGGGCAGAAGTCCACGATCAGGTCCCCCCCCGGTCGCGTCACGCGTGCGACCTCGCGCAGGAACTTCTCCCCGTCGCGGGCGGCCATGCAGACCAGGTTGCCGAGAAGGACGGTCGCCACGACCGATCGGTCCTGGAGCGGAAGGTGCTCCCCCGCACCCTGGACCCAGTTCGACCGTCGTTCGCCTCCCGCACGACGCACGACCTTCCGGTCGTGAAGGAGCCCCTCACGGGAGAGGTCCACCGCCAGCAAGGAGGCCCCTCTCGACCGAAGCACCTCCGGAGAGAACCGCCCCGGTCCTGGACCCAGCTCCAGCACCCGCCCCCTGACCCCCGATAGGTGCTTCCGAAGGAAGCGGGCCCGCAGCTCCCCCCGGAGCCTTCGATGGGGCTCGAGAGCGAACCTCCGCCACTCCCTGTCCACCGAACGGTCGAAGGTCTGGCGGAGTTGGAGACGCCGGCGACGAGGTGAGAGTGATCTGGCCCGGGCGCCACGCACGGCGTGGGCGCACGCTCACCGAACGGATGAACCCAACGAAAGCGAGGCCCTACAGCGGGGCCCGGAGCACGAGGGAGGTGAAGGAGGAGAGAAGGTCGCCCGAGTGTTCGGGGCCTTCGCCGCAGGCCATCCCATCGTCCGCGGTCTCGTTGTCCCCATCCGTATCGTTCTCGCCGGGGCCCTGCTCTCCGGTCTGGTTGTCGTCTCCGGTCTCGTTCTCATAGTCGCCGGTGTCGTTGTTCTCGCCCGTCTCGTTCGCGGGGTCCCCGGTCTCATTGTCGTGGTCGCCCGTACCGTTCTCACCCCGACCGGAGTTCTCTCCATGACCGGCGGGGGACGCGGGAGGACACGGTGGGTGCTGCGCGTCGCTCATCGCCCCATGGAGGGCGACGCCGTGGGGAGAAGGACCGCGGCGGCTCCTACAAGGACCAAGAGCACGACGGTAGCCGCGGGCATGGTCGAGGTTTTCACCCACTCGCAGGATTTCAAGGAGGCCGATACGAGGTGTCGTGTCGGACACCCCATGACCTCCCCGTCCGGCCTCGCACGCGCGCGGTGGCGCTGGGCCGGACACGGGCTGAGGTCTTCACCGCTGGAGTTGGGGTCCCTCGGAGCGAGGTAGGCAGCCCTCGCGCCCCCGTGGCCCGCGTGGAGACGATTTTCGTCCTCAGGACCTGCCGCTCGCCACGTTCAAATAGGGGCTGAGCGAAAATACGACCATGGAATCTTCGCGAGGACCCTCTCGCGCTTCTCGGCCCTCCGAAACCCCCTGGCTGCTGCTGGTCGCCGCCGTGGCGACCGCCGTGGGCATGGTGCTTTCAGGAGTACCTGCCCAGGGAACGAGCCCGCCCTCCTCGCTCTCGCCCGAGGTCTCCTCGGCGTCTTCCGCCCCCGTGAGCCCTTCGATCGCGGCGTCGGGCTGCCCGAACGCCTACTACTACGGTCAACACACATCGCTCTCCCTCCAGGCGGTCGTCGACTGTGCCCTCAACGCCGGGTTCTCCGGCCAGCTCGTGATCACCTTCGTCGCGATGGCCTATCAGGAGAGCAGCTTCGACCCCGCAGCGATCGAGCCGGTCTACTACGCGGAAGGGATCCTTCAGGAAGGGACAGGTGGACAGTCCCCGCCCCAGGGCAACCCCTTCCCCATCGGGGGCTACCAGGCCTCGACCTGTTCCACGTGGTCCGGCAGCAGCGGCAATTGGGGTGGGATCTACTTCAACCCCAGCTGCTCGTTCCAGTGGGCCCACGCCTACTACGGGGCGAACAGCTACAACTTCTGGGGAAGCTACCTGTCCGGCGCCTACTGTAAGTGGGCCCCCAACGGCTTCTACGGCACGGGTTGGAAGGGCTGCTCCGGCTCCGGCCAGAACCAGGCCGGCCTGCCTTGGAGCACGGTCTGCCCCTCCAACGTCTGCTCTAGCGGTGGCGGGGGCGGCGGGGGTGGCGGCGGGGGAGGCGGTGGCGGCGGAGGCGGCGGCTGCAACCTCTACGGGCCCGCCTCCTGCCAGCCCTTGACCTCGAGCCCCTCTCCCGGCAACTGGTACCGCATCCGATCGGGCGACACCCTCTCGGGGATCGCGAGCCAGGCCTACGGGAACGGTAACCTCTACTCCATGATCGCGAGTGTCGACGGCATCTCCAACCCGAACGTCATCACCGCCGGATGGTACCTCTGTATCCCCCACTCGAGCGGCACCGCTTGCTCCTCCAGCGGCGGTGGCGGCGGGGGTGGGGGCGGAGGAGGAGGCGGCGGCAGCTGCAACCTCTACGGCCCGAACCGCTGCACACCGCTCGCGAGCTCCCCCACGCCGGGGGAGTGGTATCAGATCCGCTCCGGTGACACACTGTCCGGGATCGCGGGACAGGCCTACGGCAACTCGGGGAAGTACACGATGATCGCCAGCGTGGACGGTATCCCGAACCCGAACCTCATCAGCTCGGGCTACTACCTCTGCATCCCGACGAGCGGGGGCTCCCCCTGTTCCTCGAGCGGTGGCGGTGGCGGGAGCGGGAACTGCAACCTCTACGGACCGAGCCCGTGCACACCGCTCACGGGCTCTCCGACCCCGGGTGACTGGTACCAGATCCGGTCGGGCGACACGCTCTCGGGGATCGCGGGTCAGGCCTACGGCAACAGCGCGAAGTACACGATGATCGCGAGCGTGGACGGCATCTCCAACCCGAACCTCATCACCGCCGGATGGTACCTCTGTATCCCCTACAGCTCCGGGTCCCCCTGCGCGGGCTCCGGCGGTGGCGGAGGAGGGGGCGGCGGAGGAGGCGGGGGCGGAGGCGGCGGCTCCACGAGCCTGACGTTCATGCCGTGGGTATGCCAGTTCTGCTCGTGGGCAGGCTCCCGAAGCGCCTTCGCCAACGAGTACGCGACCGTCGCGAAGGACATCCCGTCCATCTCGGAGGAGGCCTTCTACCTCTCGAGCTCGGGAAGTTTCGGCTCTCGAGGCTACGCCGGTACCCAGAACGACCTGACGCCCTGGGCCCAGCAGCATTCCTCCAAGATGTACCCGATGATCACGTCGTGCGACCTCTACACCCTGAACTACTTCCTGGGTGCCTCCAGCCTCTGGCAGCCGTTCATCAACCAGGCCGTGACCACGGCGAAGGGGAACGGGTACGCGGGGTACAACGTGGATTTCGAGCCCGACTCGAGCTGCAACGGAGGTTCCGTCGCCGGCGGGGACGCCTCGGCCTATGCCCAGTTCATGGGGCAGTTCGCGACGGCGCTGCACGGGAAGGGGATGAAGCTGAACGGGGACTTCGCCCTGTGGAGCCCCGGCTTCTGGTCCCTCTCGAGCATGGCCCGGTCGTCGGTCGACACCTGGGTCCTGATGGACTACACCTGCTCGTTGAGCCAGTTCAACGGAGCCGCGCACACCTCGCTCGCGTCGATCGGGACATCCCACCTGGGGCTCGGCCTCGACCCCGAGTACTGCGCGGGTTCTCCGAGCGAGCTCTCGGACATGCAATCCGAGGTCCAATCCACGACCAACCTCGGGGTCCACTTCCTCGCCTACTGGGCGCTGGACGATGGCCCCGCTGCGATGCCGAGCGGCCTTTGGCCGACGATCGCCCACTTCCTCCAGACCGGAGGGGGCGGCGGCGGGGGAGGCGGTGGCGGGGGTGGCGGCGGAGGTGGTTCAGGCTACAACGGGGCCGCGGCCGCCTCGTACGCTCGCAGTTACATGGGGGTCGTGGGTTCGGACGGCTACTACTGGACCTCGGGGTGCTGCTACCACCACTTCTCCCAAGGAACGGGGACCCCGTACATCGTGAGCGCCTACGGGAGCATCGGGGACGACTGCACGCACTTCGCGTCCCTCGCCCTCCACGCGGGTGGGATCAACGTCCCCTCGACCGTGCCTCCCCCCTACGGGAACCCCTCGGTCGTCAGCCTTCGGAACTGGCTCATCTCCGGCCACATGGTCCAGGAGGCGACCGGGGGCTCGCTCCCCTCCTGGATGAAACCGGGGGACCTGATCATGTACGATTGGAGCGGAGGCGGCTGGGACCACACCGCCGTCTACATCGGGAACGGCCAGGTCGCTGAGCACTCCTTCGGCAACGGTGCGGGTGGCGTTACGACCACGCCCCAACCCTGGGGCGACTACGGGGCCTACCTCTACGACTTCCTGCACATCACGTCGGTGACCTACACGGTCGCCACCAGCCCGACCACCCTACCGTCCGCGACGCAGTGGGCAGCGGCCTCTTCCTCCCATCTCTCGGCGATGAAGGAGGGAGGGAAGTTGGTCTCCTCCTCCCCGGCCTCGTCAACGAGCGGTCCGTTCGTGCTCCTCTTCGCCCCGCTCGGGTTGCTCGTGCTCCCGGCGATCGCTGGGGCCGCGCTGCCGCTCGTGGCGGTGCTCCTGGTCGCGGCGCTCGGCGGGTTGCTCCTCGCTCGCGTGAGGGGAGTCCGAAGGGCGCGAGACCCCCCGGGCTCCGCTTCGACCCCGGGCGAAGCGCCATGAACCCCTGCGGACTTGCTCCCGCGCCCCCTGTCAGCGCGCGCTGACCCGGGACGGAGACCGTGGTGAAGCTCAAGACCCCCGTCGGACACGCGCTCGTCCTTGCGATCCTCGTCCTTGTCGTGCTGCCCACGCTGCCGCCCGCGGTCGGTGCCTCCGCAAAGGCCCTCCCATCCTCCTCGGGGATTCACCTTGCACACCTCAAGGCCCCGGAGCCACGGGTCCCTTCGGACATCCTCCTGAGCACGAACTCGACCCCGGAGCCCCCGCACTCCCTCTCCTCGCTCCTACCCCAGCTCCCCGGAGGGTCCTGGAGCTCGGTCGACCAGGTCCTCACGCTCCCTAGCGGGAAGTTCGACCTGATCGGCACGGACAACGCGACGGGGTCGAAGCTCGGCACACTGTCGGTGGGAGCTTCCCCCGCGGTTCGCGACGCCACAGGGACCTTCCTCAACACCCTGCCCGCGAACGCCCTGGGGGCTCGGGAGACCGGGGCGCTGGTCCCCGGCCAGTATCCCACGGTTTTCCTCTGGGGTCAAGCGAGCGGCACTCCCGCCCTGATGGAGCAGAACGTCTCGAACGCGAGCTTCCACCCCGCCTACGGGTTCACTCCGCTCGGGCTCCAAGTGCTCGGCGGCGGAGGCGTTGTGGGCTCGCAGGTCGCTCTGGTGGGAGGGAACTATTCGAGCGGAACCCCCGCCCCGATCGTCGTGGTCTACAACGATTCCGTCGGCTTCGGCCAGTTCGCAGGGGTCCCCGCCTCCTTCCAGGCGCTCTTCGGAGCGCTCACCGTCGCCTCGGGCGTCTTCGTGGCAGGAAGCGGCCCCTTGGGGACGATCGGGCTCCTGACCTTCGCCAGCGGGGCATGGGCGTTCACCAACCTCACGACGCTCCTCCCCGCGACGTTCCCCGCCCCCGTCGTGCCCGTCGGTTCGAGAGGGAGCTACGTCCTCGTGACCTCCCAGGGACGCTACACGGGACTGGTCAACCTCACCGGGGGCGCGTTCGTGAACCTGACGGCTCCCCTGTCGGGCTCCGCGGGAACCCCGACGGCGGCCGCCCCCGACCCCAACGTGGCCAACGGTCTCACGGTCGCATCCTCCGCAGGGGCGGCGACCGTGAACGTCCTGACGGGAGCCGCCACGCCCCTGTCGCCTCCCTCCCCCTTCCCGAAGGGCCTGGCCCCTCTCACCATCGACTGGAACGGGACCACGCTGATGGTCGGGGGCTGGACGAACGGGGCCGCCGCCGCCCTCGGGAGCTGGACCTCGGCGGGAGGCTACGTCTCGATCCGCGGCGCCCTCGGTACCGGCCTCGTCGATGCGGCATCGATGGCCCTGGATGAGGGCCATCTCTACGCGGCCGGGACGAACGGGACCTCCGGCAGTCTCGCCGCGATCGACCTCGGCAATCTGACCACCGCGGACCTGACCAGCAGCCTTCCCTCCGGGACCCTTCCCCTCTCCTACGCGGCCGCCTCAGGCGCCGCGGTCTACCTCTCCGATGGGGTCCGAGTGTTCAAGTTCAACACGACCACCGGGACGGTTACCGACATCTCCTCCGGGCTTGACCCGAACCTCGTCATCGGTGCGATGGCCTGGGACAGCGGCCGACTGCTCGTCGGCGGTCTCCTGCAGAAGGTAACGAGCCTCACGACCGAGGTCAGCGCGGGAGGGGGTCTCTTTTCCTTCGCCCCCGGGGCCGGGACCTGGGCGAACCTCTCCGGCGCGCTCACCTCGCTCAGCGAGGTCACCACGATCACCCCCCAGGGAGGAGGACCCGCCTTCGTCGGAGGCGAGCAGCAGCCGGAGGCCTCGGGGATCGGCGACTTCTTCTTCTACGACCCCGCCGCGACCCCGGCGCTCAAGAACGAGAGCATCGACTTCGTCTCCAACCTCTTCGTCCCTCTCGCCTCGACCTGGAACGGGAGCACCTACTGGATCGGAGGACCGGGGGCCCTCGTCAACTGGACCCAAGGAGGGCAGGGCGCCTTCGACCTCACGGTGCCCCTCCCCCTGCCGTCCAACGTCCTCAGCGTCACTTCGCTCTCGACCCTGGGGAACACCTATCTCCTGGGCGCCCAGGGGTACGAACAGTCCCCGACCGTCCCGGGCCCGGAGGTCCTGCAAGGGGTCGTCGGGGTGTCGCAGCAGGACCTCACGACCGGCGTGGGCGTCCTCTGGCAGTGGCCCCCGAGCACGCTCGCCGCGAACGGCCTCCTCTGGGCGGGAGATGGCTCGTTGAACGGGACGGCCGATGTCGTCGAGCTCCCGGCCCCCTTCGCTGGGACCCTCGACGCCAGTTCGGCCACGCTCGACGCCCCCGCCAACCTCACCCTGACGCTCGTCGGGATCTCGGGAGGGGTCCAGCCCTACGGGGTCCCCACCTTCCACACCCCGTGGGGGACCGCTTCGGGGTATTCCGCCACCTTCCACATCACCCAGGCGGGGACGTTCCGGGTCTGGGTCAACGTCTCGGACTCGGTCGGCGTCGTCCTCAACCTGACGGGCACGGTGACGGTGGCCGCCCCGCTCAGCCTCTCGGGGACGGTCAGTCCCACCACGGGATGCGCCCCGCTCTCGGTGTCCGCCTCCTGGGTGGCCTCGGGAGGGACGTCCCCGTACACGATCGTCGTCGACTTCGGGGACGGCACCACCTTCTCCAGCGCGATCGCGATCTCTTCGGCGAGCCACACGTTCACCGCCACAGGGACCTACTCCGTCTCGCTCCGCGTCACCGACGCGACCAGCTCCGCCGCGGGGATCACCCCCGTCCAGGTCATCGCGACCTCCACGACCTCGTCGGGGGCGAGCTGCAGCGGTGGGGGCGGCGGTGGCGGCGGAGGGGGCGGTGGCGGTGGGAACCAGACCCCCGCTCCTCCTCCCGCGAAGCCGTGGTACGAGGGGACGCTCGGGGCCCTCGTCTTCGGTGGCGTGGTCCTCGCGGTCGTCGTCGTGCTAGGCCTCCTGCTCTTCCTACGCGGTCAGAGCCGTTCTCGACGCCGTCGCAAGGGAGGCGGGGGCGGGGGACGGGGTGGCGCGGGAACCTCGTCGCTGAAGACGCCCCCGGAGGGCGAAACCCAGAGCCCCGCTCCGGTCGAGACGATACCCGGAGCAGGTAGCTCCGACCCCTCCCCCCCTTCGGACGCCGGGGCGTTCGCTCCTCCCTCTCCGTGAGGCACCTCGTCCACCGATCCGCGCCGAGGCGGGCGCTCCCTCTCAGTACGTGAGCTGCCCGAGGAAGGGGGAGCTCCCCGAGGGTCCGTTGCCCCCTAGAATGACCTCGGGGTGGTTCGAGAGCCCGCCGCCCAGTCCGCCAAGGTCCGACTCGATCGCGGCCAGGTTCGGCGAGGAGAACGCGCCGGGGTAGTTCGCGTACACGTCGCCCACCGCGGGACACGACCCCAGGCCCCCGCCGCAGCCACCGAGACTATCGTTCCAGAACACCGAAGCGAGAAGCGAGGGGGGGAGCTGCGCGATGACCTGCTCATCGGGGGTCGGCTCGCCCAGGGCATAGGCGAGCGGTCGGTTCGCGCTGACGGCCCACTCGAGGAACGTTTCCAACCCCGCAGCCGTCACCGCGCCACCGGGAGCGTAGGCGATGCTACCGGAGGACCAGGTGTTCCCCAAGCCGAGCGAGACGCCCAGGTCGATCCTGTCCAACGTCCCTGAGAGTCCCGACTGTCGGACGGAGTCGTAGTAGTACCCGAAGGCGAACTGCTCGGCCGAGACCACCTCGTCGAACGTGGGCGGCGCGGTGGGACCGTACGAGGAGAGCCACTCGCCCACCGAACGCGAGTACGCCCCGGCCGCCGGGGAGGGGAGCGAGGGAGAACCTTGCTCGTAGAGGTCCGCAGAGGGCACCGTGGTCCCGAGGGCGGGAACGTAGAGCGCACCGAGCGCCGTCGGCCCGCCTCCCGAGGGCCCTGCCGGTCCTCCCCCCGGGGCGGTGAGGGCAAGTGAGGATGTGACCCCCCAACGGAGCCATCCCGCGCGCAACTGGAGCCCCAGGCCCGTGGCCCCGTTCGGCGTGTGGACGAGGGAGAACGTGTAGGGTGCGTAAGCGTTGTCGTAGTCGACCGAGATGAACGAGAGCGCGCTCGCGGAGAAGGTGAGGGACGCGTCGAGCACGCTGGCCGCGTTCGTGCCCTCTCCGAAGGTCGCCACGTAGGTCCCTTGGAGGGTCAACGAAAGGTTGTCTCCCAGGAAAGCATAGTTGTTGAGGTAGAGAAGCGACGGGAAGCCGATCCGAGAAAGGAGCGAGTTCATCGTGCCCATGTCCCCCCGGACCGAGGCGGAGTTACCCTGCTGGTCCGTCGCGACCATGGCGTTCGTCGCGTAGTCGAGGCCATCCCCCAGCCCCTCCGCCGCCCCCGGCCCTCCCGACGCGGCCGTGTCCGGTAGGGCGGAGAGTAGCGACGCGTCGGCGGTCGTCTCCCCGAGCACCTCGCCCCCGACGATCCCCACCCGGCCGAGCAGGTCGATCAGGGTCGGCGAGACGTAGGTCCCCGGCAGGAAGTCCGGGTTCCGTGCGACGTGGACGTCCGCCCCCTCGATGCCGGTCAGCCCCCGGGTGTAGGTGAGCGTCGGGTCGCTCGGGACCCCCTGCGCCCCGGTCTCGAGGGGCCAAGGGGTCACCACCGTCACGGGGAACTCCGCGTGCAACGGCACACTGAGGGCGAGCCGCGTGGGCTCGGGGCCGCTCGGCCCCGGAAGGACCGGGTCCCCGGGGACGGTGAGCACCAGGTCCACCGTCGACGAGTACCGCACGTCCCAGGTCGTCTGGAACGGGGAGATCCCCATGTCTGACGACCGGTCCTGCGGGTCGACGAACTGGAGCGTCTCGAGCGGCGGGGAGAGCCCGAGCGTCGTACCACGAAGCGCGAGCGACACCTGGGGAGGTCCTTCGTCCAACAATCCCCCGCCGGCCACGGCCTGAGAACGGTTCCCCTGCCAGGCCTGGAACGGCAACCCTCCAAGCAGCGTGGGTTGGTCGACCAGCGTGTGCTCGTCCAGGACGCGCGAGTTCCAGCTCTGGGCGTTCCCGTAGAGCTCCGGCGCCCAGGTCGAGGCGAGGCTGGCCATGTCGGGCAGCACCTCTGAGCCTCCCAGGCTCTGCTCGACCCAGGAGCGGAAGTACGCCGAGTTCCAGTGGGCGTTGCCGGTGTCCGCCCAAGCACTCACGAGGGCCGGTTGCGCTTGCGAGGCGACCCTCCCCACCGACCCCGCGGCGACGGTCAGGGTCGAGGGGGCGAGGGCGTCCCAGACCCCCTGCGGGTTCCAGAAGTAGAGCGCGAGCGCGTTGAAGTAGCCGCTCCCCGGCCCCCAGGGGCTGACGCAGATCGCGCCGTAATACCCGGCCTGGCACGCCGAGTCGTACGAGCAGGACGGGGAGGCCGTGTGCGTCGAGATCCACTTGTAGATGTCATCGAAGGCGGAAACCTGGAGGTCCTGGGGTAAGTCCGGGAAGCTGTAGGGGGCGGGCGGCGAGGAGATGCGCTCGTCGTACGGGGCCTGCTGCTGGTAGGAGACCGGCCCGAAGGTGTAGATGGGCGTGATCTGCCCGATGCCGCCCCAGTAGAGGTTGTAGTCCATCATCGTCCAGAGGCGCACCGCGAGGCGCGCGATGTCGAGCAGCGAGTTCGCGTCCCCCTGGTTCGGCCCCGACCCCAGCCCCCGGGGATACTCCGCTCCTTGGACGAACCAGGAGGAGGACTGCGTTGGCTCGTCGGCGGCGAGCGTCGAGAGCGCGGAGGCGAAGGGCCCCGAGTAGAGCGAGCCCACCCCGTCCTGAAGGTAGGTCGACCCGGCCCCCGATGGCCCCAATTGGAGCGGGGAGGTGGGGTCGGGAACGCCCACCGAGCTCGTAGAGAGCCCTGACGGGACCTGCCCATCCATCCAACCCGCGACGTACGGAACGTACCCCGGCGAGGAGAGGGAAGAGCCGGCGGGGGTGCTCATGCTCCAGGAAAGGTCGGTCAGGAGCTGGGTCAGCGTGTCGTTCGACGCTCCGTTCGTCGGAGTCGAAGTGGTGTACTCCCCGAGCAGCGAGCTGTCGACGAGCGTGTAGTCGAACGTGTGCTTGATCGTCGACGGGCCGCCTTGAGCGTTGATCTTGAGCGTGGTCTTGACGACGTAGGGGGCAGGGTTGTAGGGGGCCGCCGCGTTGGGATTCCCCAGCACGAGCGACGTGGTGTTCCCCACCGCCCCCGTGGTCGCGGAGTAGCTTCCCCCTGGGAAGATCGTGTAGAAGTCGGGGATACCGACCCAGATGGGGCCCCCGGTCGAGGGGTAGTAGCAGAGCAGGTCCCCAGGTCCGTCCTGGTCGGCCCACGCCCCCATGATCCCCACGGGGGAGGTCCCCGTGTAGCTCGTGAGATGCGAGAGCTGCGAGCCCATCCACGACCGGTATTGGGTCATGTACTGGGAGAGACGCGCCTGCGCCCACTGAGAGGTGAGCGACCAGACGAACGCCCAGTCCGCGACCGGTTCCCGCAGCGTGGGATCGACGGTCTGCGCCCCCCAGATCGTGTGCAGGAGGTCGAAGGTGAAGCGGTCCGAGAACGAGGAGATCGCCTGGGCCAGCGTCTCCCCCACGGCGACGTTCTCGTTCGACCAGAGCGACCCGGGCGTGCTCTCGAGGTAGAGGAAGAGCGCGGCCCCGTCGATGCGCCCCTGAAGGGCCGCGTGCAGGAGCGAGGAAAAGCGAGGAGGAAGGGAATTGCCGAAGAGCGTGACGGCGCTGGGGTCGGTCGCATGGAAGGTGTAGAGGGTCTCGACCATCACGGCCAGCGCCCCCGCGTTCGCCACGTCCGCCGGCGTAAGGACCTCGGCGACCCCTGTCGTCGCCCCCGTGTCCGGACCCGAGTACCCTCCGCTCCCGTACCCCAGGAGCGCGCGTAGCTCCGCCACGGTGGAGAGGATGTAGGCCGCGAGTCGGGCGAAGCCACCGTCCGGGCCGGTCAGGTCCGCCGTGAAGAGGTCCGAGGAGGACTCCAGGAGCCCGAGGGGCACCGTCTCGGTACGGAGGAAGGGGTAGCTCGCCACCGTCGACGTCCCGCTCGGGTCGACCGCAGAGAGGACGAAGGCCCCCACCACCGCAGGAAAGGGGGTCTCGTTGACCTGCGCAGGCACCGAGAATCCGGTCGTCGAGACCTCCTGTCCCGGCATCGCGGGCCAGGCGCTGCCCGCGTCCGGCGGTGTCGGCGCGACGTTCGGGGCCAGCCCGTTCCCTTGCCACGAAGGGAAGGTCACTCCCACCCAGAAGGAGAGCACGCAGACGGTCGCCGGCCCCATGTCGCGTCCCGAGGGGCAGAGGGGGGAGTGCGTGGTGGAGCCGTGGAAGGCCGTGGCCACGTACTGCTGAACGTCGGAGGCGACCGACGAGTTCAGGAGCTGCAGGGGCAGGTTCGCTCCTCCCTCGAGAAGATGGGCGAGCTCCCCTAGCAGGGCCTCACTGGCGTTCTCCTCGAGCATCGCGACCGCGCTCGTCATCGCCTGATCGACGATCTCGGTGTCGTGCCCGGTAATCCCTCCCGTCCAGAGGACCTCGGAGGAGAGCAGCGAGCTCACGAGCAAGAGGAGGGCCAACCCCACGACCAAGGCCGCGAAGGCGTAGGGGACCCTCCCGTGTCGGTCGCGACGAAGGGCCCGACCTCGGGGAACGAGGCTCGCGGGCGGCCCTCCTCCCATCGGCCGGTTCCACCTTCCACGCGTTCGCCCGGTCCTGTCGGACCTCCGTTCGGACGGGACGGAGGGCCCACCACCGGTCGGTGAAGAGTGACTGGCCTCGCGGGGGCAAAAACGTTCGTACCCAGGCTCGTCCTCGGTCGGTTCCCCCTCGAGGGGAGGATTAAATGCTCACCAGGACGTGAAGAGGCGCCCATGCGCCTCTCACGGCGGTCCCGTCGCGGGGTCGCGGGGTTCCTCGAAGAGGTCCCCGTCCTCCTGATCGTGGTCATCTCCTTCATCCTCTTCTTCTCCGCCCTGGACGCGACCTTCACCACCCTCTCCGCTCGTCAGGGCCGTTCGTCCTTCGCCGAGCAGGCCTCCCTCCTCCTGGAGGACCTCCTGGGCTACCGGAACCTGACCTACCAGGGGCAGTACGCGGTCTTCGATGCCTCGCGCGTCGTCAACCTCACCGAGTCGAACATCAGCTGGGAGTACCATCCCTCCTACGGGTTCGAGGTGAACATCACCGACCGGTCGGATTACCCCGCCCACTTCGACCGAGTCGTCGCGAGCGGCGCGCTGCCGACCGACCCCAGCGCGCTGCGCCTGGGCCGCTACGCCGCCCAGGCCCCCGTGGACCTGTGGGTGAGCGACGTGGAGATGCACGATGCGACGATCGAGGTCACCGTCTGGGAGTGAGGGAGGTCGCATGGGTCCAGATACGCCGAGAGGACGACGGATCCGCACGCAGCGTGGTCAGCTCGCGCTCTTCGATGCGGTCCTCTTCCTCCCGATCCTCGCCCTCGCAGTGGTGGTGATCGACACCGTGCTGGTCCCGCCCGTCCAGGGGTCCGCGGCCTCGGTGGTCGGAGAACGGGATGCCCAAGCCACCCTCGCGACCCTGCTGAGGACCACCCTTCACGAGACCCGGCTTCCCCAGAGCTCCGGGGGGACGGTCCTGCTCTTCGACCAGCCCGTCTCCCAACTGCTCGCCACCGCCCTCCAGGGGTTGGGGTGCGGTACGGTGGGGACCTCGAGCCTTATTCAGGCCGGGTTCGTAGGAGGGGACATCGGGAGCGCCCTCGTGAACATCACCTCCGGGGAATGGACGTTCGCATCCCTTGCCTCCAATGCCACCGGTTGCGGGAACCCGGCCCATTTGGACCTGGGTCCCACCCCCCCCGGCACGGAGAATCAGGTCTATACCTCCTGGACGACCCTCCCCCCGCTGAACAGCGGCTACACGTCGGTGACCGTGGGGGTGGAGCTCTGGGGACCATGAACGGAAAGGGGCCGGGCCCCAAGAGCACGGTCGTCTGGAAAGCTCCGGTCGTGCTCACGCTCTTCCTGGGACTCCTCCTGGCTCTGCCGTCGGTCGGGACAGCGGCCCCGGCGGGCGCCGCTCCGCGCACTGAGGGCAGTGCCCCCGCGATCCTGCAGCCCAGCCTGACCCCGATCTCCTCGGGAAGCTGGAGCTTCAACACCTCCGACTCCGCCGCCATCTCCCTGGTCGCGGTCTCCGGCGACCCGGGGTACGTCGCGGCGGGCTCGACCAGCGGCCACGTCTACCTCTTCAACATCTCCTCGAACCAGCCGCTGGGGGTCTTCGCCCTGCCCGCGGCACCGACGACGCTGACCGTCTCCGCCCGGGGTCCCGCCCCGGGGACCAACAGCCTGGTCCTGACCTCCGTGGGGGCGGAGGTCTACGCGCTCAATCTGACCCAGCCGGGGAGCTTCCTCCAGGCCTGGAACTTCACGGACAACCTGGCCTACTTCGGAAAGGGGATCACCAACCAGCAGGTCGTCGCGGTCGCGGTCGACGCCGAGAGCAGCGACGTGGCCGTCCTCAGCTCGTTCCTGCAGAACGGGCTCGCGGGGGTCGCCCTCGCCTACCTCGTGCACGGCAAGATGACCTGGCACTACACGGCCTTAGGGGGAGTGACCCCGGCGGGGATGGGCGTGGCGATGACCCCCGATGGGAGCTTGGTCGCGCTCACGGTGAACCTTCAGGGCCGCACCTCGGAGGCGACGATCTTCCCCTACTTCGGCAGCCCGACTCTCAACTACAGCTGGCCCAACCCCGGGGCGACGGCCACCGCAACGGCCCTCTCCGCAGACGGGACCCACGTGTTCCTTGGAGGGAACACCGGCTTCAACGTGGGCAAGACCGCCGTGACCGGGCAGAGCTACGGGGCGACGACCGGGTCGACCTTCGACGGCGTCTCGCAGATCGCGACAGGGCCCTCGGGCGCCGAGTTCATGGTCGAGACGACGAGGGGGCTCTACGCGTTCAACGCCCTGGCGATGTCGGGCAGCCCGGGAGGGGCCTACACCACTCCCGTCTGGTCGCTCACCCTCTCGAGCCCCCTTCCGCAGGTCCTGCTCTCGACCGACGACCCGGCGTACTTCGCGCTCCTCGGCGCAGGGACGATCGGCAGCACGTTGCGCTACTACTACACGCCGTTCGAGAACCTCTCCTCCGGCCCCGCCGCGCCGTACCGGACGGTCCAACTTCCCTCGACCTCGCTCTCCGCCGCCTCCTCCAACGACCTTGCGGTCGTCGCCGTGGGCATGCAGCACGTCGCGGGCCAGGCGCTCCCCGAGCTCATGGTGGTCCTGGACGCGGGTGCCCCTTCGCCGCCGGGGTTCGTGGTCTACGTTTACGGCGTCACGCCCAGCTCGTTCACCGTGGCCTGGAACCTCGCGGGTTCCTCGGTCCAGGGGTTCGTCTCCTACGCGGTCCAGCTCTACCCCCGTCCCGCGATGGGCGGTTGGGTCACCTTGACCGACCCCGCCTTGACGACGACGACGTTCACGGGACTCTCCCCCGGCACGACCTACAATGTCTCCGTCACCCTGAGGTCGTTCTTCGGCCTCTACCAGGAGGTCGCCGTCGGGAGCGGGACCACCTTCCCCGCCCCCCCTCCTCCCGACCCCTTCTTCCTGGCCGAGATCATGGGGGTCGCGCTGCTCGTCGTCGGCGCGGCCGTCGCGGGTGCCTTGCTCTTCCGTTCGGGCCGAGAGCCTCCTCCGCCACCGGACGTGGAAGAGAGCCCCCGTCTAGGGCGCCAAGAGCGGGGTTGGGGGGCGCGCGGACGCCCGAGAGGAGGCACGAGCCGGGGCCGTCGGACCCGCCGGTCCTCCCGATTGCCACCGGGGTTCGGGTGAGCGCTGAGGAGGGCCCGGGGCCCTTCCCTCTCCGGGGAGCGTTCGGAGGACGATGACCCCCCCGGACCGGCGTCGCGCGGACGACGAGGAGGAGGAGCCGCCGGAGGAGGTCGAGGTCCCCCCGTTCGAGTACGAGGTCCGTTCCTCCGGGGGCGCCGCGAATCTGATCCTTCGCTGCGACGCCTGCGAGGGGCCCGACGCGCTCGCCGACCCCCGCTGCCTCGCGGCCGTGCTCCAAGCCCTCGGCGAGGAGTACCACGTCGACCTCCTGACCTTGTCGGGGCGGACGATGCGGCAGTTCTCGAGCGAGACCGTCCAGCTGCTGCGGCAGGTGCTGGGCCTGCAGAAGCTCCTTCAGCAGCTGGCGACGCGACCGCCGCAGCCCCTCCTCGACGGGATCGTCATCCCGGGCGCGGACCTCGACGACCTTCTAGAGGACCTCTACCGCCAGGCGGACCTTGAGGCCGCCCGGGCCCCCGTCGACGACGAGGAGGCCGAGGAGGAGAAGGAGGAGGAGCTCCGCCGCGTCCTGGGCCCGGGCGCGCGCCGCACTCCCCCCACGCCCCCACCGGTGCGACCCTCTTCAGAGGCGACGACCGCTCCCGATCCCTTGGGCCGCGCCGGTCCCACGGCCCCCCCGCCCCGTGCGACCTCCTTCCCGTCGCGGAGTAGCGCACCCCCCTCAGGTAGCGTCGCGCCGTCCCCAGGGTCGACGCCACAGGAGCTCCCTCTGGAAGAGAAGATCTCCACGGTGGAGACCAACCGCGGCAACCTGCAGCGTCGGCTCAAGCGCCTGGACTGTGCGACGTGCGCCTTCAATCCCCGGATGTTCTTCCCCGAGCTTGAGGAGAGCCTTCGGATCGGTTGGCCGGAATTCCTGGACGACCTCAAGGAAAAGGTCCAGGTGCTGGGCACGGGGCGGCCCGACGAGGAGTGTGTGCGTTGCCTCGGCGTGACGGTGAGCGACCTTGAGCTCGTGAGCCATGAGCTCTCCGAGCTCGTCTCCAAGGTCCGAGGTGGTTCGAGCACCTCCCGCGGCAAAGCTGCCGGACGCGGAGGCCCGACTTCGGCGAGCTCGTCCTCCCCCTCCTCGCCGTCCCCTCCACCGGGAGCTTCGACCCCGGGTCGAGGCAGCAGCTGAGGTCGAGGGAGGAGGAGCTCATGGGGAACTGCCCGCGATGCGGTACACGGTTGCGGGAGGGCGAGCGGGCTTGCCCCACCTGCGGCCTCACGATCACCTCGATCGCCCTCGACACCGAACGCCCCGCTCCGCCCCACGATCCATGGAGGGAGCCTCCCGTCCCAGTGACCCATTACACCCCTCCGCCGCCTCCACCAACTGGGGCCCCGCCCCCGCCCGTACCCTCTCCTGCACCAGGACCTCTGACTGCTCCCTTTCCTCCTCCTCCTTCGGCCCCTCCGCCCGCGTCACCTCCCCCTCCCTCCTCCCCCACGCTGCCCCCTCCCGAGGCGCAGCGGGCGCCACCGCCGCCGCCCCCTTGGCTCCGCGCGCACCTACCGAGCACAGGGACGGCCGCCGGGGCCAGCGCTCTGAGCTCCCCCCCGTCGTCAGCCCCCGCTCCGCCTTCGACCCCGGCCTCGCCTCCGTGGGCGGGGGTCCGGACGGCCCCCGTGGTCCCCGCGGTGGCCCCTCCACCCATCGCACTTCGTGCCCCGCTGACCCCCTCCGGGGGGATCGGCCTCCCCTTGGGGGGAGGCCGCGCGGGGTTCAGCGCCCTCGCACCCCGCCGAGCGCTTCCCGTGGAGGAGCGGCCCGGGGTCCTTCGCGGGATCCAGGCGAGCCTCGAGCGGGTCCCGCCCAACTTCTCCCGGATGGTCACGCGACGGCTGCGCCGAGGTTCGTTGACCCGCCCGGGATTCTCCGGCTGCTGGGTGAACCTGGTCCCGCCCGAGGGGGCCGAGCTCCTGACCGAGTACCCGCTCGGACGCAGCCAGGTACGTCTCTACCGGGTCCCCGAGGAGATCGACATCCTCTACCACCTCGACCTGGCGGACTATCATCTGACGGAGGACGAGGTCGAGCTCCTGCACCGGACCCGCGACGAGCTCGTCGAGTACTATCCGAAGCACCTCACGGTCAACAGCCTCTCCCAGACGCGGCACGTCGTGCACGAGCTCTCGCTTCGCTTCCTCCAGCGGGTCTCGCGCGAGACCGGGATCGTGCTCCCCGGGAACTCCTCGGCTCGACTGGCGAAGCTGGAGCAGCTCTCGGAGGTGCTGACGCGGCACGTCGTGGGCTTTGGCGTGCTGGAGGTGCTGCTCGCCGACCCGCACGTCCAGGACCTCTACGTTGACGCCCCGGCCTCGGAGAACCGTGTCCACCTTCGGGTCGGAGGGTTCGGTCGCCGGGACATCGGCGACAAGTGCATCACGAACGTGACCGTGACCGACGAGGAAGCGGAAGCGCTGCTCGCGCGACTGCTGGTGGAGAGCGGCCGCCCCTTCTCCGAGTCGATGCCGGTCCTCGAGACCGACCTCAGGGACTACGGGGTCCGGGCGACGGTGATCGGCCGTCCGCTCTCCCCCGACGGGATCGCCATGGCGCTCCGGCGCCACGCAACGGACCCGTGGACGCTCACGAAGTTCGTCTACCTCGAGGCCATGACCCCCCTCGCCGCGGGGCTCCTCTCCTTCCTCATCGACGGCCGCTCGACCATCCTCGTCGCAGGGGCGCGCGGCGCGGGGAAGACCTCCCTCGTGGGGGCGCTCATGCTCGAGTTCCCCAAGACCCAGAGGATCCTTACCATCGAGGACACCCTCGAGCTTCCCAGCGTCGAGATGCGGCAGTTCGGCTACAAGGTGCAGACCATCTTCGTCCGATCCTCGGTGGGAGGAGAGACCGAGATGAGCGCGGAGGACGCGCTCAAGGTCTCCCTGCGGCTCGGAGAGAGCGCGATCGTCCTGGGTGAGGTCCGGGGCCAGGAGGCCCGGACCCTCTACGAAGCGATGCGGGCGGGGACCGCCGGGAGCGCCGTCCTGGGGACCATCCACGGGAACTCCTCCCGCGCGATCTTCGAGCGTGTGGTCCACGATATCGGGATCTCCGCGACCTCGTTCAACGCGACGGACGTCGTCGTGGTGAGCGGGCTCACCAACCCCGCGGGGTCGGTGCGGTCCCAGCGCCGCCGCGTCCTCGAAGTGAGCGAGGTCGCGAAGGAGGAAGGGGTCGCCCCGGGGACGTTCCGGGAGCTCCTCGCCTACGACGAATCGACGGACCAGCTCCGGGAGACCAGCGCGCTCGTGGAAGGGTCCGACCGCATACGTCGGATCGCTCAGGCCTGGGGGCTCTCCTACGCCGAGGCCATGGAGAACATCCGGCTGAGGGCCCGGATCCGGGAGAAGCTGGTCGAGGTCGCCAAGGGCGAGGGGCGCCCCGACGTCCTCTCCGCGCCCTGGGTCGCCTCCTCGAACGCCGCGTTCTGGGAGCTCCTCGAGCGGCATGCGGAGGAGATCATCGACCATCGCGTCGACTACAGTGCCCTCTACTCCGAGTGGCTCGAGTGGTTGCGGGGGGCGCTCCAGCATGGATAGCGCGGAAGCCCCGCTGGGAAGCCCGCCCGCGGGTCCCCCGACCGTCCAGGAGGAGGCCCCGGGGAAGGCGTACGTCGCGCTCGTCCACCTCCTGGGCCGCGCACTGCTCGGCTACGCAGACCCGGCCCGGAGGACCGCCCGGCTGCAGAGGGCGCTGGAGCGCGCCCGCGCGGACCGTCAACGCCTCACCTCCATCCTCGCCCGCGAGGAGGCGATCGACCCTCACGGCGGCTCCGCGAGGGACCGCCAGGAGCGGAAGCTCGCCTCGCTGCAGCGCCGCTGCGAGAGCCTGGAAGAGGCCGTCCGTCGGACCGCCTTCAAGCGGGAGATCTACTTCGCCGGGCTCGAGGTCACCCCGGACGAGGTGCACTACGCCGCGGTGGGAGGGCTCTTGCTCTCCTTTGTCGCGCTCGTGGGCACCCTCGTGGCCCTCGTGGTCCTCAGCCAGGGGGTCGTCTCGCCTTTCCTCCTCGTGGTCGCGCTGCTCGCCTTCGTGCTCCCCATCTCGCTCTACCTGTTCGTGTACAACTACCCGGGCATGCTGGCGCGGCGTCTGCGCGTGCAGACCCTGGGACGGGCCCCAGAAGCCGTCCACTACATGGCCATGTCCCTGAGGCTCAACCGGTCGCTCCCCCGGGCGGTCCGGTTCGCCTCCGAGAACGTCGAGGGGAACTTGGGGGCCGCTCTCAAGAAGGTCCAGTGGGACGTGATGTCCCGCAAGCACCCCTCGCTCGAGGAGTCCTTCCTCCACTTCGCCGACGAGTGGGGGAACTGGAACGAGGACTTCATGCGGTCCATGTACGCGCTCCGCCTCTCGACCCACGAGAAGACCGACGAAGGGTTGACGCGGAACCTGGAGAAGGCCCAGGACATCGTCCTCTCCGGGACCCGTCGGAAGATCGAGGAGTTCGCCTCCTCCCTCTCAGGACCCACCACGGTCTTCTTCGCGCTGGGGGTCCTGCTGCCCCTCGTCATCGGGGCGATGCTGCCGATGGTCTTCCTGTCGAACCTCGCGAACGTGGGGAACCTGGGGGCCGGCCCTGGCGCAGGAGCGGGAACAGCGGGGGCACCGTCCACGACAGGATCAGCGGGAACCTCCGCCAACAGCACGAACAGCATCGTGACGGTCGTCGGTTTCGTCCTCGCCATGGACGTCGGCTTCCCTTTCGTCGCGCTCCTCTATTCCATGCAGATCCTCTCGAAACGTCCGGGGACCGTCACGCCGCCCCGCCCCCCGGAGCAGGGGGTCCGCCGACCGTCGCGAGGCGAGTCCGCGCTCTTGGCGGCCGCCACGGGGGGCTTGGCGGGAGCCCTCGCGCTCCCCGCCTACCTGGGGTACTTCGGCCCCCCCGGGACCCTGGCCTGGCCGGTCTTCGTGCTCCTCGGGCTGGGCGCCGGCATCTCGATGGGGGTGCACGTGCGGACCCGGGCCCTCGCCAAGCGGGGCAACGCCCTCCAGAAGCTCGAGAACGAGTTCCCCGACACGCTCTTCCAGCTCGCGAGCCGTATGGGCGAAGGGCTCCGTTTCGAGCGCGCGGTGGAACGGACGAGCGCGGGGATGCGGGGGACCGAGTCCTCCCAGTTCTTCGACCGGACGCTCCACGTCCTTCGGGTGAGCGGAGGGACCCCCGAGCAGGCGCTCTTCGGTTCGGCACGGGGCCCGGGCCTTCTGACCCGCTATCCCTCTCGCCAGATGCGCGTCTCCTTGCGCGCCTTGCTGGAGGCGGCCTCGAAAGGCCCGCAGGCGGTCACGGACACCGTGATCCCGATGGCCCAGCACCTGAAGGAGCTCCGGAACACCGACGCCTCGATCCGGACCTCGCTGCGCGGCACGGTCCAGATGATGAAGGGCTCGGCCTTCTTCTTCGCCCCGATCGTCATGGGGATGACGGGGGCGCTCTACCTTCTGCTCTCGGGGGTCCTCGCCAGCGGCGCGCTGGCGGTCCCACCGCCCCTCTTCTTTGCCGTGATGGGGGTCTACCTCCTGGAGATGGTCTTCATCATCGGGGCCTTCTCGATCGGGATCGAGACCGGCGGGGACCGGCTCAAGTTCTGGACGCTCGTTGGGCAGTTCCTCTGGCTGGCGGTCCTGGTCTACGCGGTCGGGGCCTTCCTCGGGATCGTCTTCCTCGGAGGAGGGGCGGGCTCGTGACCCCTCCCGACCTCGGCGTCCTCTCCCCCCCGCCCTCGTCCACCGGCCCACGTGTCCGAAGGATGAAATCTCGACCGTGGCCTAGGAAGAGCGTGGTGGTCCCATCCCCCCACCCTGCGCTGCTCCGCTCCTCCTCGTCTCGAAGGAGGCTGCGAGGGCGACGCGCGACCCTCGAAGGCATGGGGCTCGAGCTCGTCATCTCGATCATGATCATCGGAGCCGGGGTCACGCTCCTCTTCTTCTGGCTCGGCTACGCCCAGGCCCACCACCTCTCCGCTGTGAGCGTCACGGACTCCCGGGGAGGGGGCGGAGGGTTCCTGACCGAGTCCTCGACCCCGATCTACGTCTGGGTGCTCGCCTCGGACGAGCACGGGGCCGGGCTTCCCGGCGTCGCGGTCACGCTCGCCGGGGGCGGCACCGGCGCCATCGGCACCACCGGGAGCAACGGGAGCGTCGAGCTGACCTTCTCCCCCGCGCCGCCCACGCACTCCCCCTACGTCGATATGACGGCCACGGGCACCTACACGCCCCCGGCCAGCGTCGGTTCCACCTCCACGGAGACGGCCACGACGTCGTTCGTGGTGTACCTCGCATGACCGTCCCCCAACGAACTGGCATCCTCCGGCCCCGACCCCGGTCGGGGTGTCGCGGGCGGCGTCTCGCCCGGGCGCGACGGGGCGTTCTCGAGATGCCCCTCGAGCTCACGATCATCGTGCTGGTGCTCGCGATGGTCCTTCCCATCGTGATCGGAGGGTTCCTTGCGTTCCGCTCGTTCCAGGAGACCGACCAGATGGAGGTCGTCGTGAACGACATCGTCTCCACCGCGGTCCAGACCTTCGAGGGGGACCTGAACACGACCCTGCTGCTCGACGTCAATCCCGGAGGCGCCCTCGTGACCGTCGGCGCGGCCTTGCTGACCTCGGGGGGAACCCCGAACTATCAGGCGGCCTGGGCCGTCGGCGTGGTCGGGAGCACGACCTACAGGGCCCTCGCGTCAACAGGAGCCGGGAACGTCCTGATGACGAACCTCTCCTCCGCCCTCGGCCCGGCGTTCCCCACGACGGTGGGCAGCTCGATGACGCTCTTCTTCGAGAAGCGCGCCTATCCGCTCCCGGGCGGCGGGGTCCTCGACTACGTCCTGGTCGGGAGGGCCTACGGCGGATGATCTTCGACTGGGTGGTCTCCCTCCTCGTGGCGAGCATGGTCGCCCTCACGCTCGTGATCATCGGGATGTCGGCCGTCGTCGCGATGGACCGCAACACGGGGGTGGGAGGTGCCCTGGAGGCGGTCGTGACCTCGGTCGTGACGCACGTCGACCGGGACGAAGGGTTGAGCGCCGCGACCTCCGAGGAGTTCACCTTCGGTGCGGCCCCCGTCCCGGGGGGGAACGGGACCCAGCTCCCGTCGAGCGCAGACGGGGTCCTCTACCAGTTCCTGGTCACGCCCGACTTCCTGATCGCGAGTGCCAACCTTCCGGGGGGATCGGTCTCCCGCTCCGGATCCTTCGACAACCCGGTCCACCTTTACTCCCCTGCGACCCTGCAGGCGCTCGCCGCGGCGGGGTACCAGACCACGCAGGCCCAGCTCACGAGCTGGGACCACGCCACCCCTTGCATCACCTTCTCGGCGGGCGTGGACATGCATGTGAGCGTCGTGCTCGCCTGGGTCGACGCCTCCCCCACCTACCTCACCATCTTTTACCCGACGGGGTTCACCCCGTCGGCGTGCCCATGAGCGAGCACCTCCCCCGGCGACCCGCCGCGGCCCACCCCTTCTCCTCCACATTCCCGCAGGGGGAGGGCGACTGACATGGCGGCCTCCGCCTCCGCTCCCGCGAACCCCGTAGCCCCGGCCCTCCACGCATTGAACGCCCTGGTTCCCACCCATCCGCCCTGGATGGAGACCCCGGAGAGCCGAGAGCATCTTGAGGGCCGGGTGAAGGTCGCCCGCTGGGGCTCGATTGCCGGCGCCGCCATGCTGCTGGGTCTGGTCTACTGGGTCTTCGACGTGGGGTCTTCGCTCTTCCCCGGCTGGCCGATGGAAGCGTGGTCGCTCGTCATCCTCTGGACGGTCGGCGCGTTGGTCGACCTGGGCATCGCCATCTCGGTCACAGGGGCGATGCTCCTCTCGATTGAGGAGGAGAACGACGGTTCCCATTTCTTCCAGAGCAGCCTCTTGGGCTCGGCGCTTGGCATGGTCCTGGGCGGTGTCTTCCCCGGAGTGCTGCTCTTCCGGGCCCATCAGGGCTTCTTCGGCCCCCCGCCCAAGGAACCCGCGCCGAAACCGAAGAAGGAGGAGGACAAGGAGAAGGCGAAGGAAGCTCCCCTCGCTCCCTCGACCCCTTCCTCCGCGGGTTCGGCCGCACCTGCTCCTCCACCGCCTCCCCCGACAGCGGTCGTGACGCCCCCACCCGCAGCGCCTCCGCCCCCTCCACCGCCCCCATCGAGCTACGGGTTCGTCTCACCCGGGGCCCCCCCCGGCTCCTCACCCCCCCCTTCGCCACGCCAGCCTATGCTGCCCACCGTACTCCCCCCGGTGGTCGACCGCTCCCGCCAGGAGCCGCTCGGGCCCCCGTCCTGTCCTAGCTGCGGGCTGGAACGACGTCCCGGGGACGTCACGTGCCGTCAGTGCGGGGCCTTTCTCCCGATGTGAAGCACGGGGATCTCCCCGCGACAGACGGCCCGGAGCCCTCGATGCCCCTCGGTCCCCTCCCAGAAGGGACAGCAGAATCCTCCTGAGGTGTTCATGTAGAACTTCCTCCCCAACAACGTAGCTGGGGAGTATCGCCCGTGTCGGGACTGCCCAGACCCCTCTCGACCCCCATCGCACGCGGAGGGGCGTTCTTTCGGGCCCACCCGGCGCTCTTCCTGGGCCTCCTGGCCCCGATGGTGGAGTACCTCACCGGTTCGACGCAGATCAGCTGGCTCGTGCTCAACCCTCCATTCTTCTTCGCCTTCCTCGCCCAGAACCTGGGGTCGTACGGGCTCGCGGTCCTCCTCATCCGGGAAGCGAAGGTCCGTTGGGGCAAGGGGTGGGCGAGCGTCCTGTTGCTCGGGGCGGCGTACGGGATCCTGAACGAGGGGGTGGGTGCGGCGACGTTGTTCAACCCGAACGATGCCGGGGTTCTAGGGGTGGTTTCGACCTACGGCCACTGGCTGGGGGTCAACTGGGTGTGGACGACCCAGCTCGTGCTGATCATCCATCCGGTCTTCAGCGTCTCCCTCCCGATACTCCTCTTGCAGCTCGCAATGCCCGAGACCCGAGGAAGGACGCTCCTGAGCTCGAAGCAGATCCGCTGGGCGCTCGTAGGCGCGGCGGTCGACGCCATCGGCACGCTTGTGCTCATCGGGTACGTTCGGCACTTCTACGCGGGACCGGTCCTCTGGGCGGGATGCGCAGCGGCCATCGCTGCGCTCGTGGTCGCCGCCTACTACGTGCGCGCGGACCTGCTTCGTCCTCCTCGGCCGACACCGACCTCCCGACCGCTCACCATGTTCCTCTTCGCTGTCGGGTTCTTCGCGCTCGTCACGTTCGGGAGCGACGGAATGGCTTCGAACGGCGTGATGCCTCTGTTGATCGCGGTCTTCCTCTTGGCGATCGGATCTCTCGCGCTGCTCTGGGTGGTTCGGCACGTGGGGAGGACGGGGAATGAGCTCCAGCTCGTCGCGCTCTGCGCCGGGTTCGTCGCGGTGGCGCTCCCCCAAGGGTTCTTTGGGCAGCTCCACACGGGGATCGGGATGGTGGCGGTCGTTGGATACGACCTGCTGATCATCTCGCTGCTGGGCTATCTTTGGCGGAGACACCGCCATGTCATGTCCGCACATGGAGTGCCCTTGCCTTCGGCGAGCCTCGCGAGTTCCGTGGGCGATCCTCGATGACGTTCCCTCTGTCGCCGGAGGCACCGAAGGAGCTTTCTGGACGGGACCACTTTCGTGACCTGTGGCCCTGTGGACGCAGAGGACCGGCTATTGGATTACCGGTATGCTTCTCACAGCCACCACCGGTTCCGTGGCCTTCCCCGTGATCCTGATCACGATGTCTGTTGGGTCAGGTCCCCTGCTGGTCGTTGGCGGGTTGCTCTGGTTCCTGCCGTTCGGACTAGGGATCCTGTTCGGGGCTTGGGGGCCGATCCTCGGGGTCGGGCGGACCGTGTTGGCTTCGGGCCTGGTCTTCGCCATGGTCGCGGTGTTCTTTGGGGCCGGATTGCTCACGATCCTCGCGCTCGGCCTGGTGCAGATGCTCGTATCCTCGCTCGCGATTCCCGACATCGAACTAGCAAGCTTTCGGTCTCACTTCCATGCAACGGGTCTTCCGAGGGCCAACCCCGACTCCGTGGACCCTCCCTCCAACTCCGAGGTGCCCAGCGGATAGATTGGGAAGCAGGGCGCTGAAGCTAATTGTGTTCGGGGCCTATCCTGGGGACCCAATGCGCTCCGGCGGACCATCTCATTGGAGGACGCACAAAGGGGACGAGTCCGGAGTCCTTGGAAGGCGCCCTCATGATAGAGGGGACCGGGGCGACACTCGTGCGAAGGTCATGCTGTCTTGCGCCCGAAGATCGTTGCGGTGGGCAGAGCAATTCCGTTAAGCGAGGAGACTTCGGGGCGCGGTTCAGGAAGCTCATGCCCTTGCCCCTACGGTAGGACAGTCAGACCGGGAGGCAAGGGCTCGGCAGCGCTCCGTTCGTACCTGGTAGGGCCGGATGGGACGACCACCCTCCTCTCCAGGTCCACGATCCTTCGTTGCCGCCCGAGGATCATACGCGGGTCCGCCCTCTGTGCGCGGTCCCCTGATCCAAACGCATCCCCGCAAGGTCGGAACTCGGACGGACACGAACTCCTCCATCCGAGCGGCCATCATCCTCGAACGACATTCCGTCGACGAAGGAGCTAAAGGTAGGCTTTTCTTTCAAGCGGTTCTCGCCGGACCCGTGCGGTCGAGGCCGACTCAGCTGGTGAAGTACTATCGCACCGCCGAGAACTGGCGCAGGTACACGCCAGCGGATGAAGACCGAACGAACGCCCTCTCTGCGTTCGTCGAGGCGAACCGAGCCTCCTTCGGAAAGCGCGTGCTTGACCTCGCGTGCGGGGGAGGGGTCTTGGCTGTGGTCCTCGACCCGACCGGGCGCGCCTACGTTGGTGTCGACCTGAACCCGGACATGATTCGAGCGGCTCGCTCGTCGGCCCGAGCTCGAAACTCGAGGTCCGCCTTCGTTCTAGGGGATATCACGAAGGTCCCAGTTAACGGGAGGTTCGACACGGTAACCCTGCTGGGGAACGCGCTGTGCCACGTCAACACCCGGGGGATGCTCGAGCTGCTCGAACATCTCGCTTCCCACGTCCACCGCGGAAGCAGGTTCTTGGTGGACTACCGCGACGCTATTGGGATGTTCTGGCGAGGGCATTGGACCCGTCGCCCCTACGTTCAGCGTCGGCCCGGGCGAGGCACAATCACCAGCCGTACAACCGACGTGGATTTCGAGGCGGGGGTCATCCGTATCACGGCCACCCCATCCCGAGGAGGGTGGTCGACGAAGCTCGACCACGCCATGTGGTCGCCGTTCGTGCTGGAACCGCTGATGGCTGCACAGAGTTGGGAGCTGGTCAAGCGCGAGATGGGCAGGGCCCCCCCGCGGGGGCGACGGACCCCGACCGGTGGTCCGAGGTGTATCGATTCGAGCCGCGCTAGAGGTTCTCTCGAGCGTGAACTGGCGAAAGGCCTCGCGGTCCTCGGATTGGACGAGCGCCCTACTGAACTCGTGGTCCCATCTCGCCGGCAGGTTCGCGAGCTCGGTCGTCCAAGTCGGCACGGTGCGTCCCTTCTCGATCTTCCAGGCGGGGGAAGATCCGACAGAGGGGATGAACCGCTGACAGAGGCCCTGAAATGGGGCCTCCCCCTGTTGACACCTGTGAAGCGGACGGGGAGGCGCGCTGTGGATGTGGCCACACTTGGCAAGATGTTCTCGCACATCAGTGTGTCGCTCGATGAACGGAGCCGCCGTCTGGTACTGGCTTCCGAAGCCCGCGCCCTCGGGCGCGGTGGGATCGAGCAGGTGCACAAGGCCTCGGGCGCGGCACGGAGCACAATCTCCCGCGGGATTCGCGAGATCGAGGGAGCCTTGCCTCGGGACGCGTGGCGAGTCCGCCGATACGGAGGGGGTCGCAAGAAGCTCGTGGAGAAGGACCCCACACTACTTGCGGACCTCGTGACAGCCTTGGGACCGGGAGTTGCTCGGGGAAGTCAGACCAAGAGCGTTCGAGCCTTGGCGCGTGAGCTCGCGTCGAGAGGGCACCAGGTGAGCTACCCTGTTGTCGCAGAGATCCTCAAGGAGGCAGGGCTGAACAGAGGTCGGGCCGCAGGGACCGGCCTCCCGAAGGCTGGACCTCCATCGAAGGGGCGAACCCGGCGGCGATGACCGCCGCGCTCAAATTAGAGCGACTATTTCCTAACACCATTTTATCTCCATCCCTCGCGCTGCTTAGAGCACATGCATCCCGTGCCTTCACCAACGAGCACTCCCGCTCTCGACGAGCGCTTCCTCGGCAAGCTGGAGGGGCAGCTCGCATCGCTCGATCGTCGGATCAAACTCGCGGACATTGCCGTGTGGACGGGCCGGAGCCGCAGGGGAACGGGTGAGCTGCGTGAGCTGCGGGCGAGGAGTCTCCTGGCCCCGCGAATCCTCGATTGGATCGCCGAGGCCCGAAGCCGTGCATCCACACCTATGGTCGAGCGGCGCCTCGAGCTTCTCCGCCGGCACGTGGTCGACTGCCAGCTGGAGCATTCCCGTAGGCTGATCGGGCAGAGATCCGCGCTCCAGCGCGCGTTCTCGGAGTTCGCTCCCAAACATATGGGGGGCCAACCCGACTCCGCCTCCTTCGCGCGGACCCTCAAAGAGGACCCGGACCGGCGGAAGAGGAAGAGGGCCTACTACGGCCTCATGGGCCGGGACCGCGTCCTCGAGCCTAGGACGCTCGCCCTCATCCGGGAAAGGGTCGAACACTGTCGGGAGATCGGCCAGGGCTCCCTGGCCTCGGCTAGGCTCGCGCTGGAGGGGCTGACCATCGGCCAGTGGCACGACCTCTCGGAGCGGCTCGTCCCTATCGTGCGCGCCCGAATGCTCGGCGCCCGTTCTAGGTTCCAGGATCTGACGCAAGAATCCGGTTGGTATCCCTGGGACTATCGCCACTTGTACCACCTCGAACTCGATGGAACGAGCGCGCTGTTTCCACCAGAGCGGGCTTTCCCAGAGGCGGTGCGCGCGGCCAAAGGGTGGGGGTTTCCGCCCAAGGCCTTCCGCTTCTCCACCACGGGAGGGCGGATTCCCTTCGGAGGACTGTCCATCGCGGTGGAGGTCCCATCGGATGTACGAATCATCATGAACCCACGAGCGGGCTGGTCCGGCCACAGCCTCATGTGTCACGAGGTCGGCCACGCTGTCTCGGCCTTGTTGACTCGGCAAGCCTCCTTCCTTCTCCGCTCCTGGGACTTCCCCCCCAGCTTCGGTGGTCTGCAAGAGGGCATCGGGATGCTCTTCCCACGGAGCATGTCCGCTCCGGGGTGGCTACGGTCGATCCGCAACTTGACGAGGGAACAAGCGCAGCAGCTTCGGGTTCGTGCAGAGGAAGGCTTCTGGTGGGAGATTGCCATGACGCTCTCGCACACCGAGACCGAGGTTCAGGCATACCTACACCCCGACAGGGACCCCGGCGTTACGATGAACCGTCTGGAGCGAGAGCTCTACGGATACGACTCGTTCGAACCTAGGATGTGGGCGGATGCGATCCAAGTGGAGTCTCCGCTCTACTTCAAGAGCTACGTCCTCGGGGCGATTGTCTCAACCCAGGTCCTCCGTGCCGGGCTCGAGTTGGTCGGCGGCGACCTCTGGCCGAATCCGAAGCTCGGTCCGTGGCTGGCCCAGAACTGGTTCGCCCCCGGGGCCGCCTACGACTGGATGCCACGGGTGGCCGAGCTGACCGGTCACCCGCTCGGCGTACGGGACCTCACGTGGAACTGGGCGTAGGAGCTTCTGAAGCTTCTGAAATCACGATGAGCTTCCTTCTCCAGTGAGGGGTCCGTGCGTATCTTGGTCTGTGGCTCGCGCGACGGGAGCGACGGGGAGCTCATCCTCTCGGTGCTCTGTGACACGTCCGCCATCTCGCGCATCATTCACGGGGCCGCCCCTGGCGCTGACACCCTCGCTGGAGTGGCCGCCAGGACCCTCGGCACTTCCGTGCAGGCGCTCCCAGTCGATTGGGAGCGCTACGGGCACGCGGCGGGCGCGACTCGCAACCAGGCGATGCCCGACGAGGGCCGCCCCGACTTGGTTCTGGGATTCACCGAGGACCACGGAACTTGCCGTGGGGGAAACGGCATGGTTCCGCGGGCTCGGTTGGCGGGAATCCCCGTCCGGCTCACTTCCCACGCGGGCGAAAGGACGTTGTAGGCGACAACCGTTTGCGCAGGAGATGCGGGACGGCAAGGGGGGTCTTCGAGGTCGTATCTTCATCACTGGGCCCTCCGGTTCAGGGAAGAGTACCCTCGCTCGTTACCTGCGGAAGCAAGGGACCCTTGCGGTCGACGCCGACGCCATCCCGAGGTTGATGCGCGTGGTCGACCCCCGGGGGCGCCCTTTGCGCGGAATCTCCCACGAACAGTACCTCCAGGCCGACGGCTGGCAGAACTTCTGGGATGAGAACACGCTGCAGAGGTTCCTCTCGCGGAACTCCGACATCGTCGTCTGCGGTGCCAGCGACAACATGTTCAACCTCGATCTCGCGCGCCTTTTCGACCGAAGGATCTTCTTGCGCGCCCCCTGGGCTGTCATCCACGCGCGCCTAGACGATCCGAAGCGGGACAATGATTGGGGTCGGGACACGCGACCCGCCCAGCGAGCGTGGGTCCGGAGGGCCGCTCGCACTTGGCCATCCCTCGCAAGAGCGTCAGGCTTCGAGGTCGTGGACGCATCTCTGCCACTAGCCGAGATACTCCGTCAGATCGGCGGGAGTCCCCTTCGCTCTCGGGAGAGGTCCTGCGAGAGGAGCAGCGGCGCGTCTCCAGTCAGGATCGCCCAGGTTGCGGTCCCGGATTACACGGTCGCCCGGGAGCCAGATTACCATGCGATTGGGGTCAAGGTCGACCAGGCCGTCGAGGCGGAGTTCCCGGACGGCACCTACGTTGTCCGGGCCATCGGCCTCGACGACCATCCCGGGTTGCACCATGATGACCTGATCGCTATCATCCTCGACAGGGGGACAGACAAGTACGACCCATCTCGGAAGGGCGTCGCACACGATGACTTCAAGGATTACGACTACGACATCCACGCAGGTCCTCTCAGGATGCGGAACTCGAGGTTGGTCCTCGACAAGTTCGACAGAGAGAGAGGCGGTCGCTCCTGGTTCGGTGGCGTTGTCTGGCACTTCTACAACGGAGCGCCCATCGACCGGGGTCATCCGGTCCGGCTCGACCTCCTCATCTTCTACGACGCACGGAAGCTCGTGAAGGCCCGGAAGCTGAATTCACGCACGAAGGGCGTGAGACGGGGGCTCGGCCGACACCTGTATCGATTCAAGAACCGCCAGGACAAGCGGAGTGCCCTTCTCGGCCTGGTGGAGGTCCTCCGGTAGCGAGGGTTCGGCGCCCCCCCGGCTCGGCGTTCGAAAGGATAGATCGTTGCCCTCAGGCCCCCTCTCCCTTGGCCCGCCGTTCCCTCCTTGAAGCCTCGGCGGGACGTGCCCAAGACCCATGTCCTGCTCCTGAGCGCCGACAACGTGTTCGAGAATCTCCCACGGGGACGCATCTACTACGAAGCGCGAGGGCGAGGCCGTCCCCTCGGGACCTTCGTGGGACGCCCGAACTCAGTTCAGAGCCTTCAGACCGCGCCCCAGGTAGCGTTCACCCATACCGGCATCGTTCCGCCCATCATGCTGGAGCACTCTGCCCCGAACGGGTAGGTTCCCCCGTTCGACCAGAACGAGTAGGATGCCGCGCCGTTCATCATCGTCATGTCGTGCATCATGCCCGAACCTCCTTCACCCCCCATCCAGAAGTGCATCGGCATGCCTCCCGGGTGATCGATGTGGACCGTTACCCATCCGGCCCGGGGGATGGTCAGGGTGCCCGTCGCGGGGGAAGCGGAGGACACCTGGATCTCTTGGGACACGGAGTTGAAGGGGAGGAAGAACATCGCGAGGAGCGCCGCGACGAGTGCGACGGGGACCACGAGACTGATCACGACACGGCGTCCCCGCGGAGAAGGCCGGCTGGGGACTGGAGGGGACGGCGCGGACATGAGAGTCTAACCCGCGAGCGAGGATTAGATTCTGAGGTAAACTGCCCTTGACTCGAACAACGCGGCAGGACTTCTGGCGCTCCTGGGAAGACCTCCGCCCTCTCCGTGTGCGTGCCCGCGTACGAAGTGAGCATCACTTCGGCGGTTCCGCTGCGGGTTCCGGCCCTCCCGGCAGTGGTGGAGGCGTAGGGGGCTCGGGGGAGGGCGGAGGGGGGCTCTCCGAGCCCGAGGACTCGACCGTTGGTTCGGTCCCAGGGCCCCCACGGGTCCTCCGTTCCCGTCGGCGACGTGTCACCCGAGGCGCGGGTCTGGTCCGTCGTCTCCATCGCAGCTGACCCAGCAGGAAGAAGACGAGCAGTGCGGCTCCCACGATGCCCCCGATGACGACAGCATCGAGGGTGGGCCCCGAGAACCAGCCCTTCCCGCTCTTCGCAGTTCCCGTCACGGTCAGGACCACAGAACCACGTACCGTGGGGTGTCCTGGGGCCGAAGCCGTGTACGTCGCGGTCCAGCTCCCCGGGGCCGTGGGGGGGAACCACACAAAGCTTCCGGCTCCGCCCGTGCCGCTGACCACAACGTCGGAAGCGAGGCTCCCCCCGCCCGCAGGCAGGACGAGGGTGACCGACACGCCGGCCAGAGCGGTCGAGTTCCCCCCGGTGGCGACGAAGGGTACGGTCGCCGACAACGCCCCGACCCGGACGTTCTGGGGCGCGGAGAAGGAGACGGAGAGCGGAAGGGCGACCAGCGTGAGCGAGGTCCGAGCCGTTGCTCCCAAGTAGCCCCAGTGCGCCGCGTTCCAAAGCAGGGTCCCCGAACCCGTGGCGGAGAGCATCGGCAACGCGAGGGTGACGTTCCGCCCCCCGTCCGACCTTGGCGGCCCGACGGAAGTGACCAAGTTCCCGGTCCAGGATCCGCTCAGGTTGAGCTCCGCGCTCCAGGTCGCGTTCTGGACCGTCCCCACCGAGTCGTTCGACCAGACCACGACCGAAACGTTCGAGCCTTCGGGAAGAGAGGCGTTGAGACCTCGGACCGAGATCTGGAGGGGGGAGGGGGCCACGACCAGCGTCAGGCTCACGGAGAGGGGCCAGAAGCCCGGCGCGCTCGCGCTCCCCACCAGGCTGTTGTTGACCGCGACCGGGGTGAGCGTAGGGGAGAAGACTGCGACGTACGTGCCCGCTCCCGTCGCGGTGAGGGCCGAGAGGTTCCCACCCAGCGCGGACGCGAGGGTGAGATTCGCCCCCGAGACAGGGGCCGAAGGCGCGTAGGTCGTGTTCAGCCAGAAGTGCAACGTCGTCGTGCCGACGTCGAGCACTGACCCCCGGCCAGGGGTCGTCAGGGTGGCCAAGAGGCTTCCCGGCCCGAGCAGCAGCGTCGTGACCCAGCCCGCGGGGGCCCGGTCCGGTGCCCCAACGGTCGCCGTGATCGACCACCGGGAAAGGTTCGTCGAGTAGGTGGGTGCGAGCAGGCTCACGCTCCAGGCCCCGGGGCCGAGGGCGGTCGCCGAGTACCCGACCGTGGGGTTCGTTGAGAGGAAGAGGCGCGAAGGGGAAACCGGACCTCCTCCGGACAAGTTCCCCCAGACCTCGAGCGTGATGGGCTGGGCGGAACCGGTAGAGGATGGCGCGCCCTTCACGGTGACCACGACCGGGGAGAGCCCGGTCGCGTTCCAGAGGGCCATCCCCGCCGAGGTGGCCGGTCCTCCAGGCAGGAGCCTCAACGTTCCTGGGGTGATCGTCCAGTTCTCGGCGTTCCCCTCGAGCGCGGCGACCGCGGTCGAGGGTCCTGCGACACCGTAGGAAGCGAGCACGAGCACCGATCCGATGGTCGGTTGCACTTCGAGAGCGGGCGAGAGTTCCACTGCCGAGGGGTAGTTCGAGGAAGGTCCCCCTCCCCAGAGCTCACCCCACGGAGCGACGGTGGCATTGGCCAAGGCCGAGCCACCGTAAACGGTGCCGTTCGACCCCGACGGGGCCATCGTCTGCCCATTCAGGGTGGCCTGCCAGTATCCCCCGCCCTGGGCGGACCAAGCGAGATGAGCGATCGCCCCGGACCCTGGTACGGGGACCGCGGGGGAGACCTGGAAGTTCCCCGTGGGGGTCGCGACGGCGAGGAACGGAACCGCCACGCCGGGGTCCGAGCGCCAGCAGATCCCGGCCTCCAGGGTCACCCCGCGGTCCAACGGCTCCCCCAGTACGGAGCAGAAGCTTCCGTTGCTACCGGGTACGTTCGCGCTAGGTAGGGTCGTGTTCAGGCCGCTCCCCGCCGCCCCGAGCGAGGCCGAGTTGCTGCTGGTCCACTGGGCGGAGGGGCCGAACCCTGGTCCCCCGACCCCCCAAAGGTAGGTCCCGGCCGCAAGGGGGGGAAGGCTCCCGTTCAGGAGAAGGGCGCCGGGTGCGAACGAGACGTTCTCATCGAACCCTTCCGCTCCCCATCCCGCTCCCATGAAGGTAGAGATCCCGTCCCCCGGAGCGAGGAACGTCCCACCGACCATCGCTCCGAGGGCGAGGTCGACGCTCGTCTCCGGGAAGGAGGCGTTGCCGTCGCTCGTCGCCACCAAGGTAGGAGTGGCCACAGGGAGCGAGCCCGCCGCAAAGGCCACGGCACTTCGGATCCCCAGGTTGAGCGTGCCGTTGTTCCCGCCCGCCTGGATGCGGGTGCCCTGGGCGGTGAAGCTCCACCAGGTCCCGAACCCCGAGGACTCCAGCGCGAGCACCAACGAGGTCCCCGGTGCGAAGGAGGCGGTGCGGTTCACGACCAGGGTCGTGAGGCTGCCGGAGACGTAGACCGCGTACTCCGCGAAGTCCTGCGGTGTCGTAGCGGTGCCCTGGATCCTGAGCCCCACCCCAGCCGTGATGGTGCTCGAGATGGGCTCCTCGACCCACAGGTCATCGACCGAGTTCGCGGACGGCCCCTGGGGCACGGTCATCTGGAGTTCGAGGAGGGTGTTCCCCGCGAGACGATCGTCGTCGGTGGAGACCGCAACCTCCCCGGGTCCTGTCGCCGAGCTTCCCTCGAGGCCGGCGCTCGAGAGAGCCTTGTGATCGATCCCGAGGGCCCTGGGCGCGACAGCGAGTGCCGGGTCGGCACCAGCGAGACCCTGGAGCGTTGCCGAGGTCGAGGGGACCTCGGGACCGCCGGTGTGCACCGAGGTCGGGGGGAGGGTGGCGAGCAGGACCAGGAGCGTGAGCAGGGCTCCCGCTAGAGGGGCGGTCGCGGACGACACCATCGCGATGGGGGTCGAATGGCGGTCCTCTTGAAATAGCCTCAGCGGGGCGGTCCGAGCCTACGAACAGGGCGCCCCGCCCCACCACGGCCCGGTCTGCCGAGCGCGACGGCTAGCACCCGCCCTGGGCGACGACCTGCTCGCAAGGGCTGGCGGGGATGATCTCGACGCTTCCTGCCTGTCCGAACGGCGCGAGGAACTGCTTGAGGGCGCCCTCGCTGGGGGCTTCGAGGATGAGGAAGAGGTGGTGCTTCCCCGTGGCCACGGCCTCTCCGTGGATCGTGATCCCCGCCTTGGCCGCGTTGGGCGAGGAGAGATGCTGGAGCAGCATCGCGCCCATCTTGGGGTCCTTCGCCGGGCAATGATCGGACGCGTGCTGGTGCTGGGCCACGAAGAGCGCCATGGAGCGGCCACAGGGGTGGTAACATATGAAACTATCGAACTCTTGGTTGAAGGGGTGATATACCCCCCCGAGCCTCGAACGTTCGTCGTGAAGGGGGACCGCCCGCTCGAGAGGCTTCGCGTCTTGGCCCGGCCGGTGTTGAACCGCTTACCACCGGTGCGTCTGCTCATTATCTTCCTGATCGTGCTCGGCGGGACGAGCTCCTACCTCCTCGGAGGAGCGGGCCTAGCTTCGCTCGTCGCCCTGCCCATGGTCGCCGCCGCCACGGACCTGCTCTTCCAGCGCGCACGATTCTCGGAGCTCCGCGTGCCCGAGTCCGCGATCGCCACCGGGCTCTTCCTCGCGCTCTTGCTCCCTCCGACAGTGGTCCTCGTCGAAGCGGGGGCGGTCGCCGTCGCGGCCATCGGCCTCCGCCACGCGCTCCGTCTTCGGGGCCGGCCGTGGCTCAACCCGGCCGGCGCAGGGCTGCTCCTCGGCGCCCTGATCTTCGGCATGGCCCCCGCCTGGTGGGCCGCGGTCTCGCCCAACGCGGAGGTGCTGGTCGTCGTCCTCGGAGCGCTCCTTGCGTTCCGTCAACCCGGTCGGTGGCGCATCCCCGCGAGCTTCTTCGTGGCCTATGCAGGCTTCGCCGCTCTCGAGCACTTCCTGGTGGGTGGCATCCTTTCGCCCCGGCTGCTCGCTCTGTCGGTGGTCGACCCTGCCGTGCTCTTCTTCGGCCTCTTCATGGTCACCGAGCCCCGCACGGCACCGAGCGACCCCAACTTCCAGCCGATGTATGCCATCGTCATCGCGATCGGCTCCTCCTTCCTCCCGATCTTCCTCCCCACGGTGGGGGTCCTGTTCGCCCTGTTCCTGGGGAACCTCCTGGCCTTCGTTCACCGCCGGACCTCCCCGGCCTTGACATCCTCGACGGTGGGGATCGGTGCTCGCGACGCCAAGCGGGCGAAGCGCTCTCGCGCCGCCCTCGCCTCATCTATCCGATGGCCCGTGGCGTACCGGGCCGGCTCCTTGGTGTTGGTCGCCCTGGTCGTCGGGGGGGTGTCGCTCGGAACAGCAACCCAGCAGACCGGTACCCCTTCCTCCATCATCGCAACGCCCCCGGGACTCGGAGGGGGCGGGGGATCCCCTGGCGGCGGGGGTACAGGGGGAGGCACCAGCGGGGGAGGGGGCAACACCTACGCCAACTGCCAGCAGGACAACCCGAACATCCCCGCTTCCACGGTCCAGAGCCTCCACCAGGCCCTCGGCCCTTCGGTCATCCTCTCATACAACTCGAACACCGGTGTCGTGGTCTTCTACGACCCGGTGAACCAGGTCACCGTGACCGAGACCGACATGTACGAGGACTACGGGTTCGCCGAGTTCAACGGCGACGATTACGCCGTCTCGGGTTGCTCGGGCTGAGGGGGCCATCCACCCCCCTCAGCCACTTTCGCTTGGTCGTTTACACCACGGTGATCGTCCCGGCCATGAACCCGGCCTGAGCCATCGACCAGCCATCGCACGGAGCGTTGCACTGCCAGGAGATCGACCCGGTCGTGTTGAAGAACATCATCACGGTGACCGAGTTGCCTCCGGGGCCGGTCGACGCCGGGATCGGCACGTTGAACCCCGACGTCGTGCTCTGCGGGTTCGCGCTGAAGGTGTGCGAGAGCGCGCTCCCATCGACCGAGCTCGCCGTCGTTCCCCAGGAAGAGGGCGCTGACGCCCCCTGGTACTCGACGTTCCCCAGGACCCCGCTCACCTGACGGACCGAGGGCGCGACCGGGTTCACACCATTGTCGAAATTGGTGATGGTGAGCACGATCAGCGTGTGGGCGGGGACCGTGAAGTTCGCCGGAGTGTACTCGTCCGAGCCGTTGAAGGGCGACGCGCACCAGGCACAGCCCGGTTTGATCTGGAGATAGACGTAGTCGACCGGCGTCGCGGCCTTGGGGGCGGGGGAAGGGCTGTTCACGGTGGCGTGACCGACCAGGAACCCTCCGCCCACGCCCACCAGCAAGGCCACGACCGCCACCACGACCAACGCGCCCGTGCCCTTCCCCACCGGGGCTGGGGGATGGCCGGTCCGGGTCTCGTAGGGGGTCTGCTTCTCGTCGGACAAGGACCTCTCGGTGACTTCGGACATGTTCTTCCTCTTCGGCGGCCCTGCCGCCTTGGGGACCCGACCCGGGGGAGATTCACCTGCCGGAGGTCAAATCCAACTTCTGGGACTCAGCGTTTGGGACCCGTACCTCTGCACCGGAACCCGCCTCCCCCCGGAGATCTTCCATGGCGGGGTCCCCCAGAGGCGCGGATTCCCGCACCAGGAGAGAGTAGAGGATCACCACGAACCCTGCCGCCGAAAGGCCGGCGCTCACCGTCCAGGCCGTGAGCGGGTCGTGGGTCAAGATCTCATAGACCAGCCCCGCAGACGCGGCGGCGAGCGAGATGAGGACGAACCCCCCGCCCATCAGGAGCATCGACCGGGAGCGGGCCCGACGTCCTGCGGCGAGGGCGTAGTAAGCGGTGAGTGTCCCGACCACTAGGATCACCCCCATGAGCCCCCGGAGGAGCCAGATCAGGTCCGGGGACGTCATCGCCGCACCTCTTCTCGGATGGCGCTCCACATCGTCCTCGCTCGCTCCTCCGCCAGGCTACGGAACATCGCTCTCACGCTCAACCGCCCTCCATCCATCTCGACCGTTACCTTGGATACCAGCGCTCGCAGCAGCTCGACCCGCTTCCCTTGGGGGGTGATCTCGACGCGTTCGACGCCGAGGAGCCCGAGTGCCTTCAGCTCGTGGATCTTCCGATAGAGGGAGCTGTGGGGCATCCGAAGCTCCGATTCGATCACCGGGGCCGGCTGGGCGCGTTCGTTGAGCGCGAGCAGGATCGCGCGCATCGTGGGGTCGGCGAGTGCTTCGAGGATCCGGTCCTCCCGGTGGTCCGACGCCGGGACAGGTGCTCGCTCGACCACCTGCACCTTGACCGTCCCTCGCTCCCGGGGGGGCCTTCCCGGGGCGCCTTTCCATCAACGGTGCCGTCTCGGGAGGCTCTTGCGCCTCACCGGTTCGGAGGGAGGCGCGCCGAACCCGGTCGCCAGCAGGCCTTGCAGGAGCGCGGCGTGCTTGCGCTCATCCGCTTCCATGCTCGCGAGGAGGAGGGCCATCGTCCCTCCAAGGTGATGGGTAAGCTCGGTCGCGGCCTGGGCCTCGGCCCGGCGCTCCCCCTCGATTAACGCCTGGACCTCCCGCCGGGTGATCCCTGAGGCATGCGCCTGGACCACCCCTTGGTCCAAGTAGGGCGCGAGCGATGCGACGATCTCCGCGTGTCGGAGGCTGTCGGAGGCGATCTGCCGAAGGATGGCCCTCGTGAGCTCGTCGCGTGCTCGCTGGGCGAGCCGCATGCTCAGGGTCACGGCCGCCTGCTCGCCGCGGACCCGCTGACGAAGCCACCGGGCCATCTCGCGCGTCCTGGCGTCGCCCACCCCCGGTGCTGCCGCCCCAGCAGGGTCCTTCGGTCCGCGCGCACCCGTGAAGCTGGCCGAGAGCGAGAGCGCTCCCTCGAGGAAGACGCGGAGGCGTTCCTCCCCCTCAAGACGGCGCTCGGAGAGCTCGCTCGCCACTCGGCGTGCAACGCCTCGCGCCCCCTCGTCCGTAGCGTGGGAGAGGAACTCCGAGCGCAGGCGCTTTCCCGAAAGGTACTGGGAGACCGCCGCTGGCGTGAGCCCGAGCAGGGCAGCGGCCCGCTGGGCCGGGAGCCCCAATCCCTCGACGAGCTCCCGTGCCACGAGCGCTTGGAGCAGGCGTACCCAGGTGACGGGAGACGCACGGGAGGAAGGCATGGTGCTCCTCCTCCCAAGGGAGCGCCGACATAACAACGTGATGGGGGCAGCACCGTGTTCGCGCGGTTCTGTAACGTTGTGAACAACCCTACTCAACTTTCACGGACGCGCAAATTATATACTCACGTTTTTGTGCCTATTTTCCGAACGCGATGACCGGGCCGACCGAGTGGCAGATCCTAGGGCTCGGGGCCTTCGCGGGATTCACGATCTTCCTCGGCTTGCTTGTGGCCTTGGGCCGGAACCTCTCGAGGGGCGCTCGAGCCTTCCTGAGCGCCCTCGCGGCGGGGATCCTCCTCTTCCTCTTCTTCGATGTCCTCAACAACGCGCACGAGATGGTCGTGGCCCAGATCCCCGCCCAGGGCGGGGGGAACGGGTCCTTGGCCCTGGCCTACGTCGTGGTCCTGCTCGTGGGCTGGACCGCGGGATTCCTCTCTCTGGGCGCATTCGAGAAGATCTACGTCAAGCACACGGCCTCCAAGTCCCAGGCGGCAGAGGAGACGGTCGAGGCCGCGGTCGAAGGGCGCGCTCCGCCGCCCTTCACCATGGATGCGCTTACGGTCTCCACGATGATCGCCATCGGCATCGGCCTCCACAACTTCTCCGAGGGGCTGGCCATCGGCACAGCCTACGCGGGGGGGGCGCTCGCCGCGGGGACCGTCCTCGTCATCGGGTTCGCCTCCCACAATGCGACCGAGGGGTTCGGGATCCTGGGGCCAGGGCTCCTCTCCGGGAAACGCTACTCGCCGCGGCGCCTGATCTCCCTTGGGTTGGTCGGGGGAGGACCCACGTTCCTCGGAACAGTGGTCGGGAGCCTGGTCTACTCGTCGTCCCTGTCGATCCTGTTCTTCGGTCTGGCGGCGGGGGCCATCATCTACGTCGTCCTCGAGATGGTGCGGCCGATGATGGCGCCCGCGACCAAGTCCTGGGTCTGGTTCGGGATCGTCCTGGGCTTCATCCTCGGCATCGCGACGGACACGATCGTCTCGTTCGGCGGAGCCTAGTCTCCCTCGCAAAAGATGCCGGTCAGCTCAGGGGTCGAGGAGCATAGCCTTGCCACGAACCGTTCTGGGCGACGTCCCGGTGGGCGCGGTGCGCGAGAACGACCGCATCGCGGAGCTCATGGGAGAGGCCCGCCAGGATCCAAGGTCTCGCCCCGCGGCGGCAAAGGGCGACGTCGTGCCGTGAGAGCCCGGATCGTCCGGCGGGGACGATCGATCGGACCTCCTTCCAGGCGACCTCCCGCGGGGAGGCCCGGGTGAAGAGGTGGAGGGCCATCGCGGGACGGTCCGGGTCGTAACCCACGACAATGCCCTCGCGATGGAACCCGATGCGAACGGGCGCGTTGGCGTACAGCAGCCAGGTCGCGTAGAGGAAGGCCAGCGCGACCACCCACGCGAGGGTAAGGCTCGCGTACAACGGAAAGATGAGCTCGACGTCCGGGATCCCCGGGAGGTCAAGGTCGAACGGTAGAGCATCGAACGTGATCACGGTCAGTAGGAGACCTGCGCTGACAAGGAAGGCGAGGTAGGTCCTTCTCCGGAGCGAGCGGCGAAGGGCGTTCTCTCGCCAGGCGATCGTTCCTTCTGCTTGCTCCATCGAGACCCCCCCGCCCGTGGTGACCTCACCAAGACGGCTCCGGCAGCCTCGACCGGCTCTCCTGGGCTCCCTGGACCAGCGAGCGTATCGAAGGGTCGGTCGAACTGCCCCAGCGTTCGACCACTCGGTCGAAGGCGAAGGCGGCTTCCTCGTCCTGACCTAGCCGCATGAGCGAGAGCCCTTCGTTGACAAGGGCGCGGGCGAGCGGCTCCGAGAGGCTGGGCTCGTCGATCCCCTCGAACCTTCGGACCACCTCGGTGTACGCCGAGAGCTCCTCACGGAACTTCCGTTGCTGCCCCAGCGCCACGCCCTTGTTGAGGAGGGCCCGCGCCAGCAACGGACGGGTCGCCGCATCTTCGTTGCCGTCGAGGATCTCCACGATCTCGTCATACTGGGCGATCTCCTCGCCGTGACGACCGAGGTCCCCTAGCAACAGCCCTCGGTTGAGCCGTGCCTTGGTGACCTGTTCGAAGAGCTCGGGGTCGGCCGCGTCGCCGAACTTCTGGACCACCAGGTCGTATTCTCGGAGCGCCTCACCTTTCTCCCAGAGGTCGGTCAGGGTGATCGCACGGTCGATCATGGCCTTCGCAACGTACTCCTGCAGCTCGGCCTCAGGGGAGGTCCCGAAGCGCTCCACGACGCTCGAGAACACCGACAAGGCTCCCTTCGCGTCCCCGGCCCCGGAGAGCGCAAGGCCGCGCCCCAGGACCGCTCGGGCCTTCCACATACGGAGCTCCGTGCCCTCGTCCTTATCAAGGACCTCGAGCGCACGGTCCAGCGTCGCCAACGCATCTCGTGGACGTGAGAGCTCCAGGAGCAGTTCCGACATGAGCACCTGCGCTCGGACCGCACCCTCCTCGCCGACGGACCCGCCCATGCGCGAGCCCTGCTGGGCGGCCTCGGCGTAGGCCTGGAGGGCTTCCGACGAGCGCCCGAGGAGACGCAGGGAGGAGGCGAGGTTGATGCGCGCTCGTAACGTCGTCTCTTGGAATGGAGGCTCCCTGCGCTCCGAGAACCTCCTCAAGAGTTCCTGGTCGGAGGTCACCTCTTCCCCCAACAGCCCGGCCTGACCCTGCAACGAACCCCGGGCGAGCATCCCCTGCGCACCGCGCCAGTCCTTCCAGGCGTCGGTCGCCGGTGCGCCCACGTCTGTCACCTTCCAGGCCTCGTCGAGGAAGTAGGTGAGACCCTGAACGAGTCCGTTCGTGTCGCGGTACTGAAGGACCGTCGCGTGGAGCAGGCTGACGAGCCCTTGTTCCGCTGCCCCCGTCCCCGGGCCTAGCAGGAGGGTCGAGGGGGCGTTGGCCCCCATGGCCGTCCCGAGCACCAGGAGCAGCTTCGGGTCCGAGCCCCCCCCCGGCGGCACCTCACCGACCACGACGGGGGACGTGGCGAGGGATTCGAGGAACGAAGGCAGCCCCTCACGTCGAGAAGCGACCGCGGGGTCGATGAAGACCGAGCGCGCGCCCAGCTTCTCAAGTGATGGGCGGAGCGCGTCACCTACCTCGCGGGACCGGAGCAGGGAGGCAGGGCCGCCAATCAACAACACCGAGCGGGTCGGTACCGAAGAAGACATCGCCAAGCACCTCCCCGATCAGCGCGCACCCGCGAGCGAGGGCGGGTTCGGGCCCGGCGCCCCCACGATCTCGAACCCGCCGTAGAACATGGGAGCGGTGAACGCGCCATACCGCTCAGGGGAGGGGGCCGCGACGGAGCGCGGCGCCACGTCCTTCGACGGCCGCTTCTTCCAGACCTTCCGTGTCACGACGGCGTAGAGGTTCCCCGCGAACAGCGCGAGACACGGGTCGATGGAGGAGAGGTTCGACCAGAAGTAGATCGAGGTGCTGTGGTTCGCCCCGTAGCCGAAGAGGAGTCCCAGCAGGACGTAGGTTGCCCCGACGAGGATCGCGAAGCGCCACATGTGCTTCGGGGCGGAGGGTGCGGTCCTCGGCTCGGAGACCATGAAAAAACCGTAGAAGAACGTCAGTGGGGCGAAGATCGTCGTGGCCAGGGTCGTCCCGGGGTCCGCTCCGAGCCCTTGCTGCAGGGCAAGCGTCTGGACGAACTGGAGCGGGATGGCGGTCGCGAAGAAGAACGCGGGGAACCTCCAGGTGTTCCGCTGACGGATGACGAGCACCACTCCGAAGATCACGACCAGGACGATTTCCGCGACCTTCTGAGGCGCTGCCCCTGAGGCGGGCCAGACTCCCACGGCCCAGGGCACCTGAAGTCCGAAGAGGAAGAGCCCCACGGCCAGCCCTAGCGCGGTGGGGTTGAACCACGGACGCCCATTCTGACGGAGGAGGTGGCGGATGACGATGGTGGCAGCCGTGACCGCGAGCAGGGTGACCCCGTAGTCCACGGTGGGGTCGCTCCCGATGGTCGCGTTGCGAGGTTGGACCAGGATGACGATGAACATCCCGATCGCGAGGGCGGCGTCGGGGAAGCGCAGCTTCTTGCCGAACCTCCCGAACTGGATCACGAGGTCGAGTCCCACGGCGAACGCGAGCACGGCGGCCCACGCCCCCTCGCCCGCGGGGGTGGACTGGGTCTCGCCGACCGCGATCAGGATGCCGAGGAAGATCCAGACGAGCCGGACGGGCGGGATGTACCGCAGCGCCTTCTTCACGATCGTCTTCGAACGGGTCTGGGTGGTGCGAGGCTTCTGCGCCGCCGGGGGCGCGGCGGAGGCCATCGGGGGGGGTGCCGGACCGCCTTTCCCCTTCGGGACCCACTCGACCCGGCACCGGTAGCACGCTCCGTTCTGGAGAGCCCCCCCGCACCAGGGGCAGATCTGGAGTGGCGGGGGTGTCGCTGCGGAGGCAGGGGCGGTCGGGGTCACCGGCTCCCAAGCGACCTGGCAGCTGGGACAGACGCGCCCGGGAAGGAGCGCGCTCCCGCACTGCGGACAGTGCGTGAGGCCACCTGGAGCCAAGGGGAGCCCGCCGTACATCGGTCCCATCACGGCGGAGGTGTCGCGGAGGCACCGGACTGGGACGCCGAGGAGGGAGGAGCCCCCTCACGCTTCTCACCCTTCGTCCACGTGCTCGGAGGGGGCAGGCGAGCGATAGGGGCGCGAAGCGCCCATGTGGCCCCGCTAGCGGAAGTCCCGCTCCGTCCCAGGGCGGCACCAGTCGTCGAGGCAAACCCCGCACGACTCGCGGTCCCCATTCCCAAGGTCGGAGGTGGGGGCGGCAGAGGGGCCGGAGGTGGTGGAAAGGGAGGTGAGGGCCGAGCCCAACCCCCGTCTGGCGGAGGCACGCAGCTCGGCGTGGACGTAACAGGCGAGGGAGGGGGTGGGGGTAGCGGAGGGAGTGGGGGCAGGAGACCACCGGAAGCTCCGGCAGCGGGAGAGGGACTCGAGGAGGCAGACTTGGCCGCGCGGGCCTCCCTGGCCTTCGCCGCAGCGAGCTTGGCTCGGGCGATCTTCGCCTCCTTGCTGGTATCGCCGGGCGCGTAGGCTGCCGCCGCGGCCTCGGCGGCCACGACTTCAGGAGAAACTGCGATGGGCCCTGGAACGCCCGACGTGCCCGAGGGGGGTTCTCCCGCGGTGGGACTCGCGGCGGCCTTCGCCGCACGCTCGGCCTTGGCCTTGATCGCTTTCGCCTTCGCACGAGCAATCCTGGCCTCCTTGCTCTCGTCCGTCGGGGAGAACGCCGCGGCGATGGCTTCCGCCTCGGCGACCTCGGCGGGTGTCGGGCCGGTGGCGCTGGAGGGTCCTGCTGGGGCCGCCGTTGCTCCGACCACGAGACCCGTACCCACCGTCGCCGAAGAGCTCTGGGAGTGGCCGGCCTTGGCTTTCACCTTGCGCTTTGGTGAGGTCGCGATGAGGAAGAGCGTCCCTAGGGCCATGAGACCCAACAGACCGAGCCCGGTGGCGTTCGCGTCGCCGATCCCGGGTTGCCAGGGTTGGCCGAGCGAAGCGCCGGGGATGGAACCCCCCGTAGGCGAAGGGGAGGAGATGGTCGGGAGCGTCGTCGTGTTGCTGACCAAGATCGCCCTTGAGAGGCTGTCCACGACCTTGACGGTCGCGCTCACCGGCCCGGCCCCGGAGAAGACGTGGGTCGCGGAAGTCCCCGAGAGGTTCGTCTGGGTCCCAGTGCCGTCGGTGAAGGACCAGACGAAGGGAAGCTCGTAGTGCCCCGAGCCTCCCAAGACCGTGAGCGTATAGTTGACCGCGTACGAGGTGGTCGACACGCTCGCGCCAAGGCTCGCGGTGAGCGGAGGATTCACCACGACCGACGCCGAGCTCGAGGTGTGGGCTCCTTTCGAATCGGTCACCGCGAGGGTGATGGTGAAGGTCCCTGCTCGCGTGAAGATGTGGTCGGCCATGGTACCGCTTCCGGTGGTGCCATCGCCGAAGTCCCAGCTTGTCGTGTAGGGGGGCGCTCCACTTGGGATGGAAGCCGTGGCCTGGACGCTGAGCGGGAGATCCCCTCCGGTCCGATTGAGGACGATCGAGGCGGTGAGACCCTGCGGCGCGGTCGCCGTCACATTGGCAAACGCCGTTGCCACGTGTCCCGCGGAGTCCTGCACCGAGAGGGAGACCGGGAACGTCCCCGAAGAGTTGTAGACGTGCTGAGGGGCGGGCGAGTGCGACCCGGGAGATCCGTCGCCGAAGCCCCAGGTGTAGACGTAGCCCCCGGAACCGCCGGAGACGGAGGAGCTCGCATTGACGGTCAGGGGGGCCGTCCCGTTCAAGGGGGAGACGACCGCGTTCACCTTGAGGGGAGCGGTCTGACCACCGGTGACGCCGATCGTCGAGGTGGTCGCGGTCCCGCTCTTCCCCGAAATATCGGTCACCGTGACCTGGGGAGTGTAGCTTCCCGCGACGGTGTAGATGTGAGATGTGGTCATGCCCGTGCCGGTCTGTCCGTCGCCGAAGTTCCAGGCCGCGCTGTAGGTCCCCGACCCTCCGGTGGCGGAGGCGCTAAAGTTCACGTGGAGCCACGCGTTCCCGCTGGTCTTGTCCGCGGAAGCCGACACCGAGAGCGGCACCGCGGCGGTGACCGTGATAGGGACCGAGGAGGTCGCTGTGGTACCTGCCCCGTCCGTGACCGTGAGCGTCGCGACAGGATTCCCAGCGCCGGTGTACGTGTGAGCGACCGTGGCTCCAGTCCCCGTGAGCCCATCGCCGAAGGACCAGGCATACGCGTAAGGAGTGGCGCCCCCGCTCGCCGTCCCCGTGAACGCGACCGAGAGCGGAGCGGTCCCCGAAGTGGGCGACGCGGAGGCGGTGGCGCTGAGCGTTGCCGGTGGATTGACGGTGATCGATTGCGAGGAGGAGGCGACCATCCCCTGGCTGTCCGTGAGCTTCACGGTGGCCGTGAAGGTCCCCGCAGTGCTGTACGTGTGCGAGGGGTTCTGGGAAGTGGCGGTGTTCCCATCGCCGAACGTCCAGGCATACGTGTAGGGGGAGGTGCCGCCCGACGGGGTCGCCGTGAACGCCACGGAGAGCGGTGCCGTCCCGCTGGTCGGGGTGGCCGTGCTGCTGACGCTCGGTTGAGGCGGGGCGGGCTCGATATTGATGTTGTTCAGGTACTGGCTAGAGTGCCCCGGACCACAGTAGATCGTGCAGTAGATCTGGTCCCCCGTCTCGGCGGTCGAGGGTACCGTGAACGAGCCGCTCGCCCAGGAGCCGACCGGTGCCGCCAGGGAGAGCAACGACCCCTGAGAGTTCGAGTAGATCCCGATCCCGTGCTCGTTGACCCCCCCTACGTTCGGGTTCGCGGGGTAGCTCGTCGTGTTGATGTGGGCCTTCCATCCCTCGTACATGTTCCAGGTCGAGGTATCGTTCGCCCCGGTCTGGGTGTTCGTGATCCAGAAGGAGTAGTCGTACGCGATTACCTGGAACCACTGGGTCCCGGGAGACGCCGCGGCCACGTCGGGACCTAGGACCCCTCCGGGGCACTCGACCCGGCCCGGCAGGTGGCAGCGCAGCGCCGCAGGCGCCAAGGTCCCGTAGCCGGAGAAGAGCACGATACCGACGAGGAGGAAGCAGGTGGCCCGACGCCATTCGTCAAAGCTGGGGACTCGGAGCTTCTCTCTGCTCAGGAACCGCCGCATCGATGACGTGCCTCATGCCCCCGGTGCGTCCCCAGGAGCTTGCCGCGTTTTGGATTGGCACGGGCTATAAAGGCGTGACCACGGCGCACACGCGTCGGTCCGTAACCGAAGTCCGATATCCGGATGGACGAGTTCGGTCCTGCACCAACGGCCCTATAGGCCGAGCGTCGCCTCCATCTCTCGTGCCGAGCGATGTCTCCTCGCTGCGGCTTGTCGCGAGAGGGCTCGAGCGTGCTCTTTGTCTCGCGAGCCTGCCTTCGCTGAGGGCGATCGTCCGCGAGGTCGGCTGGCGTCGCGTGGGGCTGATCGCCTGGCTCTACACCTGGGTGGTCATGCTCTCGGGCGAGATGCTCATCGTCGGGAGCTGGAACGAGGCATGGATCGTACAAGGGGCGCTCTTCGCGCCCCCGGGGGGCCCGATCTGGGACTTCCCGAACCTCTTGGTCTGGGGTCCGGGGATCCAGGCCCAGTTCCCCTTCCTGGCCACGTTCACGATGGTCATCGCCGCCATCGGCACCGGCATCGGGGTGGTCGTCGCGGTCGAGCTCCTCCGCCGATCACGGCGCCGCGACCCTGAGGACGAGGAGGGCGGGAGCGCCGGCACGGCCCCCACGGTCGCCGGCACTCTGCCGGGGATCGCGGGGCTCTCCGCGCTGGGCGCCTGTTGCTGCGTGACCTGTGTCGGCCCCTCGGTCGTGGCCGTGGTCGCCGGCCTCTCCGCGGTCACCGCCTCCCAGGTCCTCTACAACGACTGGTACGTGAGCCTCTTCCAGATCGCGGTGATCTGGCTCGCGCTCATCGCGCAGGAACGGGCCATCTCCCAGGCCCGAGCCTGCCCGACGGAGAAGCTGCGCTTCGACCGCCGGGTCCTCTCCTCGGTCCTGTTGCGGCTGAGCCTGATCGTAGCGGGGATCACCTGGTCCCTCGCGATGTTCGTGGAGATGGGAAACACTCCCTCTAGTGCCGTCACGCCCGCCCTGCTCTATCACTGGGCCCTCGAGCACCAGCTGCTCAGCCTGACGGCGATCTTCATGGGGTTCTTTCCGACGGAAGGGGCGCGCTACATCTCGCGATGGTGCTCATCCGCACCGGGCCGAGGTGGGAGGTTCGTCCTCCTCCTCGCGGGGGTCTCCTGGGGTTTCTGGGTCCCCGCACCCCTCGTCTCCGCGGGCCTGGGGGGCCTCATCAACGAGGGCATGGGGTATCTGGGGGCCCCTGCCTCCTGGGGGGCCGCGCCTCCCGACACGGTCGTGGGGCCCGCGCTCCTCTTCCACTGGGCTTTCCAGCACGCCCTCCTCTCCGTTTGGGCGATCTGGGTCGCGCTGTTCCCGCAGCGCGCGAGCGCCCCGCTCCTGCTCTCGGTCCCGACCCCCTCCGCGTCCCCTTCCATGCCGGGACCTGTCACGCCGACGCTTCGCTCGACCCAAGATTCATAAGCAGGGCCCGCCCCGTCGAAGCCGAGGCCAGGGAAGGATGCCCGCTCCAACCGACGAACGCTCGCCCCGGAAGAACACGCCTGCGAACCCGGCCCCGGCACCCGCCCTCACCGTGCCCGCGTCCTCACCTCTCCCGTCGGTCGGGGGCAAGGCCCGCTCGCCCACGAAGTTCCAGCCGAAGTACATCCCCCGTCTGCTCTCCTACGACCTCCCCGAGTACCAGGACGAGAACTGGCGGCAGTGAGGCGGAGGCTCCCCCGGGACGAGGGGAGAGCTTTACGCTTGGGTCCGTCCTAGAGGTCCGCAGACCATGTCGGCTTCCCAGGAAGACTTGAGAGCGCTCGAACGTCGAGTGGCGCGGTTGGAACAGCTGGTCGCCGAGATCGCGCGAAAGATGGATGTCCGGACCGATAACCCGAGCGACCAGAGGTCGATCACGAACAAGGTCTCCTACGATTGGCAGCGGTGACGAGGGCAGAGCATCCCCCGCCCGACGCTCCCCTCACGGAGGACGCTACTCGGTCTTGGTGAAATCGAGGTGGGCGTAGGGCGAACGCCACTGCCCCCCGTGCTCGAACCCCATCTCGAGGCTCATCGTGATGGTGAACGTCGCGACGAGGAAGGGGTCGACCGCCTCCTGGATCGCGACCTCGTGCGTCTCGGCGAAGGTCGTGGCGTCGGTATGCACCGAGGCCACCGGGTCGTCGAACGCGTCGGTGAGCTCGATGTTGTTCTCGCTCGTGCCCTTGGCCATCTTCAGCACGGGTCGGTTCGACGGCGAGTCGAGGATCGCCTCGCCGTGCGCGAACGTGACGAAGAACCGGACCGTCTTGTCGGTGTTCGCGAGGCAGTAGATCGAGGCCGTCTCCTCCCTCTTGCGGGCGTCCTCCCACCGGTGGAACCCCATGTGCGCCAGCGAGGAGAGGTTGTCCACCGAGTGGTCCTCGGTGTGCTGCCGCCATAACATCGCCAAGGTCTGCCCGTTCGGGTCCTGTACCGACCAGCCCCCGTTCTGGACCCAGAGGACCTTCCCCAGGATGTGGGGCTTGTTGAGGAGCTTCAGTCGGTGGTCCTCGACGTAGTACCCCTCGATGTCCTTCATCTCGCGCCGGATGGTGAACGTCGGTCGGGTGAGCAGCTGCCAAGCTTGCGCGAGGTCCCCCGTCGCGAAGTTCTTGTCGTCCATCGTTTGGTGGTCGATGTCGGGCGGTGTGAGCTTGGGGTCCCCGGCCATGGGCCCCGCAGAGGGGTACGTCTACAAGACACTCGTGACGTGGCCACGCGGGCCCTACGCGAGTTAAGGGTGGTCCCCTGCGGGACCGTCCCGTGGCGAGAAGAGCGTCGGGTCCTCCAGGAGCTCGTCAAGCCGGCCGATCCTCAGGACGTCGTCACCTCGGTCGTCCAACCTCCGATTGAGCTCGACCTCGCCCTGCTCCTCGTAACGGTCCCAGAGCCCATGGTAGAGCGCGCGCCCCGCTCCCGCCTCCCGGGCCCCGACGACGTCGAGGTCCCAGCGGTCCCCGACGTGAAGGATCGCGGAGCACGGCATCCCCAAGCGCGCGGCGGCCTCCTCAAAGATCTGCGGCGACGGCTTACCATGCCCCACCTCGCAAGAGGTCACGATGGTCTGGAACTTCGGCCCACCGTTCCGCTCGAAGAACCGCTGCCAGCTCACGCCCCTCCGCGCCGTGTTGGTGATCGCAAGAACGGGGACCCCACGCTCGGTCAGCTCTTGGGCGACGTGAGCGGCCTCAGGGTTCACGACCGGCGGCGCCTCCGCGAGGCCCGCGTCGGAGTAGAGTTGTCCCGCCTCGTCCGAGCTTCCGCGCAGACGCCCTCCCAGACGTTCGGCCATGAGCTCGAGGTACCTCGCAGGTTCAAGGGTCTCTCTCCAGACCCCTCCGGGCATCGCTGAGGTCCTCACCGCCTCTTGGGCCCTTGCGAGGACCTCGGGGGGCGGGAAAGGTCCTGGAAGGTCGAGGACCTGCCGCAGGACCCTCTGGCGGGCTTCCCGCCACGCCCGGAGCGTCGGTCGCTCGTAGGTGAGCGTTGTGAACCAGAGGTCGAGCGAGAGGGCTTGGTACCGAGAGGTCATGCCACTCCCAAGCAGACCGCAGGAAGGTTTCAGGTCACAGGATGGGGCCGGCGCTCCCCTCGCCCAAGGGCCCTTCCTCGAACCCTCTGGACGAGTCGAGCGGGGCGTGCTCTGGCATCCTCCCCACCGTCTCCGTGCAGTCCCCGTGGGGGGCACGAGGGCGAGCTCGGGAAGGTCGTGCGGCCCCGCCGCGTGGCCGATCGCGAGGGGGGCTGCCCAGGGGGGGTCTCGGATGACGGGACGCGTCTCCCTCAGCCGTCCGGTGCACTCTCGTCCCCATCATTCTCCCCCGGGGGCGATTCGACCTGGACCTCTCCGCTCCCTCCCTGCTCCACGCTACCCGTTTCCTCCGGAGCGGGCTGGGCCTCCGTGGAAGCGTCCTGCGTCTCCTCCGAAGGTGGCGGAGGAGGCGGTGGAGGGGCCTCTGTGGCGTCCGGCGCGGCCTCCGCGCCCCCGGCAGTCGCTCCCATGGCGGCCCCCGAGGCGGCCTCCTCGAGCGGTGGCGGGGGATTGCGGCGCTTCCTCAGGGCCACGGCCAGGACGATGATGACCCCGATCAGGACGAGCAGCAGGAGCAGGAACGCCCATAGCGGGATGCCGCTCCCGGAGAAGAGCAGGCCGTTCGAGTTCCCCGGGGACGTCTGCGTTGTGGTTGGTACCGCCTCCAGGGAGATGGTCACGAAGGCGTGGGTCCCGGTCGGGACCGTGAGGTTCGTGAACCAGCCGATGTAGCCGGTCTGCCAGGCCCACAGGTAGTGGTGTCCTCCGCTGACGGAGACGTTGAACATCCCGCCCGTGACGGTGACCGAGCGGTTGTCCAGCATCACCGCGGCGGTCCCCGGCGCGACTGTGCCGGCGATCCACGTGAGCGGGGCCGGGGCGCTCGACACGAACGTGGCCGAGAGCCCGCCGTTCCCGCTCACCTTCGCGCTCCCACTGGTGATGGACACGCCGCCCGAGGCCGAGATGGCCCCGCTGAGGGCGAAGCCGGGGCAAGCCGTCGCAGAGATCGAATAGGTCCCTGCCGCGAGCGTCGCGGTCGCGCCGTCCGTGTAGGGCACACTGTTGAGCACGATCGCTCCGCACCCGGTGGGGCTCGTGGCGATCGCGACCACGTACATCGTCGGTAGGGCCGAGAACGTCGCCGTCTCGTTCACCGGCCCGTTGAGGGTGAGGCTCGCGGGGTCGCTCGCGCCAGAGTAGGACCCCGTCCCCGTACCTGCCCACGCCGAGAAGGCGTACCCCGCGGCGGGGACGGCCGTCAAGGCGAGCGTGGAGCCCGAGACGAACCAGCCGCTCGCGGGGGATGCCGTTCCGTCGGACGCGGGCGAGGCTGACACTCCGAGGTAGTACCAAGCACTGAACGCGATGGTCTGACTCGCGGCCGCCCCGCTGACGGTGAGGCTTCCCGTGGGGGGAGCCGGCACGTACTGGATCCCACCGCCGCCCGCCACCGGGTCCTGGACCGCGAAGCCGTAGGTCCCATCGGGCTCGGTGAACGTGATGGTCGCGCTCGTCGAGGTCATTGTCGCCCCGTTGAGAGAGACGGACCAGCTAGTTCCGGTGGCCAGATTGGTCTCCGTGAAGGTCACCGCGAAGGTCGGTGGGGGCGGGATGGCCACGAAGTTCGCCGTCTCGTTGATCCCTCCGTTGACGGTGATGGTCACCGGGTCCGTCGTGCCGCTGTAGGCCCCGCTGGCGCCAGTTCCCGTCCAGCTGGAGAAGGTGTACCCCGCGCTCGCGTTCGCCCACATCGTGAGGGTCGAACCGTCTTGCACGAAGACCGTTCCCGGCGCGACCGAGCCTCCGGCGGAGGGCGTTGCGGTCATCGCCACCTGGTCGAAGATCAGGAACGTCTGCGGGAGGGTGGCCGCACTGCTGCCGGACCCGCTCCCCGGTGTCGGTCGGTCGATCTGCCAAGCGTTGGGCAGGATCGCTCCCACCGTGTAGCCATACGATTGCCCGGTGGGGACCGAGAAGCTGATCGATGCTCCCGGCGCCGCGCTGTTCGTCACGCCGTTCAAGGTGACCGACCAGGAGGGGTACCAGCTCTGGAGCCCTGTCTCGGTGAACGTGACGGTGTAGCTTCCGGAGGCCACGAACGTCGCGGTCTCGTTGATGCCGCCGTTGACCGTGATGGTCTGCGGGTCATTGGTCCCGGTGTAGGCCCCCGTCGCCCCCGTTCCCGTCCAGCTCGAGAAGACGTATCCGGAGGCCGCCCCCGCCGAGATGGCGACGGAGGAGCCGTCGGCGACCCATTCGGTGCCCGGACTGACCGTCCCCGACCCGCTCGGCGCGAACGCCATCGTGAGGAGGTCCTCTGCGGAGAACGTCACGGCGACCGTCGTGGCCGCACTGCCCGTGCCGCTCGCGGGCGAGGGGACATCCTGGACCCACGTGTTGTCGACGATGTTGGCCACGGAGAAGGAGTAGGACTGTCCGTTCGCCACCGTGAAGGAGATCGAGGCACCGGGGGCTGCGGAGTTCGTCACGCCGTCTAGGGTGACGGACCAGGCCGAGAGCCAGCTCTGGACCCCGGTCTCGGTGAAGGTCACCGTGTAGGTCCCCCCGGAGGTCACGAAGGTCGCGGTCTCGTTGATGCCGCCGTTGACCGTGAGGGTCTGGGGGTCGTTGGCGCCGCTGTAAGCCCCGGACGCGCCCGTGCCCGTCCAGGCCGAGAAAGCGTAACCCGCTGCAGGTCCCGCCGAGATGCTCACCGAGGATCCATCCGCGACCCATCCCGTCCCCGGACTCACCGTCCCGCTGCTGGCGGGGGCGACGGACATGGTGAGGAGGTCCTCGACCGCAAAGGCGACCGCGATGGTCGCGGCCGAGCTTCCCGAGCCCGAGGAGGGCGAGGGAAGGTCCTCGACCCAGCCGTTGACGGTGATCATGCCGACCGTGTACGAGTACGACTGACCTGTCGGGACATTGAAGACGACAGGTGCCCCCGGCAGCGAGGTGGTGGTGACCCCGTTGAGGGTGACGCCCCAACCGCTCCACCAGGCCTGCACCCCGGTCTCCGTGAAGGTCACCGTGTACGTGGTGGTCGGGACGAAGTTCGCGGTCTCATTGATCCCGCCGTTCACCGTGATGCTCTGGGGGTTGTTCGAGCCGGAGTAGGCCCCCGTGGCCCCCGTGCCGGTCCAGGAACCGAAGGCGTAGCCGCTCGCAGGACCCGCGGACAGACTGACCGGGGTCAGGTCCGGGACCCATCCCGTCGCGGGGCTCACGGTCCCCGAGCTCGCAGGGGACACGGCGGTGGTCAGGAGGTCCTCGACGGTGTACGTGATGGCGATGGTGGCCGCAGAGCTCCCGGTGCCGCCCGACGGAGAAGGTTGGTCCTGGACCCAGGTGTTGACCGTGATCGTGGACACCGAGTAGGAGTATGACGTCCCGGTCGTCACGATGAAGTTGATCGGGCTGCCCAGGGCTGCCGTGTTGGTGACACCGTTCAGGGTGACCGACCAGGTCGCGATCCAGCTCTGGACCCCGGTCTCCGTAAAGGTCACGGTGTACGTGCCCGGAGCCACGAAATTGGCGGTCTCGTTGATGCCGCCGTTGACGGTGATGGTGTCCGGGTTCGAGGCTCCGCTGTAGGCGCCGCTCGCCCCGGTTCCCGCCCAACTGCTGAAGACGTAGCCTGCGGCGGCTCCTGCCGAGATGGTTACCGGGGTCCCCGTCGCGACCCATTCGGTCCCTGGGCTCACCGTCCCGCTGTTGACGGGGCTGACCGACATGGTGAGGAGGTCTTTCACCGAGAAGGCCACGGCGACCGTCGCTGTCGTGCTCCCAGAGCCGCTCGCAGGGGAGGGAACATCCTGGACCCAGGTATTGACCGCGATGGACCCCACCGTGAAGCTGTAGGACTGCCCGGTCGGCACCGAGAAGCTGATCGAGCCTCCCGGGGCGGCCGTCTTGGTGACGCCGTCCAGGGTCACGCCCCAGCTGGCCCACCAGGTCTGGACCCCGGACTCCGTGAAGGTCACAGTGTAGGTCGTGGTGGCCGCGAAGTTGGCGGTCTCGTTGATGCCTCCGTTGACCGTGATGGACTGGGGGTCGTTGGTGCCGCTGTACGCTCCGGTCGCCCCCGTTCCCGTCCAACTGGAGAAGACGTAGCCGCTAGCGGGTCCCGCCGAGATGCTCACGATCGAACCCGCAGGCACCCAACCCGTGCCAGGACTGACGGTCCCCGAGGCGGCGGGGGCCACGGCCATGGTGAGGAGGTCCTCCACCGCGAAGGCGACCGCGACGGTGGCCGCCGCGGAGCCCGAGCCGCTCGCGGGGACGGGGATGTCCTGCACCCAAGTGTTGACCGCGATCGAGGGCACCGTGTAGCTGTACGGCGTACCGGTCGGTACGTTGAAGGTGATCGAGACGCCCGGTGCCGCGGTCTTGGAGACGCCGTTCAAGGTGACGCCCCAGCTCGCCCACCAGCCCTGGACCCCGCTCTCGCTGAACGTGACCGCGTAGGTCGTCGCCGCGGTGAAGTCCGCGGTCTCGTTGATCCCGCCGCCGGAGGGGGTGACGGTCTGGGGGTCGTTCGTCCCCGAATACGCCCCGCGTGCCGCGGGGGTGCCCATCCAGGCGCCGAACGAGTAGCCTGCGGCCGCCCCGGCGGAGATCGCGACCCCGACACCGTCCGCGATCCACCCCGTGCCCGGGCTCACGCTCCCGGAGGCGGCCGGGCTCACCGCCATGGTGAGAAGGTCCTGGATCTGGAACGTCACGGCGACCGTCGCGGCGGTGCTGCCCGAGCCGCTCGAAGGGCCGGGCACATCCTGCACCCAAGCGTTCACGGCAATCGTCCCGACAGTGTAACTGTAAGAAGTCCCCGTAGGGATGGTGAAGCTGATGCCAACCCCCGGGGCCGCGGTCTTGGTGACCCCGTTGAGGGTGACCCCCCAAGTGGGGTACCAAGCCTGGACCCCGGTCTCGGAGAACGAGACCGTGTAGCTGGTCAGGGCAGCGAAGTTGGCGGTCTCGTTGATCCCGCCGCCGGAGGGGGTGACGGTCTGGGGGTTGTTGGTGCCGGAGTAGGCGCCACGCGCGGCCGGGGCTCCCGTCCAAGAGCTGAAGGCATAGCCCGAGGCGGGGCCGGCGGAGATGGCGACGCCAACGCCGTCAGCGACCCAGCCCGTGCCCGGGCTGACGGTGCCGGACGCTGCAGGGCTGACCGCGGTGGTCAGGAGGTCCTGGACCTGGAAGGCTACGGGGATGGTGGCGGCGACGCTCCCGGAACCGCTGTTGGGCGTGGGAACGTCCTGGACCCAGGCGTTGACCGCTATCGTGGGCACCGTGTAGCTGTACGAAGTCCCCGTGGGGAGGTTGAACGTGATTGAGACTCCTGGAGCTGCGGTCTTCGTGACGCCGTTCAGGGTCACGCCCCACGTGGGGAACCACGCCTGGACCCCGCTCTCGCTGAAGGTGACGGCATACGTGGTCGCGGCCACGAAGTTCGCGGTCTCGTTGATACCGCCCCCCGAGGGCGTAACGGTCTGAGGGTCGTTGGTCCCTGAGTAAGCGCCGCGCGCGGCCGGGGCGCCGGTCCAAGAGCTGAACGAGTAGCCAGGGGCGGCCCCCGCCGAGATCGAGACCCCCACACCGTCCGCGACCCAACCGGTGCCGGGGCCGACGGTGCCCGAAGCCGCGGGAGCGACGGCCATCGTGAGGAGGTCCTGGACCGTGAACGTGGTCGAGATGGTCGCGGCCGAGCTCCCCGTCCCGCTCGCGGGGGAGGGGAGGTCCTGCACCCATGTATTGACCGCGAGGGTCGGGACGCTGTAGGAGTACGAGGTCCCGGTGTTGACGGTGAAGCTGATGGCCACGCCAGGGGCCGCGGTCTTGGCGACCCCATTGAGGGTAACCCCCCAGGTGGGGAGCCAGGTCTGGACGCCCACCTCATTGAACGTGACCGTATACGTGCTGACGGCAGCGTAGTTCGCGGTCAGCGTGCCGTTCGGCAGGGTGAGCGTCGCGGTCGTGGAGGCCGAGGTGGGTGTCGCGACGGAGACCCCGCCGGTGGACGTCCACGTGGACCAGGTCTCTCCCGAACAAACGAGGGCACCGATGTTGAAGGGGGAGCCGCTCGCCATGTAGTGCGCGGAGCTGCCGGTCGCCTGGAGGCTCCCGTTGAAGTCGAGCGGGCTGCAGGCCGTGGGGTTGGTCGCGAAGGTGAGGAGCGGGTAGCCGGTGAAGTTGACGTAGAGGTTCCCGGTCCGGGTGATGGTGACCGTTCCCGCCCCGATGGCGAGCCCTGCGGAGGTCCCCCAGGTCGAGAAGTGGGCCCAGGGGTCGACGACAGCCGCCAACGAGTAGGTCCCTGCGGCCAACGTGCTCTCGGTCTGGCTGTTGTAATAGGCGACCCCATTGACCCGCACGGCCCCCGCCCCGGTACCGGGGTTGAGGATGAACGTCACGGTGGGATTGGGAGTGGCCGTGTAGTTGGCCCAGAGCGTGGCGTTGCTGGTCAGCTTGGTGATCGTGTTGGTGGCGGTGGTAGCTGCGGAGCCGAATGTGATGGCCGGACCGGCGCCCCACGTCGTGAAGGTGTTCCCGGCGCAGGCGGGCGCGCTGATGCCGAGAGGGTTGGGCATCGGGGCCTGGGTCCCGTAGACGTCGAAGAAGTTGGAGGTCCCACCTGTGGTCATTGCCGCGACGGTCCCGGTGGTGTTGATGGCGTTGGCCAGCGGACTGCAGGTGGAGGGATTGACTACGTAGGTTACCAACGGGTACTGCGTGAAATTCAGGAAGAGCTTGCCACCGTTGGAAGTCGCCGTCAGAGTGGATCCCGATACGCTGTCCGCAAGCGTGGTGCCGTAGGGGGCCACCCAGTGCCAGCCGGGATTCGCGACGAAGCCGATGGTGAGCCCAGCGGTCGGTACGGTCAGGGGCTGACCATTGTAGTAGCTGTTGGCGCCCGAGGTAAGATAACCCCCGCCTGTAGCAGGATTGATCGAGAGCGTGACGGTGTGGGAGGCTGATGGGTTCACGGTGATCGAATAGGAGGTGACGTTCTCCCGTTGCTGGTCCGTGACCGCGTTCGAGAGAGGCACCCACTCCGTGGCCTGGTCAATACCCTGGGCGCCCATGGTGGCCTTGACGAAGTAGTTCAGGGCGCCGGAGGTCGTGGGGGTGTAGGCCACCTCGAGCTCATATGTCGAGGACGCCGCCCACGGCGCTTGGAACGCGACCACGGCCGGGTAGGTCGTGGTCACCTTGCACACCGAGTAGCACCCTTGGATGACCGTCCCCGTCGGGACGACGGTGGGGGTCGCGCTGAACGTGGTGTGGGCTGCAACGATGCTGAGGGAGCCTGCGCTGGCCCCCGGGAAGTCCACCGTGAGGTTTCCCCACTGGGCCGCCGATGCCGTATTCGTGACATTGACGAAGATGTGCGTGGTCTGTCCTAATGTGATCGTGGACGGCTGGGCGTTCACGTTCACGATCGATGGTCCGGACGCTGCGGGGAGGGAGGCGGGGTCGAAGGCGCAACTCCCCGCGCTGTTCGAGTACTCCGGCTGGTAGAAGTACGGGTGCTGAAGCTGCACCGCCACGGGGTGGTCCTGGAGCGCTCCGGCACCAGGGAAGACGTAAGCGCACTCGTCCCCGATCTCCCCATAGGTACAGTCGTACCAGGCGAGTGTCGTACCGCTCGAACACGTGGTCGCTTGCCACACGTCGACATCGGTGATCGACTCGGCGAACTCGTGCGACACGACGGAGATCTCGTAGTCCGCGTACTGGTCGCCGTTCGCCCCGTAGGGGAAGACCGTGTCCGTCCACGAAGAGCAGCTCCCGAGACTCGACCCCACGTCGTACATGTACGCGTAGGTGGCAGGATTGGCGTTCGCGTCGGTGAAGCCTCCGTGATACGCGCAATATCCCGCGTAGGTCCCACCCGCGTTCGCCGTGCATCCCTGACGGCCGGGGGGGTTCGCTTGGCACTCCACCACGCCGAGCGGAGTGTAGACGAAGTACTCCGTGTTGTAGCCGTCCGGGGTACCGTAGTTCGTGATGATCTTCTGAACCTCGGTCTGGACGTCCGAGTCGTACAGCGGGGTCCGCACGCTGCCGCAGGTCCCGCAAGGGAACGCGCTGGTGTCCATGAACTGACCCGCGAGGGTCACGGTCTTCCCGGGAGCTCCCGATCCATCAGTGTACTGTTGTAGGAGCGTCATCCATCCACTGTTCGTGTCGTTGAGGAACCATCCGTTGATCACGTTGCGATATTCTTGGTCCGAAGCCCCCACACTTAGAGTGTCGGTCCCATCATACGTGAACCCGCTCGGTTCCCACCAGATTTGGTAGACCGTAGGGTTGTGCATCACCGGTCCGCCGTAGTACGTCAAGGGCCCACAACCGAACGCCCCACAATAGGAGACGATGTTGGGGGAAGCAGCGGAAGAACGCGCGGACTCACCAGAAGGGAAGAGCAAGGTCGACGGGAGGAAGTGGGCCACTCCTCCGAGCCTACCAAGAAAACCCGGGGGAAGGGTCGGCAAGGTCTGAAGGGTGTTCGTGTGAGCGGTGGCAGGGTGGGGGAGCGCGGGGGTTGTTGACGCCGCCCCCGAGGGTAGGCCCGGGACGGCCATGAGGAAAACGAACGCCAGGGTCAACGCGAGGAGATGCCACCGTGGCCCGGGAGCCGTGCGTCCCTTTTCCGATAGAGTGGATTCGAAATGACAGCTTTCCATTGGTAGGCAATCCCCAGGCTCAGGCATAGCAGACTCGAACGTCCCGTCCCCTTCATAATCGTTTCGAGTCGGCTCCGCATTCCCACGTATATCTGCGTGCCTCCCAGTCGCGCATGCTTCCCTCGCCGAAGCGGTGCTAGGAGAGGATGCTGAAGGGTGCGGTCGCTCTACGGTACTCCTCACACGCCCTGACGAAGGTCATCCCCTTTCTGAAGACCGCGTGAAGAGTCGATCCCCCACCGCGCGTAGGCTCCTTCTGTGGATCGGCGTTGTCGATCGAAGCCCGACGCGAGCCGGGGATCGTTAGCCGTCCGGGGATTGGGAGTCCTCCGCGAGGTGGACGGGGTCTTCCTCGGCGGGTGCTGGTGTGGCTTGGGGGTCCGACTCCACGCTCGAGGGCGGGGCCCCATCGGGCTCAGTGGCCGTCGTGGAAGCGGAGCTCGCCCTGATCAGGGCTGCCTCCAGCTCCTGCTTCTCCCGACGGTCCTTCCTCCGCTTCTGGGCCGTGACGGCCAGCACGATGGCCATCCCGACGATGACAAGGATCAGGAGCAGCAGGAGCGCCCAGTCGGGTATGGCCCCTCCCGCCAGGTTGGTGGGGGTGCTGGAGCTGCTTGGCTGCTTCGACAGGGTGATCGTCACGAACGCGCCAGAGCCCACCGGCACACCGACGGACAGCGGTCCGGAGCCCACGTAGCCGCTCGCAGTGGCGGTTACCGTGTGCGTCCCGGGGGTCGCGGTGACGTTGAAGTGCCCGCTCGAGTCCACCGTCACCGCTTGCCCGTCGACCTCCACCGTCGAAGTGGCCGGGGTCACGAGCCCCGCGAGCCAACTTGGCCCAGGGCTCGGCGGCGCCTGCGGAGAGAAGAGCGCGGTGAGCGTCCCACTCGCGGAGACCCTTGCCGTCCCGTTCCCGGGCCAGTAGACGAACCCGCCCGCCGCGATCGAGCTCACCACGTAGCCGGAACACGCCAGGGCGCTGACCCCATAGCTCCCCGCCGAGACGTTCACTCGCGCCCCGTTCCCATACCCTGTCCCTGCGAACACCACCTCTCCGCACGTGGCAGGGTTTGTCACGAAGCTGACCTCGTACCGCACCGGGGGTGGCGGCGTTACGGGCGCGAAGGTAGCCACCTCGGTGAGCGGCCCGTTCGCAGTCGCGGTCGCCGGGTCGCTTGTGCCGGAGTAGTTTCCGTTTCCGAGCCCGTCCCAACTCACGAACCTCCAGCCCGGCGACGCCGTCGCAAGGAGGGTGACCGACAGGCCCGCGGCGGTCCAGCCGTTCGAGGGGGAGACCGAGCCTCCCCCCGCCGGTGAGGCCCCGACGGAGACCCAGTACTGGGTGGCAAAGGGAACGGCGACCCCGGTCGGTACACCCGAGACCGTCACGCTTCCCGATCCCGAGGTCGCGGTGTACTGGACCCCCGCCGAGCCCGCCACCGGCGTCTCCAGCGCATAGGAGTAGGTCCCGTCGGGCTCCTGGAACACGATCGTCGTGGTCGTGGAGGCCTCCGTCGCCCCGTTCAGCGCCACCCACCAGCTCGTCCCGGGTGCCAGCCCGCTCTCCGTGAACGTCACCGCGTAGGTGGCCGCGACAGCTGTGAAGCTCGCCGTCTCGGTCGTGGGCGCGCCCATCGTCAAGGTCGCCGGGTCGTTGGTCCCTGCATAGCAGCCCGCCCCTGTGCAGGTCCAAACCGAGAAGGTGTAGCCGCTCGCGGGGAGCGCTGTCAGCGACACCGTGGCTCCGCTGGCATACCACCCGCCGCTCGTCGGCGAGACCGATCCGCTCCCCGCCGGGGTCGCCGCGGTGCTCAGCTGGTACTCCGTCCCGTACCCTACGGCTTGCACCAAGAACGAGCTCCCTACGGTGAGCGTCCCCGAGGCCGACGAGGTCGCAACGTACTGGACCCCGGTCGCCCCTGCGATCGGCGTCTCCACCGAGTACCCGTAGGTCCCTGCCGTCACGTTGAAGGTGATGTTCTGCCCGCTCGCTGTGCCCACGATCCCGTTGAGCGTCACCGACCACGTCGTGCCGCCGGGAAGGCCGGACTCCAGGAAGCTCACCGGCACCTGGCTCGGGAGGGGAACGAAGTTCGCCGTCTCCGTCGTAGCCCCGCCGATGACGAACGTGGCGGGGTCGTTGGTCCCCGAATAGCAACCCGTTCCTAGGCAGGTCCAGCTAGAGAACGAGTATCCAGGGGATGGGACGGCGGTCACCGTGACGCCGCTTCCCGCATCGTACCAGGTCCCGCTCGCCGGAGAGACCGTACCCGTGCCGACGGGGCTCACCGCCGTGGTCAGCTGGTACTGCGTCGTGTAGGAGACGGCCTGGGTCAGGTGGGAGACCCCGACGGTCACGGTCCCCGACGGGCTCGGGGTGCGGACGACGAACTCCACGCCGGTCCCGCCCGAGATAGGGGTGGAGATCGCATAGGTGTAGGAGCCCGCGGTCGCGTTGAACGTGATGTTCTGCCCGCTCGAAGAGACCGAGACCCCGTTGAGCGAGACCGACCAGGGGGTCCCGGTGGGGAGCCCTGACTCCAGGTAGCTGACAGGGGCGGTGGTGACCGCCGCGAAGTTCGCGGTCTCGGTGGTAGGTCCCGCGATGGCGAAGCTCGCGGGATCGCTCGTCCCTGCGTAGCAGCCGGTGCCCGAGCAGGTCCATGACGTAAAGGCGTAGCCGGAGGACGCCACCGCAGTGAGGGTCAACGTGCTCCCCGCATCGTACCAGCTCCCGCTAACAGGGGAGACCGCGCCGCCGCCCAAGGGAGCGACGGTCGTCGTAAGCTGGTACTGGGTCGAGTAGGTCACAGCCTCGGTCACATGGGAGGCCCCGACCGTGACCGTGCCCGAAGGGGAGGGGCTGGTGACGAGGTACTGGACCCCGACGGCGCCGGCGATGGGGGTGGACACGGAGTAGGTGTAGCTCCCCGCCGTGACATTGAAGGTCAGGTTCTGTCCCGTCGAGGAGGCGGAAACCCCGTTCAGGGCCACCGACCATAGCGTCCCTCCGGGAAGGCCGGACTCGAGGAAGGCGATCGGGGCGGTGGTGACCGCCATGAATCCCGCGGTCTCGGTGGTGGGACCGCCGATCGAGAACGTCGCGGGATCGCTGCTCCCCGCGTAGCATCCCGTTCCGGAGCAGCTCCAAGCCGAGAACACATAGCCCGCCGCGGCGACCGCGGAGAGGGTGACGCTGCTCCCGGAGATGGACCAGGAACCGGTGGCAGGGGAAACGGAGCCGCTGCCGGAGGGTGCGACCGCGGTCGTCAATTGGTACTCTGTGGTGTAGACAACGGCCTCGGTCGCGTGCCAGGTCACCGAAAGGGTCCCTGAGGCGGCCGGACTGGTGACCGCGTACTGTACGCCCAGGGCTCCCGCGATCGGCCCGGCGATCGCGTAGCTGTAGCTGGCCTGGGTCACGTTGAACGTGATGTTCTGACCCGTCGCCGAACCGGCGACCCCGTTCAGGGTCACTGACCACGAGGTACCCGCCGGGAGCCCGGACTCGAGGAACGTCAAGGGGACCGTCGGAACGGCTACAAAGTCGGCCGTCTCGGTGGTCGGGCCCGCGAGGGTCAGGGTCGCGGGGTCGCTCGTGCCGGCATAGCATCCGGTCCCTGTGCAGCTCCACGACGAAAAGGCGTAACCGGCCGCCGCCACCGCGCTGAGGGTCGCCGAGCCGCCGGAGGCGTACCACGACCCCGACGTCGGGGACACCGTCCCTCCGCCTGCCGGGGCGGCGACCATCGTCAGCTGGTACTGCGTGCCGTACGCCACGCTCTGGGTCCCATGCCAGGAGACCACGACGGTCCCGGCCGCCGAAGGGCTGGTCACGACGTACTGGACCCCGGTGCCCCCCGGGATGGGGGTGAGGAGGGCGTAGCTGTACGTGCCCGCCGTGACGTTGAACGTGACGTTGGACCCGCTCGCGGAGGCCGCGACCCCGTTCAACGTCACCGACCAAGAGGTCCCGCCCGGAAGGCCGGATTCCATGAAGCTTAGGGGGACGGTCGGCGTGGCCACGAAGTTCCCCGTCTCGGTCGTGGGGCCTGCGATCGCGAGGGTCGCCGGGTCGTTCGTCCCCGAATAGCAGCCGGTCCCCGCGCAGCTCCAGGAGGAGAACGCATAGCCTGAGGCCGCGACCGCGGTTAGCGTGACCAGGGACCCCGAGGGGTACCAGTTCCCGCTGGAGGGAGAGACCGTGCCCCCGCCGACCGGCGCGACCGTCATCGTCAGCTGGAACTGGGTGGCGTAGACCACGCTCTGGGTCTGGTGCCAGGTGACCGCGAGGGTCCCGGCGGCCGAGGGGCTCGAGACCACGTACTGGATGCCGGAGCCCCCGGAGATCGGCGTGGCAAGGGCGTAGGAATAGCTGCCAGCCGTAACGTTGAACGTGACGTTCTGACCGGAGGCCGAGGCCGCGACCCCGTTCAGGGTCACCGACCAGGAGCTCCCGGCAGGGAGTCCCACCTCCACGAAGCTCACGGGGACGGTGGGGGTCGCGACGAAGTCCGCCGTCTCGGTCGTGGGGGACCCGACCGTGACCGTCGCAGGGTCGTTCGTCCCCGCGTAACAGCCGGTCCCGGTGCAGCTCCAGGCCGAGAACGCGTAGGCGGTGGAGGCGACCGCGCTAAGGGTGACCGAGGAACCCGCGGTGTACCAGGACCCGCTCGCGGGGGAGACGGTCCCGCTTCCGGCGGGCGCCGCCGCGGTGGTGAGCTGGTACTGGGTGGCGTAGGCAACCGCCTGCGTCTGGTGCCAGGTGACCGTGAGGGTCCCCGAGGACGCCGGCGACAAGACCACGTACTGAACGCCCGCTCCCCCCGAGATCGGGCTCATGATCGCGTAGCTGTAGGTGGCCTGCGTCACGTTGAACGTGATGTTCGCGCCGGTGGCCGAGGTCGTGACGCCGTTCAAGGTCACCGACCAGCCGGTAGTGGAGGGGAGCCCGGACTCCAGGAAGGTCATCGGGACGGTAGGCACCGAGGCGAAGTTGGCGGTCTCCGTCGTCGCGGCCGATATCGTGAAGGAGGCCGGGTCGTTCGTCCCGGCATAGCATCCCGTTCCCACGCAGCTCCAGGAGGCGAAGGCGTACCCTCCCGCCGCCACCGCGGTCAGGGTCACACCGCTGCCGGCGTTGTACCAACCACCGCTGGTGGGGGAGACCGTACCGGCCCCCGCCGGGGAGGCGACCATCGTGAGCTGGTACTGGGTCGTGTACGTGACGCTCTGCGTCTGATGCCAAGAGACCGTGATCGCCCCGGCGGCGGCAGGGCTGGTCACGACGTATTGCACGCCCGCCCCGCCCGCGATCGGCGTCAGGATCGTGTAGCTGTAGGTCCCCGCCGTGACGTTGAACGTGATGTTCTGCCCCGTTGCCGAGGCCGCGACCCCGTTCAGGATGACCGACCAGCTGGTCCCCGTGGGCAGCCCGGACTCCAGGAAGGTCACCGGCACGACCGCCACCGCGACGAAGCTCGCGGTCTCGGTGGTGGGGGCCGCGATCGAGAACGTGGCCGGGTCGTTGATGCCCGAGTAGCACCCCGTCCCGGTGCAGCTCCAGCCCGTGAAGGCGTACCCCGCGGCCGTCACCGCGGACAGGGTGACCGAGGTCGAGGCGTCGTACCATCCTCCGCTCGCGGGGGAGACGGTCCCCCCCGTCGGGGGAGAAGCGGCCGTCGTGAGTTGGTATTGCGTCGTGTAGGTCACGGCCTGGGTCTGGTGCCAGGTGACCGAGAGGGTCCCCGCGGCGGCGGGGCTCGTGACGACGTACTGGACCCCCACTCCTCCGGCGATGGGCGTGGCGAGGGAGTACGTGTAGCTCCCGGCGGTGACGTTGAAGGTCACGTTCTTGCCGGTCGCCGACGAGCTGACTCCGTTCAGCGACACCGACCAGCTCGTGCTGGGGGGGAGGCCGGATTCCAGGAAGGTCACGGGTACCGTCGGGGTGGAGGCGAAGTTTGCGGTCTCCGTGATTGGCGAGCCCATGGTGATGGTCGCGGGGTCGTTCCCCCCCGAGTAGGCACCGACCCCGACCCCTGTCCAGGAAGAGAACGCATACCCCGCCGCTGCGACCGCACTCACGGTAACGGGACTTCCCGCGGCATACCAGGTGCCCGAGGCCGGGGAAACCGTCCCTCCGACCGCCGGCGAAGCCACGGTGGTCAGCTGATACTGGGTCGTGTACGCGACCGCCACCGTCTGGTGCCAGGTCACCGTGGTCGTCCCGGAGGGAGCGGGGCTCGACACGGTGTACTGGGTGCCGGCGCCCCCGGCGATGGGGGTCAGGAGGGAGTAACCGTACGTCGCCTGGGTCGCGTTGAAGGTGATGTTCTTCCCGGTCGCGGAGCTCGTGACCCCGTTCAGGGTCACCGACCACGAGGTGCCCGCCGGGAGCCCGGACTCGAGGAACGTCAAGGGGACCGTCGGGACGGCCACGAAGTTCGCGGTCTCGTTGAGGCCCCCGCCCAAGGGGGTGATGGTCTGGGGGTCGTTGGTGCCGGAGTAGGCCCCACGCGCCGAGGGGGAGCCCGCCCAGGAACTGAAGGCATAGCCCGCGGCAGCTCCCGCGGAGATCGAGACCCCCACCCCATCCGCGACCCAGCCGGTGGCGGGGCTCACGAACCCGGAGGCCGCAGGACTGACGACCATGGTGAGGAGGTCTTGGACGGCGAAGGCCACGGAGATCGACGCCGCCGAGCCGCCCGAACCGCTGGAGGGCGTCGGCGCGTCCTGGACCCACGCGTTGACCGCGACGGTGGCGACGGTGTAGCTGTAGGTGGTGCCGGTGGCGACGGAGAAGCTGATCCCGACGCCCGGGGCGGCGGTCTTGCTGACGCCGTTCAAGGTGACCCCCCAGGAGGGGAACCAAGTCTGGACCCCGGTCTCGGAGAAGGAGACCGTGTAGCTGGTCAGGGCGGCGAAGTTGGCGGTCTCGTTGATCCCGCCGCCGGAGGGCGTGACGGTCTGCGGGTCGTTCGTCCCCGAGTAGGCGCCACGCGCGGAGGGGGTCCCGCTCCAGCTGGTGAAGGCATAGCCGGAAGCGGGCCCGGCGGAGATCGAGACGCCGATGCTGTCCGCGACCCACCCGGTCCCCGGGCTGACCGAACCTGACGCCGCCGGGCTGACGGACATGGTCAGGAGGTCCTGGACCTGGAAGCTCACGGAGAGGGTGGCCGCGGC
>JAGWLG010000046.1 GCA_028864975.1 Thermoplasmata archaeon | reverse complement strand
GTCGCCGAGGTCGAGGTGGAGACCCTGGGGGAGGCGTAGTCGGGTGCTTGTTGGCTCGAGGTCCACCCCCGAGATACGTGGGCCCGAGTGCACACCCCTAGAGGGGGCCGACGACCTGAAGTGAGCATTTCCTCGGGAAGTCCCGTTGTCGGAACTTTAATGGGTCGTCCTGCTAGACGTTCGGCGTGGTCTGGTTCGCCCTGCGACACCCCCGGCAAGCCTGGCAGTTCCTTCGCGCTCCGTCCGCGCTCTCTCACCTCTTGGGAGGGCTCGCCGCTCCAGCCGAGATCAAAGGATGGATGCGCGAGGCGGGGGCGGTCACCCAGGAGATCAACCGAAGGCTCCACGAGGCCTCTTGGAAGCCGGGTCAGTCCTCGGGTTCGACCGACTCTCAGGACCGCGGTCCGGTGCTCTACGCCGTAACCCGGGCGTTACGCCCCACCGTCGTGCTCGAGACGGGGGTCGCGAACGGATCCTCGACGTACTACTTTCTCTCGGCAATGAAGGCGAACGGGAAGGGGACCTTGCACTCGATCGACCTTCCACCCGGAACCGACACCACATCGGAGTATCACAAAGCGGACATGACCGCTATCGCCCAGGGACACGGGTCTGGGTGGCTCGTGCCCGCGGAACTTCGAGCTCCCTGGACACTCCATCTGGGGGACACGCGCAAGGTCCTGCCGAAAGTGCTCGAGAGCACACCGAAGCTTGACCTCTTCTTTCATGACAGTGAACACACCTACGAAGCAATGACCTTCGAGTTCAACTCCGCCTGGCCCTGCCTCCAACCCGGGGGCGTTCTCGGCTCCGATGACGTGGGTTGGAACCGATCCTTCTTTGATTTCGTGGCGGCGAACCACCTGCCCACGGTGCGTGTGGGCGGGTTCGGCTGGACCAGGAAGCCCCTGCCCCTCAAGGTGTGATCCTCGTCGAGCACCCATGAAGCACGACCAACGGTCGTCGCGTGGCGGGGCCCGAGCACGAACACCCTAAGGGATCTCGCCTTGGGAGAACTCCCACCCGAGGACGCCCCTAAAACGGAGGCATCCCGGGCGGCGGGCCCGGAGCCACGTCAGGGGGATAGTAGGTCGGGGGACCAGCCGGAGGATCGTACCCTCCCGGGGTTGGCCCGGAAGACTGGAGTGCACCATCTGCCCATCCGCCGTAAGAGTTCACAGGTGGGGCCACCGGGGGCTTCCGGCGACGCACGAGAAGGATGGCGACGACCGCGACCAAGGCGATGATGACAAGGAGCAAGGCCACGGTTTCAAGCAAGGGCAGCCCGAAGAGGGTCGAACCATTGCTCGACGTTGGTGGCGGGCTGGTCGCAACGTACGGTGCGACGACGATGACCACGGTCGAGCTGTTCGACGCCCCGGAGCTGTCCGTCGCGGTCAGGCGGGCGACGAACGTACCGGAAGCATTGTACACGTGGGTCGGATCCGCATAGAGGCTCCCCGAGCTCCCGTCGCCGAAGCTCCAGGACAGAGTGACCGCACCGCTGCCCCCCGTTGCAGAACCCGTATAGTGAACGGCGAGCGCCTCATAGCCCGTGGTGCGGTTCGCGGATGCCGTCGCCCGCAGCGATGAGCTGGTATGGGACAGGGCGAAATTCTTGAGCACATCGGAACCGGCGACGAGCACCGTGGCTCCTGCATTGGGATAGCCCGTCGCGACCAGACCCAGAACATGGGTCCCGTTGAACTCGCTCAGGTTGTAGCTTCCGGAGGCGTCGGTGACGGCCGAGAGACCCCCGTCGGAAACGTTCGCTCCCGTGACAGGGTTCCCCGTGACCGAGTCGGTGACGGTGCCGTAAGTCGAGTACGGCACTCCCCAGGCTCCCCCGCGCCAGAGATAGCCGTCGTCCCCTCCGTTGACCGTGTATGAGTAGACCCCTCGGTCACGACCCGAGGCATCGAAGATCAAGGCATTGTCAGAATCGCCGGGTCGAGTTGCGGAGGGGAATCGCTGGGTCCACGCCCCTCCTGAGAAGCTCCAGGTGTCGCTGTCCTGAGTGCTGTTCCCTCCACCAAAGAGCACGACATATCCGTCGAGCGGGTCGAAGGTCATCTCGGGTGCGCCCCGGGCGGAGGGCTCGGAAGCACAGCTCGGGGCCGCGAGGCCACCTGTGCAGAGCTCGGTCCAGACCCCTGCGTGGTACTCCCACGTATCGCGACAAAGGACGTCAGCGCCGAAGCAGGTCCCTCCTCCGTAGACATTCCCCGCGAAGGCCACCACGTAGCCATCTCCGGCGTCATAGGCCAGTCCCACAGTCTGCCGCTTTCCGAAGGGGACCACGCCCAGGTCGGTCCACGTACCGCCCCGGTAGGAGTAGTAGGCGGGAGTGTCGCTGTAGCTCGGGTACTCATGCTGGCCCACGACCTCGAGCAAGTACCCGTCTGCCGCATCGTACACCGTGGCTCCTTGCTGGACAGGGGGGCCGCACGAAGCGCAAATCTCCGTCCACGTCCCGCCTCGGAACGACCAAGAGTCGGTGAGGTTGGAACTGGATCGACCCCCGAACAATAGGACGTAGTTGTCCACGGGGTCCCAGACCATCTGCCCCTCGATGAGGTCGCGAGCCGGGGGAGAAGTGGCGGGATGCAGCTGCCGCCATTGGCCGCCCTGGAAGATCCAGGTGTCGGAGAGGTAGACCCCTCCGGGAGCCGCACCTCCGAAGAGCACCAGGTACCCGTCCGCATAGTCGTAGGCGACACCGGAGGCGCCACGCGTGGAGGGTGGTGGAAGCGTGGAGGAGGGGACACCCACGAGCGCCGGAACGGATCGCGCGGAAGGGTGATCGTTCTGGATGGCTGCCCGGAACGAACCTACCTGACCCGATCCGATTGAAACGAGCAGAACGACCACGGACAGGAGGGAGAACAATGGAGCCATCTGAAGTCGCGAGCGAGCCGAACGCAGATATGTACCGCCCATACTGAGCTCGCAATCACCTAGGTATCTGATAGGTCTATCGCAGGCTGATAGACGGACTCGGGGTGGGAGCATCTGAACCATGGCGAGGACCTCCTCACCATTCCTCGTCGACATTGCGTTCACCGTCGCTGGCCGCGCGTCGGTCCGGGCCGCTAATGAGCTCCAAAACCCACGGCTCATCCTTCTCTCGAAGCCCCCCAGCGAATCGTCCACTTCCTCCCGTCGCTTTCCCGAAGAACGCGAGCCTTCCGAGCCAAGGTGAGGAGATGCCGCACCCACGAGATCAGTCCTGTCGAGGACTACGTCAAGTCCTCGTCGCGTGGTTCCGGGTCGCGAATCCACGAGCCCTCTCGTACGTCGAAGCGGGCCTTTCGCCCCCTCCGAGCCGTGGCTGACCCGGGGATCGTCTCCGACAACGCTACCGCCCCTGGGAGGACGGCGTGAGATCGCGCGGCAACCTAGGCAGTTGGCCCCTGTCCCTCCGACGCCTGCCCCCGCGGCTCGGAGAGCGCACCCAGCAGCTCGCTGGTACCCGTGAGTTCTCGTGCCCCCGCCCGCAGGAGCCGCGCGCGCACCGCGGTCGCACGACCCCCCGTGTAATCCCACGGGGGCTCTCCCCGCTGCGCCATGAGGAGAACCCGACCAGCTTCGCCCGTCCGCTCGACCGCCTCTAGGTTGGCCAGGTTGGTGGGCCCCACCGGGAAGGCGGCGACCACAACGAACTCCGCCCTTGAGAGAAGGGTCGCCAGCCTCGCAAGGGTCTCGGCGGAGAGGGGCGCGAAGGGAACCTCGAGCACGAGGGGCAGGCCGAGCTCCTCAGCGAGCTCGCTGTCGGAATCGAAGAGTGGAAGCGCCCCGACTGTGAGATCGTATCCGGCGTCGAACAGCCTTCGGAGGATCTCTTGGCCTGACCCGCCTCCGGCCACGACGTGGACCCGCCGTCCGCGGGCGCCCTTCTCCGGTGTTGGCCCCTCGACGGGGGGAAGTCGGGGGATGAGGTAGGGGACCCGTTCGCGAGTTCCCCGCCGAAGCTCGGCCTCCACCCCCCAGACCTGCCGGAGGAGGCTCGTGGAGAGCACCGCGTCGGGGACCCCATCAGCGACCTTCTGCCCGTGCGAGAGAACGATGATGCGGTCCGCGAAGCGCGCCGCGAGGTTCAGGTCGTGGAGCGCGACCACGACGCACCGGTCCATCCGGTGCGCGACCGCTCTCACCCGTTCCAGCACCTCGAGCTGATGGGCGATGTCGAGATGGGCCGTGGGTTCGTCCAGGAGGACGAGGGGGGTCTCTTGTGCGAGGACGCGGGCGAGGCGCACGCGCTGTCGCTCACCTCCGCTCAATTGTCGGACGTTCCTTCGGACCAGCTCTTGGGTCCCCGAGGCCGAGAGCGCGCGCTCGACCGCACCGGGGTCGGGGTCCGGTTCCGGCAAGAGGGAACCGAGGTAGGGGTTGCGGCCGTAACGCACGTAGTCACCCACCTCAAGGTCGTCCCCTTCCGCCTCCTCCTGGGGCATCCAACTCACTTGCTGTGCGCGGGTGAGGAAGGGGAGGGCAAGGAGCGGCCGGCCTGCAAGGGTGGCACGCCCCTCCGCCATCGGTACGAGCCCCACGATCACGCGAAAGAGGGTCGACTTCCCAGAACCGTTCGGTCCCGCGAGGGCCACGAGCTCACCGGTGCGGAGGCGTAGGGAGACGGACCTGAGCGCTGTGGTGTCGCCATAACGGGCCACCAGCTGGTCGAGCTCCACGAGCTCGATCATCCGCTCGCTCCTGGGCGTCCGGAGCTCGGCGTCCTTCGGTAGAGCAGGTAGAGGAAGAACATCGACCCGACGACGGCGGTCGGGATGCCGACCGGGATCACGACGTTCGGGATGACGACCTGGGCCACATCCCAGGCCACCAGCAGGAACGCCGCGCCCGCGGCGGCCGACAGCGGAAGGACCCGCCGATAGTCGAAGCCGACCATCCGACGAACGATGTGCGGCCCCACGAGCCCGACGAACCCGATGATGCCGGCGAACGCCACCGCGATCGCGGTGGTGACCGTGGCGAGCAGGACGACACGACGTATGACCCTGGGGGGGTCGCTCCCGAGGCTCTGGGCGACCTCTTCGCCCAGCTGCAGGAGGTTGAGCACGCGCCCGTGGAGCACGATGGCGAGCCCTGCGACGAGCAGGACGGACAGCACGAGGCCATCGTTCGTCCAGTTCGCGAGGGTGAAGCCCCCTAGCAGCCAGAACGTGACCTGGATGTCGATGCGCTGGTAGTAGAGCATCATGATCGAGAGCGCGGCGGAGAAGAGGAAATTCAGGGACACGCCGGTCAAGAGGAGCGTCCCGGTGGCGCGCGTCCTCCGCAGGGCGGCCAAAAGGACCACGAGGCCAGGCACGAGCCCGCCCGCGAACGCCGCCCCGGGGAGGAGCAACGCCTGCTCGCCGCCGCTCAGCTTCCCCGCCGAGACGAGGCCGAAGGTGACGGCGAAGGCCGCGGCCGCGCCGAGCGTCGCCCCCGAGGAGAGTCCCAGGAGGAACGGGTCCGCGAGCGGATTGCGAAAGACCCCCTGGAGCGCCCCTCCCGACAGTCCCAGGGCCGCGCCAACGAGAACGGCCAGCAGGACCGCGGGAACCCGCGCCCCCCAGACGATCTCGACCCAGATCGCACATCGTGGAGCGGGCACCATGCCGGAACAATCGGAACCCCCGAGGAAGCCGCCCGTCGTCTGGTGGAAGAGGATCGAGAGCCCTTGCTGCCAGGGAATCGGCACCGGGCCGATCAAGGGGGAGAAGAGCACCAGGCCGAGCAATCCGAGCAGGAGGAGGATCGGGCGGGCAGTCGCACGGAGCAGGCGCGACCGCAGCGAGGGGCCCATCGTGGGCGAGGAAGAGGGGCTAGATGGTCTCGAGGGAGGGCGAGGAGAGGAGCCGGAGGGTGGGAGCTTTCGGTCGGCGTCGCCCGTCGGGCCCCCCGGGGCGGCGGGAGGGTCCGCCGGCGGAGCCGCGGTCACGGCGGCACGTGGGAAGGATAGAGTGCGTGCTGGATCCACGGGAGCGCGAGCACCATCGACGGGTCCGGTTCCGAGACCAGGGTCACGTCGACCGCCACGTGGCTTCCGGTGAGCTGCGACCAGTAGGGAGCGCTGCTCCACACGCTCGGCGTCTCTCCCGCGACCAGGTAGGCGTCGTTCCAGCTCGTGCCGTAGAGCACGACGTTCGGCTGGTCGTTCAGCACGGCGGTCGCGTTCATCTCCCCGTACTGGAGCAGCACGGCATCCGCCACGTTGGTTCCCCCGACGAGCGAGAGCATCGAGTCGCCGAAACTTCCCGGTCCGTAGGTGTAGTATCCCCCGGAGTCGAAGTAGTAGGTCAGGAGGACGGACGGACTGGCGACTCCCGCGGCGGTGAGGTTCGCGGCCTCGCTCGAGAGCTGGGTGATCGTCCTCGAGAGCTCGGACTCGAGCGCGGAGGCCGTCGACTGCGCGGAGGGGAAGAGCTCGGCCACGATCCGAACGTCGTCGATGACCCCCGCCAGGGTCGAAGGGGTGAGGATGACCACGGGGACGTGGTAGGTGTTGGTGAGGGTCGAGACGTCGCCTTGGCTGGTCAGGGTGGTCGCCAGCACGAGCCCCGGGGTCGCATTGGCGACGGCCTCGGTGTTCACGCCGGGGAAGTCCGTGATGCAGGAGCTGTTGGTGAGCGACCAGAGCGCCGTCTGGTTCGGGGAGTACTCGTTCAGGATCCCTCCGGGGAAGGAGACCGTGCATCCTACCGCGACGACATGGCTGCGCAGGCCCAGGCGATAGACGATGTCCATGACGCTGGGGGCGAGCACGACGATGTGGGCGGCGTTCACCGGGGCCGTCACCGACCGTCCCAGGTCGTCGTAGACCGTGACGGTTCCCGGCCCCGAGGGATGGGGCACCGGTCGGAGCGTGTAGTAGGCCGCTGTCGCTCCAATGGCGGCCGCAGCGACCAAGATCACGACGATGACCGCCAGCGTGGTCGGCACGGAACGCGGGTGGGGCAGGGCTCGGGGAGCCGCGGGGGTCGGGGGCTCCTCCTCGTGATTCAAGGACATTGGAATCTCGTCAATCTGCCTTTCATTTAACCCTTCCTGGGGAAGGAGTCTCTCCGAGCCGGAACGCTCTGAGGGCTGAGCCCCCCTCTCGAGTCCAACCGTTCAGGCTCATCCAGGGGTTTCGACACCCCCTCCATGAGCCACCACTGCCGTCTCCTCGCCAGGACCGACCCTGAGCCCCGTCGAAGACCTCGCCCCGACCCGGACGACCCCCTTTCCATCGCCGAGTGTCGCCAGCTCGCCCATGCCACCTTGCCCCTGGTGGAGGAGCATCTCCCTCTCCCCCGGCCTCTCGGGGCCATCTACTCCAGCCAGGAGTGCATGGCCGTCCTCCTCCTCTCGGACCTCGAGCGCACCTCCCCCGAAGGCGCCGCCCGCCGAGCCCATCTCGTCCGCCAGCTCGCTCCCTCTGGCCACGCCTCGTTCCTCCCCTCCGCCGACACCTCCCTCGCCGCCCTCCACGTCCTTCCCACCGCCCAGGTGGAGGCGGGACTTCAGGCCGCCCTCCATGACCAGGTGACCCACGCGGTGGCCCAGGGGGTACTGCCCGCAGACCAGCCCCTCATCCTCGCCGGGGACTGCCACGACATCCTCACCTACCATCGAAAGAAGCCTCGGAGGGTCCCCGCCAAGCTCCGTCCCTCCAGGGCCCTCCCGCTCGCCGTGGGGACCAAGCCCGAGCTCGGCACCACCCTCGCCTATCGCTTCCTCACCTTCCAGACGACCCGCGGCGCTCCCCTCACCGTTCACGTCGACCCCTTCCTCCCTCTGGAGAGCCTCCCCGCCAAGCTCACCAGGGGTCTCGACATCACCGAGGCGCGCCTGAGCCGCTCCATAGACCTCCTCCTCTACGACGCAGGAGCCCATTCCAACGAGGTCCTCCTCGCCCTGCAGCGCCGGGGGACCCCCTTCATCATCCGGGCCTCCCAGAACTCGCGCATCGCCGCCCTCCTCCGGGAGCATGCGGGCCTATGCTGCTTCGTCCTCCCCGACTTCCCCGTCCTCGCCAAGGGGAACCGGGCCGACGCCCCCATCGCCACGACCACCCTGGTCGGTCTCAAACGGGAGGTCCTGGACGAGGTGGGGATCGACACGCCTCACACGGAGCGGGACGTCCGTTGGTTCACCTTCCTCACCCACCTCACCCCTGAGGCCGGGGAGAGCGACCGGGACTTCGCGCTGCGCGTCGTGCGCCTCTACAAGGAAAGGTGGTGCGTGGAGACCGGTTACCGGGGCCATGAGGAGCTGCGCGGGTTCACCCACGCGCTCCACTACGACGTGCGCCTGCTCCAGTACTTCCTCGCGGTGATCCTCTCCAACGTCTGGGCGTTGCAACGCTGGAAGGACGGGGAGACCTGGACCAAGCGGACGGTGGCCGAGTTCCTCGCCTTCGCCCTACTGTTCGGTCTCCACGCGGAGGGGGGTGTAGCGCGCCACGAAGTCCAAGTATCCTCGAGGGCCGTCGACCCGGCGATGGCGCTTGGCGGAGGCGACCAGGAAACGTAGCGCCATCGCCCGGTCGTTCCGGTCATATCCCTCCTCGGGGATAGCCTCGAGAGCCTCTCGGAGAGCCCGGGCGAGGGGATCTCGTGGGGGGCGGCCCCCGTCCTTGAGCGAACGCTGGACCTGATGCAGGGCCTCGACCACCTCCACATCCCGCAGCCGGGGGGAGAGACGGTACTGGGCGTGGACGGTGGCCTCGAGAGCGTAGAGGAGGGGCTTCAGTCGATCCTCGGGGAGGGTGATGCCCATCGAGGGGAACTCACCGTCACCCCCTCAAAACCGTGCCGCTCGTCAGGAACGACCCCCCGGCTCGGAGAGACTCCGTGTGCAGTTATGCATATAAACCGGGTCGCGCTGGGTGGCCCTCGTGGCGGAAGTCTCTCCCCGGTTGCGGGCGCTCCTGGTGGGGGAGGACCCGATGATTCGCTACCTGGTCCGCGAGTCGCTGGCCTCGCAGGGCGTCCAGGCGGCCGCCGAAGTGTCCGCGCCGCACGAGATCCCCGCCCAGGCACGCCACGAGAACTCCAACGGGGTCGTGGTCCTCTGCCTTAGCGGACCGCCAGAGGTCTGGCGCAAGACCATCTCCGAGACCCGAAGGACCCTTCCGGGGGGTCGCGTGGTCGCGGTGACCTTTGGGCAGGACTCTCCCGCTGGCCCCTCCAGCGTGGTCGACCACCGGCTGGGAGCGGACGGCATTGTCCGTGCGCCGGCCGAGCCTTCAGTCCTGCGCGAGGCGGTCCTCAAGGCGCGCTACGTCCGCTCGCATCCCTAAGGTCCCTCGACCTGAAAGCCGACCTCGGCAGCCCAGGCCGACGGTTCGCGTGAGAACCATCTCGTGGGCATGCTAGCCCGTGTCGAGGGCCACCCTTAAGATGCCCCTTCGAGGTGGCCGGCACCTCGGAGGGCCCACGATCGTCGGCACGTTCCTCCAGAACCTGGGGATCATCGTCTTCACCTTCGTTCTGGTCGGCCTGGTCTACTACCTTCTCTACGCTCTCGTCCACCCGGAGCGCCTCTAGGCCCCCCTGTCGAGCGAGGTCAGCGTGTCCTCGATCTACTCCCCGTGGGACGTGGGGCTCACCTTCGCCCTGGGTCTCCTCCTCGCCCGCTACCTGGGCGTCTACATGGCCCGGGTCTTCATGGACCGCCCCACCCTCCTCGACAACTTCTTCGCGCCCATCGAACGGGGGATCTATCGTCTCCTCGGGGTCCAGCCCCGGCGGGCGATGGGTTGGAAGGAGTACGCGGCCTCGCTCGTGCTCCTGAACGCCTTCGCCCTGGTCTTCGTCCTCGTTCTCCTCATGGAACAGGCCGTCCTTCCCTACAATGCGCTGAACGCCCCCGGGATGCGCTGGGACCTCGCCCTTCACACCTCGACGGCCTTCACGACCAACACCGATTTCCAGCACTACTCGGGGGCGACGGCCCTCTCCCTCCTCTCGCAGCTCGTGGGGCTCCAGATGCTGATGTTCCTCTCGGCGGTCTCCGGACTGACCGTGGTCGTCGCCTTCATCCGCGGGTTCGTCCGCCGCGACGGGACGCTCGGGAACTTCTGGGCTGACGCGACCAGGGCCACGACCCGGATCTTCTTTCCCCTCGCCGTGGTCTCTGCCCTCGTCCTGCTCTTCCTGGGCGTCACCCAGACGATGGCGCAGGCGACGAGCGTCCCCGCCCTGGGAGGAGGGCAGCGGCTGGTGCCCACGGGGCCCCTCGCCTCGTGGGGGGCCATCGAGCTCCTGGGTTCGAACGGCGGCGGCTACTTCGCGTCGAACTTCGCCTACCCGCTGCAGAGCCCGACCGCGGTCACTAACGACGTGGCCATCGTGATCATGATGCTCATCCCGTTCGCGACCCCGTTCATGTTCGGAGAGATGGTCCGTCGGCCGAAGGAGGCCTACCCCCTCATCTCGGCGGTTCTGACGATCTTCCTGGTCGCGCTGGGACTCTTCTTCCTGTTCGAGATCGCGAATCCTAACGTCGCGAGGCTCCCCGTCACCCAGGCGGCGGGCTACGGGGTGATGGGCGGGGAGACGAGGTTCTCCCTCGGGGAGGACGCGCTCTTCCAGGTCACGAGCGTCTACGCGAACGTCGGGTCCACGACGATGGCCCTTCAGTCCGTGACCCCGGGCGCGCAGATGGTCCTGCTCTGGGGGATGTTCCTCCAGGACGTCCCGGGGGGAGTGGGGACGGGCTTCGGTATGCTGCTGGTGAACGCGCTCCTCTCCGTGTTCGTCGCCGGCCTCATGGTCGGGCGCACTCCGGAGTACCTGGGGTGCAAGATCGGTCGGAACGAGATGAAATGGGCCGCGGTGAGCCTGCTCTCCCACCCGTTCGCGATCCTCGTGCCCCTCGCCATCACCGCCGCGGTCCCGGGGCTCCTCACGGCGACCGCTGGAGGGACCTCGCAAGGGTTCACCCAGGTCCTCTACGAGTTCACGAGCGAGGCCGCGAACAACGGTAGCGGGATGGGCTTTCCCGTGGGGGCCGGCGACGCCTCGGTCTACTTCAACCTGGTCGGCGTGCTCATCATGCTGCTGGGTCGCTTCCTCCCGATCATCGCGATGCTCGCGATCGGTGGGGCCCTGGCGCGGGAGACCACGCTTCCTCCGGGTCCGGGGACCCTCAGGACCCAGTCGGCCACCTTCACGGTCTACTTCATCGCGTTCCTGCTCGTCGTCTCGGGGCTCTTGTTCCTACCGGTCCTCGCGCTGGGACCCCTCTCCTCGGGGGTGACGTTCCCATGATGGGGGCGAGCGGAGGTGTCGAGTGGTCCTCCGGGGCCCGGGTGAGCGTCCGACGCAGGTTGCACACGAGCTGGGCGCTGGTCGTGAAGACCTCGCTGCTCAAGTTCTCACCGCGGGAACAGGTCCGCAACCCCATCATGTTCGTCGTGTACGCCTGCTTCTTCCTTCTCCTCTTCGTCGGCCTGTTCCCGGGGCTCTTCCCGGACATCCTTCGAGAGGGCTTCGACCAGGGGTACTTCCTGGCCGTCGCCGCGATCCTCTTGCTGACGCTCTGGTTCGCGAACCTCGCAGAGGCCATCGCCGAGGCGCAGGGGAAGGCCCAGGCGGACACCCTTCGCACGATGCGCAGCGGTCTCCAGGCCCGGCAGATCCTCCCCGATGGCAAGCGAACCTGGGTCGCCCCTTCGCACCTTCACATCGGAGACCTGGTCGAGTGCCGCCCCGGTGACACCATCCCGCTCGACGGGGACGTCGTGAAGGGCGGGGCCCTGATCGACGAGTCGATGATGACGGGGGAGTCCGAGGCGGTCCTGCGCGAGAGCGGGGGGGACCGGACCAGCGTGCTCGGAGGGAGCAAGGTCCTGCGCGGCACGATGGAGGTCCGCGTGACCGCGGAGCCCGGGACGAGCTTCCTGGACCGGATGATCCGGCTCGTGGAGGGCACGTCCCGGGACAAGAGCCCGAACGAGATCTCGTTGACCATCATCCTGACCGCGCTCACCGCGGCGCTGCTCGTGGTCGTACTCACGCTCGCCTACCTGCTCCGCTTCTCGGGATTGGGGTCGCTCAACATCGCGACGCTGATCGCGCTCACGGTCTGCCTTGCTCCAACGACCATCGGCGGTCTTCTCTCCGCGATCGGGATCTCCGGGGTCAACCGGGTGGCGAAGGCCAACGTCGTCGCGAAGAGCGGCAAGGCGATCGAAGCCGCGGGAGACCTGGACATCCTGATCCTGGACAAGACCGGGACGATCACGGTCGGGAACCGCCTCGCGGTGCAGTTCATCCCGGCCCCGGGGGTCGACCCCGCAGAGCTCTTGCGCGCGGCGTTGCTCTCCTCGACGCTCGACGACACTCCCGAAGGTCGGTCGATCGCGCGGCTCGCGACGCTGCGCGGGGCCCGGACGGACCCCTCGATCCGCGTGGAGGAAGGACGGGTCGTCCCCTTCTCCCCGAGCCGACGGATGAGCGGGTTCATCCTGGAGGACGGGACGGAGGCCATGAAGGGGGCGATCAGCGCCGTGGAGGCCTACGCCGGCCCGCTCCCCGTCGCGGTGCGCCAGGCCGGGGCCGACTCCTCCCGCCAGGGGATGACGCCGCTCGTGATCGCGCTCTCGAAGCGCGTCATGGGGATCGTGGTCCTCAAGGACGTCGTGAAACCGGGCATCCACTCACGGCTCCAAGAGCTGAAGCTGATGGGGATCCGCACGATCATGTGCACCGGCGACAACCGTCTCACGGCGGCCTCGATCGCCAAGGAGAGCGGGGTCGACGACTTCGTCGCCGAGGCCAAGCCCGAGACCAAGCTCGCGCTCATCGGGCGGGAGAAGGCCTACGGCCACCTGGTCGCGATGACCGGTGATGGCACGAACGACGCGCCCGCCCTCGCCCGGGCGGACGTCGGGCTCGCGATGAACAGCGGGACCTCGGCGGCGAAGGAGGCCGGCAACATGGTCGACCTGGACAGCGACCCCACGAAGATCATCGAGGTGATCTCCATCGGGAAGCAGCTCCTGATCACCCGAGGCGCCCTGACCACCTTCTCGATCACGAACGACGTGGCAAAGTACTTCGCGATCGTCCCCGCGCTCTTCGTCAGCAACTCGAACGTCGCGATCCTCAACGTGCTCGGGCTCTCCGACCCTAAGCTCGCCGTGCTGGCGGCCGTCCTGTTCAACGCCCTGATGATCCCCGCGCTCATCCCTCTCGCCCTCCGGGGGGCCTCGTTCCGCGCCGCGACCGCCGTGGAGCTCTTGCGACGGAACCTGGTGCTCTATGGGTTCGGGGGGCTCCTAAGCGCCTTCGTCGGGATCAAGCTGATCTACTTCGCGCTCTCGAACCTGCCTCCCGACCTGGTGTCGAACCTGATCAGCAAGTTGGCCGGGGCCTTGGGGGTCGGATGAGCGGACCCCGCACCCCTCGTCCTCGAGAGGGCCTGAACCGCGCTCCCCCCGCCGTCCATGCGGTGGCGGGACCCCCCGCGGGGGGTCCATCGCCGGGGGCAGGAGCTCATGATCGTGCCACGCCGATGGCCTCGCCCCCGGCGGTTCCGGTGGAGCCGGGACTCGACACCGCCAGCTCGCTCGCCGTGCAGGACCGTCTGCGATTCGAGCTCGTCCCGGAACCCACATTCCACGGGCCCTCGGTGCGAGCGCCGTTGCTCTTCTTGGTGGTCCTCCTTCTGGTGAGCTCGCTCATCTACCCCGGGATCGTGACCGTCGTGGCGGACGCATTCACGCCTGTCTCCCCCACGCAAGTGGCAATGGAGATCGGGCAGAACATCTCCAATCCCGAGCTGTTCTGGCTGCGACCTTCGCAGATCGACTGGCAGGGTTTCAATGCTTCAGGAGGGGACACCCCCTACGGACCGGTCGACCCCGGTCTCAACACCACGACGCAGCACTACATCCAACAGTACGGGTACGGCAATGCGACCGTCCCCCTGGACCTGGTCTCTCCGTCCTACAGCGGCCTCGACCCGGACCTCTACCCCGACGCCGCCCTCGTGCAGATCCCGCGGATCGCCCACTTCTCCCACATCCCTGTCGCTAGCCTCTTCTACCTGGTGAACACGACGATGACCACGCCCCCCGCGGGCTTCGTCGGACCGTCCTACGTGAATGTGCTGTCGCTCGACCAAGCGATGTTCCAGGACGGACTGCTCCCTCCAGGGACGTGGGTGTAGGGGTGACGAGACGATATCACCCATGCCGACCGCAGAGGACCCTCGTGGCGCAACGTTCTCGTATTCGCACGTCTACCGCAGTTTCGAAGAGGACCCGCTAGGAGCGGGTCGGGGGGCCTGAGCGTGTACCGTCGCATCCTCGTCCCGGTCTCCACTCCCCAGGAGGTCGAGCCGCTCCTTCGCTTCGGGGCCGACCTTTTGGATCCGAACGGGGAGCTGAGGGTCCTCCATGTCATTCCCTCGGTCACGATCCCGGAGGTCACCCGGCTGTGGCGCTCCTCCGTGAACATCGTCGTGCCCGCGCACGAGATGGGGGCGGCTCTCGACGTCCCCGTCGAGCCGGAGGTCCGCGCAGGGAAGGACGTCCCTTCCGAGATCCTGGAGACCGCGGAGAGCCACAGCATCGACGCGATCCTCTTCACGCTCCGAGGGGAGCGGCGGGCCCGTGCCCCCTTCGTCGGGCACACGGCGACGGCCTTGCTCCAGCATGCCCCTTGCGATGTCCTGATCGCGAACCGGCTCGCGCTCACCGGGTCGCAGTACGACAAGGTCCTGCTGCCCTCGCTCTCGGGAGCCATCCCCCCAAAGGCGATGCAGATCGCCGAACAGGTGGCGATCCGCCGCGGAGCGATCCCGTTGGTCACCCTCAACATCTCCGTCGGCGGTCACCTGGAGGAAGCGGTCGCCGTGTCGAGCCACGCCCCCGTGATCACCCCGCGGGGGGTCGCGCACCAGCGTCGGCGGGTCTTCCTCCCTTCGCGATTGTTCGTCGGGCGCCACCGGGCCCTCTCCGAGGTGATCCTAGCGGCCGCCCATCGTGAGCGCTACGGGCTCCTTCTGGTCGCGGACGACCCCCAACGCGAGGAGGGGCCGATCCTCACACGGCGTTTCGTGGAGGAGCTCTTCCGCCACGCTCCCTGCCCGGTCCTAACGGTCCGTGGGGGGTAGGGGGCATGGGGGGCCCCGCGAAGGGGCCGTGCTCACCCTGCCGAAGGAGGCGGGGGCATCGGGGGGACTGGGGGTCGCGTCGGGCTCCCGGCCTGGCCGGCCGAAGGAAGGGACCGTAGGACCTGGGGGAGGACGCGGCAGCGGCCACAGTAGCCGCTGTACTGCGACTTGAGGACGAAGTAGGGCCGCTTGCAGCGATGGCAGGTGTCCGCCACGCTGAGACCGCTCTTGACCATGAGGAAGTCGCGCGTGGCCATGAGCGGAGGAAGGGTCATCACCGCGGTCAGGACGCCCAGGAGCCCGAAGAGCCAGGGGAAGACCGTCGCGACCAGCTGGCCGAAGGCGTTCGGCGCCAACCCGTGGATGAAGCTCCAGGGCTCCATGTTGGGAGCGAGCAGAACGGTGGACCCGGTGAAGAGCGAGGTCGTCGCGAGGACCGGCAGCGATCCGCCGCCGAAGGAGCCCGCGGCTGCGACGCCCACGAGCGTCGAGAGGATGATCCCGATGCCGCCCCAGAGAAGGAGCTCGGCCACGAGCGGTCGGCTGCGGATCGGTTCCGCCTTGTCCATGGCCGCCATGAAGAGGTAGACCACCGGGAGCAGGACCTCGACCGCGACAACACCGATGAGGGCGGGGCCGCTCAGCACCGCGCTCCACAACACCCCGTTGAGCCCCATGACGGCCCCCATCGCGGCCAGCACCAGGATGAGGAAGATCGGTCCTCCGCTGCCCTCCTCGACGAAGCGCGCAATGAACATCGTGATCACGATCGCGGGGAGGAGCCCCAAGAGGAGCATCACGGAGGGGGCCGCGGTCCCCAGCCACGCCCCTAGGGCCGCCAAGGGCCAGAAGACCACACCGAACAGCAAGTTCAGGTAGAGGATGTCCGGGAGCTTCGAAGGGTCCCGGCGGTTCGCCGGCTTCAGAATGGACATCGCGGAGAAGGCGAGGACCCCCCAGACGAACATGAGGTCTGCGATGCTGCTCCCCTGGACGAACGCCGAGTAGGGAGGAAGCGACACGGGCCCGACCGGGCTCGTCCCGTTCCCCGACGGGCCGACATGCTGGGTCGAAGTGGAGATCGAACCGTTCGGCTCCGTGGTGTTCAGCGTCGTGTTGTAGCCTTTCACGACGTAGCTGAAAACGACCTGGGAGCCGCTCAACCCTTCGGCGACGTAGACCGTGTAGCCCACGCACGTCACGAGAAGGAGGATGATCACCAGGAAGGAGAGGGCATGCACGCGGCCGAGGAGGCGGCCTTCCGCTGTCCCGGAGTGCCCCGGGCCGCCATGAGGGGGCCTACCGGGGTGCATGGGGGGAGGCGGGGGGAGTGGTTCTGGAGCAGGAGGCAGGTTCACGAGGAGCGCCGGGGGACGGTGCGGCATCGGGGTCTTAAGTATTTCTTCAGCAGGGTTCCGTTTCATCAAGGGGGAGGACAAGGTTCTTCTCCTCGGGGGGTCAGGCCCTTGATCATGACTTCCCCGCTCGAGGTTTTGCTCGGGTTCCTGGCGACCTGGGAGTTCTGGCTCGGATGGGTCATCGGGGTTGCCTCGGGTATCGGGGCCCTGTGGGGCTTGTTACTCCCTTTCTGACGAAGCCCCGGTTGGTGCCGGGGCATGGGACTCAGAGAATTGGAGTACGAGAGAGGGGAACCGGGAGGGAACTTGGAGAAGCTATCGTGGTCACAATTACTGTCGAGAAGAGGAAGGGGGGAATGAGGTCAAGATGGGACTCGAAAGCGAGGTGTAGAGCGTTCATCAAGGGTCCATTCGTTACTGAGTTCGGGTGGAAACTGAGCGATGATTTTCATCCGATTCCGGTTCACGACGGAGATTCAGCGTCGCATCTGTGGGTAGCGACCAGTCTTGGAAGCAAGTACCTGCTCGACCCGGTAGGTGGCGGCGAGCAGGCAAGGCTTCCAGAGGAGAAGCGAACCGTTGAGTTCGTAGCCTTCGTGATTCCCGCCGAAGGGGAAGTAGCACCCGGCTTGGGCATCAAAGTGGCGACCATTGGCTCGCCTCACTTTCTACACCTAACAAGCCCGCAAGAGTTCGTGATGGGCGTAAGGTTCGAGGTGTCATACCGAGGTGGGGCCGAGTTCACCAAAGAGTACGGAGTTCCAGTCAGGTTGCGCGGTAGGGGCTCCCCAATCATCGGGGAGTTCAAGGAGGTCCATCATGACTGAGTTCACCGAGACCATCACCCATGAGCGCACGGTCGCGTGCCGAGTGTGCGGTAGCACGGACCTCGTGAAGGACGGTTTCGGAGCCGAGGATTCGCAGTTCTTCCTGTGCCGTTCATGTCGGAGGAAGTCCACCGGGTCGGACGGGTTCCCTCGGATGCAGTACGACCGGGACGCGGTGGTCCGGGCGCTCACGTACTACTACAACGGCATGAGCTACAAGCACGTCGGGACGGCGCTCAAGACGGAGGATCGGGCCGAGGTCCCCAAGTGGACCGCATGGCGGTGGGTGGTGAAGTACTCCAAGCTGGTGAACGACTACACGGTCACGCTTCCTGCCGACACCGGCCCTGTGTGGATGGCCGACGAGACCGCCGTGTTCATTTTCGGCAAGCAGTACTGGTTCTGGGATTGCGTCGACACCAAGACGAGGTTCTTGCTCGCCTCCCACCTGTCGCGGGTCAGAGACCTCACCGACGCGACCAAGTTCTTCAGGATGGCACGGTGGCGGAGCAAGACGAAGCCAAAGGTGCTCCTCACCGACAAGCTCCCGGCGTACTACCGTGCGTTCAACAAGGTCTTCTACTCACCGTACCCGGAGATGGCCTCGGAGCACCTCACGTCGAGCGGCTTCAACAGCCCGACCAACATCAACCTCTTAGAGCGGTTTCACGGGACCTTCAAGGCGCGGGTCAAGGTGATGAAGGGCCTCAAAGTCCGCGAGTGCGCTCGGGTGGTTCTGGACGGCTTCGTGACGTGGTACAACTTCCTGACGCCGCACGAGTCCCTGGGCGGAAGGACCCCCGCGATGGCGGCGGGGATTGCCAAGGGACCTCTCGATTGGAAGACCCTCATCGAGCTGGCGCTCAAGGCCCCGAAGAAGAACCCGGAGGTGCCTCTCGAATGGCGAGAGAAGTTCGGAATCGAGTAGGTGCCTCTATCGGGGCTCACCCTTTACGAAACGGAACCCGGGGCATCCTATCCCCTGTGCGACCGCGGTCCGGGACCCGCAAGGGTTCGGTTCTCACGAAGGTTGACGCCGAGAGGCCGCGGCGCACCAATCCTCGTACCCCCCCACCAACCGGAGCACCCGGGTGAAGCCGGC
>JAGWLG010000094.1 GCA_028864975.1 Thermoplasmata archaeon | reverse complement strand
TGGTCCTTGAGCCTTCAGTGGATTGGGGGACATCCTTTTGCGCCCCCGGGGCCTCGGTCCCCTCCGTGCGAAGCATCGTCCCAGTCGTGGAACGACACTGGGAGACCCCCAGCACGGTCACCCTTCGATTCTCCTATCCTGCCAAGGCTCGCCCTGGGCAGTTCGTCATGATCTGGTTCCCGGGAGACGACGAGCTCCCGATGTCGCTCTCCTACACGGAGGGGAGGGACGGCCTCAAGGGCGTCACGATCAAGGCCATGGGAGAGACGACCCGCCACGTCCTCAAGATCGAGGAGGGTACGAAGGTGGGCATCCGAGGACCGTACGGGAACTGCTTCGACCTCTCCCCGAAGCGCATCCTCGTCGTCGCGGGAGGCTCGGGAGGGGCGGTGTTGGCGCCCGCCGCCGAGGCGGCGCGGGCGGGAGGGAGCTCGGTCACCGTGGCGCTCGGGGCCACGACCCAGAAGGAACTACTCTTCCGCGACCGGTTCGGGAAGCTGGCCGACGGAGGGCTCGAGCTCTCGACGGACGACGGCACGGCGGGCCATCATGGGTACGTCACCGACGTCGCGGCCCGGTTGCTCCAGGAGCGCATGTTCGACGCGCTCTGGACGTGCGGCCCCGAGGTGATGATGGTGAAGCTCGCTCGTACGGCCGAGAAGGCGGCGGTTCCCTACTACGGGTCCGTCGAGCGGGAGATGAAGTGTGCCCTCTCGATGTGCGATGCCTGCGCCTTCGGCCCCTTCCACGTCTGTTCGGATGGCCCGGTCTTCTCGGGAGAGCGCCTTCGCGACGTGCCGGACTTCGGGAGCTTTCAGCGCGACCCTTCCGGTCGCCGGGTGAAGCGATGAAGGCCGCGGAGCGGAACTTCCGGCCGGAAACGGAACGTTCGTGGCCCCCGCGGTACGACCTTCACGTCGCAGCCGCGAATCCTTTATCGTGCGAGCGGCTCCCGCGTGCCCGGGAGGTCCTTCGTTGAAGTTCATCGTGGTCACGGGGGGCGTCATCTCGGGTCTCGGGAAGGGGATCACGACCAGCTCCCTCGCGCGCATCATGAAGGCGCGCGGCATCGGGGTGACCGTCGTCAAGATCGACCCTTACCTCAACGTCGACGCGGGGACGATGAACCCCTACCAGCACGGGGAGGTCTTCGTCCTCGACGACGGGATGGAGGTCGACCTCGACCTGGGGAACTACGAGCGTTTCCTCGGAGAGAGCCTTCCGGGGAGCCACAACATCACGACGGGGAAGGTCTACCGTGCGGTGATCGAGAAGGAGCGGCGCGGCGACTACCTCGGGAACACCGTCCAGATCATTCCGCACGTGACGGGAGAGGTCAAGCGCATGCTGCGCGAGGCGGGCCAGTCGGCCGGGGCCGAGGTCGTCCTTGTCGAGGTGGGCGGGACCGTCGGTGACATCGAGTCGATGCCCTTCCTCGAGGCGCTTCGTGAGCTCCAGCAAGAGGTGGGAGGGAAGGAGAACATGGCCTTCGTCCACACCACGCTGGTCCCCGTGGTCGGAGCGGTGGGGGAGGCGAAGACCAAGCCGACCCAGCACTCGGTCCGCGAGCTCCGTTCGATCGGGATCACCCCCGACATGGTCGTCGCGCGCGGGCCTGCCGTGCTCACGCCCGAGCTCAAGTCCAAGATCTCCCTCTTCTGCGACGTCCCTCCCGAGGCGGTCATCTCCGTCCCGGACCAGACGACGGTCTACCACGTTCCTCCCCACCTCGAGAGCCAGGGGGTCGGGGACTACCTGGTCAAGAGGCTGAAGCTCCCCAGCCGCACCGCTGAGTGGAACCGCTGGCGCCAGTTCCTGGAGACGTACGGGAAGGCGACCCACGAGGTCCACGTGGGGTTCGTGGGAAAGTACATCCAGCTCAAGGACGCCTACCTGTCCCACCTCGAAGCCTTCCACCACTGCCAGGGGAACCTGGGCGTGAAGATCTCGGTCGACTGGTTCGATGCCGAGGACCTCCGCAAGAACCCCGAGACCCAGCAGCGCCTGCGGGAAGTGGACTCCATCGTCATCCCCGGAGGCTACGGGGTCCGTGGGATCGAAGGGAAGATCCTCGCCGCCGAGGTCGCGCGCACCCAGAACATCCCCTTCCTCGGGATCTGCCTCGGCTTCCAGCTGGCGACGGTGGAGTTCGCGCGGAACGTGCTGAAGCTCCAGGACGCCAACTCCTCCGAGCTGGACCCGCACACGCCCCATCCGGTCGTGACGCTCCTCGACACCCAGGAGGGGGTCAACGCGCTGGGCGGGACCCAGCGCCTAGGCTCCCAGCGGGTCCTTCTGACCGAGGACTCCCGCCTCCATCGCTTGTACGGACGCCGCGAGGTCTTCGAACGGCATCGCCACCGCTACGAGGTCAACCCGACCTACCTGGAGCGCTTCACGAAGGCCGGCTACACGGTGACCGGGACCTCCCCCGACGGGCGCGTCGAGGCGTTCGAGCTTCCTGAGCACCCGTTCTATGTCGGAGTGCAGTACCACCCCGAGTTCCTCTCTCGTCCGGAGACCCCGCATCCGCTCTTCGTAGGCCTGGTGCGGGCGGCATTGGCGCGACGGGAAGGCGTCGTCACCTCGAAGGAGGAGGTCCCGCGTGTCCGTGCCCCGACGGCTGTCGCGTGAGCTCCCCTCCCACGTGGGGGAGGACGTCCGTGTCGCGGGGCACCTCCAGGACTACCGGGCCCTGGGGGGGGTCTCTTTCGCGCTCGTCCGCGACCGGGCGGGGCTTCTCCAGTTGACGCTGAAGAAGGGCGCATCGCCCGAGGCGATGTTCGAGCTCTTCCAGGGCCTCCCCCGCGAGTCGGTGGTCCAGGCGGAGGGCAAGGTGCTGGCCAATCCGAGGGCCAAGGTGGGGGCCGAGGTGTTGCCCACAAAGGTCGATGTCCTCTCCCGCGCGGCCGTTCCCCTTCCCCTGGGCGTCGTGGACAAGGTCGGAGCGGACCTGGACACCCGGCTCAACCACCGGGTCCTGGACCTCCGCAAGCCCGAGAACCAGGCCATCGCGGAGCTGCGCGGCGCGCTCCTGTGGGCCCTTCGGGAGACCTTCACCGAGCTGGGCTTCACCGAGGTCGAGACCCCGAAGCTCCTCCGGCAGGGGGCCGAAGGGGGGGCCACGATGTTCAAGGTCGATTACTTCGGCGCCCGGGCGTACCTCGCTCAGAGCCCCCAGCTCTACAAGCAGATGCTGATGGCCACCGACCTCGAGCGGGTCTTCGAGATCGCCCCCGCGTTCCGCGCGGAACCTTCCGACACCGTCCGCCATATCACCGAGTTCACCAGCATCGACGCGGAGATGGCCTACCTGGAGGGGCCCCAGGACCTGTGGAACACCGTCGAGGAGCTCATCGCCGGGACCTTCCGACGGACGAAGGCCCGCCTTGAGGCGCGAGGGTCTGCGCTCGCCTCGAAGGTGCCGGAGGTGCGCCGTCCGTTCCCCCGGGTCTCCTTCCGGGAGGGCGCCGAGCTCCTCGGGCGCGAGAAGGGCACCGCCGCGTTCGAGGCGGACATGGGGTCCGAGGACGAG
>JAGWLG010000093.1 GCA_028864975.1 Thermoplasmata archaeon | reverse complement strand
AACGCGACCGTGCGGCTCCTGCTCGTCCGTATGCCGGAGTGGATGGCCCGGAAGCTCCTCCCTTCGCTGAAAGGGATCCGGCCCGTCTGAGGCCGAAAGCGCGCGGCATCTGCTGGGTTCACCTACCTTCATCTTCCGTCCGACCCCTCTCGTCCCCGGTGGCCCATGGCTCGCGGCCGAGTCGAGAAGCGTCGCCCTCGGCGTGGGACGGCCCCACCTCCACAAGAAGGGAGCTCTCCGACGGACCCCTCGGGGAGCGGGCTCCAGGACGAAGTGGTCCGGCTGCGCTCCGAAGTGGACAAGCTCACCGGGCTCTATCGGGACCTTCTGGGGAGGTTGGCCACCTTCGCCACCATGGAAGAGTCGTACCTTCGACTCGTCGCACTTTACGCCCGTTACGGGGTGATCTCCCCCGAGCTTCTCGTTCCTGAAGCGAAGGACCCCATCGCTCGCGAAGTCATTCGGGTCCTGGCGATGATCAGCGAGGGGAGCGTGCAGCAGATCACCGAGCGCCTCCGGGAGGCGAGGGGATCGTCCTCGCGCCGCATCGTGAGGGCGAGGCTGGGGGAGCTTCAGCACCTTGGGGCGGTCGAGATACGCTCGAGCCCGAAGGGCCGCGTGACCTGGAGGCTCTCCGACGAAGTGGTCAGAAAGTGGTCACGGATGCTCGGGCTCGCCAAATAGGGTGGCCGCGTTCCTTGACCGTGAGGCGCAAGGAGATGAGCGACAAGGACGACCTGGAACAGCTGAGAGAAGTGATGAAGGTCCTGGGCGACAGCTTGCCCAATCTGCTGAAAGGTCTGGCCGACGTGGCCAGCGACCAGAAGCGTGTCGCCGCCTTCGCCACGAGCACGGCCGAGTTCTACAAGCAGCTCAAGGAGGCCGGGGTCCCCGACGAGAAGGCCGTGGAGCTCACCAAGGCCTTCATGGAGCGCGCGGGTCCCAGCAGCCCCCTGGGCGCCATCTTCGGGAACATCGGACCCGACCTGAAGGACCTGGGACCCCTCTTCGAGAAGACTTCGCGGGGACCTCGGACCTTCACGGTGCGTGTGGGCGACGTGGACAAGGGCGAGACGTCCTCCTCGACCAAGTCGCCGTAGGCCAAGGGACCGCGCCCCCAGGCGGCTCCAGCCCGAGCGGCCCCACGCGGGTCGCTCTGAGGTCTGGTCCACGGGCGATGGGTCGTCGACCCCACAACGTTCTTGAGGTTCGCCCGTAGGCCTTGACGGGATGACCGTGGCCGAGAGTCCCCCCAGCTCCTCTTCGTTCTCGATGGACGATGTGACGAGCAAGATCGCGTACGCCTATGCGAAGCAGCAGGTCTTCGTCCTGCTCGCGCTCGTCGGGGCGGTCACGGGAGCTCTCCTGATCCTGGAGGAATGGCCCAGCTCCTCGGGAGACACCTACCTCGGTCTCGTCGACGACGTCATCCTCCTCCTCGGAAGTGTCGGCATCCTCGCCTTGGTGTTCACGCAGAGGGATCTCAAGCGGATCAATCGGCACGCGGTCGCCGTGCTGGGGGTCCTCCTGCTCATCAAGGTCCTGGTGGTCGCCCTCAGCGCCGGCGGCCTCTACCGCGTCGAGGACAGCGCCGACCTGGGGGATGACGTCGGCATCCCGATCGTCCTCGGGCTTGCGCTCGCGAGCTACCCCTTCCCTGTCCGGAAGGGCGGGAAGAACCTGTTCGCCCCGGCGCACATCCGCGCGCTTTCCAACGCCAGGACCCTCGTCTTCGCCGCCCTGGTCGCTGCGGTGGCGAGCATCTCCGCCGTCTCCGACCCATCCGAGGCTCTCGCTTCCGGCCCCTTGCACATGCCCTTCGTCGCGGACGACCTTTCGCTGCTCGTCCTGGGAATCGCGGGCTTCGTCATCTTCCTCGTGATGAAGAACGGCGAGAAGCTGGTCAAGGTCCTCACGATCGTGGCGGTCCTAGGACTCGTGCTCGCGGTGGTCGGCGTGGCGGCTGAGTCCACCAGCGCCTCCGCCATTGGCGACGATCTCCCCAAGGTCGTCGCGTACGCCCTGGGCGTCCTGGTCGTCTTCGCGCTAAGTCCGAAGCTCAATCAAGGGCGCACGATCGTCGACCGACGTGCATGACGACGTGATGGGGCCGATCGCCTACCGGGGCGAGGAAGGGGATCTGTCCGCGACCCTGAGCGAGCGCAGGACCTCGGGCAATCCGTCGCGGAAGGTTGGGTAGCGGGGCGACCAGCCAAGACGACGCAGCTCGGCATTCGAAGCTCGACGGCTCGCGGAGTTCAATTCGGCGACCTCGTCGCCCCACACCGACTTCGCTTCCGCAAGGGGCATTCCCCGAGGTGGTGGAAGCGCCAGCGTTCGCGCCACGAACTCGGAGAACTCTCGCACGGTCACCGGTTCGTCGTCCACGACCAGGTAGACCTCTCGGCGCACGGTCGTGGTCGCGAGCCGGAGAAAGGCCTCGCCGCAGTCGCCCCAGTGAACGGGAGACATGAAGTTCGCACCCTTGTCGACGAAACGGAACGAGCCATCCTTCAGGTCCTGGACCCAGGAGCGGAGCCACGACCCGGGTCCGTAGACCATGCCGGGGCGCGCGACCACGACCTCGACACCCGACTCGCGGGCCTCCGCTCGGGCCACCTCTTCGGTGTCGAAATTGACCTGGGAGAGATGGAGGGGCCGCAGAGGGCTCTCCTCGGTCAAGAGCCCCACGCGGTCGGCGTACACCCAATATCCCGAACCGACGACCAAGCGATGGACGCCGGCCGCGCTGGCCGCCCGGAACAGCGCGCGACCGCCTTCGACCCGGACCCGGCGAAGGTCGGAGAGGTCCTCGCTCGAGGACTGGGCAAGATGCAGGACGGCCCCGCAATCCCTCAACGCCGTGGCGTACGTGTCAGGGGCCAGCAGATCGCCGATGACAGGCTCGACCTGAGGAGCTGCGATCGCCGCGGCTTGGGCGCTCGTTCTCACGAGCGCCCGCACGGAGAAATGGTGACGCGTGGCCGCCGAGAGAACGGCACGTCCCAGGAATCCCGCGGCTCCCGCGACGAAGAGGGGGCGGTCGCTCACACCGTCCCCAGGATACAGAAGTTCTTACCTCGTTGCGTGGAGGATCCGCGGGAGGCGTAACGGAGATCGCCTTAACCCGGGCCGCGCTTCGGCGGGCGCGGCTCCCCACGTACCACGTCTCGGACCGGTACGACCCCCGCACACGCCTCGACGCCCGGTTTGGAACACCTACCAAGGGGGGCGAGTGCGGGATGACTACCGCGGGCTCGAGAACGCGGGCTCTCAGGAGGTCAGAAGATGGAGCCGTGCGCAGAACCGCGCGGCCCGCTCCTTCCTAGACGCCCTCCCCGCGCGACCGTACCTGCTCCGCCATGTGGCGGACGGCACTCCGTACCCCAGCGTTCTCTTCGCGACCGGAGAGAACGACCGGCGCGTCAACCCGTTCCACTCGCGGAAGATGGTGGCCAGGTTGCAAGCCGCCAGCTCGTCCAATGCGCCCGTCCTGCTGAGGACGAGCGGGAGCTCGGGGCACGGCATGGTCCGGACGAGCGAGATCGTCGAGATGTTGGCGGATGTACAAGCGTTCCTG
>JAGWLG010000092.1 GCA_028864975.1 Thermoplasmata archaeon | reverse complement strand
TGACCTACTCCTACCCCCAGCTCCCACCGGGCTGCGTTTCGGCCAACGAGATCACCCTTCCCTGCACGCCTCAGGCTACCGGGACCTTCCCGCTCGAGGTCGACATCTCAGACCAGGCGGGACACACCGTGATGGCCACCAGCGAGCTCACCGTAACCCCGGCAACTCCGGCCGACGTACTCTCTTCGATCCAGGTGAACCCCCAGGGCCCTATCAACCTCGGGCTCTCCCTCCCGCAAGGGTTCACCGCCATCGCCGAGAATGCTGCAGGAGCCGCGATCCCCGGTGTGATCCTGATCTGGACGTTGTCCCCTTCCTCGATCGGCACCCTCAACGCGACCTCCGGACGGGCGGTCACGCTCGAAACGGGTCAGGACACCGTGAAAGGGACCCTGAACGTTAGCGCGACGTTCGGGGGTGTCACCCGCTGGGCCCTGGTGGCCATCAATGTCGCTCCCGCGGGCGGAACGCAGTCCGAGGCCGGTCCGACCATTCTGGGATTGAGCGAGTTCGACTTCGTCTCCCTGATCGTGGCCATCGCTGCCGTCGTGGCCCCGATCTCCTTCGAGATCTGGAAGAGGAACAAGGAGCGGCAGGAGAGGCGCGAAGAGAAGCGCACGGAATCGGAGAAGAAGGGAAAGGGGGCTGAATGGAAGGAAGAGTCCGAGCCCCTCACGGAGGACGAAAGTGAGGAGGCGCAGGATCCGACGCCCACCTCAGAGGCGTCCACGAAGTAAGCTACCAGATTTCCTTGCTTTCCACGCAAGACCCCCTAGCCGCGCCCTTCAACATCTGACCTGAAACCCCGCCACAGGTCCCGTCGTAACCGAGGCGGAGCTCTGCGAGGGGCCGCTTCTCGAGATGTCCATTGTCGTCAGGGAGACTTGGGCCCGCGGAGATTTGAACTCCGGACCTCCCGGTTATCAGCCGGGCGCTCCAGCCGGTCTAAGCTACGGGCCCTTGGACGCGGACCCGATGGGGGTCCCCACTTAACCTCTGCCGTTCGGGCGCGGTCCGGTCAAGCAAATCGCGAACGCTTATCCCAGGTCAGGGACCTTCCACACGGGAACCTCGACCGTGCCCGAAAAGAAGACCCGACTTGGCGAAACGCTGGCGGACGCGGCCCGCGAGGCGCTCGAGGCACGACTGCTGCAGGAGATCCGCGCGGCGGGGCCCGTCCCCCAACATCTCGCGATCATCATGGACGGGAACCGCCGGTTCGCCCGGGAGCAGGGGCTCCTGGTCTCCCTTGGACATGCGAGCGGGAAGAACAAGCTCGAGGAACTCCTCGACTGGTGCCTGGAGGTGGGACTGCGCATCCTCACGGTCTACGCGCTCTCCACCGAGAACCTCTCCCGCGACCCGGCCGAGGTCCGAGACCTCATGGACCTCTTCGAGGAGAACTTTCGCAAGGTGGGGGACGATCCCCGCGTCCATCGCCATCGCATCCGGGTGCATGCGATCGGCAACCGGGAGCTGCTGCGGCCCGACGTGATACGCGCGATCGAGTACGCGGAGCAGCGGACGAAGGACTACACGGACTACACGTTCAACGTCGCGCTCGCCTACGGCGGGCGAGAAGAGATCCTGAGGGCGATCCGCGCCCTCGCCCAGGAGGTCGCCGAGGGAAAGCTCACCCCCCAGCAGATCGACGAAGCGGCCGTGAGCCAGCGACTCTACACCGCGGACCTTCCCGACCCCGACCTGGTCCTGCGAACGAGCGGGGAGGAGAGGATCTCGAACTTCCTCCTCTGGCAGGTCGCCTACGCCGAGCTCTACTTCGCCGATGTCTACTGGCCGGGGCTCCGGAAGATCGACTTTCTCCGCGCCATCCGCGACTTCCAACGGAGGAGGAGACGGTTCGGAACGTGAAGGACGGGACAGCTCGAAGAACCCCGCTCGTCGAGGAGCGTCGTAGGGTCCCTGCGGAAGAATGGTGGAGGACGGAGGGAGGGTTCTTCCTCCTGACCGAGGCCCATCGGGCGGAGGAAGGCCCGAAGGCGGCCGCGTTCCTGGAGAAGGTCCTCCGCCTGCCTCCCGGCTCCCGTCTCCTCGACATGGCCTGCGGTTGGGGACGGGTCTCGGTCGAACTTGCCGCGAAAGGCTACCGGGTCGTGGGCGTCGACTGCTCGAAGGTCCTTCGACTGGGGCGGCTCCTCGCCCAGCAGCGCGGGGTGGTGGTCGATCTTGTTCGTGGCGACATGCGCCGGTGGTCCTGCCCCCCCGTGTTCGACGCGGCCCTCCTGTGGGGCATGTCCTTCGGATACTTCTCCGACCGGCAGAACGTCGAGGTACTTCGACATGTGGGGCGGTCGGTGCGGCCGGGAGGCCGGGTCGTGCTCGACCTCCACCACCGCGATTGGTACCTCGCGAACTACCTGGGAGAGCACGTCGACCTGGTCCAGGGGAAGGTCTCCCACGACGAGGCGACCTTCGACCTCTCCGGCGGACGTCTCAACATCCTCTCGACCGTCGCGGACGGACAGGGGAAGGTCCTGGCGCGGCAGTGGCATTCCTTCCGAGAGTACACCCCCGAGGAAGTGCTTTCGCGCGTTCGGTCGGCAGGACTTGAGGTGGCCTCCGTCCATGCTTCCCTCGAACCTCGCCCGTGCCCACCCGGTCCGGCCGACAGCTCCTGGCAGGTCATCGCTCGGAGGCCTCGGTCCCTACGGCCGACCGAGCGAGGCCTCAGGACCGCGTGACCCGTACCCGGTTCGTTCGGGCCTAAGCCTATTTAACCGGAGGAGGGGGCCCGTGCCCCGGGCGTGTCGGAGGGGCACCCGGTGGATCGATCGGAGCAGCGGGGGCCCGTCGAGGGGGGGCCGCGCCGCTTGGAGCGGTTCCGGCGGCACCTTCTCCCGATAGGGTTCGCGACGGCGGGCGTCCTGTTCCTCCTTCCTCTCGCCGACCTCATCTCCGCCCTCGAGAACTGGCCCACCCCCCTGGGGGTCTTCCCCGTGGCCGCCGTGTGCGCCTTCGCGATGTACCTCGCGGTACGGCACGCCCGACGCGTTCTTGCGCGCGCGACCGAAGTGCGCCCCATACGGCCTGTCCCCACGTGGGGTGTCCCCCGTGGCCTCCGGGAGGCCCTGGAGGCGGCCCGAAAGCCGCCCACGACCGAGGTCCCCGCGCTGGTGCCTCCCGCCCCGAAGGCCACCGAAGGCGAGACCGCCAGGCTCGAGGGAAGGCTGTCCGACCTTCCCGTCTTGGCCGCCCACGCGGCGGTCATTCCCCAACGTCGGGGGTACAGCGCCTACATTCCGCCGCCCCCAGAGCCGAGGTCCGCGGGCAAGGGGGTCCCCCCCTCCGCGCCTCCCCCAAAGGGAGGCTTCGGTTGGAAGATCGCGATCGCCTACGCGGCGATCGCGGCGCCGCTGCTCGGGTTCTCTCCGCTCTTCCTGGCCCATCTCAAGACATGGCTTTTCGGAGCATCGTTCCCGGCTAAGCCACCTCCGGCCTTGCCCGTCTTCTTCACCTACTACGATGTCCTGGTGCAGTGGCTCGGGGAGCTGATCTACTGGCCTCAGACGTGGCCCGGTCCCCATCGTGTGGTCCACGGGCAGCTCACCATCGTGACGGCCTCCGCCGACTACATCTTCACGATGTACCTCATCCTCATGCTCGCGTTCCTGGTGGCGAGCGCCTTCCA